>JADJZU010000003.1 GCA_016715625.1 Bacteroidota bacterium
GCTGCAACAGGCATTTACAAATCTACTACAATAAACACAGGCAACTTCCAGACGGCATTTACTTTTATGAGTTACGCAACGAGAAGGGTACACTTAAAACCGGAAAGCTCGTCAAGCAATGACGAGAGAAAACCAGCCGCTAATCGAGTAGCCCGCCCCGCCAGTTGTAACTTACGGGGAGAGGCTCTCAAATAAGCGGAGCGATTCATGAAGTCCTTTAAAAAACAAACGTTACTGAATACACCACTAATCATGCGGGTAACGCAATTAGCGGTGACGTGCAAAATTGAAGCTGAGTGCTCCTATCAAACTTTTGTGCAGGTTGACAGTGAAGTGCTCCAAAATTGCCAACTGCGGCAACACGCCAAACGTTCATCCTAACCTTGCTTCTCTTCTCCCCTATTATCTACATCCACGCTTTAGCCACCAGTTGGGCGGCTGTCATAATAGCGGTCATGGGGTTTACGCCAATATTGGATGGAAAGAAAGAGGAGTCGGCAATAACCAATCCATCTATACCCTCTACCTGAAATTTTTCGCGCACGTTTACTCCGCAAAAAAGGTGCGTGGCGGCCATGGGCACTATGCCGGGGCCGGGTTTTAAATCTGCAATACGTTTTGCTTCGGCCATGCTTGTTATCACTTCAGGCGCACCATACACCGATGGCCACACTTCTTTAGCCCCTGCCTGCAGCATGGCTTCTGCCATCATCGATAAGCCTTTGAGGATATTCTTTCTATCGTGGTCGGTGGGCGAATAGGCTACCAAAGGGCCCAGCGGTGAGCGCATTACTTTGCCTCTGGCTTCGGCCTTGCAGGCAACGCCCCAAATGGCCACATGGTCTAATTTTTCAAGTCTGCTTTCGAGCAGTTTGCCGGCCCCCGGCACACGGGCAGCACGAAAAGCGCGGGGCATTCCCAGGCTTTCAAACTTTATGTTTTCCTTTCCCCAATAGGTGCTCTGTGCCGATTGCGAAGCTTCGGGCATGCCCACTATCTTTTTATCAAAAAGTCCCGCCATAGCCGAACCGGGGTGGCACATAAAGCCATTGCCCTTTAGTTGAACTCCGCTTTTGAGCAACAGCCAGGGTGTTTGAATGGCACTTGCCGCCATTATAACCGCCTGCCGGGCATGTGCCGTAAAAGTGGCTCCGGAGGCAAACCTGCCTTTGACCCCCACAGCGCGCCTGTTTTTTATAACCACTTCTTTCACCTCACAACTGGAATATAGCCTTGCTCCATTGGCAATAGACATGGGTATGTAGTTTAGCTCCATGCTTTGCTTGGCATGGTTGGGGCAGCCCTGCATACACTTGCCCGAGCCTTTGCAGCCGGGGGTGCTGCGCATGATGGGCTCCGCCTTGTGGCCCCACACTTTTAGCATAGTGCCGCCATTTTCGCCATATAGCTCGGGTGGTGTGGGGCTATGTGCAGTTCTTTATCGAGCACATCGTTGGCCTCCATCAACTCTTTAAAGGGTAATAGTTTCTCCCATTTTTTATCGGCTTTCACCCAGTCGTGCCACACCCATTCGGGAAATCGTATTTGAATGGCGCAATTGATATAAGAACCACCACCCACACATTTACCCTGCAGGAGCGGCACAGGGTCGGCACCTATGGAGGCCGCAGCACCTGCATCGCGATAGAGGCTGGTCATGGTCTTTAGCGCATCTTCACCTATTACAGGTTGGGGTGGTGCGCCTTCTTCTACTATAATTACGCTTTTGCCGGCAGCCGACAGCCATCGGGCACAGGTGGCGCCCGCAGGCCCCGAACCCACAATCACAAAGTCGGCATCGTCTGTTATATCGTGTGCGGAATCGTTTAATTGCATTGGGTCATGAGGGCGGTTAGTTTCCAGAATTGCACCAGGCTGCGAATGGTAGCATTCGGGTGATGATAGAGTTCTTCAATAATCTGTATGCGGTTTTCGGGCTTCAGCATTCCAAAGGTTAAACCGTGTTTTTTGAGGGCAAATACATGCACCAGCACTATAGATGCCCGCAGCAAAAAGCGAACATGGAAAGGAAACTCCTTTGGCATTTCGCTGCCCTTCCACCCCGGCACTATAGCTTCGAAAACTAATTTCATAAAAAGCGCTGCGTGATTAAGATTGTTATTGTATCAAATATATTGCAGCAGAATTAATGCAGGTTTATTTCAGTAAAAAGAGTACACCATGATAACTTTTGAAGATATGCTGGCCATGAATAACCAACAGGTGGCCGAGGTTTTTAAAAACGGATTTCCCATCAACTATAAGGAACTTCACGACACGCAATATCTGGGTGTGGATTTGAGTTTACCGGCCTGGGTGAATAAAATATTATGGAAAACCTTTCGCAAAACATTTTACCGCGATGAGCTAACCGGCATCATACGAGGCTGGAATGTAAAGCTGGTGCAAACGGGCTACAACTTTCCTACCATTGCCAAAAAGGACAAGCAGGGAAATGAATTTTCGTTTGGGCATTACCACCTGTGCTCTGCAAAGGGCAAGTCGTTTCCAAAGGGCTGGCAGGGTGCCGATTATCTCGATTATGGAGTGGCGGGCAATCCATTCTACGATGTGGCGGGCCTGGGTTATTGCCCGATAGTAGCCGTGAACGAAGGGTCTACCGATTTGCTACTCGGTTGGGAGGTATTTAAAATAGGACCGTTCTTTGTTCCATTGAACGATTATTGGTTGCTTAAAAAAGAAGGACCGCTAACGGTAGTGCAGCCCGTGCCCGGTGCAGAGAAACGATAAGCGGCAAGCGTGTAAGCATTACCTAACGGCCATTTTGCGCAGCATAACCGATAAAAACCAAGGCGATATACGCTTCATCCAGATGCCGAGGCTTTCTTTAAATCCGCCTATAAACACTTCCTGTTTTTCGGCTTGTATAGCTTTCACTATTTGTGAGGCACACTCAGCAGCCGTAAGCCCATTGGCCGTGGCATTATCCATGGTACCCAGGGCGGTGCCGGTTCCGGTGAGCGCATTTTTCGATACGTTTGTTTGAATAAAACCCGGGCACACCAGTAGTATTTGTATGCCATCCTTATATACCTCTGCACGCAGCGAATCGAAGAAACCATGAAGGGCATGTTTGCTGGCAGCATAGCCGCTTCGCCACGGGCTGCCAAACTTTCCTACTGCGCTGGTAACGGTCACTATCATTCCGCTTTTTCGCTCCATGAAGTTTTTTAAAACAGATTTGCTGAGCGCTATAGTGCCAAAGTAATTGACCTCCATTAGCTTTCTATCTACCGATACTTCTGTTTCATACGCCAAGGAACGTTGGCTGATTCCTCCATTGTTAACCAGCACATCGATACAGCCAAAACGCTGAAGCACTTCATTTTTCTTGGCTTCAAACGAGGCTTGATTTTCCAGGTCGAGGGGCAGAATCATGTAATCGCTTTCGGATAAACCGGTTGCTTTCGCTACCCTTATCAGTTCGTCCCCGCGTCTGGCGCTGATTACAAGTTTCACTTTTTCAGAAGCAAGTGCTAATGCCAGCGCTTCGCCAATACCGGAAGAGGCACCTGTGAGCCACACTACTTTATTTTGTAAATCCATGGAAATCTGTTTATGGGTATAAGGATGTTATTCCAATTCATATTGCAACTTGAGCAGGTTTCTATATAGGCCATCATCCAGCGTCAGCAATTCGTTGTGCGTGCCTTGCTCTACAATTTTTCCTTTGTTGATGACCAAAATAGTATCGGCTTGCCGGATGGTAGATAAGCGGTGAGCAATAATGAAAGTCGTCCTGTTTTTCATCAATTCATTCAACGCCTCTTTCACCAGTTTTTCACTTTCTGAATCTAAGGCTGATGTAGCCTCATCGAGAATTAAAATTTTAGGGTCGCGCAAAATGGCCCGTGCAATAGCAATTCGTTGTTTTTGCCCGCCCGATATTTTTACTCCACGCTCTCCAACTATAGTATCGAACTTGTCAGGAAATCCCTCAATAAAATCCAATGCATTGGCCTTACGTGCCGCAGAAATAATTTCATCTTCTGTGGCAAGTGGTTTGCCATAAGCAATGTTTTCGCGAATGGTGCCGCCAAAAAGAATAGTATCCTGCGGTACCGTCCCGAAATTTTTTCTTAATGCAGTGATATTATAGTGACTCAGAGGTTGACCATCTATAAAAATAGCTCCTGCATCTATAGGATATAGACCCGAGAGCATCTTGATGATGGTTGATTTACCGGAACCACTAGGCCCTACCAATGCTATTTTCTGACCGGCTTTTACCGAGAATGTAAGATCTGTAAATAGTTTAGTTTCCTTGCGTGATGGATAAGAAAAGCTCACATTTAGAAATTCTACATCACCAGTTACATGATTTACCACATTCTCATCAGTTGTACGTGTTTCTGATTTCTCTCCCAGTATTTCATTAATCCTTTCGGAAGCGCCAATTGTCTTTTGCAGCACGCTATAGCTTTCGCTAAGACCAGCCAACGAACTACCAATAAAAATAGTAAGTAGAAAAAACTGTATGAGATCGCCCATCGATATATTCCCTTTGGCCACTTCATTGAGTCCGGCATAAACGATGAAAACGATGGCACCAAACATTGCGAAAATGATGAAGGACACGAAGCCCGCACGATACTTAGCGGCATAAAGCCCAATAGCTGCCACACGTTGATTTATCAGAGCATACCTGCGAGTTTCATAGGCTTCATTCGTAAATGCCTTTACTACATCCACAGCCTGAAAAGTTTCTTCCACAATCGTATTGCTCTCAGCTAACTCATCTTGCGCTTTTCGGGATATAGTCCTAATAAATCTACCAAAAAGCACAGCCGCTATCACCAAAACCGGCAACAAGGCCAGAATAATAATGGTTAGTTTCCAGGAAATGGCGAGTATGAAGGGGATACATACAATAGGCAAAACCAGTTGCCGAACAAAAAAGGCCAACTGGTTAGTAAGCGCATCCTGCAACTGCGAAACATCACTCGATATGCGCGATGTAAGATTTCCCACTCTGTTTTCTTCAAAAAACTGTATGGGTAGCGTGATGATTCGTTCATACAATTCCCTCCGAATAGCGCTCATTGCGTGTTGGCTCACATATTCAAACAGGTAAATTCTAAAGAAGGACAACACTGCCTGAATCAGCAATACAAGGCCCAGAATGGCACCAATATCTTTCAGTTTTTCGGGGGAAATTTCAGAAGTGTAACTATTTACGGCTGCGGAAATATTACTTAGTTTTTCTTCTGCCGATAAATTCGATTTTAAGGTTTTTGCTACCTGTACAATAACCTCCTTTGCCGGTGATGCTGCATCGATTAATTTTCCAAAACCACCCGGTATAAAACTCACCACTCCGGTGCTTATGACCAGGCAAAGCATCCCTGTTGCAAATTGCCATTTGTAAGGCAGGATGAACCTGTAAATACGCAGCGACTCTTTAATTTGATTCCAAGATGGAATTGCTTTCTTTTTATCTGATGTAGCCATAATTCTTTGAGATTGCAATGTTAGTCTTTGAATCCTGTTTTTTAACTCTAAAGTGTGGATTTAAAACCGGAAAGGATTACCTATTACATACCGACTACTCGTTTTTATGACAATTCTATGACAATTCCCTCGCCAATATCGGTTCACACTGACATATATTTGTGCCCGTATGGATACGTGTAGTCGAATGTCTGTTTACCGGTATTTGTTCGCTTTTTTTATTGCGTTTTGGTTTAGTAATACTTTACAGGCTTCTGAAAACCTGTTGGACCAAACAGCTACCATCCGATTAGTTTTTGCCAGCGACTCAAAGCCTTTTGCCGATGCCATTATTCGTGTCATTCCGTTGAATAAGAAATCTGCTAACTCAAAATTAAACGTGGGTATCTCTGATGCATCGGGCATCTATAGCTTCCCGGTTCCGGAGCCGGTTATCATTACCGTTTCTTATTTGGGATATAGCAGTTTCTCTGACACACTATGGTCTGCAGTGGATAAAACCTATAAAATGGTGGCAATATCTCAGGACATTAAAGATGTGGTGGTCACGGGTCAATATGCCGTTGGCAGTGTGCAGAAATCAGTTTATGAGATTAAGGTTATTAATGCAGAAACCATTCGTGCCAAGGGAGCAAACAACCTGCGCGAGGCACTGCAAAACGAACTGAATATTGATCTGGGTCAGGATGCTGTGTTCGAAGCAATGTGAGCATAAATGGCATCTCCGGTGAGGGAATAAAAATAATGGTAGATGGAGTGCCTGTTGTTGGTCGACTAGACGGCAAACTCGATTTGAGTCAGATTAATGTCAGTAACATTGAGCGAATAGAAGTAGTGGAAGGCCCTATGTCTGTTATGTATGGCACCGATGCTATGGGCGGAGTTATTAATATTATAACCAAGAACTTTCAGCAGGAGAAAGTAAATGTCAATTTGAAGTCCTATTACGAAAGTGTGGGTCAATACAACGTGGAGATAAATTCAGGATTCAGCGTTGGTAAAAGCCAGCTTTATGCCAGTGGTGGCCGGTACTTTTTTGACGGATATTCTGCCAATAAGAGCTATTCCCGGTTTCAGGAATGGAAACCCAAAGAACAATATTTTGCAGATGCGAAATACGTCTACAATGCAAACAAGTTTCGGGTTTCACTACTCGGCTCCTTTTTCCGCGAACGAATGATTGATCGCAGCGAGCCTAAAAAGACCATCAACTTTGGCGACACCATTAATCCCTGGATTTACATTGGGAGCGATCTCAATTACCTGACGTATCGTCCAAGAGCTTCGTTTTCGTTTATGTATAAATTTAATGAGGGAAATCAGTTAGATGCTTTGATATCCTATTCGGGTTTTATACGATTTACCTCTCGCTCTGTAAAAAACCTGAGCACGCTCGAAGAGCAGGTAGCTACAGACACTTCTGGAGCGGACACTTCGCTCTATCATCAAATTATTTTCAGGCCCACATACACCTTCCCCGTATGGAAAAACCGATTGCAATTTCAATTTGGCGGGGAAGTAAATCAGGAGTTTGCCATTCAGGACCGAATCAAAAACGGCAAACAAAATAGTGGTGATTACGCGGCTTATGGCAGCATTCGATTGACTGCAATAGAAGGATTCGATATTCAACCGGCAGTCAGAATCATTTACAACACACGGTTTCAGGCACCACTCATTCCCTCACTGAATTTGAAATACAGTTATAAAAGTCTGGTAGTAGTTCGTGCATCGTATGGCAGAGGATATAGAGCTCCATCGCTCAAAGAATTGTTTTTGGAGTTTGTGGACATCAATCACAGGCTCTATGGCAACGAGCAATTAAAGCCGGAGAATGGACATAATGTAAATGCCTCTATTAACTACTCTCCCAAATTCAGAGAACACACTTTGAGTTTTGAGGCATCCGGTTTTTATAATTACATCTTGAACAAAATAGACTGGAAGTTATTGAGCGCAATTGGACCCGAACTGAACAGTTACCGGTATTTTAACATCAACAAGTATATCACTTATGGTGGCGATGTAGGAGTTACTTACCGCTGGAGAAAGTTACAGTTAAATGCTTCGGCAATTATCACCAACTATGCCTACAACATTTCGGGTGGCAGTGCGCTCCAGAAAACCTGGAGTCCTGACTTTACAGCCAATGCTTCCTATTTAATACCCAAAGCTGAAATTGGCGTGAATGTCTATTACAAGTATAATGGAGCAAAGCCCTTGTTTAGTGTAAACAATAGTATCCAAACCGGTTCACGATCTGCCTATCACATGCTCGATGTATCGCTGGTTCGCAGCTTTTGGAAAAACAGAATACAACTACAAATCGGGGGAAAGAACCTAATCGGTGTTTCAAATGTGGCAGCAGATAACGTAACAGGAATCGGACATAGTTTCAACAGCTCCGCTGTTAACATTGGATGGGGCAGAACATTCTTCACAAGTTTAATATTGCATTTTTCCAAGTAGTGAATCTCATCAACCACAAACAATCTTACGGCCTGAACTTTACATACCTTGCTCTGCTTATGGTGACATTGCTGCTGCAGTCTTGTTTTAAAGAGAAGCCGCTGGCACCACCCCCAAACCAAAGCATTGGTCAAACTGCTTTGATTTCTATGGGCCCCGGATATGCCAATCAGTTTTTTTACAGCCTGGAGACCAATACCGTGCTTTCGCAAAACGACCGAAATGCATACGATTTGCTTTTTGATTGTGATGCCAATAGCTTTTACATCTGGCTGAATACAGCCAAATTTATGAGTGTGATAAAGACCGATAAATCAAATCTGGACCTTGTGACATTGAATGACACTATCGGTAAAGAATGGAAATACGAGTTAGGCTCCTTCAACAAGGATTCCAGTGCGTTGGGCACTTGGTGGAGTTCGCTCGGCACTGAACCTGTTTCAGACAACAAGGTTTACATTATTCACTTAGGATTAGATGCCAACGGTGAATCTATGGGCTACATCAAACTACAGATTCATGACTTTTCAAGTGGAGAATATTCCATTTCGTATATGCGCGAGGGCGAAAACAGTTCGCGTAATTTTACCATAGCAAAAGACAACACCAGAAACTACGCTTACTTCACTTTTACCAATGACTCAGGAATTGTTGATGGCATAGAGCCCGATAAAGCACTTTGGGACTTTTGTTTTACACGCTACAGTGTTGTTTTTTATGAACCTTATTACCTGCCTTATTTAGTAACAGGGGTTTTACATAACCCGTCCAGGGTGCAGGCATATATAGATAGTACTGTCAATTTTGAAACAATTACCATTTCAAATTTTGAAACAGATCGTTTGTTGGCCGACAGAGATGCTATCGGTTATGGTTGGAAACGCTTCACTAACAATGATTACACTACTCTGCCCGGTCATGTATATTTTGTAAAGACTGCTGAAGACCGATATTACAAGTTACACTTTGTCGACTTTAAGCAAGGAAATGCCTGGGGATATCCTGCCTTCGAGTTTTATAGATTATAGGCTGCAAGGACCTTTCTTATTACAATTCTGTGACATTCATTTCAAAATTTGCCCGTATAATTACTTCACATACTAAACCTTAAATCATACACATGAGTAAACGAATTTTACTTGTAGAAGATGAAGAAAACTTACGGGAGGCGATTAAACTCAACCTCGAAATTGAAGGGTATGAAGTGGAGATTGCCGACACAGGATTTAAGGCAACCAAAAAGGCCGCAGAGCAGCGCTTTAATCTTATTGTTTTGGATGTGATGCTTCCGGAAATGGATGGGTTTGCGGTATGTTCAAAAATCAGGTTGACGGATACAGATACCCCCATACTCTTTTTGACAGCAAAAGACACCGCAGAAGATAAAATTGAAGGACTTAAACAAGGCGCAGATGATTATCTGACCAAGCCTTTTAATCTGGAGGAGTTACTCCTACGAGTAAAAATTCTTGTCAAGCACAGCGAACGCGGAAAACGGGAGGACGTAGAAACTAAATCTTACAAATGGGGGGGGAACGAAATCAACTTCATCACCTTTAAGGCTAAAGCTTCCACCGGAAAAGAATACACACTGACTAAAAAAGAAGTAGCCTTATTGAAATTGTTGATTGAAAAAAAGAACGCGGTGGTGTCTCGTCAGCAGATTTTAGAGTTTGTATGGGGCTATGATGTATACCCCACTACCCGAACGATAGATAATTTCATACATGCTTTCCGCACTTACTTTGAATCAGGAGAAGATAGTCCGAGATATTTCCACTCTGTAAGAGGCGTTGGTTATAAGTTTACGGATTCGTAATTTGCTATTTCCCTTTGGCAGTTTAATTGATTTATATAACCTTGTTGCTTACAATAAACCATCATGGCAAAAGCAAAAACTACTACCAAGAAAAAATCAACTCTTTTAACCGAAGAAGACAAAAAGTTTTTCAAAGAATATATCAATAACGCTTCTCCAACAGGTTTTGAGGCGGAAGGTCAGAAACTCTGGCTTAATTATCTTAAACCGGCCATAGATACTTACGAAGTAGATAATTATGGCTCTGTGTATGGCATCGTTAATCCGGATGCAAAATTCAGAGTGGTGATTGAAGCTCATGCCGATGAAATTTCCTGGTTTGTTGCCTACATCAACGAGCAGGGGCACATCTATGTGCGCAGAAATGGCGGGAGCGATCATCAGATAGCACCCTCCAAAAAGGTATGGATTCACACTCGTGACGGCAAAAGAATAGAAGCTATCTTCGGCTGGCCGGCAATTCATACGCGGAATGGAGGGAAAGAACAAGCGCCTGAATTGAAAAATATTTTTCTCGATTGCGGAGCCAATTCCAAAAAGGAAGTGGAAGCCATGGGTATTCATGTGGGCTGTGTGATAACTTATCAGGATGAGTTTTTTGTTTTAAACAACCGATACTTTGGAGGCCGGGCATTAGACAACCGTGCCGGTGGATTTATCATTGCAAAAGTGGCTCGTATGCTCAAAGAGAATAAGAAAAAGCTGCCGTTTGCACTTTATATTGTAAACTCAGTGCAAGAGGAAGTAGGTCTCCGCGGTGCCGAAATGGTAGTGCATAGTATTCAACCCAATTGCGCCATAATTACAGATGTATGTCACGATACCACCACACCTATGATTGATAAGATTGCAGAGGGAGAATACAAATGTGGCGGAGGCCCCGTGCTAACGGTTGGGCCAGCGGTGCATAACAAGTTGTTGGATTTCATTTTAAGCAATGCTCGTAAAAATGATATTCCATTCCAAATGGATGCAGCATCCAGAAGCACAGGCACCGATACGGATGCGTTTGCTTATGCGAATGGCGGCATTCCATCTGTATTAATCTCGCTCCCACTTCGCTATATGCATACCACTGTAGAGTTAGTATCGATAGAGGATTTGGAAAATGTGATCCGTTTGATGTATGAATCGCTGCTTAAACTGGACCCCAAGTTCAATTTCAAATATTTGTAAACCTACGAACGATTTTTTGCATTAGGGCTTTGATTAGAAAGCCCCTTTTTTTATTTCCGAAAATTGACCATTACAAAATCCTCCATGGTAAAACCGTTTCCGATATCAAAATCCTGAGCATTCTCAATGACAAAACCGTGTTTGAAGTAAAAATTGATTGCCTTAATGTTTTTACGATTCACTTGTAATCGAATAGGCTTATCACTATTAATGTTCTTTAAAATATAGGAAAATAGCTCCTGTCCTATCCCGGAGCGATGCTGGTCAACCAGTACATAAAATTTGTGTAAAAAAGTATCCGATTCTCTTTCTTCGATAGAAGCATAGGCCTTGCAAACATCACCATCAGACAATAAGAAGAACCGCTCTCCTTCAAGCATAGATTTCTTAATCACCGGCACTGCATACCGGGTATGGAGCATGTAAGCAATTTGCTTCAATGAAATGATGGAGGGGTAATGGGCATTCCAGATATTTGTAGCTAAATCAAAGATGGTTGCTGCATCTTCTACAGTAGCCTTTCGAATCGAATATTTGTTTTTCATACTCAAAACTGGAAATAGATAAATGGTTGTATCTCTGAACTCTTAAACTGAATTACCGTAACTATAATTGCAACAAGTAACAATACTTTAAATACTAAGGGAAGTTCAGTAACAAATTTTCTGGCAGATTGCTCTGCGGTAACCGGTGTTAAGTGCAAAGAATACCCCAGCAACATGACGGCCATTATGTTTTTATAGCCGGTAACAAAGTCAAAAAAGACAGATGGGTTGAAGTGGAATGCAATTTGGGATATTACAGCAAAGGCCCCTTTCATATCATCTGCTCTGAAAAAAATCCAACAGAAACACACAAAGTGAAACGTAAGAATCATCCCTAATATTTTTAGCCATTTACTATCAGGTATTTTGACAAATTCCTTCGTGAATTTATCAAGCCCCAAAGCCACTCCGTGCATCATACCCCAAAGCAAAAATTTAAAAGCCGCTCCATGCCAGAGCCCTCCCAACAGCATGGTGAGGAACTGATTGAGGTATGTTCTAAATCTACCATGGCGATTTCCACCCAGTGAAATGTATAAATAGTCGCGCAGCCAGGTAGAAAGTGAAATGTGCCACCGTCTCCAAAACTCTGTAATACTAGAACTCTGATAGGGCGAGTTAAAATTAAGGCATAGTTCGTAACCGAAGAGTAGTGCAATGCCTATAGCCATATCGCTATATCCGCTAAAGTCGCAGTATATCTGGAGTGCATAACCATACACACCAAATAGATTTTCTAAACCGGTATACAAAGTTGGATTGTCGAAAATCCGATCTACGAAATTGATACTGATGTAGTCGCTAATCACCGCCTTTTTAAAAAGACCGGAGGCAAGGAGGAATACCGCACGTCCAAACATTTCCTTCGAAACGAATACAGGCCGGTTTATCTGCGGTAGAAAATCCTTAGCTCTTACAATTGGCCCAGCTACCAGCTGCGGAAAAAAGGAAACGAAGAATGCGTAATCAGTAATTCTCTCTACAGGTTTTATCTCTTTTCTGTAAATATCAATCGTATAACTCAATGATTGAAAAGTAAAGAAGGAAACCCCCACAGGCAGAAATATATCAAATGGGTTAAAGGGTTTGTGAAATACATTGCAAAATATCTCCGCCAAAAAATTGGTGTATTTGAAATATCCCAACAAGCCAAGATTTAATATCAAGCTAAACACAAGCCATGCTTTTTTACGAGCGTCCGTTTCTGCCTTATAAATAAAATTGGCAAGCGTATAATCAACAATCGTACTGGTTACCAAAAGCAGGAAGTAAATACCGCTGCTGCGGTAATAAAAAAAGAGAGAAAATAAGATTACATAAGCAATCTTAAGGTTGTGCTTTTTGTGCACGAGATAAAAACCAGTGATAAAAAACAGGAATAGCCACAAGAACAAACCGGTGCTAAAAATCAGTGGCTCCCCCTGATTATAAACAAGCTGACTTAAAATTTTATGGATGTCCGGCCAGCACATATTGATTGTATGCTTTTACTAAAGCTTTATAAAGTAAACTTCCTTGAAACTCGTATCCGGCACGGGTAAAATGGACACCGTCTCTTCGTAGCAGACCATATTTTTTCCATTGATAGCAACTTTTATAACCACCCGCAATGGAAAATAAATCCCAGACCGCTAAATTGTTGTCATTAGCATAATCAACAATGATACTATGCATAGCTGCTACCGAAGGATTGTAATATTTACGAGCATAGTAAGAATCGGGTGGTGTAGTTAACAGTATAGGTATATCCGGATGAGTATACTGCAATAACTTAACAAGAGAGTCCAAGCGGGCCATAGTCAGCAACTTATCAAACGGTTTTCGCTGGGCTTCATTGGTTCCTAATGAGATGATAATACAGGATGGATGCAAGACTTTGGTCTGCTCGGCAAAATATTTGGCATTTACAAAGTGAAAAGCTTCAGCCCCATTTACGCCTACTGTGTGCAGCATAACACCTGAGCTATCGTTTTCGACCATCATCCCAAAGATAGTGCTGCCAACCTGAACGGAGTCTTTTCGTTCTGCGCACAAAACTATTTCGTTTGTATAGTTGGGAAGCATAGCTTCCGAAACATTTGGATACTTCGCCATCTGGCTATTATTCATGATTGCCAATATATTTCCAGAGGTGTCGGTAAGGGAGTAGTTAAAGGAGCTGGAATCTTTTAAATGAAACAAGGTGAACTTGTTAAACCCATAATTGATTGGCGTATAATCAAACGTTCGGATTCGGATCCTCAAGCTATCGTTATTTGTTCGAATGGTGTGACCGCCTATCCCGTATTCAAATACACTATCCTCTACATAAACACAACGCTTATGATCACACTTAATGTTGCCGGATGTTTTATAGTTAAACGGTTCGTTACTGCCTGCAACCCTCAGTGGTGTGATAAGTCCCCTCCCCGCATTACCAAATTCTTTTTGAAGTTTGATACGTAAAATGGCGCTAATAAAATCTGCCTGAATGTGAGAGTCTCCTATATGCAAAACACTAAGTCGTGATTGATGTTCTGTCTTTTGCTGATGCAATTGCTTAAAAAAAGGATACAACGATTCCGTATTCACAATTTCATTGCGCTCCTGGTGTATAAAAGGCAATAACTTTAGTTCAAAAGCAAGAGTATCCTGGGAAAATACGCTAGCTACCTGCATCATTGCTATGCCCCAAAAAATGAACACACGAAGCATCATTTCAATTATTTATCATTTGTAGACTTGTTAGAATTCAACATACTCTTCTTCCGGTCATACTTTTCTTTCTCATAAAAAATAGTTCCTGCTGTAATGTTTGCCATTTTTTCACCACCGTAAAATGTTAAGTGGGTGTAATCTTTGTTCGCATACGGATGCTTTTTCATGCTACCCCATTTTATCATCGTAGAGTCCCCTCCCATCGCTTCGTGCATGTCCCAAAAACAGATTCCAGTTTCCGCTGCCATTTTTCTTTGTACCTGGATAAGTTCGTTCACCCCTCGCATCGTTTGGTAAACGCCATCTTTATTTTCCCCTCTATCCGGGCATCCGATTAGCAAAATAGAGCTATTCGGAAAGCTCTCTTTTATCATCAATATAGTTTTGGTCATGCTACGAACATACCAGTCATAACTGTTCGATTTTGGGTTAGCTACATTTAATCCATAGCTAAGTACAACTAAATCTGGAGAGTGTATTTCGCTCATTCGTTTAAAGACTGCTGATGAAACATAACTTAAACCTATACCAGAGTTTCCTCGCATCGAAAAATTATCAACCGCCAAACCTGTCTTGCTTTCTAGAGAAACTCCATATACATCAAGTGGAATTGAATCTGAAAATTCCAACTCCAGTGATTTTAAATTATTCCCAATGGATAATTTCTGGATTGAATTAGATGCACTGATAGATTTATAAGTGCCATTTACGTAGATTCCATTGTTATTGGCAGTGTAAAGAAAAAGGGAGGCCTGCTCAAAATTGCTGAGTCTGCGTTTTTTTACTGCAGCATACTTTACCATTGCTTTGCTACTAGGCCAAAAAACTGAACCGGCAAAACCCAGCGGATGGCTCTTTGTTTTTTCGCCAATAATGGAGGAGCTATTCCACCCTGAAAAAGTATGACTTATAGTTTGCCTGAAACCCGCAACCTCGGAAGATATGGGAACAAACCCAACTCCACTTCCTCCGTAAATTGCCTGTAAAGTGTCGCGTAGCGGGTCCAGAAAGATATCACCTTCTACAAATGAATCGCCAAACCAGGCAATACGAACTTTTCGTAAACCGGAGGAATCAAGTGCCTGTAAAAAAGATGATAACCCCGATGTATCGGAGGAATAATCCTCTATGCAGACCAATCCCTGCTTGCAAGTGTCAGCAAAAACCGGCCTTATTTTTTTTGCTGTATCTAAAGTGGGTTTGGGGTTCTCCTTCAACTGAACATCTGCTAAAATGTTGACAGGCCTGAAATGAAAACTAAAGAAATCGAATTCGGGAATGAATGACAAGATTAGAAGTGCAGCCACCACACCGAAGGTTCCTGCCACACTTTTAGCTAAATAGTTTTCTGAAGATGTCATGCGCATACGAATGTAGAAGTATGCAAAACAAGACCCCGGATAACGAGAATTAGTTTTTCCTTATTACATGTGAATCATGAAATAATTTGGACGGTAATAGTTGAACTCTTTTTTTGTTAATTCCACCTTTCCTCTTGGTTCATTTAACCCTTTGACGGCAACCATTCGATTCATTTATCCTTCTATATTTGAACTTATAATCAAATATTAAAATGAAAAAAATCATTACTCTTTTGCTCATCGGTCTAAGTACTCATTTAGCCATGTCTCAGGCTTGCAGCAATTGCAACCCTTCATTTGTATCTACCTGCCCACCGGCAGGGGGCTTGTGTAATAAGTTGGATACCGCCTATGCCAATAATCCCTACGATAAGGTGATAAACTTCTTCATGCCAAAGGTGATTAACGACCCAGCCTTACTGGCGCAGTGTGGTGGTTGCAATAGCATACAACTGAAAAGAATTGACGTTACGGGAGTAAGTGGATTGCCTGGCGGCTCACAAAATCCGACCTACAGCCAAGGGGGAAGTTACAACGTAGCCGGGGGGGATAGCTTAGGTTGTGCACGCTTTTGTGGCACCGCACTCGTGCCTGGCATTTATCCTGTGACTGTATATTTATTGGCAGACGTTACAGCTATTGGCACTCCCATTGGCAATGTGGATCAAAATGACGTTCCACAGTCTTATATAGATACATTTGTTGTGCTTCCTGATACTGTATTGGGAGTATCATCTTTTACCTATGGTAACAACGGGTTTTCAGCCTGCAATTCCATTACTCTGGATTTGAAGGCTAACAAGCAAGCGCCACAACCCAACTTAACCAGATGGTTCTGGGACCTGGGCAACGGTACAACCTCGGAACTTAAAGAACCCGGACTTATTACTTATACCAACACTTCGCTTACCAAACCGGACACTTTCCCGGTTGCTTTAACTACTATTTTCTACAACTACAGAGTAAAAAGTGTGTGTTTGCAACTTAGCGCCAACTGGTATCCCGACATCAATGAAGCTACCAGTACCCAAGATCCCGAGCCATATTTGAGAGTCATCAATACCGGTTTCCAAAGTCATAATTGTAGTAATACGGCTCCCAGCACTAAATCACCTTGTTATAACAACATCAATCAGGTCATAAATGAAGGAACGTTCACCGTAGATATGGAAGTATGGGATGATGATAACTGCGGACTGCTACCGATTTTTGCTTCAAACGATGATAAGATTGATAATTACTCTGTAAACATGCAGTTAGGCACACAAGCATTGTTTCCGCAGTTAAATAATAGTACAGGAACTGTTATAATCGATACCGTGGCCGCTACAATCCTTCGCGACACTTTGTGGGTTGTGGTGAATCCTACTCCGGAAATGCCGGAAATATTTGCTGTGAGTGATACATTTTGCTCTGCAGATTCTCTTCGAATTTCTATTTCGCAAACCTATAATGGCTATTCTTTTGAATGGTACCGGGATACTATTTTCTTGACCAACATTACCGATTCGGCATTTTATACAAGAGATGCTGGTCTATATCGTGTAAAGGTTACCAATATTGCTACCGGTTGTTCCAACGAAAGTGCTACCAAGAAAATTGTAAAAATGAACAGCCCTTCACCAAATGCCAATGTGATTTATAATGGGACACAGTTGTTCGTAACACCTTACGACACTTCTTTTGCTGTGGATTGGTATTTTAACGGGAACTTAGTAGCCGGACAAAACGGTAAATTCTTACCATATTTAGGTAATGGGGTTTACAATGCCGAAATTTATAACAAACGCTATCCTGCATGCAGAACTATTATGGAGGCCGATACAGTAGTGTCAGGAATTGAAGATTTGAGTTCTGTTTATAACCTAAATGTGTTCCCCAATCCTAACAACGGCTCTTTCACAATTCAGTTTAGCAGCGAAGAGTCTTCTGAATTGTGGGTGGAGGTGCAGAATATGATGGGCGAACTTGTATATAGCAAGAAAATGGATGTAAGCTTCGGTACATACAATGAAACTGTATCCTTAGCAGATGTTGCTAAAGGTGTATATTTTGTAAGCCTTAAAAATGACAAAGGAAGCATTAACAAAAAGGTCATTATACAGTAATTTAATGCAAGACATCTCAAAAACGGCCCACTTTGGTGGGCCGTTTTGTTTTATATTCTCTGTAATTCTTTGAAGCATATTTCTTACTATTGCCACCCTTTACTTCAATAAAAGAAAATCAAAAATGAAAAGAGAAGACATCGAAAAATTGTTGGGCCAAGAGAAAGCTGCCTATTTGCTTGATCATCAATCTAAAACGATCGATAAGAGTGCACTGCATTTGCCCAACAAAAAATTCATCGATAAAATTTGGCTCGACAGCAATAGAAACCTTCCTACATTAAATAACCTGAGTCGCATAGCTGATAGCGGCAGATTGGGGGGCACGGGTTACATCTCTATTTTACCGGTTGATCAAGGTATTGAGCACAGTGCAGGAGCTTCATTTGCACCTAATACAGCCATGTTTGACCCTGAAAATATTGTAAAACTGGCCATTGAGGGTGGTTGTAGTGCCGTTGCCTCCACTTACGGGGTTTTAGGGATTGTTGCCAGAAAGTATGCTCACAAAATACCGTTTGTGGTTAAAATCAACCACAATGAGTTTATCAGCTATCCCAACAGCTTTGATCAGATTATGTTTGGCACCATCAAAGACGCATGGAATATGGGCGCAGCTGCAATTGGGGCAACAATCTATTTTGGAAGTGAGGAAAGCAAACGGCAAATTGTAGAAGTAGCCAAAGCATTTGAATATGCACATGAATTAGGCATGGCTACCATTCTATGGTGCTATACTCGGAACTCCGCATTCAAAAAAGATGGTATTGACTACCATGTTTCAGCTGACTTAACCGGCCAGGCCAATCACTTAGGGGTAACCATACAGGCCGATATTATCAAACAAAAGTTGCCTGAAAACAATGGTGGATATAACGCTCTGAACTTTGGTAAAACGCATAAAAAGGTTTACAGTGAATTGACCAGCGAGCACCCTATTGATTTGACAAGATACCAGGTCGCCAATTGTTATATGGGACGCGTAGGACTCATCAATAGTGGTGGTGCCAGCAGTGGAGCTACGGATTTGGCGGAGGCGGTAAGCACTGCTATAATAAATAAACGTGCCGGTGGAATGGGACTTATTTCAGGTAGAAAGGCATTCCAGCGCCCACTCAAAGAAGGGGTTGCTCTGTTAAACGCTATTCAGGATGTATACCTGAGTAAAGATGTAACGATTGCGTAGTAAATATCAAGCAAGGTGATTGACGAAAAAGTTCCCTGGTGGAAACGGTTCAGAAAAGGAGTTCAAACCTCTACCGAGGAGAAAAAAGAAACGCCTGAGGGTGTATGGCATAAATGCGAGCACTGCAAAGCAACTTTGTTGGCGTCAAAACTTAAGGAGAATTTGCTTGTTTGCCCGGAGTGCAATTACCATGAAAAGTTTGATGCCGAAGATTATTTCAACATTCTTTATGGTGCAGGGAATTATCAGGAACACTTTACCAACCTGATTCCGGTAGACTCCTTCCACTTTACCGATTCCAAGCCTTATGATGAACGCATTGAGGCTGCTGTAGATGCTACTGGCCTCAATGAAGCCATGCGTGTGGCTTCCGGAAATTGCGGAACACAACCACTGCTGACTGCGGCCATGGATTTTAGATTTATTGGTGGCAGTATGGGTAGTGTGATGGGACAAAAGATTGCTCTTAGCATCGATTATTGCCTTGAACACAAATTACCGCTTTTGATTATTTCCAAAAGCGGTGGGGCCAGAATGCAGGAGAGCGCCTACTCGCTGATGCAAATGGCAAAAACAGCCGCTAAGTTAAATCAACTTGCTGAGGCAAAGCTTCCATACATTAGTCTACTCACCAACCCGACAACAGGGGGTGTAACAGCTTCCTTTGCTATGTTGGGTGATTTAAATATTGCAGAGCCTGGTGCACTTATCGGCTTTGCCGGCCCACGCGTTATTGAGGAAACTATTAAGCGAAAACTACCAGATGGTTTTCAGACATCTGAGTTTCAGCTTGAAAATGGATTTCTGGATTTCATTGTAAGCCGAAAAGACCTACAGCACAAAATTGAGCAGGTTTTGGTAATGCTTAGGACGTAAGGCTATTTGGAGAACTCCGCGATTTTAGCGCTTATCGTTTCTTCATCCGTCAACCCTAGATTGCGCCATACTTCTTTTCCGTCTTTATACAGGATAAGCAAGGGGATGCTCTTTACATTCATTGCGCTCGACACCATGTTGTTGGTGTCCACGTCTACATCAAAAAGTTCCACCTTTGCACTATTCTTTTTTACAACCTTTGTCACTATTGGTTTTAGCATTTTGCAAGGGCCGCACCAAATGGCATTAAAATCTACCAACACTAACTTAGTAGAAGATTTAATACGTGATAAATATTGATCAAAAGTAAGTCCGGAAAGCCCTTTTACTACATCTCCGGAGCCACTCACCACCGTTTTGTTTGCATCAATCCAGGAATTGATTCCAAACTCCAGATTGTATACTTGCTTAAATCCGTTGGACATAGCCCAATCGGAAGCTCTTTTACTGCGTCCACCGGACAGACAATAAATATACAGTGGCTTTTCTTTGTCCAACTTACTCATGCTGGCTTGAAAATCGGATGCATTTATGTTGTAATTGGCAGCACCGGCTATGTGTTTTTCCTTAAACTCTTCTGGAGTTCTTACATCTACTAATTGAACACCGGGTCCCACAATTGATTTTTCGAATTGCTGGGGATCAAGATTTTTAAAAGTGGCAGGTTGACTATTACAACCAAGGATAAAAAACAGGGCAAACAAAATGAAGCTTGATTTCTTAAGCATATACTTAAATAATTATAGATGGATAATAAAACGAAGTTGCAATTAATTATCGGTAGCGTACAGTTTTAATCTCACAAAAAATGTTGTGCCTTCATCAGGCTTTGATTCAAACCAAATGCTTCCTCCGGCACCGTCCACTATTTGCTTGGTAATTGCTAAACCTAATCCGGTACCCGAAGATTTTGTGGTAAAATTAGGCACGAAAACCCTATCGGCATTTTCCTGTAATATCCCAATTCCATTATCACTTACACTTACCAAAATCCAACCTTCTTCTTCGGTCATTTTTACCTCCACAAATCCCTTTTTGCCTTCCAAGATACTTTGAATACCATTCTTAATAAGATTATTAAACACGCTGATCCATTGGTTTCTGTCGGCAAATACAAATGCAGTAGATAAAGTACACTCCAAACTAACGATTACCCCGTTTTCTCCGTTGAATAAGTCTACAATACCTTTAATCAAACTCTTAAAGTCAATAATCTCATTCTCCGGCTTGGGCATTTTTGCGAACGAAGCGAACGCAGTAGCTATAGACGATAAATTTTCAATCTGCTCTTCGAGGGTTTTGGCCACTTTTTTTGCAAGCTCTTCAATGTTTGGCTTCCCCTCATCAATGGAGCGTTGCAGATACTGTATGCTCAGTTTCATCGGAGTGAGCGGATTCTTTATCTCATGCGCTATCTGCTTAGCCATTTCCCGCCAGGCGCTTTCTCGTTCGCCTTTGGCTAGTTTTTGAGCGCTTTGTTCTAGTTCAGCTATCATTTTGTTGTACTCTCCCACTAAAATCCCAATCTCATCTCTCGAATGCCATTCAATCGCCTCATTCTTCTTATTAAGATTTAAAATACGCAGCTTATTACCAATGATAGTCAATGGCTGAGTGATTGAATTGGAAACAAAATAAGCAAGCAGCGCTGCACAAATCAGTAGGAAAGCATATACATTGATGAGGGAAACCAAAAAAGATGAAACCTCAGCATTTACATCTCGGGCCCGTTCAAAATAGGGAATCCCCAGATATGCAATAGCATCTCCGCTAGTGCTCAATAATGGAGAATACGTAGCCAGATAATTTAACGCACCAATTTGCTCTTGCTGCGTAGTTTGGATTGACTTCGTTTTTCTCAGGTTAAAGAATGCTTTAGGATTCATGCGTCTGGCAAGTAAACCCTGTTCATATATAGCCGGTTGCGAATTCAGCAGAAGTGCTCCATTGTCTGAATACAAATTAATGTCTATTGCATTGATATCTGCTAATCGGGCAATCTCCATTTTTAATGCATTATAAAAGGCCGGATCCAGCATTTTACTATCGCTGTTCCAATATTGTTTTATAAAATATTGAAGTGTAGCGTGAATCACTTTTTCTTTTCGCTGTAATCTGTCGCTGTAAAAATCATTGTACTGCCGACTGAAAAAATTAATAGTTATACCACCAATAATCAGAAACGACATCACTATCATTACCAGCATAGAATAGTTAATTCTAGACCTAAATGATAAACTCAGATTAGAAATAATCAGTGACGGATTTAAATTGTTTTGTAATAGGAACGCAACAAACATCCATAAGCCCAACACGGTAAAATAAAAAACAATCAGGTAACTAAAGGTGGCAATCGGTTCAAAAACAGGCTCGCGTGGAATACTGACAACCGTCTTTTTACCGTTTTTGAACTTCGTGATAGTATGCTCCCAATAGGGCTCCTCTATATAAGCTTCACTTTTATCACCAAACTTGTAATCCGAATTCCAATAATAAGGGTAAGGAAACTCACCATATTGCGCCACCAATTTCTCGTTTTGATAAATGGCATAGTCATAATTGTAAAGTCTGTTCTCAGAACTCAAATTACCACCTACTAATAATTCGGGATATACGGTCTGCCCTAAATATGTTTTTGGAACGAGTTGTATGAGAAGATAGCCGGAAATAGAGGTGTCCTGACGTACGGTAATTAGCGAAGTGTAAGAATAGTTCTTTGCAGTGTCGCTTGCATAAAACAGTGAATGTGATTTAAAGGACTCTACTTTCAAACCTTTAAAATGGGCATTTAAATCGAGCGTGTCGCTATTCCTTAGGCCATTACCCTCAGCATCAAAAGTCAAAAGCGACAAGTCATATCTATTAAAATAACCACTCAAATAAAGAGAGTGGAGTCGGTCGATAATATCTTTTCTGGTGAGAAGCGTACCTTTAAAATAATTGACAATAAATGCGTCTCCGGCTATGGCATGCTGAATATTGTCAAACAAAAATTCAGCAACATAATCTCTTTCATTTTCCAGTTTTTCAGAGAAAAACCTACGCTGATTTCGTTCTTTCCGTTCGTACAAGTTTTCTATTAGAAATGTGGTGAGTAAAGCATAGAATGATAAATAAAGCAGCGCCTTGCGAGAAGCTTGCTGAACTTTACGCAAACGGACTAAGTAAATTGTAATGCAGAGTAATGCAGTCCAGACAGTAGAAAATAACATAACAGACCAAAAGCCAGAAAACAGAATCGCCAATAATGAAACAGCTATACATACAACAGCAGTAATTATGAAATAGCTCCTGCTATTGCTTTTTGTTACTGAATAATCCAGCACAAAATCCGTGATAAAATAATGAGCTGCTAATACGAACGAAATAGCCACCATTCCAATCAGTGAATAGCGGTCCAGGCTTAATACATTATATACTTCAAATGAAATAGTGGAGTCAATCACTAGCGTTTTGAAAACCCAGGCAACTAATCCAGTGGAAATAAAAACTGCTGACAGCAAGAGTATAGCTATTAAATTGATGGAGGGTAACTCCAATCTATCTTTCTTACTATACAGAAAACAAAAGAACACAAAAATGAACAGCGTATTTAAAAGCAAATCACCAAGCGAAGGCGTAGCTATGGAGGACGCGTAATAGGTTGGACTAAACAATATCAACTCATAAAATTCTGTTGGAATGCTCCAGAGAATCATAAAAAAGCGTATTGCCAACAATGTTGATGCCAGGAAAAAAATGGAGAATAGCAGCCTACCCTTAGATGCTATATTATTAGTAAGCGATAAAAGAAAATAAACAAGTAGGCAAAAAAGAAAAAACTGAGCAATTAACAGTTTTATATCTATAGTTGATTCAACTGCATTCCCTGATAAATAAAGATGAAACATGGACGCCCCCGAAGTATTCATAATTGGTAGTGAGCCTTCCAACTTAATCTCGCTTAGCTGTACGTTATCAGGAATCCTAAATGCGGGATTGAATGTGTTTTTGAGAAATCTATTTTCAAATGGAAAGTCGTATTTGACTAATAGCAAGCCCCAGTACACCTCAGAATTCAAGCTATCGCTCTTCTTTACATAATGATACCATCCGTCTTTCAAGTGAATTATACCACTTCCATCCGCTAAAGACCGCTGCACATCTACTATTGAAGCTTTATTATCGGTCCAGAAGGAAAGTGAATCGTTCTTGAAAAAACAAACTTGAATCCCGCTCTTACTTAATTCGGAAAAGATGGGATTGTCAATGTCAGAATTTTTAACAGCACGTATGAAGGAACTATCCTGTAAAATGACAGCAAATTGACTTTCTGCATCGTTCAGCTTTAACTGAATGCTATCGGCAATAGTTTGTAGAGTAGTATCCCGGCTTTGGAATAATACGTAAACAATGGCGAGTGCAGCCAAAGCCGGAAGTAAATATTTGCGAAATAAAGGAGACAATTTGGAGTTCTTTACCTGAGGACAATTTAGACAATTTCATAAAACCAAAATCATAACCCTATTTGTTTGGCTTCATTCCAGATGGCATCCATTTCCTCCAACGTCATACTGCTTAGTGCTTTACCCGATGCGTTGGCGCGTTCTTCTATAAAATTGAATCTGCGCATAAACTTGATGTTCGTTCGCTCTAAAGCGGCCTCGGCATCTACTTTTAAAAATCTGGAATAGTTCACCATGGCAAAAAGTAAATCACCAAACTCCTCTTCTATTTTTAGTGGATCTCCATCAGATACGGCTTCTCTCAATTCCTGTTTCTCTTCTTCCACTTTTTTCCAAACGTCTTCTATGTTTTCCCATTCAAACTTTACCTGTGCTGCTTTATCCTGAATACGATACGCTTTTATGAGAGCAGGCAAAGAAGATGGAACGCCTCCAAGTACTGTCCGTTTCCCTTCTTTTAACTTGAGCATTTCCCAGTTTTTCTTTACTTCTTCGTCATCTTTTACTGTGATATCACCATAGATATGAGGATGACGGGCAATGAGTTTATCGCAAAGTGTATTAATGATGTCTGCTATGTCAAATTCAGCTTGCTCCTCTCCTATACGGGCATAAAAAACCACATGTAGTAATATGTCCCCCAATTCTTCTTTGATCCCCTTCCAATCATTTCGAAGTATCACATCGCTTAGTTCATAAGTTTCTTCTATCGTTAAAGGGCGAAGGGTTTCAATCGTTTGCTTCTTATCCCAAGGACATTGTTCCCTGAGCTCATTCATGATAGTAAGTATCCGTTCAAAGGCAGCTGTTTTGTTATTCATAATTGAAATGGTTAGATAAGGAAAATGATGACCAACATAATAATTTGACTATGATGTTCGTTACATATATAGAAACAGCACTACATGAACGCAAAATTTGGAGTTATGACAACCAGTATACTGCTTTCTTGCTGTCTGTTTTTGGCTACTTGCCTTAGTAAGCCAAATGACAAAGTAATATCTGCTGAGTTCGATAATGCAGATTACAGTTTTCTTCAAAAAAGAAAATTGAAGCCAGGTATTTTAATAGATAGCATTTGTGTTATAAAGGCCAAACGAGAAATGGTAGTATTTGCAAACGGAATCATACAGAAAATATACAAGATAGCACTAGGATACAATCCGGAAGGCAAGAAAATGTTTGAAGGCGATGGAAAAACTCCGGAAGGTTTATACTTTATAAATAGCAAAAACAAAAACAGTATTTATCACAAAAACCTAGGCATTTCGTATCCCAATACAATTGACAGAGCGAACGCTGCCATGCATCACAAATCACCCGGAGGCGATATTAAAATTCACGGTTGGCCCAATTGCTACACCGAGGAGAAGGCTAAGTTTCTGGCACCGGACTGGACTATCGGTTGTATTGCTATTTCAAATGATGAGATAGATGAGTTGTTTGAGGCTACAGAAACCAATATTCCTATCCTAATAAAGCCATAGAATAGAATCATGTAACCGTTTCGTATTTACCATCAGGATAAAACAGCCGAAGGTCTTCTTGCATTTGAAATATAGCCTTTTCACGTAGTGCATCTACATCCTTATCTGTACTGCCTATTGTGGATATTTCATTGTGCCAGACTACCACTATTTTCCCTGGTCGAAGCATTAACCCATGCCTCGGGAACAATTCACCAGAACCAACAAAGGTAAGTGGCACAATTGGTAACTGGTGATATATGGCTAAACGAAATGCTCCGGAGTGGAAATGCTTCAGCAAGGAGGACGTTGTATTGCAAGTGCCCTCCGGGCATATAAAAAAAGAGGCTCCTGATTTTAATTTCTCGCTCATCAACATCATACTTCTTTGACGATCTTTCTCATCATCCCTTTGTACCCCCACATAAAATTTTTCCATCAGATAGCCTAATACAGGCCATGACTTTATCTCGGCTTTGCCTAAGAATTTTGTATAATTAGGAATACTGGCAGAAGCTATAAATGCATCCAGATAGCTTCGGTGGTTAGAAACATAAATAAGTTGCTTATCAGAGTGTATTAACTCCTTGCCACGTATCTCTAATCGCACTCCCCACACTTTTAAAAGAAAGATGGATAGATAATGTGGAATAAAATGAGCTAATCGAATGAGTTGTTGATTACCCATAACTACTACCAATACCAGAAACGGAAAGAAAATAAAAATCACCAACAGAAACCACGCCATGCACCATAGCGTCCATGGGAAAAAGAGAACCTGCTCTGTGATTTGCTTTCGATTCATTACAAGTCTTTATAATGAGGAACTTGTGGCAGGATTTCAAATGAATTATTAATGGAACAGCAGTAATTACTATTGCCATTAGTCACCCACAGGTATTTAACTTTCAGTTGTGCGTTGTAGGTCGCAATTTGGCGAAAGACCTTTTCGTTTAACTCTTCGGATGATGCCTTGCATTCCACAATCATTATCGGACGACTGTGTTTATCAAAAACTAAAATATCGAAACGCTTCTTTAGGCCATTCAACTCAAAACCGCGCTCTACAGCCAAAAGCGATTTTGGGTAGTCTTTCTCTTCCATAAGATAATTTAGAATATGTTGCCGGACCCATTCCTCGGGTGTCAGCAAAACCATTTTCCGTCTCACAGGGTCAAAAATATACTCTTCCTTCCCCACCATCTCGCGTCTGAAATTATATGCAGAAAAAAACACTTCTGTCATCTTTGTTAAATTCGTTTTCGAAACTAACTATTGCCATGAAGACAAAAGAAGAAATTGTTACCAATTGGTTGCCTCGTTATACCGGACGAGATTTAAAGGACTTTACATCCTATATATTGCTGACAAATTTTGACAACTACGTTCAAATGTTTGCCGAGATGCATGGTGTTGAAGTTTTTGGAGAAGGCAGACCCATGACCAGTGCAAGTGCCGAAGGCATTACTATCATCAACTTTGGAATGGGCAGCCCAAATGCCGCAACGATTATGGATTTATTGAGTGCCATTCAACCCAAAGCCGTCTTATTTTTGGGGAAATGTGGTGGATTAAAAAAGAAAAGTGAAGTAGGTGATTTTATTTTACCGATAGCCGCCATACGCGGAGAAGGAACTTCCAACGATTATTATCCAAAAGAAGTTCCCGCTCTTCCTGCATTTGCTCTCCAAAAGGCGATATCCACTACTATCAGAGATTATAACCAAGATTATTGGACAGGCACGGTATACACCACCAACCGGAGAGTATGGGAATGGGATGAAGAATTCAAAGAATATTTACGCGAAATTCGGGCCATGGCTATAGATATGGAAACAGCCACCATTTTTATCACCGCATTTAAGAATGAGATACCGGCCGGTGCATTGCTACTCGTAAGCGATCAACCTATGATTCCCCAAGGCGTAAAAACCGAAATGAGTGATATTAAAGTAACGGGAAGCTATGTTACTCAACATTTAAAAATCGGAATCGATTCCCTCAAGCAATTGATTAACGATGGTCTTACCGTCAAGCATTTGCGCTTTTAGTATATATACTTATTGCAACTACTTAAAAAGTCAGATTAACTGACAAAGGTTTATTGTTACGTACTACGCTCACTTTTACAGTCTGTCCTTTTTGAAATTTACCGAGGGCACCCATATAATCGTATATGTTAGTAATATTCAAATCGTTTATACCCACTACCACATCTCCACTCTTTAATCCGGCTTTTTCGGCTGGTTTATCTTTATTTACAGCATCTATACGAAGACCTTTGCCCTGAAAACCATAATCGGGCATGATTCCAAAGGTGACTTTAAACGAAGACTTTGCACTCTCCTTCGACTGGGTTTCATAAAACTTCATTTTGGGGAGTTTAGCCAAATCAAGAATTAGCTCTTTAATAAATTCCAAAACCTTTACCTCACCCGTAAAGTTTATCTTTTCGATATCATCAGAACTTTTATGATAATCGGAATGTTGTCCCGTAAAAAAGTGAAGCACAGGTATATGCTTTAGATAAAACGATGTCTGGTCGGAGGGGCCAATTCCGGCAGAATCTAGAACCAACTGAAACTTATTTTGGTTCAATTGATTCAGCTTACTCACAAACACATCTGACGTTCCCACTCCGTATATCAACAGCTTTTGCGTGGAGTCAACCAATCGACCAATCATATCCATGTTAATCATGCATTGAACTTTGTCCAACGATATTGTGGGATGGTTAGTGTAATACTTTGACCCGATAAGTCCGGCTTCTTCTGCTGAAAAACAGACAAATAAGAAATTTACATCTTCAGTAATGCCGTTGGATGAAAAATAATTAGCCAACTCTAAAACTCCGGCTGTACCTGACGCATTATCATCTGCCCCGTTATGTATTTTGCCCTTAGCTTTTTTTTCTAATGATGAACCCCGTCCGTCTACTCCCAAATGGTCATAATGCGCTCCCACCACGATGGTGTTTTCTTTCCCATTATCCAGAAAACCGACTACGTTATGGCCGGTGTAAGAAACTCCATCAGAATGAAGGGTATCGTGTGGATTATGGCTTTGTCGATAAGTAAAAGGCTGAAGAAAACCATCTTCTCCTTTCGGAAGAAGTTCACAAGTTTTAAAGTAACTCGCGATGTACTCATAAGCTTTTCGCTCACCGGAAGTTCCGGGTGCACGACCTTTAAGTTTATCGCCAGCCAAATAAGCTATATGCTTTTTAAGCAAAACGCTGTCTATGGTAGCAGCATTGGAAAATAATGTAACGCAAAGAAATAAAGCAATAAGTGAATGCTTAATCATAGTTCGTATTTATGGAATCCAATCTGCAATAAAAAGGTTTGTATCTCTGCTGCCTCCGTTATTTCGGTTGCTGCTCCATACCAGCTTTTTGCCATCGGGTGAAAACATCGGAAAGGCATTGAAAATACTTTCGGTGGTAATTTGCTCGAGGTTATTCCCATCTGTATCAATAATGTATAACTGAAAATCGTATCCTTTTTTGGAAGCATGATTAGAGGAAAAGATAATATGTTTTCCATCGGGCGAATAGAAGGGGGCCCAATTTGCTTTGCCAAGCGATGTAACCTGTTTCAAATCGCTGCCATCTACATTACAGGTATAAATCTCCATAGCAGTAGGTGCTACCAGATTTTTAGACAAAAGTTCTTTATACTCTTTAATATCTTCATCTGTATTGGGCCTAGACGCACGAAACACCAATCGTTTGCTATCGGGTGAAAAAAATGCTCCCCCATCATAACCCAAACCAGATGTAATTTGTTTTTGATTTTTGCCGTCTATATCCATTGTCCATAGTTCAAGGTCACCGGAGCGCAGAGAAGTGAATACAATCTTTTTACCATCCGGTGATACAGTAGCTTCTGCATCATAGCCAGGAGTATTTGTCAATTGCGATACAATTTTACCCTTCTTGTTAGCTACAAAAATGTCGAAGTCGCTGTAAATCGCCCATAAATATTTACCGGAAATGGAAGGTGGCGAAGGTGGACATGCCGAAGCACCGACATGCGTAGACGCATACAAAATATGTTTGTTGTCGGGTAGGTAATAGGAGCAGGTGGTTCTGCCTTTCCCAGTGCTAACCATTTTGGGGCGATACGTAGAGTCACCCATAGCTTTCCGGATTTGAATGTCAAAAATCTGATCGCACTCCAACCCCCATTTCTTATTTGTAATCTGGCAGCTGAGATTTTTACCATCAAAGCTAAAGTAGGCTTCTGCGTTATCGCCACCATAAGTCAGTTGGCGTATGTTGGCAAGATGCCGTGACTCCTGTGCAAAAACAGAAATTATCGTTGTGCTACAAAACAACCAAAAGAGAATCTTTTTCACTTCAAGAATTTAAGTGGAGCGAAAGTAAAATGCTGGAGCGAATCAGAAGTTAAACATTGAAATATTACACTACTGTGACAAATCCTTGATGGATTAATTCAGTTTTATAAGCCTTAGAAAAGAATGATTGGTTTGATTATCAGCTCGAACAAAGTAAGTGCCAGCGCTCCAACTATCCCCTATTTCAATTTGTGCAAAGGTTGTATTTATATCTAACTCCTTAACTAAGGCACCTGAAAGATTATATACAGATAAGCTGGCAGTATTCTCGGAATGATTTTTCAATAGAAGTTGTGTCTTGTCCGTGAACACCGGTTTTGTTGTGGTCAAACTGAATTCGGTGTCAGTATCATCCGACAGATTACTTGGAAAGGAACAGAACATCTGCACGTTGACCGTAGTAGTCTGTGCTTCTTTTAGTTGAACATCTGAAACTATGACGGTATTGCAGAACACACTATAATCCGTAAATCGAATATCGTAACTACCCGAATCTGCTACACCGGTTTTGTAGTTGCCAAACAAATCTGTCTTTTTCAATCTGTTGTTACCAATAATCTCCACAGTTATCCCATTCAAATTACTACCGGATATTGCATCGGTTACATTCCCTTCTAAATAACAGGCACGTTTCAGAGTAGGAGTCAAAACAAATAGCCCTTCTTGCCTGTCGCTGCAGATAATATTGCCGGATGGGAAAAACGGATAAACGCCCCAGCATCCTTCAAACCCACCAAACGATGGGAATGGCGAAGTGTCATAACTGCCGATTTCTACAAGGTTATCGGGCCGGTGGGCATCGCAGATAGTAACGCCATCGCGATAATAACTGGTGTATAAATAACCATCGCGGTAATAGGTATTATGCGGTATGGAGGAATCAACATCGCTATGACGATACTGCTCCACCTCGCGAATGTTATTTAAGTCTGAAATGTCATATACTGTAACAGGAGCAAATTTCTTTTCATCGGTATTGAACAAATATTTATTGTCGTCAGTGGGCCACACATTATGTGAAAAGTTAAATGGGGTTTGTTGCCTGGCCAACACCACTGGCGCGGATTTGTCGCTCACATCAACAATGGCAATCGTTCCGTTTATAATTTCTGAAGCATACAACGTATCGTTTCTGGCAAAGCAATCGTGTACATAAAAATCATCGAAAATGCCTAGGAACACGGGATTCATGGGATCCGGTTTTAAATCGCACATCATTACCCCCCGATGAAACAGATTGCTGCCATTCAGATATATAATTCCATTTTCGTCAATAAAGCAGGTATGTGTGGTTTGATAATCTTCATCAGGTATACCACTCCAATGCGTATAATTAACCGAGGCAGGCAGGTTACTCAAATCTACAATTAACAGTCCTCCCCCACGCTCGTTTGTCATATATGCATAATGACTCCAGGTTTTAGGTTCCTGCCACATGCTGGTATCATTTGGAACAAAAAACACCTGAAAAGGGTTGTCCGGATTGCTCACATCCACGATAGACATTCCAGTCTCTTCTCCCACTAATGCATATTCTTTACCGTTTGCAGTGTCTGTATAACCCCAAAGATTAGACAGTATTCTGGGATACTGAATATTTGATCGGAACTCAATATTATGCTGTGCCGAAAGAGTTAAAGCAAAAAGGCAGAAAAGAAGTGTACTGGATTTCATAAAGGACGATTTCTTACCACGTAAGTTATTCACTTTTCACAACCTTATTTACCTGCAATACTTTATTGTTAGACTTAATATTCAAAAAATATAAGCCGCTTTCTAAATCTTGCGCTACTGGTATGGTTGTGACATAATCCAATATAGGTTTTGTAAACACTACTTGGCCTAAAACATCCTGTAGTTCGAGCGTCCCATCTTGAGGTAAATTGCTGCAATAGACAGATAACCCTTTATTAAAAGGATTGGGATATGTTTTTACATAAAAGTCGTTCCGCAAATCGGAAACAGCCGTATTTAACGAAGGAGAATCCACAACCATAAACTTATCAAATGCTACTTCTACTAAATGACCCGGATTGGCATCTACTGCAGTAACCAGTAAACGCATATTTATTGCTTTGAACAAATAGTCTTCTACCCTAAACTGATGGAAGCGCCATTCGCTTTGAGCTGAATCTTTATTGACTGCCATTAGAGGCACGGTATCAAAACCATTACTCAAGTACACAGTGAATGAATCATTTGGTGTGGTCCCCTGCCCTCCATCATTAAAAAACCAAGTATAGAAGCTGATGTATGGATTGCTATAAGTTGTAAGATTAAATAATGGAGATCGTAAAATGGTGGAGCCATTATCCAAATCATCATCGCCTGCATTGCCTCCTGCATTTCCTGTCACATAGCAATCTGCGCCATAATCACCTGTAATGTCATTATCCGGATTGGCGTCCAGGCTTTGGTAGGTTGTTCCTTGCGGCTCGCCCAATTCCCACATTCCTTTAGAAGCGGTGGAGGTAACTGTCCATCCGTAATTCATCACAAAGTCATCATAATAACCTTCGGCTATAGGTATAAATAATGTATCAGCAGTATTCGAGAAATTTCGGGATGTATAAGCTGTTATTCTGCCCCAACGACCTGCGTAAAAATCATACTGCCCTTGTACAAAGTCACAGATTTCATATTCACCTGTGGCATTTGTTGCTATTTCCTGTATTGTAACTCCTGTATTACCCAAAATCTTTACGCGAATGAACGGTAGGGGCGTCCCGGTAAGCGAGTCCACGGTCTTTATCAAAAGCTTTGTTGTTGTTATTGGTACCAGGTTAATGTTGAATGTGGTAAGAAATCCATTATCGAGCGTTACACTGTCAATTTCAAGTGTCTGATATCCTGCTTTGGAATAGCGAATAGTATACATACCGCTATCAGCCGTTCCTGTAGAATACTTCCCGGTAATCGTGCTGAAGTCCTCCACATTTGCTCCCACAATTTCAACTTTGACACCATTCAAAAGAGTGTTGCAGATAGAGTCTTTTACCACACCTTCCAAATATGCCGCTCGCTTGTAGGTAGGCTTTACAATCCATAAGCCGGTTTCAATATCGCTAATAATGATATTACCTGAGGGCAGATAAGGCCACACGCCCCACGCTCCATGAAAACCATCGCCTGTAAACCCGGGACTGCAATCAAAATTCCCTACCTCTACCAAGTTGTTTTTTCGTAACACATCATGTATGGTAATACCATAGGTGTAATAAGATGTAATGCAATAATTATTTAGGAAGTGAGTGTTATGAATAATCGTGTTACTACTGGGGTTTACTTGTGTGCGGTCCGTTTCTGTAATGTTATTTAAGTCTGATACATCATAACAGGTCAGGTGTGAAGATGGCTTTTCGTCCGTAGTGAACAGATAGCGGTTATCATCACTTAGCCAGGTATTGTGGCTAAAATCAAGCGGTGTTGAAAATTGAGCTAATGTTTTTACCGGATTGTCAGCATCAGTTTTGTCAGTTACATCTACTACACTTACTACTCCATCATTAATATGCGCGGCCCACATCGTATCATTTCTAACAAAGCAATCATGAACATACTTTAAATTATAATCACCTAACACAGGTGGATTCCAGCCATTAGCATTCAAGTCCAGCATAAGAAGCCCCTTGTCGGTGCCGTTTACATAAGCCACTCCATTTTCGTCAATAAAAATGGTATGAGAAGTTTCCATGCTTGAAGGATTGATAGTGTGATACTTCACGCTATCGGGAAGATACTTCAGATTGACCACCTGAAGCCCACTCTGCTGTTCGGTGGTAACATAGGCGTATCCTTTGTATTCTCTTACCTCGCGCCAAAATCCTCCCTGACCTGTAGCACCCGGGACCAAGAACAATTGAACCGGTGTCGCAGGATTTGTGATGTCTACTATGGAAAGCCCTTGCGAAGTGCCCACTAGGGCATACTCTCGGCCCAGCGAATCAGCATAACCCGTAAGGTTGCTGGCGCTTACATTTTGAGGGTATGTAAAATGCCCCAACTGTTGAATATTCAGTTGTGAAAAAACAGATGTGCTGCTCAATACAATGATTAGACTAAAAATAAATTTCATGAATGCTGTAAAATTTTAGATACGAATAAAAGAGAAAAGATAACAGCGCATGAGCCGAAAAGTTAAATTGGACAAAACTTACGTTACTCAAAAAAACGCCAACTCAATCCACCCTTGAAAGCGATATCGGCAGCCGGTGCGTTATAAAGCGAGTAATGTCCGTATTGTCGGAATGCTCCAAGAATATTCTCCACTTTGGTAAAAATGCGAACAGTTCTGATTTTGAAGTTTAGAAAAAAGTCTAATCGTAAGGTGTATGCATCGGCATCGTATGTGGGATAAAAGCGCGCTAAAAGCGGGTCATAATAGGGGGAATTGTTATTGAATCGGAATCTAAGATCAATACCCGTAGCAATCCACAATGCTTTTTTAAAAGCCCTGGCTTCGTAATAAACGCTATGCTTTGAGTAAAGTAGCGGGAAAGTCTCGCGCACATACCCCGCAGATGCAGAAGTAAACCAAACATCGTTATCGCAATGAAATCCTTTGATGGCGTTTCTATTTCCTGCGTGTAACACCACTACATTTTGCGTTCTGCCTGCCCAAATACCGTATGGATTGTTAACCCCTGCGTAAACGGGCATGTATTTGATATTGTAATAATTAGCATCGGCTACAATACCCCATTTCAGATTTTGATATTTAAACCCAGTTGCAAGTGTCTGGGTTTTAGGTAGCTGATAGTTCCATTCAGCAGGGTGCGAAGTGTAGTTTTCGAATATGTAAGGCGTTTCAGCCCTCTGATATAGAAAATTGGCAGCAATAGAGCCCCACTTTCGGAGGTCATAACCTGCCGAAGCATCTGCTAAAAAATCGTGCTGATTATATCCATATGCAAAATACTTGGCTGTGGCTTTGTATAAAAATGGAGAACCACTTCCAGGGTTATTTCTCACCTCTCCAGTCACATATAAATTGCCGAATGTATTACCAATCAGATTTTGTTTTATAAGATAGTAGTCGAAACCGGCCTCGGCATGTGCTATGAAGTTTTTATTCTCGAAGGCGGAATCGGATGTAATAGTCCGCAAATGATAATCCAACTGAACACTGTTACCTATTTTCAGATAATCGAGGTTATTGAAAACCGAATCGGCCTGAAAAAAAGGCCCATAAAAGTTTTGAGAAGGATCATAATCTCGATATTGAAATCTGTTCTTTTCAATATTTAATTGATAAGAAACTGAAATCTGAGAGACTACGGCATTCACCACTGTTGAATCATTAATTCGCTCCCTTATCATTTTACCGATATGCCTGGTGCCTTTTAAATAAAAATCAGTTTGCCGATAGTTATTTTCTGCTTCTCTGAACATGACCGGCACCAATGTTTTTTGTAAGTAATTCTTCTCAAAAACGCTGTCTGTTACACCACCATTTTCCTGCACTTTAAAGGAATTAAATAGGATATCCGCATGAACACTCCACGCTTTATTGCGTGAATGATAAATGCCATAGAGGTAAAATCCATTGTCATTGGTTCGTTGATTCGTATATGTTCCTTTAGAATACATTCTTCGAAACTCCAGTCCGTAAAAAATGATGTTTTTATGTTGGTTGGCAAAGCGTCCCTGAAAATATTGTTCGTTACGCATGCCTATTACCATTTGCAACTCAGTGTACGGGCGGATGACTTGGTAATAGCGAATAGAATCCTTAGAAAAGCGATATAAATCAAACTGGTTGTAGCCCACATTGAAATTGAGATTTCTATTGGCTTGATAAACTAACGGAAAAGTAGCCCCTCCAAAATTTCCGGTATTGACATATTCGGGACCGTTGTTGTAAATCGGATTAAACTCTTCAAAATTCACAATGCTAGTGTCTATCACAAAGTGAGTCTCGGGGTTGCTTCCATGATACCAAGTATCGTTAGCTGTGCTTGGCTTTTTAATTTTTAGAGAATCACGCTTGAACAATCCATCGCCCACAGCAGCGGCCTGAATACTTGTGCCTATAGACACAGCTAACAAAACCATCCAGAATCTAATCAAGATGGAAGGACAAATTGTCATAAAAGAATATAACCGCAGCATTGATTCAGCTGCCATGTTACAATCCGGCCAGAAGTTCAACAATAATTTTGGTCATCTTAGGTTCGGCTTCAGCTGCCTTTTGCAAAACAAAAGCATGTGTCACCTTATCCGCTTTTTCAGGCGGATAACCCATATCGCTGATGACCGAGATGGCAAACACGCGCAGGTTTCCATGTCGTGCCACTACTACTTCCGGTGGTACTCATTCCCACCGCATCGCCTCCCAGTATAAAAAAGGCTTTATACTCGGCAGGAGTTTCAAAAGTAGGACCCTGCACGCCCACGTATACCCCTGTGTGGCAGGTAATATTATTGGCTTTAGCTATATCAAGACCTTTACGGACCAAGTCCGGATCATAAGCATGATTCATATTGGGGAAGCGCGGTCCAAGTTCTTCCACATTTTTTCCGCGTAAAGGGTGTTCCGGTTGCAGATAAATATGATCTGTCAATATCATTAAGTCTCCCACCTCAAAGTTAGGATTCATTCCCCCCGATGCATTAGACACAATCAAGGTATCTACCCCTATTGCTTTCATCACTCGCACCGGGAAAGTTACCTCTTGCATGCTATAACCTTCATAATAATGAAAACGGCCGCTCATCGCCACAATCCGCTTGCCACCTAACTCACCAAAAATCAAGCTGCCTTTGTGTCCTTGCACAGTAGAAACAGGAAAGTTAGGGATTTCGGAATAGGCAATCTGTTCATGAACTAAAATCTCATTGGTCAAATTTCCGAGTCCGGAACCAAGAATCACTCCTATAGGGTACTTTCCGGTTATCTTAGAGTTAAGATATTTCGCAGTTTCCTCTATTCTGGATAATAAATCGTTCATACGTAGTTGTAATGTTTCGTTTAAATCAAAATCTGAGGGTGAAAATAAACTTTGAGTGCAGCTTTAGGGTGTTGTTTGCGTATTAGGCTTGGTAAAACTCTGTTGTTTTTCCAGTTCTATATAGCTCATAATATCCGATTCAAAGCTCCACTTGTCTTGATGCAAAAACGCCACCTCCACCGGCTGAACGTAAATTTTGAAATCATTTTTCAAAAACCAATATGCGTGCGGCATTAGTCTGGTTGCATCTTTTTCAGTAGTAACAATGCATTTTTTATTACCACTCAACTGTTGAAAAGCCCTTCTGATTGTTTCCATATCCAGACTATCGTAGTTGTGATGATCTGCAAAGCGAAGCAGTTCTACCTCACTTACTTGTGGTTTCAAAAAACTCAACAATCCCTGCGGATTAGCAATGCCCGTAAGCAGTAAGACGTAATCATTCATTGTCAAAGCCACTTTTTCTTCTCTGTTAAGGAGCGAGTATAGAGCACCATACCTGAATTGAGAGAAATAAACTTTCTGATACTTGTAGGGACTGATTTCCTTAATCAGTTTATCCCGTTCAGCTATACTCAAAGTAGGTGGGCACTTTGTGACAATAATGATATCGGCCCGGTAAAAACTAGACGCTGATTCACGAAGCCGTCCAGCCGGCAAAAGCGAATCTCGCGTAAACGGTAGTTCAAACTCGGTCAGCAATATTTGAAGCCCCGGCCTTATACTTCGATGCTGAAAGGCATCATCCAACAATATCACATCTATATCTACCCCCATATTGAGTAGCCTTGGAACAGCCATCACTCTATCTTCCGACACGGCTACCATTGTTTCAGGATACTTTAATTTGAATTGACAGGGCTCATCTCCTATTTGTGCTGCTGTTGAACTTGCATCTGCAATGAGAAAACCGGTAGTCCTGCGACCGTAACCTCTGCTGAGCGTTGCCACTTTCATTATATATTGCAGAAAATGAATCAAGTATTCAGTATGGGGAGTTTTCCCTGTTCCACCTACGGTTAAATTGCCAATACTTATTAACGGAAAATCGAAACGAACTGAGCGTAACAGCTTTATATCAAATAAATGATTCCTAAAGGCCATAACGGCTCCATAGAAAAAAGAAAACGGGTAAAGAAAGTATTTGAGCAAGCTTATTTTTATGTATAACGAAGCCAAACCTATTTCATTTTTGAAAACAAAAAACCGCCCTTGCATACAAGAGCGGTTTGTTAAGTATCAATCAATTTACTTAACGAATAAGTGTTACCGTCCCCTTTCTTTCTTCTTTCTTGCCATCGAGGAAAGTGACACGCACATCATAGGTAAATACCTGAGGCACTTGAATTTGCCCTTTATAGGTGCCATCCCATCCTTCCATTTGATTGTTGATAACAAACACCAATTCGCCCCAGCGGTTAAATATCTTGAGGTCTACGGTGCGAATGTCGGTGCCATACACCAAAAATAAATCATTGTTGCCATCGCCATTCGGACTGAACGAGTTGGGAATAAACACCGGTTCGTGCGGTGCCACTTCCACGCGCAGGGTGGCGTATCCATAGCAGGTAGATGTGCCATTAACACTACTTACTTCCACTACATAGTTGCCGCTTTCATAGGCGGTAACATACGGATTCGGGCAGTCGATGCAACTGAGGCCCAGAGCGGGGAGTCCACAGATAATTGGGGCTGGCAGCATTTTGCTGGGTCACCTGCACCTGCTCTCCTTCACCCAGGCTAATAAACACCGTATCCGGATTCACATCTACCACAATCGGCAGTGGTTCTGCCACCAGCACCCGGTATCTGACTGATGCAGCCATTAAAGCTAACTGCTGTAATGGTATGCGCACCGGCACTCAGGTTGTAGAAATTGCCGCTGTATTGCAGCGGTCCGCCATCCATCGAGAATTGATAGGGGCCGTTTTGTATGGATGTAGCTAAGATTTCGGCACTTCCATCGTTGTAGCTGTCGCCATAGCAGGAAGTAGAATCAGCTGTAGCCAGAAAATTATCAGGCGTGGCATCCGGCACGGTCACTAATACCACATCGGTGCAGCCATTGTCATCACTCACAATTACCGAATAATCACCGGAGCCAGGCCCAGTATAACACCATCGGTAGTAAAAATAAAGTTGGCAAAATCTTGAGTAGCCGAATAGCTATAGGGCGCTACACCACCGGTGGCAATAGCCGTGATGGTGCCATCATTTTGTCCGGGGCATTTCACCGCAGTTACAATAGTGTTTATCAATACATCAGTGGGCTCACCCAGGCTGGCCGCAGCAGAGGCAGTGCAGCCGCTGGCATCGGTTACCGTTACGGTGTAGGTGCCTGCCAGAAGCGAAGTAGCTATGCGGGTGGTTTGTGCATCGGTCCATAAATAGGTATAAGGCGTATTGCCACCGGACGGGTTGGCATCAATGCTGCCATTCGGAGCGGCAAAGCAGAGGGCATCTTGTGCTATAGGGTTCAGGGTAACAGGAGATGCTTCGGTAATGGTAAATGATAAACTGGCGGAGCATCCGTTGGCATCGGCTGCGGTCACTGAATAGCTGCCGGCCGCTAAAGCAGTAGCGGTAGCTCCGGTTTGTGTATTACTCCAGAGATAAACGTAGTCGGTGATCAGGGCATTCAGGGTGCCTCCATTGGCGGCCACTGTAATGCTGCCATCGCTGCCGCCATTGCAGGATACGTTTTGTTGTGAAATGCCAGTAAGTGTAACCTGCGATGGCTCTGTTATATTAAAAGTTGCTGTGGCACTGCAATTAGCATCGGTAATGGTTACGTCAATAACTCCTGCATTTTGCTGCGAAAAAGTTGGATTTGTCTGTGCTCCTGAGCCATTCCAGTTATAAGAATAGGGTAATGTTCCGGTAAGGATGGTAACCGTTGCACTTCCGTCATTCCCTCCAAAACAGGTTACATCTGTGAAGGAGGTATTGAAGGTAAGCGGTGTTACTTGATTAACCACATAACTATCTGTAATTGTGCAGCTATTCAAATCTGTAACCGTTAAATCATATGTATCTGCCGACAGGCCAGAGAGATTTGCCCCGTTATAGGCCTGACTATTGCTTTGTTGAACCCAACTGTATGTATAACCGGGAGTTCCACCGCTAGCAGAAGCAGTAATAGCACCGTTCACTGCACCCGTGCATCCAATGTTTTGAATCACGGGAGCATTCAGCGACAAGGGAGTCGGTTCAGTAACGTTAAAACTAGCTGTTGCAGAGCAGCCGGTAGCATCGCTAACTGTTACAGAATAGCTTCCGCTGGTAAGCCCTGCAATATTACTTCCCGATTGACTATTGCTCCAGGTGCTCGTTAATGCACCCGTTCCGCCTGTAGGGTTTATAGTTATATTACCATCAGCATATCCATTGCAACTGACATTTACTATTACTGCATTACCGATTACTACAGCGCCAGATGCAGTAGCCACATTATAGTTAGCTGTGGCACTACAATTATTTTGGTCGGTTATAGTTACAGTATAAGCACCGGCACTTAGTCCGCTGATCGTTGCTCCACTTTGAGTATTGCTCCAGTTATAACTAAGCGTTCCCGTTCCACCGGATGCACTGGCCGAAATAGACCCTCCTGCAAAGCATGTGACATCTGTAACAACCGGAGCACCAATTGAAATGGCTGAAGGCGAATTAACGACATAGGAAGTGGTGGCAGAGCAGCCACTAATATCCGATACAGAAAGGCTATATGTTCCGGCTGTTAAACCGTTAATCTGCGTACCGGTTTGACTATTACTCCACAGATATCCTAATACTCCATTGCCTCCGGAGGCGCTGGCGGTAATGCTACCATCAGAACCGCCATTACAAGAAACATCCACAATTACCGGAGCATTAAACACCACTGCTGAAGGAGCTGCACCAACAGAATAAGTAGCGGTGACACTACAGCCATCAGGATTGGAAACGGTCAAATCGTAACTACCTCCGGCAAGGTTATTTATAGCGTTACCAGTTTGCGAGTTGCTCCATGTAAATGTAAGAGCACCTACTCCTCCATTGGCAGAAACTGTTATAGAACCTCCCGCAGTGCAAGTGGCATTGGTAATCACCGGATTTCCCAGCACAATGGCGCTTGGCTCACTAACGTTATAGGAGCCGGAAGCGCTGCATCCATTGGCATCTGTGGCCGTTACCGTATAAGGACCTGCGCTTAGGTTACTCACGGTATCATTATTAGGCAAGCCGCCAGACCAGGAAAAAGTCACAGGAGCTTGCATATTTTGTGTAACAGCTACAATACTTCCATTGTTTCCCCCATTACAACTTACATTTGTTATGATAGGCGGCAATAAAGCAGGAGATTGTATGGTATAAGTAACATTACCCGCATCGGTTCCTGTGCATCCTTGAAAATCAGTTACCGTAACAGAATAACTGCCGGCTGTGAGCCCCGTAGCGTATTGTCCGCTTTGTCCATTATTCCATGCATAGGTGTATGGGCTCGCCCCTCCTACAGGTTGTGCTCGCAAAACACCCTGATTACCGGGCGGATTACAGGAAGTGAATGCGGAATCGTTCACAAATACACTAAGGCTACCGCTGTCAATAATAGTAGCGGTATCGGTACGGGTGCAACCGGCTATTGATGTAGAAAATATGTAAGTGCCGGGTGGGGCGGTAGTATAGGATGTGGTGTTTTGCGGGCCAGGAGTCCATCCATAGCTTAAAATAGCAGATGTTGTATTGTAGGATGCATATAACTTACCATTATTCTGTGCACAGGCTGCATTTTTTACAGAATCAATATTGACCTCCAATTCTACAGTTCCAATAAATGCATCATCAATAAAAGTGTGTACATCTCCATCACATTCTGTGTAATTAACTTGTGCTGTATAAAGCCCATAGGTGCTTGGACAGATAGTTGTGTTGTCCGCATTGTCAAAAGGAACCCCATTCCGCAACCAGGAAAAAGTGAAAGTGGGGTTTCCAGTGGGCACAAACCAATACGATTCGTTGTTAGCAGTCCACACCGTATTATTTCTACCAGGAACAACATAGGCTACCGTTCCGGCAGCATTTTGAATTCCTTCTATGGCAAGTCCGCCATTCCAACCACTACAAGTTTGCTTGTTTTGAATATTAATCTCAATGATATTGCTCCATTCATATAATACCACTTGTTGCGTAGCAAACAAAGGACTGTTGCAATTGCCGGGTGAAGAACTGTTAGGGTCGCCATAATATGGTATCTGATTCCAGGAAATTACGAATTTCCGGCAAGGCCAAGCCCCAATCACATTCCAGAAAACGGAACCTTGATTCTGCGGGTCAATATCATGATAGGGAGCCATAATAGAATTAGGATACAACGCATTAGTCGGAAGGGTTTGCCCTCCGGTCAGGGTCCAGGCACAAAAAGCACCGGCATTGGCAATGTCGAATGAAACCAGTCCGTTAGCTCCAATGACTAACTGGTTATACTGTTGTCCAAAAAAACAAAAGGTAAATGGGATATCTACCACACCACTCCAGATATCATCATCTCCTACAATTACCGGTGTACCGGCATTATATGGAGCCGGGGCATAAGCATGTGATTGAATGCTGTAGGTAGTTGTTTCGTATGTTTTTAGATAGTTGGCATGTAATGTAGAACAGGGTTGAGTGCAAGGTAAATTGAAAGGGGCTTCCATCGTAATGAAAGGACAACTTGCCTGTGAATTTCCAAAATAATAAGAACCGTTAACTACTATCAACAACAACCACAAACGCATGTAAAATTTGCTCATCGCTAAGGGGAGATTTTGTGAATAAAGATGTAAAAAATCCTAATTGCGTTGCGCCTAGTTATCTACAGCGCAATCCTCACTTAATAATGGTTAAGCTACCCACCTTATGGTCGGTATAATCATCGAGATAAACTACATCTATCAAATAAACCAAGACCTGCGGTTCCTGCGGTTTGCCTCTGTAAGTGCCATCCCATCCTTGCAAGTGGTTATTCGATTCATAAATCTTTTCGCCCCAACGATTAAAAATCTTAAGCTCAAAGAACTTTATCCCTTCTCCAAAAATTTGGAAAAGGTCATTGTTGCCATCGCCATTAGGGGAAAATGAATTAGGGATAAAAATAGGTTTGTGAGGCTCTACAATAACAACCAAAGTGGCATTCGCCTGACAACTTGTAGTGCCAATGGTTTCCGAAACGGTTACTACAAACTGGCCGCTTTGTGTAGTAGATACAATTGGATTAGTGCAATCGGAGCAACTCAGCGCGTAGGATGGATTCCAACTGTAGGTCGGGTTAGTGGCATTTTGACTGGTAACAACCACCTGTCCATTTCCTCCAAGCGGCAGCAATAATGTATCCGGATTTACATCCACGGAAATGGAAGCAGGTTCCAATATTACAGCACTTGCACTTCCGGTGCATCCGGTACCATCGCTGGCCGTTACGCTATAATTACCTGCAGCCAGCGATGACAATGGATTTACAGTTTGCCCATTTGACCATGCATAAGTATAAGGCTGCGCACCTCCGCTAACGGTGGCCAATATTCCACCACTGGCTGTCCCAAAACAAACAGCATCTTGTGGTTGAAGAGTAACCAATATGGAACCGGATTGAGTAATGGTAAACGATGCAGTGGCAGTACAATTGCCGCTTGTAGCCGTGACAGAGTATAGGCCAGCACTTAAACCGGTCCTGTCTTCGGTAGTGGCACTGTCGCTCCACAAATAAGTTACGGAAGCTTGCGCTCCGCTTGGCGTCAAATCTATACTACCCGTAGCCGCTACACCGCAAGCAATGTCAATCTGTATACCGGTAAGGGCAAGATTGCAGCAACCATTACCACTGCCGACTACACCATTACCGACTACCAGACAACCATTGGCATCTGTTACGGTAAAGTCGTATTGTCCGGCATTCAAATTGGTAGTAGTAAATGATACATCGCCATTGCCCCATACAATAGATAACAAGCCCGTTCCACCACTGGCAGTTACGGTTAAGGCTCCATCACTAGTGCCTGCACAGGTTTCATCGGTTACCGCTACATTATCAATGACAGGAGCGTTTGGATTGCTCAAAGCAAAAGAAGTGTCAATGAAGCAATTAGCGAAGGAATTATCAGTGATGGTAACAAAATATGTTCCTGCTGTCAGGTTAGAAACCGAACTTCCGGTTCCCAAGCCGCCCGACCAGGTGTAGGAATAATTACCGGAGCCATTTGCTGCAGTCAGTGTAATACTTCCATCAGTCTGTCCGCAGGCTGGTTGAGTCAATACTGCGGCTACCGTAAAGGTGCAACAGTTTGTTGGCGATACCAATGTAGCTGTAGCTGTGGCTACACATCCCTGTCCATCCACCACACTCACATTGACCGTGCCTGGTGATAGACCACCAAGTGTTTGAGGTGGAACTGCAAATGGCAAATTAATTGTTTGCGGTACGCCACCGGTGTCAATAGTTACAGAATAAGGGACTGTGCCACCGCTTAGCGAAAAAGTGGCAGAACCATCGCCTCCGGCACAAGTGGGATTAGTAGATGTTAATCCCAAATTAAGCGTGCTGTTGGAGTTTAAGACAATAGTAGTGTCCCAAGTGCAACCGGCCACGGTAGTACTGGTGATAGTTACGCTATAGGTTCCTGCCGCTAAGCCGGATCTGTTTTGGTTTGTGTTTCCATCGTTCCATAAAAAATTATAAGAGCCGGCTGGTGTGGGTGTTAGGTTAATACTACCATTACTTTGCGCACACGATGGCTGAACTGTTGCCGCGGTAGCCGTTAAAGCACAACAGGTTTGCATCGTTACATTGACCACATCACTTTGCGTAACACAGCCAGCTGTGTCTGTAGCAGTGATGGTATATGCTGTGGTTCCGTTTGCCGTAGGGCAAATGGTGGGGCTTAGTGTATTGGCTCCGGTCATGTTGGAAGTTGGGTTCCAGTTGAAGTTACCAGTGTAGGAAACCTCCGGGTCGTTGAACGAAATACTCCAACTATTAAAAGTTCCGGTGGGCAAAGAAAAACCACTGAAGATGGCTTGAAAATGCAAAGACCAAACTCCGTTAGCATCACATCCCGCTAAGTTATTGAAGGACTGGTTAGGCGAATAACTGCCGGTGTAAGGCGAAGTTGCGGAAGTTATATTACTACCTGCCGGAACAAAACAAGTATTGGTGAGAGCGTTACCGGTAAGCGTGCTATCTTTTACCAATAAAATAGAATCGCCACTTGGACATACCAGCCAGATATCGAAAATGTTGATTCCAGCAAAAAGGAACATATTCAAAGAACCAATACACACACTAGTGATATAGCCATTGGTAACCGTGGAAAGATTCAGGTTAGTGATATTGATATCCATATTTAAGAAGGCAGTACCCGGAGTGGCCGGCACAATAGGTGGAAAGCCCGGGAAGCCGGGAGTGCCGGTAATGCTGGCCGCTTCCGCATTTACATACGTAGGCGTTTTGGCAGGGCTTTGTATTACCTTTGCCGTTGCATTTAACTGAGCACATTGACCGGAACAGATAGTGGTATCATTACCAGCGTTCACCACCAAAGTAGGGCTTTTGACAAATACACTTACCGAATCGGAGCAGGTAACAATACCATTACTCATCACTACCGTATAGGTAGTAGAAGTTTGAGGTGCCACTGGATTCGGATTTACACCACCTACAGGTCCGTGGTTGTAGCCATCGTGAGTCCAAACAATATTAAAGGAAGGGTCATTACAATAAATGACCACATTATCTACCCCCCAGTGGTCATAATCGGCACCACTGTCATTGTCCTGAAACCATCTGAATCGGGTGTTAGCAGTGAGTGCTGTAGTTGGCACCGGAAAACACCAGTTGTTCCAATTAACTAGAGCTGGGTCGTTGCCACCATTTGGGTCAAAGTAGTTGATGTCTGTCCAGGTAGCGCCATTATTCGTGGAGTATTGAAGATAGACCCCTTCGTCCGGTTCATCGGGCCCTTCGCAAGGAGAAGCATCCCCCTGCTCAGCAAAGAGCAAATCGAAACAGATAGTAACTCCGGCATTCACACAACTACTCAGGTTAAAGGAAGAGGTCACCAGCTCGCGAGGTACGGGACTTTGGTTTCCTAACCAGATATGTGTAGTTCCATCTACTCCTCCGGCACTGCAGGGGTTGTTCCAAGACGCAGCAGGGGAAGCAGACCAACCAGCTCCAAAACTACCAGAGTTGAAGTTTTCGGAAAGCAAAGCAATCCCCTGACCTTGCCCGTAGGCAGATAAGACGGCACTTTGTCCACAAATAATGGTGTCGCGTGAAATGAGGGCCGAGACGGTACATCCTTGCGAAAAGATATAAGAGGTGAAACACGTCAGTAAAGCGGATAGTAAAATCTTTTTCATATTTATCACTTTACGATTATTGCTTGAATGTTTGCCAGTTCGAAACGTTGCAGGCTTCTCCCCTGCCTATTTAAATGCCTGCTGAATAAAAACAGCGACTTGTCCTTTTCGGTGCAACTGCCTTCCATTACTGCATTAGCCCCTAAGCGAATATGCTGTAAGTTGGTTTCGGAAGTATAACCTTCGCCATAATCAGGCTTGCGCTGATAACTGACTTCTAATGCACTTTTCGTCAGATTCAAAAATCGCAACAACACTTTTTGCTGATGGATACCATTGGCCTCGTCATGGCAATCGGCATAGCGGAATTCTACCTTCAATTGACTGTCCTGAAAATAGGTTTCCCAAACATCCTGTGCCTGTATGCCGCAGGTTGAAAGAATCAATACCAACAATCCCAATAGTTTATTCATGCTTTTCCTTTAAAACGTGAATCTATTCAAAATAGATGGTCGCGGACGTCATGAGTCCTTTGCCAAGCGATAAAATTTGACGAGAAATTTAAAATGTAAACAGCCCTACTAAACCGCCACCACCGCTTTAATCTCCGGTACACTGCGTTTAACGGCTTCTTCTATACCGGCTTTCATGGTCATGAAACTTTGAGGGCAGGTGCTGCAAGAACCCAGTAGACGCACTTTCACTATCAGGTCATCTGTAATTTCCACCACTTCCACATTGCCGCCATCATCATTGAGGTAAGGGCGCATCGTATTTAAGGATGCCTCTATTTTATCGCGCAAAGCGGACGGTTCTGTTATCATAATGCAGGGATGGAACTTTCGGATTGTGGTACAAATGTAGCATTCCTGATGGCAACCTGCTGCGCCACATTGGTTGCTAGTTCATCAAACGCATTTCTCACCAGCTTATTATCCGAGAATATACTGGCAGGTTTACCCTCATCAGCACCTTCGCGTATGCTTTGCACAATGGGGATTTCGGCCAAAAGTGGAATTTCATACTCAGCTGCCAAGCGCTTGCCTCCATCTCTACCAAAAATATAATACCGGTTGTCGGGTAGTTCCTCCGGTGTAAAATAGGCCATATTCTCTACTACTCCCAATACCGGCACATTAATGTTGCTCAGGTGAAACATAGCAAGAGCCTTTCGTGCATCGGCCAGTGCTACTTCCTGCGGGGTCGTCACCAACACCGCGCCCGTCACCTGCACCGTTTGAATCATTGTCAGGTGCACATCTCCGGTGCCCGGAGGCATATCTAATATAAGGTAATCTAACTTGCCCCACAGGCAATCAGTCACAAACTGTTTGAGCGCTGAGGAAACCATGGGGCCCCGCCAAACCACGGCCTGCTTATCATCTATCAAGAGCCCAATGGATAATATTTTTATTCCTTCCACCTCCAGCGGAACAATGTAGTTCTTGTCTTTTATCATCCGCACTTCGGGGCGTTTACCTCGAACGCCCAACATAGTAGGCACCGATGGACCATATATATCGGCATCAATTAGGCCTACTTTTGCCCCTTGCCGGGCCAAACTGGCAGCCAGATTTACCGCCACTGTAGATTTGCCCACTCCGCCTTTGCCCGATGCCACACATATTATATTTTTCACGCTCGGCAGTATATTCAAATTCATATTGCGGGCAGCGGTAACGTTGGCATCCAGTTCAATTTCCACATCCAGGTCTTTGGAGATGTGCTCATGAATAGCCGCTACACAATCACTTTTTATCTTCTCTTTAAGTGGACAAGCCGGAGTGGTAAGCGTTAGCTTAAACTTCACCCCACTATTCTTTACCTCTATGTTGCTAATCATATTCAAGGTAACCAGGTCCTTTTTAATATCAGGATCGTTAACGTGTCGAAAGGCATTTAATACATCATCCGCATTCATACAGGTATCATTTTTCGGTGAAGCGCAAATTTGAAAAAAGGAAACTAGTAATTTAGTTTTCGCTCAATTTATCTTAGGTTTGAATAACTAAAACAAGCGACTATGTCCATAAGTTATTTCAAATACGCTTCTGTCTATGTGAGCATTGCCGTCATCCTACTTTCACTTGTTTATGGCAGCTATTTTTCGTTCATTGCCCCCTTGTATGTATTTGGCTTAATTCCACTGATAGAGCTCTTTTTTAGCGGCACTACTCAAAACATGGAAAAGGCCGAAGAAGAAATAGCTCGAAAAGACTGGAAATATGATGTAGTAGTGTGGAGCGTGGTTCCGCTTCAATTCGCCATTATGTTTTTCTTTTTGGTTCGAGTGGGCGATGCCACTTTGCAATGGTGGGAAATAGCCGGGATGATTTTTTCGTTTGGCATTTCCTGCGGGGTGCTGGGCATTAATGCCGCGCACGAGTTGGGGCACCGCAACACCTGGTATGAGCAGTTGATGAGTAAGATGCTTTTGGCTACTTCGCTTTATCTACACTTTTTTATAGAGCATAATCGCGGACACCACAAAAATGTGTCTACTAATGAAGACCCTGCTTCTTCGCGCTATGGTGAAACACTTTACGCCTTTTACATACGTTCGGTACGCGATAGCTGGTTATCTGCCTGGCATCTGGAGAGCGAAAAACTTAAGAAACAAAACCATTCTTTTTGGAGTTTTCATAACGAGATGCTGATGTATCAATTTATACAAGGGGGCATGCTGCTGGCCATTGCACTGGTATGGGGTTGGAAGGTAATGCTGTTCTATATTTTATCTGCCACAATGGGCTTTTTATTACTGGAAACTGTGAATTATATAGAACACTACGGCTTGCGTAGAAAGCTAATAGATGGAGCCTATTACGAAAAAGTATTGCCCATCCATTCCTGGAATAGCAACCACCCCATCGGGCGAATCATGCTTTTTGAACTCACCCGCCACAGCGACCATCATTATATGGCATCGCGCAAATATCAGATTCTACGTCATTTTGACCATAGTCCACAAATGCCCACCGGCTATCCGGGCATGATGGTGCTTTCGTTTTTCCCGCCATTATGGTTTGCGGTGATGCATAAGGAGATTGATAAATATAAAGCCACTTTGGAGGGGGCTGCATTAGCCTGATTTATGAAGTATTTCAACAAAGAATTCTTTACGTTTTTTGACGGACTTAAAAAGAATAACAACAAAGAATGGTTTGATAAAAACCGGAGCATTTATGAGCAGGAAGTGAAGTTGCCCTTTCGGCAACTGGTGGAAGATATCACTGCTAAAATGACTAAAGATTTGCCTGAGTTGAACCAGAATATTTCAAAAGCCATTTTCAGAATCAACCGCGATATCCGGTTTGCCAAAGATAAATCGCCTTACAAAACCAACGTGGGAGCCATCCTGAGCCGCACCGGCACCAAGGACCAGATTTATCCGGCTTTTATATGCACTTTGGGGCTGAGGATTGCATTATGGGGGGCGGCAAATATTTCTGCGATAAAGAAGAATTGAAAAAAATCAGGCAGGAAATCTACTACAACAATAAGGACTTCGTCAGATTACTGCAGATCAAATCTTTTAAAGAGCACTACAAAAACCTGCAAGGCGACAAGAGCAAGGTGCTGGATCCTGAATATAAATCGTTTGCCCAGGAACAGCCCCTGATTGCCAATAAGCAGTTTTGGTATTATGCCAACGTATCGCGAAAGGATATTATGGGCGATAAAGTTGACACTCTTGTTCTACAACATTTTAAAGCAGGCATACCGCTGAATCGGTTCCTGATGGAAGCCATTTCATGAAGCATCTTCGTACGTATTTAATGATTTTGTTCTGCGGAGCTATGATAGGGTCGCAGACCGGCTGCAAGGTGTATTCCTTCAGCGGGGCGAGCATTCCACCCGATGTCAAAAACTTTTCGGTAGAGCTGTTTGCCAACCGGGCCAATAATGGCCCACCAGCGCTTTCGCAGCAGTTTACTGACCAGCTTAAAAACAAATTTCAGACCGAGGCCAATCTTAGGCTTGTGTCCTCCGGAGGCGATTTGCAATTCAGGGGTACCATTACGGGCTACACAATCACCAGCGAATCGGCCATTGCCGGAACTACGAGCGGTCTCAATCGCCTGACGGTGAATGTGGAAGTGGAATATGTGAACACCAAAGACGAAAAAGATACCTGGACACAAACCTTCAGCCGCTATGCGCAGGTGAGCTCTTCGGAGAATATAGTAGCAGTAGAAAATCAGTTGATTTTTGAAATCAATCGCCAGATAGTGGACGATATATTTCAAAAAGCGCTGGTAAAATGGTAGCCCCCTCCCTCTTTCCTTATCGCTTTTGCCACCTTATTGCTACTTTTTGGCAAGATACTTTGTAGTTTTTGCATATCACATTGCTCTATTAGCATAAGTTTTCGTTTTTTCGGCAACAGATGATGGCTTTTCATAATAATACCCACCCCATTTGTGCCTAGGGAAGCTCTCAGTTTAAATCTATTTCTTCAAATTGATAAGCTATCCGTCTGAATTCGGATTAGGCTCAAATAATAAAGTTTGCTCCGATCTGCATGGCAGAAGTGCTATTGCTTATGGCTCACGGTTAATTGGTGATTGGCTTCGGCTAAAGCCGAAGGCAGAATCCGTTTTTAAGATTCAGTAAGTTTTGCCAGGCTTAGTTTGCATGAAACTTACGGCCGTCTTTGGCATAGTCGCGGAGTATTTGGGCGGCTTTAAAGCGGGCGCCATATTTAGCTGCCAGGTCGTCCATCAGGGCCAGCACGTTGGCAGCTCCTTTGGTATCTATGTAACGGAAGGGCCCACCGGTAAAGGGCGGAAAGCCGAGTCCGAAAATGGCTCCCACATCGCCATCGGTGGGATTTTCTAGTATGTTTTCCTGCAGGCAGTGCAGGCACTCGTTCAGCATCATCATGCCCATGCGGTGTTGGATCGTTTCGATGCTGAACTCTTTGCGTGCGGGGTTGCCAAAGTATTTGTAAATCTCTTCGTTGATGCCGCGCTTCTTGCCTTTTTCGTCATATTTATAGAAGCCGCGTTTGTTCTTTTTGCCGTGGTAGCCATCGGCAAACATTTTTACAATAGCATCGTTGCTGCGGTGGCCTTCGCGCTGCTTGGCCATTTCAGCCAGTTCGCCTTTCATCACATGCGCTCCCACATCTATGCCCACTTCATCTTGCAGGGTAACTGGACCCACTGGGAAGCCCCATTGCTTCATGGCTTTGTCTATGAGCGCAGCTTCGCAACCTTCTTCCAGTAGCAGGAAGCACTCATTCATGTAAGGAGCCAGAATACGGGTGGTATAAAAGCCCGGACCGTCATTCACTACTATCACGGTTTTGCCCTGTCGAATGCCCAGTTCAAAGCAAGTGGCAGTAACCCAGTCAGCTGTTTTGGGGGTTTTAATAATCTCGAGTAAAGGCATTTTGGGCACCGGACTAAAGTAGTGCATGCCAATTACGTTTTCGGGGCGGGCAGCTTTTTCGGCTATGTGCGCTATCTGCAAAGCCGAGGTGTTGCTGGCAAAAATGGTGTCGGGGCGCGAAGCGGCTTCGCAATCAGCCACAATGCGCTGCTTCAGTTTAATTTCTTCAAACACCGCCTCCACAATTATATCTATCTTCTTAAATCCGCTATAGTCGAGCGTGCCTTCCACGCGGTTCATAATCACATCCACCTCTGGGGCGCTCATGGTCTTGCGCTTTATCTTTTTGGCATAGTCGCTATAGATAGTTTGCTTGGCCTGTGCGATGGTTTCTTCCTTAATATCTTTTAATAATACCTGAATGCCATCGGCTGCGCTCACCTGAGCAATGCCCGCACCCATAAAGCCGGCCCCAACCATAGCAATGTGGTCGGTCGATTTAATTAAATCAGCAGCATAGGGGTTCTTCTTCTTCTCGGTCATGTTGAAGAAAATGCGAATCAACTGCCGGCTTTCGTTGGTTAATATCAGCTCTTCAAACTTAGTAGCCTCGGCCTCCAGCCCTGCCTGCATACCATGCTCCATACCGGCTTCCACACATTCCAGTATGCGAAGCGGTGCCGGATAGTTGCCCTGCGTTTGCTTCATCACCATTTCTTTGGCCTTCTTGTAGATTATGCCACGGGTAAGCGAATTGCTCTCGAGCAGTTTCTCCATCCACTCGCGTTTGTCCTCGCGCACCAATGGTTTGGCGGCCAGTTGCAAAGCAAATTCCATAGCGCCATTCAGTAAGCTTTCTTTGGTGCTCACCTTATCGGCCAGGCCTATCTTTTTAGCCTTAAGGGCATATATTTTCTTACCGGTAAGCATCATATCCAGCGCTTTCTGTATTCCTATTAAGCGCGGCAGGCGCTGCGTGCCACCGCCTCCGGGCAGCAAACCGAGCATCACCTCGGGCAGGGCAAAGTGGGTGGCTTTGTCATCGCTCAACATACGGCCATGGCAGGCCAGTGCAATCTCGGTGCCGGCCCCCAGGCAAGCCCCGTGTATGGCAGCCACCACGGGCTTTTTGCTTTGCTCCAGGCGGGCCAGCGAAGCGTGGCCGTTTCGGGTAAACTGAATAAAGTCGCCTTTCTGCTTCACCCTGGCCAAACATATCGATGTCGGCACCGGCAATCCAGTCTTTCTTCTTGCTGGCAATAACGGCTGCTTTTACCTCGCTGTCGCTCTCCAGCGACTGAAACAAGCGGTCAATCTCCTCCACAAAGGCGAGCGATACTTTGTTTATTTTTCCGTTGGGCTGGTCGAGCCATACAATGGCTACACCATTGGGGCGCTTTTCGATAGTGGCAATTTGCGACATGCTGTTTTTCTTTTGAGGGGGTGAAAATAAAAACCTTAGCCTATAGGAAAGAGAAACCTGCCGGCAAGCTCCCTATGAGTAATGCCAGGCAGATTTAGGTAAAAGAGCGAGAAAGAAATATCTTACTTAACTGTAATGTGAACTATAACTACACCCAGTTTAGTCATTTCATAAGTCGTAAACTCCGCATAGCCCGTTAAGCCATTGGCCTCCACATTGATGAAATAATCATAGAACAAATCCCGGAATCTGCAGTAAGGTATCCCTTGATGGCATCTGTTCTGCCATCTTGTTTAGTAGATGCTTTAAAAGGCTCCTTATTGCCTTTACGGTCTATTACTACACTGGCTTCGCTCACTGGTGAGCCTTTATCATCTGTAACCGAAACATATAAGTCTAGACCCGAAACCGGATTGGTTTCCTGCGCAGATGGCATTTCTAGTTTCACTAATTGATCAGCGCTATCAATATTGACAACAGTAAGTGCCGAATAGTTCTCCCTTTTTGCCAAAAATCTATTATAGCCAAATGGCACGTCCGATTTAAAACGATATCGGTTGTCGGTAGCACTTGCAACTGCTTTTTGTTTAATCAAAGGGCGTTCAGCTTGGTATTGCCACAGATCCGGATCTATGGTTTCTTTACCATTGTGCCGTTCTAATATGACACCCACCACCTTTACTCCGTCCAAAAAATAATTACTTCCAACATATACAGCCACAGATACTCCCAATGCTGCGAACAGGACTCTTATAAAATTTTTCATAGCGTAAGTTTTAACTAATATAAGATTAGTTTTAGACTCATAAACAATTAAAAGGTCCATGCCACAAGATTTGGGGCAATTATTGATCGAGGCGGATGCCAAGCTAAACACCGAGCCCACCATATCGCGACAGCAGGCTATAGCAGCCCTGGAGTTAGCCATTGCAACAGGCAACCCTAAAGGCATGGCCGATGCTTATTACCTACTGGGTAAGGTGGAGTATCTGAGTAATAATACCACTGCCGGGCTGGACTATTTTAGAAATGCTATCAAATATGCCGATAAAGCCGGTGACCCCAAAAAACTGGCAGCCTCGCTCAACAATGCCGGACTTATCTTTTTTCAGCTCGGTAAATGGGCCGAGGCCAAGGAGGCCTATCATCAGTCGCTGGAAATTAAGGAACGACTTAAAGATGAACGCGGAGTAGCGATTTCCTGCTCCAACTTGGGGGGCGTTTTCTTCCAAACGGCCAACTATCCGCAAGCACTTCACTATTTTGTAAGGGCACAAACTATTTTCGATGCCTTGGGAGAGGCTTCTCATGCGGCCACGGCAACCTACAACGCGGGGCTCATCCATTCCATAGACAAGAACTATGAATCAGCTATCCGATGCTATCAAATCGCGTTGCAAAAACTGGTGGGTGAAGATGATATACTTCAGCATATTAATGTTCTTATCAATATGGGCGATTCCTACAGGGAGCTGCGGCTTTATGAGCAGGCGCAGAACTATCTGGAACAAAGTGTAGCGCTCAGCCGACAACAGCAATATCCGGTTGGCGAAGCAGCTGCCTTAGCTAATTTGTCGGAGTTATATATGAACCTGTCCGACTACCCAAAAGGCAGAAGTTTGCCATCATCTTTTACAGACAGATTCGGGCGTTAACAAAAATGCAAGAGTGGTGGCGCATCTCAATTTGGGACGTATTTATTTTATTAAGGACGAAATGGAATCGGCCCGGCAACAGTTGAACGAAGCCTTGCATTTGGCAAAAGCGATTGAGAACAAACATCATTTAAAAGATGTGTTGAGCCATCTGATACATGTTTATGCCAAGTTGGGCGATTACAAAAAGGCATTCGAAAATCAACAGGAGTATCAAATCACCCGCGAGGAACTCTATGATTCGCGCATTGACCGAAAACTGGCCGAGATACAGTTTCAGCACGACTTGGAGAACAAACAGAAAGAAACAGAAATAGAGCGTCTGCGCAATGTAGAATTGAAAGCCGAGAAAGAGAAATCAGATAGCTTACTTAAAAACATTTTGCCCGATGCGATTGCTGAAGAACTCAAAAACACAGGTAAAGCGGAGCCTAAATTGCTGGAGCAGGTTTCTGTTTTGTTTACCGACTTTGTTCACTTTACACAAACCAGCGAGGGCATGTCTCCACAAGCTTTGGTGAACGAATTACATTGTTTATTCAAGGCATTTGATGAGATTGCTCAACGACATCATCTGGAGAAGATAAAAACAATCGGAGATAGCTATATGGCTGCGGCTGGTATACCTCACCCGGATACACAGCATGCAAGAAATGCTGTGGCGGCAGCTTTAGAAATAGCCTCCTTCATGAGTGGTAAAAAGTTTGAAATACGTATTGGCATTCATAGTGGCCCTGTTGTTGCCGGCATTGTAGGAATACATAAGTTTCAATACGATATTTGGGGCGACACCGTGAACACCGCCTCAAGAATGGAAAGTAGCGGAGCACCGGGCCGGGTCAATATCAGCGAGGCTACCTACGCATTAGTTAAAGAGCATTACCACACCGAGTATCGCGGAGAGATTGCTGCCAAAAACAAAGGGATGCTCAAAATGTATTTTGTAATACCTTAAGCTATGTATAATCCTATTCAAACATTTAAGCGATATATAGCCGGAGATATACTATCTGCCGCAAAAGATGAATTTGAACGCGCACGTATTAATCTACTAGTCAACTACTGCATAGCGCTCCTGCTTTTGTCTACCCCATTTATACCGGTGCTCTACTACAAAAATCTAATGCCCCAACTCTGGATAAATGCAATAGCCATTAGCACCTTGCCACTCCTCTTTTACATCCTGAAAGTTCGGCAGAAGGTGCGCTGGGCAGCTATTTTATATGTAATTGTTCAATTCTGGACTTCTTTATCACATCTCTATTTATCCAGCTTTCAGTTAAGTGTGCAATCTTTGCTTTGGCAATTTTTGCATATCAACTTTGCCTTTTTTGTATTAGGAAGCAGCTGGGGATTTTTAATGGCTGTTTCCACTCTTGTTTTTTTGGCATTTGGTGCAGTCAATGAACTATCGGGACTTGCTTATTTCAACTCCGGTTACCCATGGGACCAATTGATGAGTGAACATGATTTACCTAATTTGGTTATTCCGTTCTTTATGAACATGTATATTCTATATGAGTTTGTGCGGACCAGGGGTGTAGCAGAAATAGAAATTCAAGAAAGTAAAAATCGTAGCGAGGAGCTATTGCTGAATATTTTACCTTCAGAAACAGCAGCGGAACTCAAGCAAAAAGGGAGTGCAGAGGCTAAATATTATGATGAGGTCACGGTTCTTTTGCCGATATCAAAATTTTTCGGGCATTGCCTCAAATACCCCTCCCCAAGAACTGGTGAATGAATTGCACCAGTGTTTCAAAGCGTTTGATGAGGTGATTTCGAAGTATTCCATTGAAAAGATAAAAACCATTGGCGATGCGTATTTGTGTGCCAGTGGCATTCCTGTAAAAAATCCAAATCATGCACTACAAGTAGTGTCAGCAGCACAAGAAATGCTGGAGGCTATCCGCCATAGAAATAACATTCCCGGTGGCATACGTTTTGAATTCCGGGTTGGTATACATACCGGACCTATAGTAGCCGGTGTGGTGGGCATCAAAAAATTCTCGTATGATATTTGGGGCGATACGGTGAATACAGCTTCCCGTATGGAGCAAAACAGCGAAGCCGGTAAAATCAATGTATCAGAAACGACCTACAACTTGATTAAGGAGCAGTTTAGCTGTGTGTATCGCGGAGCGATTGCTGCCAAAAACAAAGGGATGCTCAAAATGTATTTTGTGGACTAACTAGCCGGAAGCGTAGAGCGCTTTGAAATACGATACCGTAATTTCTAATCCTTTTTTGAAATCGAATTTTGGCTCATAGCCCAGCAGTTTTTCTGCTTTAGAGATGTCAGCCAGGGAATTTCTTACGTCCCCTTTTCGGGTTTCGCGATAGGTTGGTACGTGGGTGCTTTTGAGCAATTGTTGAATAGAAGAATACAATTGATTAACGGAGAAGTTCTCTCCCACTGCTATATTATACACCTGCCCAAAGGCTTCCGGATGGTCGCAAAGCATGGCGCGCACATTAGCCTGCACGGCATTTTCCACAAAAGTAAAATCGCGCGTTTGCTCTCCATCGCCATCAATAAATACCTCTTCCTGCTTCATAATCTTGGAAACGAACAAGGGTATAACGGCAGCATACTGTCCATTGGGGTCTTGCTTCGGCCCAAAAATATTGAAGTAGCGTAAACCCAGAATGTTCATCCCATATACTTTATGAAACACATCGGCATACAACTCATTGGCATACTTACTGACTGCGTAAGGCGACAACTGTTTACCAATTTTATCTTCCACTTTGGGCAAACTTTTTTCATCGCCATACACCGAAGAAGAGGAAGCATAAACAAAATTCTTAACGCCTGCATCTTTAGCAGCGGATAACATGTTCACAAAGCCACTCACATTTACATCGTTTGTGTTCCAGGGCTCGTTGATGGAACGGGGCACTGAGCCTAATGCAGCCTGATGCGACACAAAGTCGATGCCCGCGCAAGCCTTGCGGCAGTCATCTAATTTGCGCAAGTCACCTTCCATGAACTCGAATGCACGATTCGATTGAAACTCATCAATGTTAGACATACGTCCCGTAGCCAGGTTATCGAATACACGAACCTTCCCGGCTCCGTTTTTTAAAAGATACTCTACAATATTGGAACCGATAAACCCCGCACCTCCGCTCACTAAAAAAGAGGCTTGCGACAAGTCCTTTGTATGATATTTTGTTTCAAACATTTTGGGTGATTAAGCTACCGCTTTGTAGCGATATTATCTTTTGGCGTATTGTGCTTCGTAGTAATTCTTGTAATCTCCACTGGTAACGCGGTTAAGCCATTCTTCATTAGCCAAATACCAATCCACTGTTTTTTCCAGTCCTTCCTCAAACTGCAACGATGGCTTCCATCCCAGTTCATTTTGCAACTTGGTAGAATCAATAGCATACCGGAGATCGTGGCCGGCTCTGTCTTTTACAAAAGTGATGAGTTTTTCGTTGCTGCCATCCGGACGGTTCAACTTTTTATCCATGATGCGACATAACAGCCGAATTACATCAATGTTGGTCCATTCGTTGTGGCCGCCAATATTATAGGTGCTGCCGGGTGTAGCCTTATTTAAGATAACATCAATTGCCCGGGCATGATCTACCACATACAGCCAATCGCGCACATTTTCCCCTTTGCCGTAGATGGGAAGCGGCTTATTGTTTTTGATGTTGTGAATACACAGCGGTATCAGTTTTTCGGGGAAGTGGTTAGGGCCATAGTTATTGGAGCAATTAGAGATTACCACTGGTAGATTGTAGGTATCGTAATAGGCTCTAACGAAGTGGTCGCTGGCGGCTTTTGATGCCGAATAAGGGCTGTGCGGATCGTATGGAGTTGCTTCGGTAAACAAACCGGTTTCTCCTAATGTGCCATAAACCTCATCGGTAGATACATGGTAAAATCGCTTATCGGTGGGCAGTGGCTTGTCTTTGGAACAACCCCATATAGATTTAGCGGCATTCAAAAGATTCACAGTGCCTATCACATTGGTATTCACAAACTCTAATGGATTGGAAATGCTTCTGTCCACATGGCTTTCTGCAGCCAAATGCACAACGGTATCAAACTGCTCAGCCTGAAACAAGTCGTTAATAAAAGTAGCATCCACGATATCGCCCTTTACAAAACGATAGTTCGGCAGTGTCTCTATGTCTTTCAGGTTTTCAAGATTGCCCGCATAGGTGAGTTTGTCTAAATTCACAATCTGAGAGTTGGTGTATTTGGTTGTAAACAAACGCACCACATGCGAACCAATAAATCCGGCACCTCCGGTAATTAATATCTTCTTCATTTGCTATACCGTTTATAAACTCCAGTAATTAAATTCTTTCACACTGTTTCTCAAATCACCCTTTACATCCACAACTATTCCATCCGGTTTTAACACGGTCTTAAAAAACGAATCATTCATATCAGAATACTGGTCGTGATTCACCGCCACTATGACAGCATCGTAATCTTTACCGTATTCTTTATGTAAGTGAATGCCATACTCCTCATGAAACTCCTCTGCATCGGCCAGCGGATCAACTACTTCTGTTATCACAGAGTAACGCTTAAGTTCCTCAATTACATCCACCACCTTGCTGTTGCGGATGTCGCTTACATTTTCTTTAAAAGTTGCTCCCATCACGAGTACACGAGTAGCATCTATTTGTTTGTGAAGTTTTATAAGTTGTTGCACCAGTTTACGGGCTACGTGTGCCCCCATGTCGTCATTGATTCTGCGGCCGGCTAAAATCACTTCCGGGTTATAGCCCAGCTCGTTGGATTTATAAGTTAAGTAATATGGGTCCACGCCAATGCAATGTCCGCCTACCAAGCCCGGGAAAAACTTGAGAAAGTTCCACTTTGTTCCAGCAGCTTCCAACACTTCGTAGGTATTGATACCCATCAAATCAAAAATCCTCGATAGTTCATTCATTAAGGCAATGTTCAAATCGCGCTGGGTATTCTCGATAATCTTGGCGGCTTCGGCCACTTTTATACAAGATGCACGGTGAGTACCTGCGGTAACAATAATTTCGTAGGTGCGGGCTATAACATCAAGCGATTCAGAATCGCTACCCGATACCACTTTCTTAATTTTGGTGATAGTATGTTCTTTATCGCCCGGATTAATACGCTCCGGAGAGTACCCCAATTTAAAATCACCGTTCTTCAAACTAAGGCCTGATACTTTCTCCATTACCGGTAGACAATCTTCTTCGGTACATCCAGGGTAAACGGTAGATTCAAAAACAACGTAGTCGCCTTTTTTCAGTGCTTTGCCAATAGTAGTGGACGCAGCCAACACAGGCTTCAAATCCGGAACATTGTGTTTGTCGACCGGGGTAGGAACAGCTACAATAAAAAAGTTAGCCTGTTTTAAATCATCTATATCTGCTGTAAAATAAATATCCGTGCCCTCGAATGCCGATGCATCTAACTCATTGCTCGGGTCAATCTTATTGCGCATCATGTCTACGCGCTTCTGGTTGATGTCGAACCCCACTACGGAAATCTTTTTGGCAAACTCTAAGGCAATGGGTAATCCCACATAACCTAAACCAATAACCGCTAACTTCTTTTCCTTTTTTAATAACTGATCTACCATAACTTATATAAATGATTAAATGAAAAAAATAACTTAAATCTTATTTACCTTGCCATCTTTCAATTGATACTTTTCCTTGCTCTCAGGACACTCTGCTATTCCGTTTTTATCGAATGATAACTTGTGTCCATACTCACTCATCCATCCACTTTGCTTTGCCGGATTCCCAACAACCAATGCATAGGCCGGTATATTTTTGGTAACCACTGCCCCTGCACCAATAAAAGCGAATTCCCCAATGTCGTGACCACAAACTATGGTCGCATTTGCCCCTATAGATGCACCACGCATAACAGTAGTAGATGCATATTGCCCTCTGCGGCTAACTTGACTTCGCGGGTTGGTTATGTTAGTGAAAACACAACTAGGCCCTAAGAAAACATCATCCTGACAAGTTACACCTGTATAGATGGAAACATTATTCTGCACTTTTACATTATTACCTAACACTACGCCCGGACTTACGACCACATTTTGTCCTAAATTGCAATTCTCCCCTATCACACAATCGCTCATCACATGACTGAAATGCCAGATTTTGGTTCCTTTCCCAATCCGGCATCCTTCGTCAATAACTGCTGACTCGTGTGCAAAAAATGGTTTCTCCATCATCATTCGAAACGATGTTTTGATTTGTATAATTCTTCCTGCGATAGCCCTCTAAAGTAGTCGTAGGTAATTTTTAATCCTTCCTCGCGCGACACCTTTGGCTCCCAACCCAATATTTCTTGGGCTCTGGTAATATCGGGCTGCCGTTGCTTTGGGTCATCTACCGGGAGATTCTTATAGACTACCTTTTGTTTAGTACCGGTAAGCCTAATTATCTCCTCGGCAAACTGTGATATTGTAATCTCCGAAGGATTACCAATGTTGACAGGCTGGTGATAGTCACTTAAAAGAAGGCGATAAATACCCTCCACCAAATCATCTACGTAACAAAACGAGCGGGTTTGTGAACCATCGCCAAACACTGTTAAATCTTCTCCACGCAATGCTTGACCAATGAATGCGGGCAACACACGCCCGTCATTTAAACGCATGCGAGGACCATAAGTGTTGAAGATTCTCACAATTTTGGTATCTAAACCATGAAAGGTGTGATAAGCCATAGTAATGGCCTCCTGAAATCGTTTAGCCTCATCATATACTCCGCGCGGACCCACAGGATTAACATTGCCCCAATAGTCTTCTTGTTGCGGATGCACTTGTGGGTCTCCATACACTTCACTAGTTGATGCAATCAACATACAGGCATTTTTCGCTTTTGCCAAGCCTAAAAGATTATGTGTACCAAGTGACCCTACCTTTAAAGTCTGGATTGGAATTTTCAGATAATCGATAGGGGAAGCAGGCGATGCAAAGTGTAGTATATAATCTAAATGCCCGGGCACATGGACAAATTTGGAAACGTCATGGTGGTAAAACTCAAAATACTCCAGTTCACCAAGAAAACCTGCGGCACCAGTTATCAAAACTTTTTTCATGTTATCTGCCTATTGAATAATACTCTATACCTAAATCCAACATATGCTTTAAAGAATATAGGTTTCTACCATCAAAAATTAGTTTTTCAGTTAGAGAAGTAGAAATCTTCTCAAAGTCAGGAGAACGAAACTCGTTCCATTCAGTAACAATTGTCAAAAAATCTGCACCAATCAAAGCTTCATCTTTATCCTTTGCAAAAAACACCTTATCACCAAAAACTTGTTGCACATGTTTCATTGCCTCGGGGTCATAGGCTCGCACCACAGCTCCGGCCTCTAAAAATTTTTCTATTAAATAAAGAGCAGGAGCCTCGCGAATGTCATCGGTATTAGGCTTAAAGGCCAAGCCCCACACCGCAATTACTTTACCTTTCAAATTACCCTTGAAACGGTTAGCTATTTTTTGATAAAAGTTCTTGCGCTGGTCGTCATTCACCCGCATCACAGCTTCCAAAATCCGGAAATTATAATTGTGTTCATTGGACGTATAGTAGAGTGCCTTAACATCTTTCGGGAAACAACTTCCGCCATATCCCACTCCTGGGAAAAGAAACCGCTTACCGATTCTTGAATCGGTACCAATTCCTTTGCGAACATTGTCTACATCGGCACCCACCCGTTCGCATAAGTTGGCAATCTCATTCATAAAGGAAATCTTTGTGGCCAGAAATGCGTTAGCTGCGTACTTAGTAACTTCGGCACTACGCTCATCCATAAACAAAACCGGATTGCCCTGGCGCACAAATGGCTCATAGAGTTCTTCCATCAACTTCTTAGCCTTTTCGCTACCGGTACCTACCACGACTCGTTCAGGCTTCATAAAATCTTCTACCGCAACGCCCTCCCGTAAAAACTCCGGATTACTGACCACATCAAATGCCACCTGCGCGTGGAGTTGCACTTTTTCTCGAACTTTATCCGCAGTGCCCACCGGGACAGTACTCTTATTCACAATCACTGTGTATGAATTCAAAATTTTGCCCAAGTCTTCAGCTACCCCTAAAACATATTTGAGATCGGCACTTCCATCCTCACCTGGAGGGGTAGGCAAAGCCAGAAAAATAATTTTTGCCCCCTTGATACCATCCAACAAAGAGGTAGTAAACTTCAATCTGCCTTGCTTCGTATTTCGTTCAAAAAGAACATCTAAATCAGGCTCGTAAATTGGGATAACTCCGGCTTGCAATGATTTAACTTTCTCTTGATTTACGTCTATGCAAACAACTTCATTTCCTGTTTCAGCAAAACAAGTTCCGGTGACTAAACCCACATACCCAGTACCTACAACGGCAATTTTCATGACCCTTTCGAATTAAAAATTGAGATAAAACTTTTTACTATAAAATTCAACTCCTGCTGCTCAAACTCTGTGTGCATAGGTAAACTAAGAACAGAATTACACAAGGTCTCGGTTACAGGAAATGACGAAGAAGGGTTAATGGCACTTTCGTAAGCCTTTTGATGGTGCAAGGGGATTGGATAGTAAATCATACTTGGAATACCCACTCCAGCTAACTTAGTCCTAACTTCATCTCGCTGAATACCTGACAATTGCAGCGTGTATTGATGAAACACATGAGAGGAATATGGAGCGCGTACCGGCACTTTAACCCCTGCCAATTCTGCAAATGCATTATCATAAAAATCAGCTACGCGATTTCTTCTTGCTGCAAAATCATCCAAATATTTCAGCTTAACCTGTAATACCGCAGCTTGTAGTGTATCTAACCTGGAATTGACACCAATTTCATCATGCACATATTGAACACTTTGACCGTGATTGGCAATCTTTCTGATTTTGGAGGCTAGCTCCTCATTGTCGGTATTTACCGCCCCTCCATCGCCAAAGCACCCCAGATTTTTAGAAGGAAAAAAAGAGGTAGTTCCAACAGTGCCCATCGTGCCACTTTTCTTTTTGGAGCCGTTACTAAAAGTATACTCAGCTCCAATCGCTTGTGCGTTATCTTCAATTACATACAAATTGTGTTTCGCTGCTATGTTCAAAATTGGCTCCATATCTGCACATTGCCCAAAAAGATGAACAGGAACAATTGCTTTTGTTTTGGGAGTGATAGCGGCCTCAATTGCTGCCGGGTCAATAGTAAAAGTATCCGGATGAACATCCACCAAAACGGGTGTCAGCCGTAGTAATGCAATCACCTCCGCTGTGGCTACGTATGTAAATGAAGCGGTGATGACCTCATCCCCTGGTTGTAAGCCAAGCGCCATCATAGCAATTTGTAAAGCGTCTGTACCATTGGCACAAGCAATAACATACTTACACTGAAGGTAGTGAGCGAGATTATTTTCAAAAGTACTCACTTGCGGCCCCTTGATAAACTGGGTTGAACCTAACACAGTAAAAATGGCCTGATCCAACTCAACTTTTAATCGCTGATATTGCGCACCAAGCTCCACCATCTTTATTTCTCGCTGCATACTTGTTTTTGGGGCGCGCTAAAATAGTATTTTTGGGCAGTCACGCTGAAGTAGCCACATGAAAAAAACACTGCTATTACTATTGGTATTTATGGGATTGGCCGGTATTTCCTTTTCACAGGAAAAAAAAGGTTCCGAGAAGAATAAAAAGAAGAAATTTGAACCCAACACAGCCATTCTTATAGCACCAACCTACACAGCTCAATTCCCCTATGGCAACATGGGCGATCGATTTGGATTCAATAATCTTATTGGTTTGCATTTAGCATACAAGGTGAAAAAAAACTGGATGATTGGCTTGGAGGGAAGTTTCTTGTTTGGCGCGAAGGTGAGGGAAGATTACGTAATTGACAACATTTCTACAGTCAATGGAAAATTTATCGGAACAGATAATACTTTGATAAAAGTGAGAGGGCAGGAACGTGGTGGAGTCATGAAGTTGTTGATTGGAAAAACAATACCGGTTTCGGAAAAGTATCCGGATGCCGGCATATTGCTACAAACCGGACTGGGATTCATACAACATAAAATCGCCATTGATGTACGAGAAAACTTATTGCCACAGTTGAGTAAAACTTATCGCAAAGGTTACGACCGAATGGCTAATGGCTTTGTGATGTCACAGTTTATTGAGGTGTATTTATGGAGCGCAAAAAGTTTTATAGCGTTTATGGTGGTTTTCAATTCGACATTGGGTTTACCCAAGGCAGAAGAAATTTCGACTTTTACAATCAAGCACCTTTACGAGATAAACGCATTGACCTATTTGTAGGATTTAAACTTGGTTGGGTTATTCCCATTTTCTTGCAAGCCAGCGAGAAAGAATACTACTATTACTAAACATGCATTTCTTCTCGCTTGCAGGCTATAACTTAGCTATTAGACTATACGGTTTTGTTGTTTGGCTGGCAGCTTTAATAAATCCAAAGGCTAAAAAATGGATAGATGGGCGCAAACACTGGCAGTGCATGATCGAAGATGTGGAATGGCCAGCAGGAAAGCGAGTATGGTTTCATTGTGCTTCTTTAGGAGAGTTTGAACAAGCCAGGCCGCTTATAGAAAAGTGCAAAAACGATGGTCATGTCATTATTATATCCTTCTTCTCCCCTTCCGGATACGAGGTCCAAAGAAACACTACGCTTGCTCACTGTGTTACTTATCTACCTCTGGATACAGCAGCAAATGCAGCGTTTTTCATTGATGCTGTAAAACCCGATTTAGTTTTTTTCACAAAGTATGATTTTTGGTTTCACTTTCTTCAAACACTGAATTTACGTAGTATACCCACTATCCTATTTTCAGCCAACTTCAGGAAAAATCAAATTTTCTTTAAATGGTATGGGAACTTCTTCAAAGAAATGCTAAAGTGTTTTAATCTGATTTTTGTTCAGAATGAAAGTTCAAAAAAACTACTTAACGAAATTGGTGTTGATAGTATCGTAACCCATGATACACGATTTGACAGAGTGTATCAGATTATGCAACAAAGACAAGGTAACCCTGTAATGGAGTTGTTTCGAGGAAATAATCGCATTTTGATAGCCGGCAGCACTTGGCCTAACGATGAAGCGTTGCTTTTAGAATGGATAAACAACTCCTGTTTCAAAAACTACAAGTTCATTATTGCTCCTCATGATGTTGACCCGATCAGAATTCAAGAACTAATAGTTAAAATGACATTGCCTACAGTTAAACTATCTGCGTTAAATGCAGATAATGCCTCATCAGTCCGTGTAATTATTGTAGACAGCATGGGACATTTATCCTCACTATACATCTACGGCAGCGTGGCGTATGTTGGAGGTGGTTTCAATGCGGGAATTCACAACATATTGGAAGCAGCTGTCTATGGATTACCTATTATTTTTGGTCCAAATCATATGAAAAGTCAAGAGGCAATTGACTTATTACAACTTAATGCTGCCTATTCTATTTATGATTCCCATTCGTTTGGAACATGCTTGGATAATTTGACAAGCAATGAATCAACATTGGAAAAAGCGGGTGTTATAGCGAAAAGGTATGTTGAAGACAGAATTGGAGGAACTGATTTCATTTACGCTTCTACCCAAAATTACATCCGTTGAAATACTTCACAACGCTGCTTGCCGGACCCATTTTATCTGCAGCCACCTACCTGTTATTACTCCATAACGATGTAAGCCAACAAGCGGCATCCATGGCAGCTGTTGTAGTTTGGGTTGCATTTTGGTGGCTCACCGAAACAGTAGATCTGGCCATTACCTCCCTTCTGCCATTTATATTGCTACCACTGCTTGGCATTACTAAAGCGGAGGATGTAGCAATGCAATACATGAATCAGATTATATTTCTGTTCATAGGCGGTTTTTTTATTGCCTACGCTATGGAAAAGTGGGGATTGCATGAGCGATTAGCATACAAAATTATCCTGATTACAGGAAACACTCCTGCCAAAGTTTTACTGGGGGTTATGCTTGCTTCCTGGTTTATTTCCATGTGGGTAAGCAATACAGCCACCGTTATGATGCTGATAGCTGCCGTACTCGCAATTGTAAAGCAAAAGGACATCTACCACGAAAAGGTAAGACAAGGTTCCGCTACGGCCTTACTGATTGGTCTGAGTTTCAGCGCTACAATTGGAGGGATGGCAACACCCGTTGGCACTCCTCCGAATATGATTTTTATGGGCATGTATGAAAAAGCATTTCCAAACAACCCGCCCATCGATTTTTTACAATGGATGTCCATTGGATTACCTTTTTCGTTTTTGATGCTGATAGCTTGTTACTTTATTATCCGTTTCAGTTTTATACCCAATCGGTTAAATGACAAGTTTGAAATGGGCCTCATTTCACAGCGATACCTTGAATTAGGGGTAATGAAGCGCGAAGAAAAAATTGTATCGGTAGTTTTTATTACCACCGTGCTAATGTGGTTTTTTCGCGAAGACCTTCATTTCGGTATCCTGTCAATTGCTGGATGGAGTCATATTTTGGGGTCCTATGCCTCCTATGTTAAGGACAGCACAGTTGTTATCTTTACCGCTTTCTTTTTGTTCCTGATACCTTCCAGACATGGCCTGCCTATTTTAGAATGGAAAGATGCGGAGCGTATCCCATTAAGTGTTATTCTTCTTTTTGGTGCTGGTTTTGCAATTGCGGACGGTTTCGAATCTTCAGGACTGAGCAACATCATGGCCACACAACTTTATGGGCTTCAAGGCCTGCCCGATTGGCTTATTCTACTAGGCATAGCCCTTACAGTCACCATATTAAGCGAGTTCGCTAGCAACACGGCCAGCGTTCAGTTGGTATTGCCGGTGGTTATTCCTTTGGCTGCAGTATTAGGTATGAACCCATTGCTGTTAATGCTGACCGCTACGTTTAGCGCTTCCTTGGGTTTCATGCTGCCGGTTGCTACATCAGCTAATACCATAGTATATGGCACGGGTGAAATCAAAACCCGAGATATGATGCGAGTAGGGATACTTTTAGATTTTATAGGGGTTGGACTAATAACGGTGCTCATGCACATTGCAGGCCGTTTTTTATAAAGGTGGAGCTAGCCCAAACGTTTTAGCATTAAATCTTCCACAGCATCCATCAAATGGGCAGGTAAAATTTTTCGCCACAAAAAGTCATTATACTTTTCTCCGAAGAACACATAATTGTCGATACCCGCTGAACGCATCTCCAACAACAGATGCTGTCTAAAATTCAAGGCCACTATCCACCCGCCTACATCTTTTATCTCCTCATTCCATTCTTCATAATACAAATCATCGCTAGCGTGAAAATTGAGCACATTTTCTCCTATCAAAAGAAACTTATGAATACCTGCATGAAGTAAAGAATCTATCAACCCTTTTCGCAATTCCATAATGTCGTTATGCACGGCATCGTTCCACTCTCCTATTAGTTCTATCACGGCAAAATGTGTATCGTAATCCGCGAATAGAATTTTGCAAAAGAGTGTACTGGAACCAAAATTATCCCACTGCGGATGAATGACGTAGTTGTAAATTTTATTAGAGAAATGAAATTCGCTGTATTCCACGCCATAAAAAGGAGAATGCCTGTCCTCCTCTGAGGTGTACTCATCGCGCCACATATAAAACGGTTCAATGTCGTGCATGATGCAATATTACGAAGGTTAATAATTGGAGTAGGCAATCTGAAATAAAAAAATGTTTGCAGAAGGCTGCTATCAGGCTAAGTTTGCCGAGTGTCAAAAAGCTTAACAAGAAACTTTCCGGTTTATGGTATGACATGCGCATCCTGCGCTGTAAATGTGGAAACGACTCTTCGCAAACAATCAGGCATCGAACACGTTTCCGTCAATTTTGCCGATAACAGCGCAACCATTTCATACAACAATCTTTGCAATCTACAACAGATACAACAAGCAGTGGCATCAGCCGGCTACCAAATGGATGTGAGAGAAAATGTATCCCCGGAAGAAGTGGAAGCAAAACGGCAAGAAGAGTTTTGAAGCTACGCAAAAACATGATACTCGCAGCCATACTTGCATTTCCGGTATTTGTATTAGGCATGTTTTTCCATCACTTACCTGCCGGCCGTTGGATTTCTATGATCCTTAGTGCGATAGTTGTGTTTGGCTTAGGGAGGCACTTTTTTTTACAGGCATATAAGCAGTTGATTCAACTGAAAGCCAATATGGATACGCTGGTAGCAGTAAGCACCGGAACTTCATTCTTTTTCAGTGTATTCAACACCATTTTTCCGGAAGTGCTGCAACAAAAAGGACTACCTGCCGATGTCTATTTTGAAAGTGCTGCTGTCATTACAGCCTTTATTCTGTTTGGAAAGTATCTGGAAGAAAAAGCTAAGTCGAATACTTCAGCTGCTTTAAAAATGCTCGTTGGCCTGCAGCCAAAAACAGTAGTGGCCATTAGGAAAAACGCTGAAGTAGTCATTAAAGCCGAGGAGATTTTGCCTAATGATTTAATTCTGATTAAACCAGGCGAAAAAATACCGGTAGATGGTCAAGTAGTGAATGGCCATTCTTATGTCGATGAGAGTATGATAAGCGGTGAGCCCATGGCACAAGAAAAAGAACCATCTTCTAAAGTATTTGCTGGAACTATAAATACCAATGGCAGTTTGACCATTCAGGCTCTCAAAATTGGGAAAGATACCATGCTAGGGCAAATCATAAAAGCCGTGCGCGATGCGCAAAGCGGGAAAGCGCCAGTACAGAAGATTGTTGACAAAGTTGCAACTGTTTTCGTGCCCGCTGTTATCGGAATTGCTACACTTACTTTTGTCACTTGGTGGCTGGTAGGTGGCACATCCTATCTGCTTCACGGATTTGTATCCGCCATTAGCGTATTGGTAATTGCCTGCCCTTGCGCCCTTGGCTTGGCCACGCCTACTGCCATTATGGTAGGAGTTGGAAAAGGCGCTGAGAACGGCATTCTCATAAGGAATATTGAAGCATTGGAGAAGGTAAAGAACATCGATATAGTTCTTTTAGATAAAACGGGAACCATTACACAAGGACATCCGGAAGTTACAGAACTCCTATGGCAAACAAGTGTTAATATCCAAAACAAGCCGCTATTTTTTCTGCCATTGAAAAACGTTCGGAGCATCCTCTGGCTGGGGCGGTGGTAAGATACTTGCAGGCAGATAACAGCGCTATAGAAATCTTAGATTTCAAAACAATAGCTGGTAAGGGAGTGCAGGCAAGGGTGAATGGCAAACAATACTTTGCCGGTAATGAAAAGTGGATAAAAGAAAAACTGGTTTGGTTGACGACTAAGCAACAAGAAATAGCGAATGAACTTAGAAGCAAAGGAAACACCGTTTTGTTTTTTGCAGAGAATGCTGACTTATTGGCTATCGTAGCCTTATCTGATGCTGTTAAAATCACCTCGACTGCCGCAATCAAAAAATTAAAGCAACAACGCGAGGTAGTTATGTTAACAGGGGACAGTACCCAAACTGCTGCAATTGTTGCTAAAAAGGTAGGCATTGATAATTATTATGCCGATTTATTGCCGGCCGACAAAGCAAGACATGTAATGCAACTGAAAGCCCAAGACAAATGTGTTGCCATGGTGGGCGATGGCATCAACGATAGTGAGGCAATGGCAAAAGCTGACATCAGTATGGCCATGGGAAAAGGGACTGATATCGCTATGAGTGTAGCAGACTTTACACTCATTCGCTCCGATCTTTCTGCTATAGATACAGCAATCAAACTCTCCTCGCTCATTGTTTCGACCATTCACCAAAATTTATTTTGGGCATTCATCTACAATCTTGTTAGCATACCTCTGGCGGCAGGTGTATTGTTCCCATTCACCGGATTTCAGTTGGACCCGATGATTGCCAGCGCGGCTATGGCTTTAAGTTCGGTATCGGTGATTACCAACAGTCTTTTATTGAAAACAAAAAAACTATAAGACTTAAGCCATTCCTTAACAATGCCAAAGGCTTCTGTATACTTGCATAAATAACATGTATGAAAAAAGATTGCTGTTTTTCCCGGTTCATTTGATCCCATTACAGTGGGGCATGCTGATATTGTAAAAAGAGCGCTACCCTTGTTTGATGAAATCATCATCGCCATCGGCACCAATTCGCAAAAGCAAACGCTGTATAGTTTAGAACAGCGAATCGACTGGATTAAGAAAGTGTTTGAGGGAGAACGCAAAGTAAAAGTAGAAAGCTATGAAGGATTAACGGTTAACTTTTGCGAAGAAAAGAATGCAAGCTACCTGCTTCGCGGTATCAGAAGTTCGGCCGATTTTGAGTATGAAAAAACGATTGCTCACCTTAACAACGATATGATGCCCGGGCTGGAAACTATTCTTATTCTCTCCAAGCCCGAACTCTCATCCATTTCCTCCACCATTGTGCGCGAAATCATAAAAGGAAAGGGAAAGGTGAGCAAATTTGTACCGAAGATTATTGCCAAAGACTTTCGATAAACTATGCACTATAATGTAGCCTTATTTCTCCTGATGTTTGTTCAACTGCAAGCTGTATCGCAGGTACAACCTAGTAATCGCACAATTGCAACCCTTCAATTGACCGACTTAAAAAAGGGAGCACTTGTGGTCCGCTTAAAAACCAATGAAAACAGCGTAAATGCCTACCGCAAAGCCGGAAGAAACGATATTGCAGACAGAATAATACGTGAAAGAGAAGCTCAAAACATGAAACTGATTGATGCATTCCGTTCATCGTTTGATTTTTGTAAGGTTTATTTCATCATGACAAAGAATTCTAAAGCATTGTTAGAAGGCAAAAGAGATGTCTTTGTCAACGACAATCTTTTACCGGACAGCAGTATTGTATTAGAAGGCAATAATTTTTTATTTGCTGAGTATGGAAGCATTACCACCAATGTGGTGAAAGATGATTATCACTACAGCAATGTAAACAAAACTGAGGCATCCACTAACAGTGCAAGCACATCGGTTATCTTCATTTCAGATACAACGTTTACACAGTTGCGCGAGCCCTTTCCTTTTTACCAAACTGTATATCTCGACAAATTCGACAAGGCAGTAGACCGACTCAACCGAGCACTTTACAAAAGCTATTATAACTTAGTGGAAGTGGCAGATATGAAACAGAAATGGAAGAAGTAGTATGCCCTCAATAGAAGTTCTTGATTTAGGGATAAACCCCTACCAACATATTTTGAAACTGCAGGAAAAACTTTTCCATGCCAACCTCGAGTGCAAAGACCATAATCGTCCTACACAAAACACTATAATACTCTGTGAACATCACCCGGTATATACGCTCGGAAAAAGTGGAAAACGTGAAAATATCCTGGTAAGCGATGAAGAGCTGGCGACAGAATACTACCATGTGAACAGAGGTGGAGATGTTACATTTCATGGCCCCGGTCAACTAGTAGTCTACCCCATTCTCGATTTGGAAACATTAGGTATTGGTCTGGCGCAATACATCTTCAAACTAGAACAGGTAGTTATTGAAACATTGCTGCAGTACAAGATAAACTGTGTTCGAATAGAGAATGCAGCAGGGTTATGGATTATTGATGAGATGAATAATGAGCGAAAAATCTGTGCTATTGGTGTAAAATCAAGCAGGCACATTACTATGCATGGCATAGCCATCAACTTAAATACGGATTTGAGCTGGTTTAGCAAAATCATCCCCTGTGGACTGCAAGGTAAAGGAGTTACCTCACTTGAAAAAGAAACGGGCAATAAGGTAAATATGAATGCATTTAAAAAAGTGTTCGAAAACACCTTCAAACGGGAATTTAATTTTCGCTAATCTTCATTCTTACGTAAACTCTCGATAAAATCGCGCACCGCAGCTACACTTACTGTTTTATCTTCAAAAAACTTTTTTGCAGCTTCCGATTCCTCTTGAGTCGCTTTCAAACCAGCCAAAATGTTGGTCAAATGCATTTTCATGTGCCCGGCTTGAATGCCCACTGTGGTTAATGATCGGAGTGCAGCAAAATTTTGTGCCAGCCCAACAGTGGCGATAATCTCCATCAACTTTTTAGCGTTGGGACTCCCCAATAATTCCAGTGACCTTTTGGCCAGTGGATGCAAAGACGTTAAGCCTCCAACAGTACCCACGGCAATTGGAATATCTAACCAAAACCGGAATACTCCATCTTCCACTTTGCAATGAGAAAGACTACGATAAACGCCATCGCGACAAGCATAAGTGTGTGCACAGCTTTCCACCGCTCTAAAATCATTTCCGGTGGCTATAACAACGGAATCAATTCCATTCATAATTCCTTTGTTGTGAGTAGTAGCACGGTAAGGATCTATACGGGCAATATTTACAGCACGTTCAAATTTTGCAGCAAACTCTTCAGCATTCAAAGCACCATTATCAAATGTCCCCAACTCTTCCACTTTACAACTCACTTCGGCTCTCACCAGGCACTCCGGGGTATAATTGGAAAGAATACACATCACTATCTCCAAAGCTTTCTCCTGCTCGGTGAAAAGCTTGGAAGCCACGACTTTCTCTTGCAGAAGTTTGCCAAACTCTTCCAAACAGCTATTGATAAAATTGGCCCCCATACTATCCACTGTTTCAAAATAGGCCCGCAACTGATAATAATCTTTCTCCAAATCGGTGAAGTCGAAAATTTCCATATCCAGGACTCCTCCTCCCCTTTCATCCATCTTGGCTGTAATTTGTTTTACGCCCAACTTCAGGTCGTTTTTTATCTCTTGGAAAAAACCGAACAATTTTTGCTTATCTCCTTTGTAGATGAAGTGTACTTGTCCCACTTTTTTTGTTGATAAAACTGCCGCTTTAAAACCACCGCGAGTGCTCCAATATTTAGCTGCATTGGCGGCAGCTGCTACTACGCTGCTTTCTTCGGTCACCATGGGTACCGCAAAAATTTCACCGTTGATCTTGAAGTTAGGGGCTATCCCAAACGGCACCGGAAAGTTAGTCAGTGTATTCTCGCTAAATCCATCCAACAATTTCTGAGCTTCCACATTATCATGCCAATACTCCGCAAACTCTTTTACTACCTCCACCGGATTGGCGTATAGAAAATTCTTTGCCAGCCAAACGATTTTGTCTCGTTTGGTCATTTTAGAAAACCCGGCAATCTCCTTTTCGTTCTCCTGCATAATTGGCGCGAATGTAATTTCCGATTCGAAATTTGAATAAGATATTCTACTGCTTTTGGTCAATCCGCAATGAGGCTAATTAAATTTGACGGAAGAATCCGTTAAAAATCAGCAAAGAGAAATAGAGAAGTAATCTTAGCAACTACATTTGTGACATGAACATCCGTCATATCAATTTCATTATTGCGGCCATTTCTGTTGCGCTCTTAGGACTCATTTTTATTCAAATTAACTGGATAAAACAAAACTATCAGGTGCGCGAAGAGCGGTTTGATCAGGGCGTGTATCTCGCTTTGAATCATGTTGCACACAGTATTGAACGAGATGAAGCCGTTAATTATTTTGAAAGTTCAGGATTAAACGATTTTGGCAGAAACATCAACAAGATGTATGATACGGTGCAGAGCATTAAGGCCTACACCCCCGGTTTTCAGCTGGTGGATTCTATTGGACAACATGCTATGAAGTTTGGGTTCAGCGACAGTAGCGGCTCCTTTGTTTCCAAGTTTATGGGAACCATCACTTATGTAAAAGAGAAAGCAGAAAAGCTACACGAACAACAGATAAGTAAGGATGTTCAAATGATGGGCGATGTAGACCGTGAAAGGCACATCATTGAAATGCAATTTGCCAAATACAATCGCATGTTTCAGGATTTGGCCATGCAATTCATGTTAGATGACAAATGCCTGACCAACCGAATTACAAAAGATCAGGTACAGCTAATGATGGAAGAAGAGTTCAAAAAAGAGGGAATCAATACTCCTTTCCAGTTTGCCATGTTTGATAACTGGTCTCCCGGTATGCTTTTTGGAACCTTAAACATTACAAAAGAGCAAGCCCAATCCACTAATTTTTACAGCATACCGCTCTTTGCGAATGATCTCTACGAAAACTCTGGTTACCTCGTTGTTACATTTCCCGATAAACAGAACTATATTTTTCAAAGTATGTGGCTGATGCTTTCCGCTACATTGGCATTTGTCTTAATCATTTTGGCATCGTTTGGTGGTTCGTTTTACATTATTTATCGTCAAAAAAAGTTGGACGAATTGAAGACAGACTTCATCAACAATATGACCCATGAGTTTAAAACTCCGGTAGCCACCATTTCGCTGGCCAGTCAAATGTTGAAGAAAGACAGAGTAATTGAAAACAAAGAGAAAATTCTGAATTACTCCAACATCATAGACGAAGAAAACAAGCGACTAAGCGGACATATTGAGAATGTGCTGCAGGTGGCACGACTCGATCGTGGTGAGTTTAAGCTGAATAAAGAATCGGTGAACATGAACCAACTGATTGACGACATTGCCGATTCGTTGGAGTTAAGATTACAGAGCGAAAATGGAACTATTACTAAAAAACTATTGGCCGAAAATCCGGTTATTCAGGCCGACATTTTCCATATCACCAACGCATTGCATAACATTTTTGACAATGCAATTAAGTACAGAAAGGAAGACTTATTGAAAATATCGGTTGCTACACGAAGCGATTCAAAAGGTGTATATGTATCTATAGAGGACAACGGGATAGGCATCTCCAAGGAAAATCAGAAAAAGATATTTGAAAAATTTTATCGGGTTCCTACCGGAAACATTCACAATGTAAAAGGTTTTGGACTAGGCCTTAGCTACGTCAAAGTATTGGTGGATGCGCATCATGGCACCATAAAAGTATCCAGCGACATAGGGAAAGGGACACGTTTCGAAATATTTTTACCCTTTAAAACGACCTAATCCTTTTGTTAAGAAACCTTAAGGAATACTGTTTGTTAAAAAAATGGCTCCACGTTTGTTTTAACAAATGAAAAATAACTAAAATGAACAGCCAAAAGAAAAAAGTATTACTGGTGGAAGACGACACCAATCTTGGTAATTTACTTCAAGATGCCCTGGATGACAAAAATTTCGAGGTAGTGCTTAAAAGAAATGGAGAAGACGGTTTCCATGAGTTTAAAGCCAATCGTTTTGATATTTGCATACTTGACGTGATGATGCCCAAAAAGGATGGATTTACCCTGGCGAGCGAAATCAGGAAAATGAACAGTCAGATTCCTATTATTTTTCTCACCGCCAAAGCCATGAAAGAAGATACCATTCAAGGCTTAAAACTGGGAGCCGATGATTATATTACCAAGCCTTTTAGCATGGAAGAATTGACCTTAAGAATGGAAAACATTTTTAAGCGATTACCCAAGGAAGAATTAAACACTAAAAATGAGTTCACCATCGGTAAATTCGATTTCAACAACACCTTACGCACATTGAAAATCGGAAGCAAGGAAACCAAACTCACTACCAAAGAATCGGAGCTTTTAAAAATCCTTGCGCTTTACCAGGATAAACTCTTACCAAGGGAAGTAGCACTAAACACAGTGTGGGGCACAGATTCCTACTTTGCGGGCCGACATGGATGTATATATTGCAAAACTTCGCAAATATTTGAAAGATGATGCCAACGTAGAAATCATTAACGTTCATGGTAATGGATTTAAAATGGTGCTTAAGAAGTAACACCTTCCCATCCTCATACAGATAAGCGGCACCTAAATTGGGTGCCGCTTTGTTTTTGGGCCCATTTGGGTTTTAATTGGAAAAATTACTTTTGCGGCCTCATTTTAATCTATGGCGACCTTTAAAGGATTAGTAAGCACCGTTAAAAACATTCTAAACATGGCAAAAGGAAAAGACAAGAAGAAGAGTACAGTGAAAGCAAAGCCTATTTCGAAACCAAAACCGGCAGCTAAAAAGGCTAAAGCCAAGCCCGAGCTAAAAAGTGAGCAAACCAGTGGCTAAAAAGAAAGTAGCAGCCAGCAAAAAACCGATAGCCAAAAAGCAGCTAAACCCGTAGCCAAGAAAAAAGCAGTGGTTAAGCCTATAAAAAAAGTGTTGAAAAAAGTAGCTCCCAAAGCGAAACCCATAGCGAAGAAAATTGTAAAACCTGCTAAACCTGCTCCAAAAAAGATTGCGCAGAAAGCAGTTGCTAAACCGGTAGCTCCTAAAGCAGTTGCCGCTAAGCCAGCCCCTGTAAAATCTAAACCGGTAGTGCAGGCGAAAGCACCAATAAAAAAATCAAAGCCTGTGCAGACAAATGATAACCTACATCGTTATAGTGACGAAGATTTGAAAGAATTCAAAACGCTGATTGACAAAAAACTGAATGCCGCCCGCGAAGAACTCGCATACTTGAAAGATGCTTTGGACAACCATACTGATAGCCAAGCAGGGAACAAGGCGTGGAATATGGAGGAAGGAACAGATACATCTGAAATGGAAACGCTCATGAATCAGATAAGCCGCCAGCACACGTATATCCGAAATCTGGAACTAGCGTTGGTAAGAGTTGAAAATAAAACATATGGAATTTGCAGATCTACCGGGCAACTCATCCCCAAAGAAAGACTTCGCGTAGTTCCTCATGCCACTCTTTGCCTAGAAGCCAAGATGAGCCGAAAGAAAGAAGACTCACAAGGCAGCGAACAATCAGCCACCTCTGCGCCACCGGCAGATTTTGCTGAAAACTTCGAAGATTAATATTCAAAAAAAGCCGTCACTAATCTGACGGCTTTTTTCGTTGATTCGCTATCAGCAATCCCGTTTTCAAAGATATATTTGCCAACCTGTTCTATACAATGGAAAACACATTATACAACAACGAAGTAGCGTTCGAAATTGAACCTAAAGTGGTGGACGAAACACGCCAGGGCGAAACACTTACGTTAGAGAAAAAGAATGGCCTCCGAAGCAACGGCAAAAAATTCTATATCGAAAGCTACGGCTGCCAGATGAATTTTGCCGATAGTGAGGTAGTTGCATCCATTTTGGCAAATGCTGGATTTGATTCCACCTCCGAATTCCTGGAGGCAGATCTCATTTTGATAAACACCTGCTCTATACGCGACAATGCAGAGCAACGGGTTCGCTATCGGTTGCAGCATTTAGGAGCGGTAAAGAAAAAAAAACGGGGCGCTGTTATTGGTGTATTGGGCTGCATGGCCGAACGACTCAAGGAAAAATTTCTGGAAGAGGAAAAGCTGGTAGATATTGTAGCCGGTCCGGATGCTTATAGGGCTCTACCATCGCTTATTGAAGAAGCAGAAACAGGGCAAAAGTCTGTGAATGTGCTTCTATCGCGTGAAGAAACCTATGCAGAGATTAGTCCTGTTCGATTAAACAGCAATGGAGTTTCTGCATTTATCAGCATTATGCGCGGTTGCGACAATATGTGTGCCTTTTGCGTTGTGCCTTTTACCCGTGGCCGTGAACGCAGCCGCGATGCCGAAAGTATCGTAAACGAAGCCAGAGAGCTATACAAAAATGGATATCGCGAAGTAACCTTACTGGGACAGAATGTAGATTCTTACCGATTTTCGAAAGATGAAAAGCTCGTAGGCAAAAAGTTGGTAGATGCCAAGTATGACGAGAGCGTAATCAATTTTGCACGACTAATGGAAATGGTAGCACAAATTGCGACCGACTTGCGGGTGCGTTTTTCGACTTCGCATCCCAAAGATATGACGGATGATGTGCTGCACACGATGGCTAAATACCATAACATTTGTAAGTATATCCACTTGCCCGTTCAAAGTGGAAATTCCAGAATTTTGGGAATGATGAACAGAACGTACAACAGAGAATGGTATCAACAGCGAATTGCAGCTATTAAAACAATAGTACCGGAAGCCGCCATTTCAACAGATATTATTGCCGGCTTTTGCTCAGAAACAGAAGAAGAACATCAAGATACATTGAGTTTAATGGAAGAGGTGAAATATTCTATGGCTTACATGTTTGCCTATAGCGAGAGACCGGGAACTGTAGCCGCCAAAAAATTTGCAGATGACATACCGGAAGAGACTAAAAAACGTAGGCTACAGGAAATTGTGGACCTACATCGCAAGCATTCCTGGGAACTAAATCTGGCTGATGTGGGAAAGACATTTGAAGTGCTGGTAGAAGGCGTTTCGCTCAGAAATGAAGCTGAATTGTATGGTAGAAATTCTCAAAACAAAGTGATTGTTTTTCAGAAGAAAAATCTGGCTCCGGGTATGTATGCATCTGTGAAAGTGACCGATTGCACGAGTGGAACCTTGCGAGGAGAAGTTATTGAATAGAATTATACAACTAACTAACTATGGAAATTCAATCAATAAAAAACAGGTTTGGAATTATCGGGAATGCTCCGGCACTTAATCACGCCATCAGTATAGCAGAGCGAGTTGCAGGCACCAACCTGACAGTGCTTATTACCGGAGAAAGTGGTGTGGGTAAAGAAGTTTTTTCGCATATCATACACCAGTTAGGCACCAGAAAACACAACCCGTTTATTGCCGTAAACTGCGGTGCAATTCCCGAAGGAACCATTGATTCCGAATTATTCGGGCACGAGAAAGGCTCTTTTACAGGAGCTAGTGACGCGCGTAAAGGATATTTTGAAACCGTATCGGGAGGCACTATTTTTTTAGATGAAGTAGGAGAACTTCCTCTGGGGACACAAGCCCGGTTGCTTCGTGTATTGGAAACAGGGGAATATATCAAGGTAGGTTCCAGCAAAGTCCAAAAAACGGATGTGCGGGTGATTACAGCAACAAATGTAAACTTACAAGAGGCGGTACGTAACGGACGCTTTCGCGAAGACTTGTATTATCGGTTATCTACCGTGCCCATTTTTATTCCTGCATTGCGCGAACGGGGCGAAGACATCTATCTTCTGTTTCGCAAATTCTCAACTGACTTTTCAGAGAAGAACAAAATACCTACTGTTAAACTGGCGGAAGATGCCAAAAAGTTGATTTTGGGATATTCTTGGCCTGGTAATGTGAGACAATTAAAAAACGTGGCCGAACAAGTTTCCATTTTAGCAGTAGACCAAAATGTGACGGCAGATGAACTTGCCAAAATTGTTCCGGATATTACCGATAACCGGTTGCCCGCTTTAGCCGAAGCAAGATATGAAAGCGGTGGTGGAAGCAGCTTTACAGAGCGAGAAATACTCTACAAACTAATTTTTGATGTTAAGAAAGACCTCAACGATTTAAAGCAGTTTGTATTTGACATCACCAAACATCAGGTACAAGTCGTACCGGGTTTTCAGCATACGCCTTCTACTCTACTTGAAAGACAACAGGAATCTCCGGTGATTTTATCAGGCACTCCGCAAAGCCAGCCTATCGTGTTGGAGAAAGGCAATTTTGACAAACACGAAACTGTGGATGAAAGCCTTTCACTGGCAGATATGGAACGCGACTTGATTTTAAAAGCACTCAAAAAGTATAAAAACAGACGTAAAAATGCTGCTGCTGATTTAGGAATCTCTGAACGAACGCTCTACAGAAAAATTAAGGAGTATGACATTGATGCTTAAGCATCATATGCACTAAACTTTATCTTTCTTAAAAGGTCGAATGATGAGCCGAATGTTGCGATCATAGTTGATGTAGTTCCATAGCCAGTTGATAAATACCACTATCTTGTTTCTGAATCCAACCAGCAGCATCAGGTGTAGTGCCATCCAGGCAAACCAACCTAAAAATCCACCAAATTTTAGTTTTCCGGCTTCAACTACAGCTTTATTACGACCCACGGTAGCCATCACTCCCTTGTCTTGATAAACGAATTTCACGAGTTCTTTGTGATGTTGAACACGAACAATGTTTACGGCTAATAAAGATGCCTGTTGTATGGCTACGGGTGCTACCTGTGGGTGTCCATTTTCAAAATTTGGTTGAGGCATCATCGCTACATCTCCAATAGCATATATGTTTCTTGTTGATGCTACCTTATTATATTCATCTACCACTATTCGACCACGAGGAGTAATGCAATCAGGTGGTAAACCGGCAATCGGCACCCCTCGTATTCCGGCTGCCCATATCAGGTTAGATGTTTGTAGTATTTTTCCATCCCGGATTTGCATTTGTTTACCATCAAACTTAGCCACACCGGTTTTTAACCATAACTCACAGCCTAAATCTTCCAGATATTTCTTAGCCTTCTGCTGGTTTATCTCGCTCATAGCTCCTAGTAATTCAGCACTGTTTTCTACTAGTATGACACGCATTTTTCGCAAATCAAGTTCCGGATAATCGTTAGGTAACACATGTTTCTTCAACTCACATAGCGCACCGGCCAGCTCCACTCCTGTTGGGCCCCCTCCCACAACCACAAATGTCATTAAAGCCTCCTGCTGCTTGATATCAGAAGTCAATAACGCTTCCTCTAAATTTTGAAGTATCCTGCTGCGCAGATCAAGTGCCTCTGTTACACTCTTCATAGGCATTGCGTTGCTTTCAAAATCCGCATTACCAAAAAAATTAGTTGTGCTCCCTGTGGCCACCACGAGGAAATCATATTGCAAGGAGCCAATGCTTGTTTCAACGACACTATTCGCCTCATTAACTCCGGTTACTTCGCACCACCTGAAATGGAAGTTTTTTTGATTCTTAAATATTTTACGAATAGGATAAGCGATACTATCCGCCTCTAAACCTGCAGTGGCTACCTGATATAAAAGAGGTTGAAAGGTGTTATAATTGTTCTTGTCCAGCATGACGACCTGCACGTTTGCATTGCGAAGACCGGATGCCAACTGTAACCCGCCAAATCCACATCCAACTATTACTACACGAGGGACTTTCACTTCAGGTATATTCATGATGCAGGTTTGATATGTTGTAAGGTTACTGAATAGTTGTGGGGCATGTCATAAAAAAAGCCCGCCTTATAGTTTGTAGTGCGGGCTGATTTGATATTTCACTATACATTAATTAAAAGGAGAGATCTTCATCTGTCTCTTTTCCCGGTTCGCGCTCGCGCACATAATCTTCCAGCGGACCAATCTGCCCTTTAATCAACTCCAGTGCATCAAAAATCTTTTTGAAGTCTTCCTGGAATATAAGAACACTGTGGCGAATAAACTGACCATCATTTTTTCGGCTCTCTGTAATTTTCAATATTTTACTACCTCTCTGGTCTTCCTTCAAATCCAGAAAATAGGTTCTTTTACCTGCGGACACTTTCTCTGTGTGTAGAACTTTGTCTTCTTGCATTGCATTTCTATTTTGCGACCAAAGTAAAACTTTCTTGAAGTAGAAAAAAATGAGAACACAAAAGAAAATAATGCTGCTTGGCAGTGGTGAACTCGGAAAAGAGTTTGTGATTGCCGCTAAAAGATTGGGGCAGTTTGTAATTGCCGTTGACTCCTATGCAAATGCACCGGCACAGCAGGTAGCTGATGGCTGCGAGGTTATAAACATGCTGGACGGGCATGCACTGGATGCTATTGTGGCCACTCACCAGCCTGATATTATTGTGCCCGAAATAGAGGCGATACGAACCGAACGTTTTTATGACTATGAGAAACAAGGTATTCAGGTAGTACCGTCTGCCCGAGCAGCCAACTTTACCATGAACCGAAAAGCAATTCGCGATTTGGCGGCAAAGGAACTTGGGTTACGAACTGCTGCATACCGATATGCAAGTTCGCTGGAGGAGTTGAAAGAAGCAGTAAATGAAATCGGTATGCCCTGTGTGGTAAAACCACTCATGAGTTCGAGCGGGAAAGGACAATCCACCATTAAGTCGGAGGAGGATGTAGAAAATGCCTGGAATTATTCGCAAGCCGGAAAGCGAGGCGACATCGCAGAAGTAATTGTGGAGGCTTTTGTAAAGTTTCATACCGAAATTACTTTGCTTACTGTGACTCAAAAAAATGGGCCAACTCTTTTTTGCCCGCCTATTGGCCACCGTCAGGAACGGGGTGACTATCAGGAGAGCTGGCAACCTTGCGCCATGAGTCCGGAGCATTTGGAAGAGGCTCAAAACATTGCTGGCAAAGTAACTCAAGCCTTGGGCGGTGCCGGATTGTGGGGTGTTGAATTTTTTCTGGCTGATGAGGGAGTTTACTTTTCTGAACTTTCCCCACGTCCTCACGATACCGGCATGGTAACATTGGCCGGCACTCAAAATCTTTCTGAGTTTGAATTACATGCCCGGGCTGTTTTAGGATTACCGATACCATGCATTGAGTTGCACAAGATTGGTGCAAGTGCGGTGGTATTGGCCACCGAAGAAAGCTCCATCAATCAAACTATCCAATACGATGGTGTAGAACTGGCCTTACAAGATGCTAATACTGATGTGCGCATTTTTGGGAAGCCAACGACCCGCCCTTATAGGCGAATGGCAGTTGCGCTAGCTTATGATCATATAGGAGGGAATGTAACCGCAGTAAAGGAAATGGCCATCAGTAACGCAAAAAAAATCGCAATCAGCATCCAATAAAACCATACAATTTTGAAGTCGCTACTCATTTTTCCTTTACTTGTCTTAGTACACCTGTTAACCGCACAAAGCCAACGGATGGTTTACGATGTTGTGCTATTCGGAAAGAAAATTGGGTCTACGGTAGTCGAAAAAACAACAGATCCAAACGGTGACATCCACTATAAGTTAAACAGTTCATCAGAGGCTAATGTATTGTTTACCAAAAAGACATCCTCTATGAATTTGACGGCCACTTACTCCGACAACAAACTGAAATCTTCCTATGTAAAAAACATGAAAGACGGAGTGACAGAGATTGTGACGGTAGCATATAAGGAAACAAAATACATTATCACTAAAGGCAGCGAAACATTTCAGTATACCAAGCCCATTGACTTCTCCAGCGTGTTACTCTATTTCATCGAACCCAAAACGAGGAGCAGCATATTTTCAGAGAGGCTCGGGGAATTTTGCCGGTTTGTAAAAACGGCTGAAGGCAGATACGAGTGCAAACTTGGAAACGGGGTGAACAATATATACAATTACGAAAACGGGATTTTGACAGAACTGGAAATGAGTAAAGGAGCCAGTGTATTTTTAAAGCTGGTCAGGTAGAAATTTACTTGCGCTTCTTCAATTCATCGCGAATGCGTGCAGCCAACTCGTAGTCCTCGTCATCCAAAGCAGCCTTTAAATGCACATTCAACTCTGCCGGAGTCATCTCTGTGTAATTGGAAATCAAATCAGACGGTGCTGTTAATTCCGCTATTTTACTTTCTTCCTCAGCAGTTACTGCTTCCTCCTCGTTAGGATCTGCCTCCACTCCTGCTTCCTGTAAAATACTTTCTTCTACATAAATCGGGCAATCAAATCGAACCGCTAATGCTAACGCATCACTGGTTCTTGAATCTATTTCGTAATAACCTTCTTCGCGTTTACATACCAGGTTACAATAAAAAACACCATCCTGCAATTTACTTATGTAGATGTATTCCAACTGCACTTCAAATGTATCGCACAGCGTTTTCATGAGGTCGTGTGTAAGTGGACGAGACGGCTTCATATTGTCCAGTGCTACGGCTATTGCTTGTGCCTCAAAACCACCGATTACAATTGGCAACCTGCGAGTGCCGCCAATTTCGCCCAGAACCACTGCAAAAGAGTGTGACTGGGTGACGCTATGCGACAATGCAATAATCTCCAACTCTATCTTTTTCATACCATTTATAGAAGCGCGAAAAGTAAAGTGAATTTTGAGAAATAAAAACTAGCGCTGATAACGATTCAAGTATGGCAGTAAAACATAATTCATACATGACTTGAGTATACGCATCGTAATGTCATTCCGTCAAATAACTTTTGTTTGATATCACGGCTGTAAATATTTATCCCAAAAAATTATTTTGGACACGCAATTTGCAACCTAAAAAAATAAAGCATGAAACTCGTATCGTATTTCTACATGATATTACTTGTGTTCATCTCTTGGATTACTACGTATGCTCAAGACGTAACCTTAGCGGGTCCGGCACCTTGTAATGGCACGGCTGTATCGGGCTCTTGGACAGTTCCTTGCGGAGTTACGTCCATAACGGTAGTGGTTCATGGTGGCGGTGGTGGCGGTGGCGGTGGCGGTGGTGGTAGCAATGGTGGTTTTTTTAATACTCGTGGTGGTGGTGGCGCAGGAGGTGGTGGTTATACTACCACAACAATAACAGTCGTTCCCGGTTCATCTTTTTCATACACGATAGGTGCGGGCGGATGTGGAGGTAGCAATGGCTCAGATGGTTCCAGCGGAGGAAATGGTACCAATGGCGGTGGTAGTACATTTACAGGTACTGCATTTGGCGGCACCCCGGTAAATCTTGTTGCGAACGGTGGATCAAGAGGGACGGGTGGTTCCGGAACCGCTGGTGCAACAGGGAATGGTGGTGCTGGTGGTACAGCCAGTGGAGGAACTACGAATACGAATGGTGCGGGAGGTGTGAATGGCAGTGGAGGAAATGGTGGCGCTGGTGGTGCTGGTGGTGGTCCAACGGGTGGAGCCGGTGGTGCAACAACAAATGCACCGGGTGCAGTTTACGGTGGTGGAGGTGCCGGAGGAGGAGATTCGCAAGGTGGACGTGGCGCTGCCGGTGGTATTTTAATAACCTATAATACACCTGTTACTCTGCCAGCTACACCAACTGTTACAACTACTCCCCCGACATGCTTAACCCCTGGGACTAGCACTATCACTAACTACAATGCCGCATACACTTACACCTTTACGCCTGTCGGACCGAGTGCCGGTGCAGGTGGTTTAATTAGCAGTATGACAACAGGAACGAGCTATACAGTAGTGGCAAATGATGGAAGTTGCGCATCTCCGTCCAGCGCTTCATTTAGCAATGCGCCAGCCACCACTCCCCCTGCTACCCCAACGATTACAAGCACTGCCCCTAGTTGCAGTGCCGATGGCAGCAGCACCATCAGCAATTACAATGGGGCACTTAGTTATATTTTTACGCCCGCTGGGCCTAGCGCTGGTGTCGGTGGCACTATTTCCGGTATGACCCTGGGCTCAAGCTACACTCTAGAAGCCAGCGATGGCTCTTGCACCTCCTCTGCCAGTGCCTCTTTCAGCAATGCCGCTCAACTGCCATCGCCTGCGGTGCCAACTATTTCTTCTACACCACCCACTTGTTTAAGCGATGGCGCAAGCACTATCAGCAACTACAGTGTCGCGAATACTTACACGTTTACGCCAGCAGGACCTACTGCCGGTGTAGGAGGAACGATAAGTGGTATGGTAACAGGAACGAGTTATACAGTAACTGCTAACGATGGAACTTGTCCATCTTTACCAAGTATTTCGTTTAGCAATGCAGCAGCTACTACCCCACCTGCTACTCCAACTATCACCACCACTGCACCCAGTTGCAGTGCCGATGGAAGCAGCATCGTCAGTAACTATAATGCTGCACTTACTTACATTTTTACACCAGCAGGCCCTACTGCCGGTATAGGTGGAACTATTACGGGAATGACCATTGGAATAAGCTACACGTTAGAAGCTAGCGATGGGACTTGCACCTCCTCTGCCAGTGCCTCTTTCAGCAATGTCGCTCAGCTGCCATCGCCTGCGGTGCCAACTATTTCTTCTACAGCACCCACCTGTTTAAATGACGGAACCAGCACAATCAGTAATTACAACGTAGCCAATACTTACACCTTTTCGCCTGCCGGACCAACTGCCGGTGCGGGGGGCTCTATTAGTGGCATGGTAACCGGAACCAGTTACACTATTATTGCTGACAATGGCACTTGCGCCTCTTTACCAAGTCCTTCGTTTAGTAATGCAGCAGCTACTACTCCACCTGCTACTCCTGCTATCACAACCACTCCACCCAATTGTAGTGCGGGTGGAAGCAGCGCTATCAGCAATTACAATGCTGCACTTACTTACATTTTTACACCCGCGGGCCCTACCGCTGGTGCAGGAGGAACTATTACGGGAATGACCATTGGAATTAGCTACACGGTGGAAGCTAGCGATGGCACTTGCACTTCATCGGCTAGTGCTGCATTCAGTAATGGATCCCAACTAGCAACTCCAGTAGCAACCATTAGTGGTCCATTAAGCTATTGCGTAGGGGGAAATACAACTTTAACTGCTGCAGGCGGCATTAGTTATCTTTGGACCGATGGTGGTGGCAATAACATTGGGAATAGTTCAGTAGTTACGGTAACACAAGGCTCATACGATGTGATAGTTACCGATGCCAATAATTGTACGGCCACAGCAAGTGCCACAGTTACTGAATTACTGAACCTTACTGTAAATATTTCTGGTTCCTTAACCTATTGCCCTGGCGCTAACACTACACTCATAGCAACAGGTGGTACAAGTTACGTATGGAGTAATGGAGTTAATTCATCCAGCGCGACCGTTACGCAAGGAAATTATTCGGTAACAGCCAGCGATGCTGGCTGCACCGGAAGTGCTTCAGCGGTTGTTACAGAATACACTGTTGCACCTTTTAGCCTTGGCAACGACATAATAGTGTGTGAAGATTCTTCCATCGTTTTAGAAGCAGGCAACAATTACAATTCGTATGCATGGAGCGGTGGAGCATCTACACAAACATTCTCACCAATAAGTTCAGGAGCATATTCTGTTACTGTTACAGACGCAAATGGATGCTCCTCTTCCAGTTCGATATCTGTTGTTTTTCGCCCCCTGCCATCTGTAGATTTGGGAGCTGACCAAACTGTGCCCATTGGAAGCAGTGTAGCACTCAGTGCATCAATCAATCCAACTCCGGGAAGTACAGCTACGTATGCATGGCAATCGACCGGTTCGCTTAGTTGCGCGAACTGTGCCAATGCCTCCATTCAGATAAATGATACCACATCCATTACGCTTTTGTATGCAGATGAGTTCGGTTGTAAAGGACAGGATAATCTCATTATTCAAATCTTACCAACCGAACCTATATACGTTCCCACAGCATTTTCACCTAATAACGATGGAGTAAATGATGTATTTCGCGTTAGAGGAACAGGCTTAGCTAAATTTTACATGGGCATCTATAACCGATGGGGTGAACTGGTGTTTGAAACAAACGATTTTAATCAGTCTTGGAATGGGATATACAAATCAGTGGAACAACCCATTGGTGTGTATGTGTATACAATCAATGCTGTGTCTGCTGATTCCCGAACTTATACCTACAAAGGAAACGTGACGCTAATTCGGTAAAAAATCAGTTCTCCCTTTTTTCTTTGATTCCATAATTGCATGCAAATAACTGTAACAATTTAACTGAGTTTAAAATCAGAAAGAGTAACCATATCAGGAAATTCAGGTAGATAATTGCCAATTAAAAAAAATACGATGCATCCCATTGTCAAAAACATATTAGCGGTAGTTGCCGGACTCCTCATCGGTAGCACAATAAATATGAGCTTAATAATGGTAAGTGGTAACATTATTCCCCCACCGGCCGGTGCCGATATTACAACCGTTGAAGGCCTCAAAGCCAGTATACATCTGTTTACACCTATCAACTTTCTATTCCCATTTTTGGCTCATGCGCTGGGCACTTTAGCTGGGTCTTTAGTGGCTGCTCGTTTTGCCGCTACAGGACGTTTAATAGCTGCACTGACTGTAGGATTCTTTTTCTTAGCCGGTGGCTCAGCCAATGTTTTGATGTTGCCATCACCCCTTTGGTTTGTAATAACCGATTTAGGGCTGGCTTATTTGCCCATGGCATACATCGGCTACAGATTAGGCGCACCAAAGGTTGCGTAATCCGTAACCAACATGAGCAATTGCCATACTTGATTATATTCGCGCAATCAATCAAGCATGCAGCCTCGCCTCATTCTAGACAGCAAGAAATTTCAACTCACCGTTACGAGGCTTTGTCATCAGTTAATAGAACAGCACAAGGATTTTCATAACACTTGCATCATTGGTGTGCAACCGCGGGGAGTGCTCTTAGCCGAGCGCGTGGTAAAAACACTTGCACAGATTCTTAAAAAGAAGGATTTGGAATACGGCAAGTTAGACATCACTTTTTATAGAGATGACTTTCGCCTCAAGGGCAAGCCGATGATTGCAGATGAAACCAGCATCGCTTTTAGCCTGGAAGGAAAAAACATTGTGTTGATAGACGATGTGTTATATACCGGGCGCACCATCCGCAGCGCCCTAGATGCCATGCTAGACTACGGCCGACCGGCCGATGTAGAGTTATTGGTACTCATAGACCGAAGGTTACAGCGCCATCTTCCTATTCAAGCCAAGTATGCCGGTAAAATTATTGACTCCATAGCCGCTGAAAAAGTAAAGGTAGAGTGGAAAGAAACAGACGGACACGATAAAGTGTGGATAGTAGCCGACAAAAACGATTAAATCGAAATATAAAATATGAGCGCAATTAGTCAGAAACACCTCACCGCTATTAAACATCTTCAGGCTTCCGACATTGACCTCATTTTTCAAACAGCAGATAATTTCAAAGATATTCTGCAACGCCCCATTAAGAAAGTCCCCTCCCTTCGCGATATAACTATTGCTAATCTGTTTTTTGAAGATAGCACCCGGACCCGCATCTCATTTGAACTGGCCGAAAAAAGATTGAGTGCCGACACCATTAACTTTTCGGCATCGGGTTCCTCCGTGAAGAAAGGAGAAACTCTGCTGGATACGGTCCGCAATATTTTAGCCATGAAAGTGGATATGATAGTAATGCGACACAGCAGCAGTGGCGCAGCAGAATTTGTGTCGCAGCACATACCTGCCAGTGTTATCAATGCAGGGGATGGCACACACGAACATCCAACACAAGGGCTTTTGGACGGTTACTCGGTTCGGGAAAAATTCAAAACACTCAAGGGGCTTAACTATCTCATCATTGGCGACATCAAACACTCTCGCGTGGCGGGCTCCGATATTCCTTTGATGCTTAAAATGGGCGCTAAGGTAAAAGTATGCGGTCCGCCAACCCTTGTTCCCAAGCACATTGCAGAGCTAGGTGTAACCTATGAACCCAACCTGAAAAAAGCACTGGAATGGTGCGATGTAGCCAATGTATTACGTATACAATTGGAGCGCATGGATATTAAATTTATTCCTACGCTGCGCGAGTATTCTCTCTTTTATGGAGTGAATAAAGAATTGCTGGATTCGTTGCCGCGAAAAATCACCATTATGCACCCTGGTCCTATCAATCGTGGTGTGGAGTTGAACAGCGATGTAGCCGATTCTTCTCAATCCATCATTCTCCAGCAGGTGGAGAATGGAGTAGCCATTCGTATGGCGGTTTTATATCTGCTTGCCGACCGAAAAAACTAAACCCTAAAACCGTATCCGAATAATCTTTGGTAAACTCGTCTGACTTAAACGTGGGATTGATAACCAGATTATAAAACTCGTATCGTTCAAAAATGCCTTTATCATCAGTCATTTCCTGAAAAACGGGAAACAAGTTTTGCTTGTCTATATATAACACTGTCTTCTTGGCATAAGAAGTGGGTAGCTTTAACGTTTTCCCTCCCAAGTCTTCTTCAAAATGCTTTACTCCATTCAGTTCTACCATGCTGTATTCGGGTACCAAAAACTTTAACGCAACCGAATACATATTTTCTCCTTTCTGTGCCTTGTAAGTAGTATAGGTATAGGTAGGATCTTCTATAATAATTTTGTAACAAGCACGGTTATTCCATGTCACATCACCTACATATCTAAATACGGAATCAAACTTGCCTTGCGCATCCGCTTTGCGGACCCCCTCCGATATAATTTTGTTTACAATAGCAAAACCGGCACTCAACATAGTGTGATGCTGATCTTTGGTTACCAAACCATTAAACGGACTTAAGGTAACAGTAGGAATCATTTTGCCTGCGTTCACTAGTGCTTTATCGCCACGTTCTCCTTTTACATAAAGCAATTCAGTCCCTTTATTGGGATCGGTTATCATTTTCATATAAGTCTTTTGCGGAGATACTGATACTTTGGTAAAAATATCCGCTGTGCGCAGCCCGCTCCGGCCCACCAATCTCTCACTACCCCGCATGGTGTAAGTGCTTCCTTTGTGCGATGCCATAGCGGCCAGCGATTTATTAATGATAGTCCGAGTCTGACTTTCCGGAGCCGGCTTAAATGCTACTATGGCAAAAAGAAAAACTGAAAGAACAGGCGGAATGATTTTCTTGAACATGGATTAAGAGTTAAGTTTTAATTAAGATAGACAAACACCGTGCCGATGGGAAAGTTTAGTACGCAACTCCCAGTTTTTTGTAAATAAAACTCATTAACCAAGCTGGTCCTATCATTAAAAATTGAAGGTCTTTTAAGAACGATGGTTTTGCCCCCTCCACCTTATGGCCGTAAAACTGAACTATCCAGGCCAATACAAAAATGACAACACAAACCAACCAAAGAGGCAAGCCCGCAGACTCTATAGCGTAGCAAGCCGCAGCACATACCGCAGAGAAAACAAACATTCCTATCCACAAAGTGCGGGAAAGAGAAAAATAATAGACCGTAACCCCCAGCAACATAATAACCGCCAGATTTAGCGGAAACTCATCAGTCAATTGCACCGGAAGTTTCACACTGTAAAACAGGCCTGTGATACTGAAAAAAATCAAAGGGACACATATCCAGTGAATGAGTTTGTTGGTAGGATTCTGATGGCTTACGCCATATTCATCGAGCCAGGTCTGTATAGATTTCATGTTTAATTATTTCGCGCCAAAATAGATTTTATTGGAAATAGTTTTGGGTTCAGTGATAAGTACTATTTTTGAAACCAGGTCAATTCACTTTTTCATGCAAAAATTAGTTTTACTATTAGTCGCATCCTTGCTGTTCATCGCGGATGGATTTTCACAAGTTGGTATCAATATTCTAATTCCGGACAGCAGTGCCGTTCTGCAGTTGGAAAGTGACAAAAAGGGACTGGGGCTTTCCCGCCTCACCACGCCACAGCGCGATGCAATCACCAATCCACTAAAAGGATTAACCATTTTCAACACCACGGACAGTTTAATTGAATACTGGAATGGAGAATGCTGGCTGAAAGCTTACCAAAAAAACTGTAATGAGTGCGCTTTTACAATGACTATTGATGACCCTACCGATACGCTTGACCGAGTGATTACCGATACGGTCAGTTCCAAAATAACAATTAACCAGACCAATGGCAACCAGGATATTTCTATCATTTACTTAGCTTCTCTGCCGCAAGGAGTGAGCGTGTATTTCAATGGGAACACAACCATCGATAGTGCTGGTAGCGTAGAGATAGTGGTAAAAGCTGATTTATGTGCACCGGTAGGTGGCAATTACCCAATTATAATACAAGCCTTTTGCGGAGATAAAATCCGTTTCCTTTCCTACAATGTCTATATCAGAGGGCCTCAGCAGTTCACCATCCCCACCGACCAGTTGAACTATGATTTGCAAGCTATCAACAACTTGCCCAACAGCCCTGCACAATATTTAATCTTAAACATTAATAGCGGAGTAGAAATAAAATCTGCATCCACCGCTAATCCGGCATATACCACCGGTGGCATTGATGCTGCATCTTTAGTTTGCATCAACAATAATGGAGCGGTATTGGGCCGTGGTGGCGATGGTGGTTCGTTTACCTTTAATGGAAACCTGTTTGTGATTGGAGGTGAAGCCGGTAAAATAGGTGGTGTGGCCATGGACCTCACTTCCAGAACGATTTTGACCAATAATGGTGCAGTTTATGGTGGTGGAAGTGGCGGTGGCTCGGTTGGCTTTGCCATCGGCACACCAAGTATTCCCATCATTGGTTCCATCGTTGTAGGTTTTGGTTTCTGCGGTGGTGGTGGATCCGAATCGGGTCTTGGAGGAGTTACCAATGGGGGCGGTATTACCATTGGTTTGTTCGAAGATGGAGGCGATGCCACCTGCTGCGCCAGTTCACTACCTGGTCTGGGACAAGATGCAATTTATCCTATCAACATTCCCATCAGCATTGCGCAAATCAACATTACACCTGATGCACACGGTGGTGATGGCGGGGCTTTTGGCCAACAAGGAACGCAAGGATATATAGACGTGTCTATGGAAGTTTGTGTCAATATTCCCATCATTGGTCAAATATGTATTCCTATTCCCATCAGTCAGTTGTTAGGCGGGCTTCTTCCATTTTATGGTCCCCAGTCTGATTTGCCTGGGAATGCCATTAAACGCAACAACAATCCACTTACAGGTATAGTTGATGGCAACTACAACGGAGCACAAGTAAAAGGAAGAGTGGGCAATTAAATTTTAAAGTATTTTATAAAGTTAATTCATCATGAAAAGAAATCTGGTTCTCTTGTTTATGGCCGCGGTGGTTACGCTAAATGCCCAAAAAGGTGTTATTCTGGAACAAAAGATGACCGCTAAAAATCTACCGGGCAAAACGATATCTGTTACCTGGTTTAGTCACTAACACATCCTGCAAATTGAAGATGCAATTTCCTGAAGCTAAGGGAGTATCTCACTTTATTCCTGATTTAAAGGCAGGCATGCTTTATACGTATAATGACGGTCCTACACCTGATGGCGTTAAGAAATCATTTTTCGCTGCCTCGCTCGATAAGATTCAATCCTCCAACGAAACAGCGGTTTCGCGTATAGTAGTAAAGCAAACCGGAGAGACAAAGGATATAGGCGGGTTTAAATGCGAAAAAATTATTGCTTCTACCTCCAAAGGTGATACCGAAATGTGGGTGACTAAAGATTTCAAACCTGAGTTCTACAAATACGAAGCCTTCTTCAAAAGCAACTGGGAAATGATGGCACTGCGGGAAGAAAGGATTAAAGGCCTCCCCCTTTCTTCCGTTACAAAAGATGCAGCCGGTAATGTTTTGAACGCCTACGAATTTGTTAGCATAACGTCCACCGATATTTCTGAAACAGAGTTCAGCGTTCCCGCAGCTTATTCCCAATATTAATAACTACATATTGTCTGCATTGCACAGACGACTGAAGAAGGACAAGCATTTGGGTGTTTGTCTTTTTTTATTTACACCACACGTGCTTAAGTAGATAATTGAGGGGGCAAATATTCGCAGATGTGGGGTGTCCTGTTGTATGATTGCTGTGTCAAAGAGAGACACACACATTCATTCAACATTCCTGATTGTTGGACAAAACAATTCGGACACAAAAACAAAGGACATGGAACCAATTTTTCAATTTGAACTTCCAAAAGAGCAAAGCTCTATTATTAAAGTATTTGGAGTTGGCGGTGGTGGCAGCAACGCTGTAAATCACATGTTTGACCAAGGCATTGCCGGTGTAAATTTCGTAGTGTTGAACACCGATGCGCAGGCTCTTGAAATGAGTCGCATACCCAACAAAATTCAACTGGGCCCTGCTTCCACCCAAGGTTTGGGTGCCGGAGCTAACCCTACCGTGGGGGAACGTGCAGCCGAAGAAAGCATTGATGCTATAAAGGAATTACTGAATATGAATACCAAAATGGTATTTATTACGGCTGGTATGGGCGGAGGTACCGGTACCGGAGCTGCACCTGTGGTAGCTCGCATTGCCCGCGAAATGGGAATATTAACCGTAGGAATTGTAACCACTCCTTTCTGGTTTGAAGGCAAAGGAAGATATAACTCTGCCACAGAAGGCTTGGCAAAGTTGAAAGAGAACGTAGACACCTTACTTATTATCAATAACGATAGAATACGTGAAATGTACGGCAACCTTAAGCGTGCAGAAGCTTTTGGACATGCTAATAATATATTGACCACAGCGGCTAAGGCCATTTCCGAAATTATTACTATGCCGGGCGAAATCAACGTGGACTTTGCTGATGTGCAAACGGTAATGAAAAACGGAGGCTCTGCCATTATGGGTTGCGCCACAGCCGAAGGCGATGGCCGCGCGTTGAGTGCAGCACGCGGTGCGCTGAACTCACCACTATTAAATGACAGCGAAATTCGCGGAGCGAGAAAAGTGTTGGTGAACATTACCACCGGAGCCAACCAGGTGACTATGGATGAGATTGGTGAGATTATGGAATACGTGCAAGACGCAGCTGGCAGCACAGATATTATTCTGGGAGCTTGCGATGATGCTTCATTAGGCGAAAAATTATCGGTTACAATTATTGCTACTGGCTTTGAAGCCGGCAATAAACAAGAATTTGTAATACAAAAAGTAAGGAAAGTATATGAATTGACTGATAAGCTAGTTGATAACCAACAGCCAGCGTTCACTGAGCCGGTTGTGCTACAAAATGAACCAGCCATAACAGTTACTATAGAGGAACCGGAAGTAAAAACACCCGAAACTACAGAAACAGTTGTTCTCGCAGAGCAAAGCACGCTGGACCTGTTTGCGGTAACCGATGTTCAGGAAACCGTGACAACTGATAATACCATTGAGTTTGAGGTAACGAAAGAAGAACAGGTATTAAATGAAGAGGAAGAGGAACTGCTGTTAACCACAGAAGTGGTGCAAGAAAAAGTTACTCCTGTAGTCAGTGAAACTAAAGAAGATGATTTCGTTGTATACACTGTTAAAAGTTACGAAACGAGCGAGTCGGTTACAGTAACCGGAAGCACCATGGAAAGAGAATTGGAAGACAGGAAGAAAGTGCTGGCTGGATTAAGCTATAAAATCAGCTCGAAGCAGCATCTCACCGATTTAGAAAATGAACCTGCTTATAAAAGAAAAGGAGTATCGCTGGATGGTGAAAATAGCTACTCTACGGCTACTGAAATGTCGCGCTTTGCAGTAGGGAATGACGAATTAGGAAGACCTGAAATCAATCAAAAGAACCCATTTCTACATGACAATGTAGATTAAAGAATCTCTCCTTTGTTAGTGTGTGTCCAAAAACTCCCGGGTTCTCAGCCCGGGTTTTTTTATGCCTTGTGCAATGTAATCTCAGCTACTTCGGGCAGGATGCCAATTCGTCCCGGATAAAACAAAAAGCCAAAACCGCGATTTACATACAAGTATTGTTTGCCTTCCTGGTATAAGCCGGCCCATTGCTTATATAAATATTTCGAAGGGCTCCACTTCAACCATTTATTTTCCACTCCAAACTGCGCTCCATGAGTATGCCCGCTAAACATTAAATCAATGTCCGGAAAATCTTTGCGGACTTTTTCATCCCAATGTGAAGGATCGTGGCTTAGTAAAATCTTGAATGAAGATGATTCGACACCTTCATACGCTTTCTCCAGTTTACCGTATTTTGCAAAACGCCCTTTACCCCAATTCTCCACTCCTATTACGCTGATGTGCTCACCGTCTTTTTCAATCTTCCTGTTCTCGTTCATCAATAAATCCCAACCCATAGACCGATGAACATCCATAAACTGTTTGAAATTTTCAGCTTTCTCAGTCATACTATTCCACTGCACATAATCTCCATAGTCATGGTTACCGGTAATGGAAATAACACCATGAATCGCTTTTAACTGCCCGAAAATCTCGCGGTATTCATCCATTTCAGAAGCTACATTATTTACCAAGTCTCCTGTAAAAATGATGAGATCCGGATTTTGGGCATTGATTTTTTTAACGACTTCAATGATTGGTTCTTTACGTGAGAAACTACCCGCATGTATATCGCTCAACTGAATAATTTTAAATCCATCAAACGCAGCAGGCAGATTAGAAAATCGTATAGCGGTTCTTCTAAACTTGTAGTTGTAGGCATTTGCAACTACTCCATACATCAACGTTGCTGCTGGTATGGCAGCCGTAGCCAACGCTACTTTACTTAAAAATTCGCTTCGCGAAATGCCTGTAGCCGGAGCGGGCTGAGTAGAAAATTTTGCAATAACCAGTTGAACACCGCGAACAATATCTTCCGGAAATAAGAACAGCAATACAATCAATTTAGAAATGGCTAATACCACAAAACCAGTAGTGAACAAGGTTCCTACCTCGCGCGGCATGTATCGATAAAGAAAGAACCGCCAAGTGAACATGACAAAAAACAATAGCAGAGTAAGCCCCCAGTAGATCCATCTGGCGCGATATAAATTGGCTGGATTTATAATTGTTTTTATCGACTGCCATCCGTAAAACTCAATAGCGGCATACAGTGATATAAAGAGAATCGGTGCAAGCATTTTAAGAGTATTTAGGAACATAAGGCATAAAACTATGTCTCATGTCACGAACAAGTCGGCAAAATATTTGAAATTCGATGACGAAAAAACTACGCATGAAAAATTACTGTTATTTATTTTTTAGTCTGCTAAGCATCCTTATAAATCTCAATGCGGAAGCTCAATCGCTTTTAGACCAAAAGAAAAACTATACCAGAGCTGATTCGCTAAGAGGGTCTTTGAATGAATACCGAAGCTGTTATGATGTTACTTTTTATGAGCTCAACATAATTATAGACACCTCTGAAAGAACCGTTACCGGCTCTAATAAAATAACCTTTAACGTGGAGCAGGACTTCAACACCATGCAAGTTGATTTGTTCGAAAACATGAGCATCATTCAAATAGCCATGGCCGGCAAAGAGTTAAAATACAGAAGGGAATTCAATGCCGTTTTCGTTGAGATGCCGGATAAAATGGAGGCAGGCACAGTAGGGGAAATAGAAGTTCATTATCATGGTAAACCAATTATTGCCAAGCGAGCTCCCTGGGATGGTGGCTTTAGCTGGAGTAATGATCGGGAGGGTAATCAATGGATTGCTGTATCGTGTGAAGGCGTGGGAGCCAGTTTGTGGTGGCCCTGCAAAGATTATTTGGGCGATGAGCCGGATAGCATGAGCATCGCATGTACTACACCAGCTAATTTGAAGTGCATTTCCAACGGAACGCTCCTGTTTGACAGGCGAAACGATAACGGTACCCGAACGGCTCGTTGGTTTGTTCACTACCCTATAAACAATTACAATGTGACGCTGAATATCGGCAACTACAAACATATTCACGATGAATACGAAGCCATGGATGGTGAACTCCTTTCGCTTGATTACTATGTGATGCCATACAATGAAGCAGCTGCACGGAAGCAGTTGACACAAGTAAAACCAATCCTCCGCTGTTACGAAAAATATTTGGGCAAATACCCTTTCTGGAACGATGGTTATGCACTGGTGGAAACACCTTATCTGGGGATGGAACATCAAGGTGCCATTGCCTATGGCAACATGTATAAAGCCGGCTATGCCGGTATGGATTTTTCGCGAATCGGGCTCGATTTTGATTATATCATCATTCACGAAACAGGACACGAATGGTGGGGAAATTCTGTGAGTTGTCGCGATATTGCGGATATGTGGATTCATGAAGGTTTTTGCACTTACTCCGAAGCCATCTACGTAGAATGTATGTATGGATACGAAACAGCCCTTCGTTATATTAACGCAAAGAAGCCTACCGTTGACAATAAGAGTCCAGTTGTTGGAATTTATGGCGTAAATGAAGAAGGTGATGGGGACATGTATAATAAAGGGATGCTTTTTCTTAACACACTCCGATACATCATCAATGACGACCCCGAGTGGTGGAGTATGATAAAATGCATGAGTGACACGACATTCAAAAGAAGGAATGTTACTTACGAAGATGTAGAGCGCTATTTTAGCTTGAAGAGTAAAAAGAATTTATCTCTCATCTTTGAACAGTATTTGAAAAATGCTGCTATACCGGTGTTTCAATACGAGTTGAGAAAAATAAAGGGGAAAGAATACGAATTGCGTTACCGGTGGCAGGCAGATGTGGATGGATTTGAAATGCCGGTTTTTATTTCCACAGGAACTAACAGCAGTAATCAAATTAATGTAACGCAAGATTGGCAATCTATGCCACTCACACTCAAAAAACCGACCGACTTTATAGTCAACGATCGGCTTAGCTATATAAAAGTAAGTGCGTTGTAAATACAAAACCAAAATCAAAAACAAATGGTTGAAATAAACTTAAACTGGGTAGCTGATGAAAAATTTGACATACAGCAAAACGGCAAAATACTTCGTATAGATGCGGCCCCCGAAGAAGAATCTACCGGGTTCCGGCCAAAGGCGCTTATCTTGTCTTCTCTTGCGGGGTGCACAGCGATTGACGTTGTGGAACTACTTAAAAAAATGCGTATTGAGTTTTCCGATTTTCGAATTGAGGTAAAAGCTGAAATGTCGGAAGAACATCCAAAAGTATATCATACGATTTACCTCACCTATCGCATTAGATTGAACGAACCGGACAGACCGAAAATGCAAAAGGCGGTCGACTTATCGCAAGATAAATACTGCGGTGTAAGTGCCATGATCAGGAAATTTGCGACACTGCATGTGAATATTGAATATTTATAGATTGCACACCTAAAAAATATAAAGCGATATGTATACCGGTTTACTACACACTCACAAACTAGTTGTTGTTCTTTTCCTTCTTCATTATGTGGTAAAACTTGTCTTGTTACTACTGAACCGCAACGAACAGTTGGCTAATTACAGCAAGCGAACCAAGGTGACCGAAATGGCCATCAGTGCTTTGTTCCTGATTACAGGGTTATGGATGATGGGAACTTCTATTATGAAAGGTGGGAGCGTTTCTACTTTACAGATAATTAAACTGGTATGCGTTTTTAGCTCCATACCGCTGGCTATCATCGGATTTAAGCGAAGTAATAAGTTGCTGGCTGTATTGGCCGTATTGTTGATCATAGCGGCCTACGGCTTGGCGGAAGTAAATAAAAAGAAAAAAGCCGGTGGTGCTGTGAATACCGAAACCGCAGGCAGTACTTTAGAAGCCGGCAAACTGGTATACCAGGATAAATGTATGCAGTGCCATGGTAGCGATGGTGCAGCTGGAATTAGTGGTGCTAAAGCACTTGGGCAAACCAGTTTGACGGCCGATGAGCAAAAAGCAATTGTGAAATCAGGCAAAAACTCAATGCCGGCATTTGGAGAAACCATTACAGAAGAACAGACTATGGCCGTGATAGAATATGTAGCTACTTTTAAGCAATAATCATTCATTCCCTACAAACAAAATCCCCGCGTGATATTTCACGCGGGGATTTTATTTTGTAGTAATAGGCTAGCTCTATCGGGAACGTACTGATAGTCTGGCTTGAATATCGGATAGCTCCCCTTTAGGAATGGCGGCAATGAGGCGCTGAGTATATTCCTTCTGCGGGTTGTTGTATATCTCATCGCTGATTCCCATTTCTTCAATCTTTCCTTTGTTCATCACTACCATTCGGTCGCTCATGAATTTCACCACTGATAAATCATGTGATATAAAGATGTAGGTAAACTTGAACTCCTCTCGCAGTTGAATCAGCAAGTTTAAAACCTGCGCCTGCACACTCACATCCAAGGCACTCACCGATTCGTCACAAATAATGAATTTGGGATTGAGCGACAAAGCCCGGGCAATACAAATACGCTGACGCTGACCGCCTGAAAACTCGTGTGGGTAACGGTTAAAATGTTCCGGCTTCATATTCACCTTTTCTAAAAGGTCAATCACTTTGTCTTTGCGTTCCTTTTCACTCGAGTAAACACCATGCACGGTCATAGGCTCCATAATTGCACTGCCCACTGTAATTCTAGGGTTCAACGAAGAGTAAGGATCCTGAAAAATAATTTGCATGTGCTTACGAATATCCATCATCTCCTTATTGTTCAAATCCAGAAGGTTGCGGCCATCAAAATGAATTTCGCCACCGTGGGCAGGCACTAATCGCAATATCGTTCTTCCCAATGTAGTTTTTCCGCAACCGCTCTCACCTACGAGACCTAAAGTCTCCCCCTCATGCACATCAAAACTTACATCATCCACTGCTTTAACGTAGTCAATGGCTTTTCCAAAGAAATTCTTCTGAGTCGGGAACCAGGTTTGCACATTTTTCACTTGCAGTATTGGCTTACGAGCCATCACCGTTTCACGTCTGGCTTTAGTCACTTCATCGCTGATAACCACTGCATTAATTGCATCGGCAACACTCGTATGCTTTTCAATTAATGTTCCATCCTCTTTCTCCTCCATAAAATCAACCACTGTGGGTAATTTACTTAAGCGCTTTCCAAGAGGTGGTCGGCAGGCTAGCAAACTACGGGTATATGGGTGTTGTGGATTTCCGAAAATATCAAGCACAGTTCCCTGCTCCACTATTTTGCCTTTATACATCACCAGCACACGGTCGGCAATTTCGGCTATCACACCCAAATCGTGTGTAATAAACATGATACTGCTGTCAATTTCCCCTTTCAAACTAGCCATTAAATCAAGAATGGTAGCCTGCACAGTAACATCCAGCGCTGTGGTTGGTTCATCGGCAATGAGGATGGAAGGATTGCAACTCATGGCCATGGCAATCATGACCCGTTGTTTTTGCCCGCCCGATAACTGGTGCGGGTAAGCATCTAAAATACGCTGTGGGTTGGGTAACTTAACTTTCTCAAACATACGAAGGGTGATTTCCTGCGCCTGTTTTTTACTCATTTTCTGGTGCAGCATAATTGCCTCCACCACCTGATCGCCACAGGTAAACACCGGGTTGAGCGAAGTCATAGGTTCTTGAAATATCATGGATATTTCATTGCCTCTGAATTTTCGCATTTCCTCTTCGCTGATTTTTGTTAAGTCAACTTTCGACCCATCTTTCTGGTAAAAATTGATTTCACCAGATACAATACGACCCGGTGGGTCGGGTATCAAACGCATCACCGACAAGGAAGTAACCGACTTTCCGGAGCCGGATTCACCTACAATACCTATCGTTTCGCCCCGATTCAGCGTAAAACTGATATCATTCACCGCTTTCACAATCCCACCATCCGTTTTAAACTCGGTAACTAAATTCTTTACCTCCAGTAGTAATTTTCCGTTGCTCATTGACGTATTTCTTATGCGGTGAAAATATTCTTATTAAAAAGGTTTGCAAAAAAGTATCACTGCTGTATTCATCGCATAGATTTCCACGAAGATTTCATTCCTCTAAATCATACATAAACACCAATCTACCTTAACAGGTGAAAAACTGGTGTTGTATAAAATTTGGCTGGGAATAGATTTGCATTACTTTTAACAAACAAAACTTAAACAAACATGGAAAATAACTCAGGCGGAGGAAATAAGATTTATGTAGTCATCATCGCTTTACTTTTGCTCATCAATGGAGGCGGAGGTTATTTGCTTTGGAAGGAGAACAAGGGCAAAAAAGATGAAATAGCACAAAAAGAAGTTCTGCAAAAGCAGTTTACTGAGAAAACACTTCAGCTTGACTCTTTATCGCTCGAACTTGACCAGTTTAAGGGTAAAAATGCAGAGTTGGACAGCATTATTATAGCACAACAAAATCAAATTGAAGAGCAGAAGAAGAAAATTCAGGCCGTTTTGGGTAGTGCCGGTATGAACAAAAAGAAGCTGGAGGAGGCAAACAAGTTGATTGCTGAGTATCAAGCTACTATTGCTGATATGCAGACAAAAATTGCAGAACTGACGAAGCAAAACGAACAATTATCGTCTCAAAATCAGCAGTTATCGACCGATTTGAGTGCTGAAAAAGCAACCACAGCCCAGTTAACCGAAACCAATACGGTGCTTTCCAAAAAAGTGGAATTGGGTTCGTTACTTCAACTCAGAAACATGGAGGTTTTAGCTATTCGTAAGAAAGCGAACGGTAAAGAAGTGGATGTAAACAGAGTGAAACAGGCAGAAAGTTTAAAAATCAGTTTTGAAACCGGTGATAATAAAGTGCTAGAGAATGGACCTTTGAGTCTATATATTCGGGTATTAAATCCAAAAGGAGAAACAATTTCGGTAGCAGACCAGGGTTCAGGAACATTGAAACTGACAGAGTCGGGCGAAGTAGTGCAGTTCAGCAAAAAGGCAGACTTTGATTGGACTCAAAGCAATAAAAAGATAGTTGTATACTGGAGTCAGAACATTCAGGATGCCGGGACTTACAAAGTAGAAGTGTATCAAACAGGATACTTAGTAGGCAAAGGAGAAGTAGCGCTTAAATAAACCATCAAGATTATTTTGGTATTAATCAAGAAGCCCCGCATGTGCGGGGCTTCTTGATTAATAGTAGAAATTAGAGCCTATTCTATAAAACATCTTCAAAAAAGCTACTTCAAATTAGATTACCATTGTATTATCATTCCTGCATTCATGAAATATTTATTGACTCTTTTGGTATGGGCGATTTTCATTACTGCAAAAGCGCAGACTTTTTCCCAGGTTTTTAATCAAGCTATTCCGGATGATGGAAGCACTGTAATGTATTTAGTTCCGGTAAGTGGCTTACCAACTGCCATTGACACAAACTTTGGTTTGGAGGGAATATGTATTCAAATGACACACACCTGGGATGATGATATGGAAGTGAAACTGATGTCGCCCGATGGCACCACCGTTCTAATGTTTACACGTAGGAGGCGATGGGGATGATTTTAATGTAACTTGCTTAAATGGGGCGGCTACTCAATCCATTTCGCAGGGTGCTGCTCCTTTCAACGGTTCTTACCGACCCATGGGTGATATGGGACTATTCAACAATGGACAAAATCCAAACGGAAACTGGACACTTATTTTGCACGATACTTACCCATTTGCCGATGAAGGATTTCTGATTGGATGGGGAGTAATATTTGGCACCCAGCCAGTACATCCTTTCGTTTTTCCCTCCTCCAATTTACCAATTGTAAAAATCACTACACAAAATAGCGTTGTAATTCCCAATGATCCGAAGATAGAAGCCGATTTTGTAATTATTGACCATGGCAGCGGGATAAGAAATTATGTAAATGATACTGTGTATGCCTATCAAGGTAAAATGCTTGTAGAACTGCAAGGATTTAGCGGGCCCTCTTATCCCAAGAAAAATTATGACTTTGATTTGATTGATGCCAACGGAAATAAAATTAACACTCCACTGCTAGGTATGCCGGCAGAAAACGATTGGATTTTAAAAGCAGAATATTTGGATGCATCACTGATGGCTAACCCCTTAACGTATGAGTTAAGCAGACGCATGGGTTTATATGCTCCACGAACCAAATACTGCGAGGTAATGGTGAATAACGAATATGTTGGCGTCTATTCACTTACCGAAAAAGTAAAACGGAGTGCAGAACGACTAAATATCGCCAAACTGAACCCGGAAGATACAACCGGAATTGAATTAACCGGTGGATATATCATTGAAATGAATATAAACGGAGATGCCCCGGCCTGGACATCCAATTTTTTACCTATCAACTATTCAACTTGTTCACTCAACGTAGAGTTTAAAGAGGTTTACCCAAAACAAGGAACAATACATCCCAAACAACACAACTATATTAAAAGCTATGTAGATAGTTTTGAGTTGGCCTTACATGATGGTTCTATCGGGTTACAACACTGGCGGGATTTCATATCCGAAAAATCATTCATTGACTTTCAGATTGTGAATGAATTCAGTGCAAACTATGATAGTTATGGTCGCAGCACTTACCTCTATAAAGAGAAATCTACCGATGGAAACCAATTACATATTGGACCACCTTGGGATTATGACCGGGCGTTTGCATCAGGCACCCAAACAGGTTGGGTTTGGGAAATCACTCACTTAGGTTGGCCGTTCCCTTTTTGGTGGAGCCAGCTAAACAACGATTCAGTGTATCAAAGAAAACTCTATTGCCGTTGGTCCACCTTGCGCATGAATGTCTTGAGCACGGACTCATTCATGCACTTTATTGATTCTACATCCTACATGCTGCAAGAAGCAGCAGCAAGGAATTTTACAAAATGGGGAGAACTGGGCGTTACAGACTATAACTCACCTGTCCTCAATTTCAAAAACTTCATACAAGACCGATTACAGTGGATGGATAATAACATTTTGCCGCATGGCGCTATTGTTCCTGCACTCGCTATAAACGACACAATAGTTTGTCAAAATGGCACTATAGACATAAGTATCGGCAACCAATACTCCTACAGTTGGAATACCAACCAGCACACTTCCGCGATATCGATAGCTACATCTGGCCTTTATAGTGTAAGTGTGAAAGATGGCTACGGTTGCTCCGCATCATCTGATTTTCAAGTAACGGTAAGCACACCAGATGCAACATTTGGATGGACAGAAGATTCTATCTCTAGCTACACCTTTGTACCCAATCAAGTATCCAACGTAACCTATGTGTGGAACTTTGGTGATGGCAACACTGCAAAGGATGTACCCGCTACCCATGCATACGATACAACGGGGCTGTACATCGTCACACTATCAGTAACCGACACATTAGGTTGCACAGCTTCATCTACAGATACCATAACTGTAACACCATTTACGTCTACCGATAAACTTGTTGCTGGTTTCAACAACCATGTGACTCCCAACCCGTTTACCCATCAACTAGAAGTAACTACATCAATCCTAAATGTGCACTTAGAGGCAAGAGATGTAACTGGTAAACTTGTATTTGAAAAAACTTGTGAAGACTACCACACCCGAATTGAAACGAATCAATGGAGTTCCGGATTTTATTTTCTAAAAATAAACAAGGAAGGATTTCCGACCCTGATTAGTAAAGTAGTAAAGCAATAGCCGTTTTTTTCTAATTGCGAAAACAATAGCTGATAATATTAGCGCCCATTTTTAAAGCGCGTTCATGTATCTCAGGAGTATCTTTATGAACGGAGGGGTCTTCCCAACCATCCCCTAAATCGCTTTCATAAGTGTATAGCACTACGAGGCGTCCTTCATAAAAAAGTCCAAAGGCCTGAGGTGGTTTATTGTCATGTTCATGCGTTTTGGGTAAGCCTTTGGAGAAATCATATTTCTGATGAAAGATGGGATGTGAGAAAGGCAACTCTACAAGTTTGGTACCTGGAAATAAATTTTCCAACTGGGGACGAATAAACTTATCCATTCCATAATTGTCATCGGCATGAAGAAAACCACCCGCAATAAGATAGGCTTTCAAATTCTCTAACTCTTGTGAATTAAAGACCACATTACCATGACCGGTCATATGCACCAAGGGATAATTAAACAACTCCGCACTGCCGACCTCTACGGTAGGTGGATCGGACTGCAAATTCATATTCAAATTTCGGTTGCAAAATTTTATAAGATTAGGTAAGGAGGTTGGATTAGCATACCAATCTCCTCCCCCATTATATTTGAGTAAAGCAATTTTTAAGGGCTTATCGGTGGGAGTAATAAACGATGCACAAAAAAAGAAACTAAAAAAAAGAAACACCACTCTGCTATTCATATCGCGATCATTGATTATTCAAATTAAAAATACACGAAACAAATATACCTGCCGTTTCCAATCGCAATCTACTGCTGCCGAGCGTTACCGTGTTAAATCCATTTTGAATCGCCTGCTTCACTTCTGCACTATCAAAATCTCCTTCGGGGCCTATTAATACAAGCACATCCTGCCGGGGTGTACAGACGTCTTTTAGATGAACCTGCTCATCGGCACACCAGGCTATAAATTTTAAAGCCTGAGTGGGTTGTTGCACAAAATTCTCAAATGAGGTAATCGGACGAAGTGTTGGAATTTTATACTTCAAACTCTGCTTGCAGGCTGCCAATAACACTTTCTCTATTCTATCAGCACGAAGTTCCTTTCGCTCACTATGCTTGCAGATTATCGGAGTAATAACATCCACTCCAATTTCGCAGGCTTTTTCGGCAAACCACTCGAAGCGTTCTATATTTTTGGGCGGGGCGATAGCCAGATGCAAACCGGGTTTATTAAGAGCACCCGATTGTAGTACATCAGCCACAAATATCAGTGCTTGTCTTTTATCTAAAGCATCAATCCGGGCCAAAAACAAATTTCCCAACCCATCAAAAACTTTAACCTCATCGCCCACCGACATACGCAACACGTGCAGATGATGAAGTTCTGAATCCGGCAAAGAATAATGTTGGTGGCTGACCGCACCCGGTGCGTAAAACAAATTCATCAGAATAGCTTAGTCAAATTTTAGCACTTTAAATTCTATTCTGCGGTTCTGTGCATGTTCTTGATCGGTGCAGGGAACGTAATCAATACACTTGTTTCTGATTTTCATCTCGCCAAAACCCACAGCTATTAGTTTTGTCAGGTTCACATTTCTCGATTCCAAATAGGTAACACAAGCCTGCGCGCGCATAGCAGAAAGTTGCAAGTTGGAATTGGAACTACCACGTGAGTCGGTGTGCGCACTGAGCTCAATTTCAACGTCCGGAAACTCTTCCATCACTTTAACCACTTTATCTAACTCAGCCTTGGCACGATTGTTCAAATCGAATTTGTTATAGTCAAAGAAGATATTGGGCAAATCAAAAGCATATTTTGCATCATAGATTGCCAACTCCACTTTTTCCTCTACGCGCTGAGAGGGCTTGTAGCCTAATGTCGAAATTGCTTTCACAAACTTGGTATATACTGAATCCTTATTGGCTGAACGCTTTACAACTTTCACATCATACTCCTGATCCTTATACAAATCAAATTTCACTACGCCATTTGCATCGGTGGTACCTTGCACTACTTCTCCCGTTCTTTTGTTTACCAAAAAGCATTTGCATTGGAAATCTTAGCGCCATTTACATCGGCCACATCTACTATTAAATCAATCCCACCTACCGGAAAGAGAAAAATATCCTGTGCCGGATTTCCAAAAGCCATGGCGGATAGTTTGCCCTCGTAAGTGGCATATCCCTCCGCTGCAGTGGTAACTGAGAACTCCTTTTCCACAGGCAATTGCAGGCAGTAACTTCCGTTCTGGTTCGTTTTACTACCAGTTTTAAGTCCATCAGCCGACTGTGCTTTTACGATCACATTCTCTATCACCTTCTTCGTTTTTGCATCTATCACCTTTCCACAAATCGATTCAGAACGTTTTGTAAACTTATAGATATCATCACTACCTATTCCGCCCGGCCGGTTTGACACTAGATAACCTTCCTTACCAGTCGCATTGCAGACATACCCAAAATCATCGCTGGATGAATTGAGTGGCACTCCCGGATTTAAAACATTGCCCCATTTTCCATTTTCCCAAGTGGCCGATAGGATGTCGAGGCCTCCCAACCCGATGTGTGCATCTGATGCGAAAAAGAGATTATTTAACTCGGAGACGAAAGGAAACATCTCGCGACCTGCTGTATTAACCTCCTTGCCTAAATTGATAGGGTTTTCCCATGTGCTACCATTTCTAATACTCATATAAATGTCCGTTTCTCCTTGTCCGCCCGGCATATCGCTGGTAAAGAATAGTTTGCTACCATCTTGAGAAAGGGAAGGATGGGCGTTATTAAACTCGCTGCTATTAAATGGTAAGGGCTGAATATTTACCCATCTATGTTTATGATCATCATAAGTGGCTGAATACAAACCAAGCTTCCGAATGCCATCTTCGCCTTTTTTCTTGTAATTGGACCGTGTGAAAATCATCCATTTCCCATCTGCCGAAAAAGTTGCGGGCCCTTCGTTTAACCTACGATTCACCTTCCCTTTCGCTTTGAAAGGTTCGGCCACTTCGCCCGTGCTGGTCTGCTCCATCGTAAAAACATCGTAGTAAGGCCTTTGGCTCCAATTGTCAGTTATCTTGACCGCATTGTTGCCTTTTCGGTTAGATGAAAAAGTAAGATTGCCATTTAGATAGGCCGGACCGATTTCGGATGCTACAGAATTCTCAGGAATGCTGACCAATTCATAATTTTTCAAATCCTGAGAAAGGTTCTGCAATTGCTCACTAAAATTTAAGAACTCAGTGGAGCGGGTATCATAAGGCATAGCTTTTGCAAAACTATCGTACACTTTTTGCGCCTCCTCATACTTACCATTGGACCTCAGTATTTGGGCATATCTGAATTTGGCCTCGTGGCTGGATAAAGGGTTTTCGGAAAGCACTTTGTAAATGGCTTCGGCACTTTGCAAATCAGCGTTCATTACAAATGCCTGTCCCAATTTATCCCATGCCGTAATGTTATTGGCATCTAAATCCGCAGCTTTTTTATAAAAGGATGCCGCTTTTTCAAACTGAAACAAGCTCATCCACTTGTCGCCTTTGGCTACATAATTGGGCTGTGCTTCTAATGTGTAATGAAAGCAACATGCGAGCAAGGACAACGCTACAAACTTTTGCATAATCTGAGAGGATTAAATGTGTCGTTCAAAAATATTTGAGATACCGGGGATTGACTACTTTGCCTTTCTCGAAACGAAAATCAAAACTTACCATTATTTCATGTGAGCCGGTGGTGTATTTTGAGAGTGGCGAAACAGCTAAATCGTAACAATAGGCTAAGCGAAACTGCTTGGTAATATTGGCTGCCACCATAAAATTATAGGCATCCACATACCGATAACCTACACCAAACCATATTCTATCGATAAAAACAAAAGTGGCATTCAAATCAAAAGAAACCGGTGCATGTGCAGGAACAACTTTAAGCAATCCGGATGGGATGAACCGAACCTTCTTTCCCAGATTAAAAACATACCCTGATGTAAATAACAGCTGATGATATTGCCTGGAAGATTGATTACTGAGGCTAAACACGGAATATGGACCATCCAGCGTAGGGGCAAATAACTGTGGAACAGAAAAACCGGCAAAGAACTTGTCGGAGTAGGCATAAAAACCAAACCCTAATTGAGGAAGCCATCTGTTGATGGAATTGCCCGAAAAATTTGGATCTCCGGCATCAGAGGTAACAACATTGTTAAGGTTACTTCTGTAGTTAGTAAAGCCAGCAGAAAGCCCGAGAGACAACTTTATCTGCTTTTTCTTTCCAACCGGTATTCGGTAGGCAAAAGAGGCATTCAACTGGTTGGTTGAAGACACACCAATCTTATCGAAATTATAAATAAGCCCAAGTGCAATCCGTTCATTTTTCAAAGGAGAATGTAACGCTACCGATGCACTCTGTGGCAGACCCGGAGCATTGACCCATTGGTGACGATAAATAGCCGTTACGTTCAAAACATCATGGCTTCCTGAATAAGCGGGGTTAATATAAAGCCCATTAAAGCGATACATGCTATACTGCGCCTGCTGCTGTGCATGCGCTAACCATAAAAAGAAGATACAAGAAACAGAAAGTAAAAGTTTCTTCATGAATTAATCGTTGCCTCACTCAAAGATAAATATGAACAACACCCGCGAAAAATAACTTATCTACACAGGAAATCAGTATTGCTCCTGTTCATTCGGGAAGTTTCTGCTTTTTACATCATCTACATATTGCTTCACGGCATTTTGCACCTCATCATAAAGGTTAAGATATCTGCGTAGAAAACGTGGTTTAAATTCTTTAGTAATTCCAAGCATATCATGGCTGACCAATACCTGCCCATCGGTGCCACCGCCAGCACCAATACCAATCGTAGGAATATGCAATGCCTTTGAAACTTCACCCGCCAGCTTTGCCGGTATCTTTTCGAGCACCAACGCAAAGCAGCCCGATTTTTCGAGCAGGAGAGCATCTTCCATCAACTTTGTAGCTTCGGCTTCCTCTTTAGCACGTACTGTGTATGTTCCAAATTTATAGATGGATTGCGGGGTTAAACCCAAGTGGCCCATTACCGGAATTCCAGCGGTGAGAATACGTTCTACACTTTCTCGTATTTCTGCTCCCCCTTCCAACTTTACAGCATGCGCTCCCGACTCTTTCATGATTCTTATGGCACTTTCCAGCGCTAATTTTGAGTTTCCCTGATATGTGCCAAAAGGTAAATCCACCACCACCAAAGCCCGATTCACTGCTCGCACCACTGAAGAGGCGTGGTATATCATTTCATTAAGCGTAATTGGTAAAGTAGTTTCGTGACCGGCCATTACATTGGAGGCACTATCCCCTACCAGGATTACATCAATACCGCCTCCGTCAATAATACGCGCCATGGAAAAATCGTAAGCGGTAAGCATCGATATTTTAACCCCAGTTTGTTTAAACTCCAAAAGTGTATGGGTGGTAATTCGCTTAATTTCTTTGTGTACTGACATGGGAAGGTTTTTGTATCGCAAACTTCTAAAAGTTTGCTCAATTATTTAATTCGCTGTATTTCCATGAGTAAATATTGCTTTTGACGAGCAAAAACATCCGGATTTACGGTTAACAGATTCTTATCTATTTTTTGCTGCACAAATGGAATTAAATCTTGCAAAGCATAGTGAATGCCAGGGGCCTTTGTCTGTAATTTATCAATTCCAAAAGAGAGCAATGGGAGCCCGATACGGTTGGCAAACGAGTGAACATAGGCTATCGTAGGGAGAATATTAGGAGTAATATCCTGCTGAAAACGGATGTACATACCTGCACCGGCTAGGTTTTTCTGAAACTCGGAAAAGAAATGTCCGCTTTTTTCATGCGCCTCCTGAATCCTGAAATAATCGCAGGCTATCCACTTACCACCCGGCTTTAAAATTTTATCTATGAGTGGCAACGCAATAGATTGTTTCAAATATTGAAGCGACTCGGATGTAATAACCACATCAAATGCCTGTGCGTACGCATCTCCATTTAAATCTTCAAACTTACATTCCAGGATGGGTATATTACTGTAAGTGCTGCGAATGTGATGCGCTTGCGTTTTATCGGGCGTAAGTGCCGTTGGATGATGGCCCATATCCAGCAGCATTTTAGCCATAGCACCCGTTCCGCAACCAATATCCAAAATCCGCAGTCCAGTGCCGGCAGGCAATTTAGTAAGCAACAATTCGGCATAGCGAGTTTGTGCCCGATACACATCATTGATGGAAATCTCCATAGGTTCTATGGAGGGATTATCAAAGTAGCCGTAATGAAGAAAACCACCGGGAAGCAATTGAGCATACAGTTTTAGCTGAGCATCGTCAAATACTCTTTCCGTTTTTTTGCGGTTTCGTTGTAGCGAAAGAACCTTCCAAAAATGCCATGGCAACAAAAAACGTTTTGCTACAGAGAAAATGATGGAACCGGCAGATACTTTAGACATGCGAGCTAAAATAACAATGCCGATTTAAGCAGAATTACAATTTACCATTCGCTTTCTTCCATTCCAGTTCCGCGAGCAAGAAAGTATACAGCGATTGCAGATAATTAAACTCGGTTTCTTTCAAGGTACTCTCTGCATCCAGCACTTCCTGATAGCCTGCAACTGAATTCTGGTAGCGCACATTTACATCTTTAACCACTTCCTCTGCCAGTTTTACATTCTCTTGAATTAGCTCCAGATTTTTAGCGGCATTTGCGTAATTGATGGCAGTTGTTTGCAATTGATAATGGATACTATTCCGAATCGTTTTAATGTTGTTTTCATTCTTCTGCAATACGTATTTTTGCTGGCGAGCGAGCGCCATTTTTTGTAAGCCATCAAAAATGGGCACTTGCAGGCGCATTCCGATGTAAGAAGTCCAAAACCATTTATCCTTAGAAGCAAGCGAAGTATTATCAAGTCCTTGACCACCAATGTAGCCATAGCCGTTCAGCGATGGTATATACTGATAGTTAATCTTGTTCAACTGCAACTTATTTACCTGCATCTGCTGAACCTCTGCACGCAATTCCACTCGGCTGAGTTCGGCACCCTTTAAATCGGGATATTCGGGCAGCTGAGGCTGCTTAATCTCTGATGGTAACTTATCCGATAGTTCTACCGTGGCATCTGTTGGCAATCCGATTAACTGCGCGAAAGCTGCTATAGAGGACTTAATTGAATCCTGCGTTACTTTTAATTGATACTTTGAGTTGCTCCAATTCAGATAGGCACGATTTAAATCAGTTTTCAATGCATTCTGGTTATCAAACTTCACCTTTGTATCTTTGTAGGCTTTATCAAATCGCTCTACACTTTTCTCGGCCTTGGCTACACGCTCCTGGTTCAAAAGCACCAAATAATATGAGCGGGTCACATTTACTTTCAAATCAATCATAGCCTGGTCTAATTGTGCATTGGTCAATCCCCGTTGAGCTTTCGCTATTTTGATATCGCTTACTGCATTCATGTCGAGCAAAGGTTGAGTTAAATCCACTCCGGCTGTGCCACTGTAAGTGGTACCTTGCTGAATTCTTCTGTTCTCATCTAAACCGGTGATAGGGTTGGGGAATTTCAAGGCTATTTCGCCTAATTTCAAATTATCGCGGAAATCGACTGTTCCGTTTAGTTTGGGCAGATACTTGGTGACCGATTCCAGTTTTTTCGCATCGGAAATCTGCTGGTCTATTTTATAGTTTTGAAATTGTGGTTGGTTTGCTGCGGCAAAAGCGATGGCTTGATCTAAAGAGAGCGAGATACTCTGTTGCGCAGAAACAACGATGTGCCAACAGAAAAACAAACAAGTGAAAATCTTTTTCATAAATGCATTAGGTTAAATCAAGGTCGAAAATCATGAATTATAAGGTTTGGGTTTCGGTTCAATTCATTCAAACGTGCTTTTGTGCTGTCGAGGCGTAAAATTATCCTCTGAAAACCGTTGCGGGTTCCACTTTTGTAATTCTGCGGACAGCCGCTACTGCGCCCATCATAGAGATTACAAGTGTGGTAATTGCAAAAGAGAGATACATTATTGGGGTGTAGTAAAAAATGGTTCCTGCATTGGCAATGCCAACCCTAAACATCTCCATCAGGGATACTCCAAAGACAAAACCTACAGCAGCAAAAATGAGCGCCTGTGTCACTATGAGATTACGAACATACGCATTGGTGGCTCCAATGGCCTTCAGCGTAGCATAGTCTTTCAAGCGATCGGTTGCAGCGGAATAAAGGGTTAAGCCAATAATGACACTTCCGGAAACAACAGCGAAGATGATGAGCGTTCCGATAGATATAGCAATGCCTTGATCCCAACACCGTTCGAACGGTAGCTTTTGAAAAGTCTTTTTTTGTCCAGGCTTTCACACCATACATATTCTGGTTAATCATGGCAATCAACTTTTGTTGATCAGCATCCTTCTTCGCTTTAATTAAGAGCGCACTAACTCGTGTTGTCGGAAACTTACCAAAGTAGCGGGCTCTGTCAATAGTGGTAAAAACATAAGAAGCACCAAAGCCTCTCACTCCTTTAGTTTGAAAAACAACTGAGGCCCTTTTACCTCCTATCTCAAACTGTGTTCCTGCTGATGCGCCTCCTAAAAGATTTTTATCAAAAACATCCGTGGTAACAGCACCGTCAAATAGGAGTTGCTCATTTTTGCCGTTGACAATATTCCAGGGTCCGCCAACGAATGCCGGTGCTTGTGAACCTACCAGGGTGACACCGGCTGATTTACCGTTTTCAAATCTGGCTGATGAAGCGGCTATAACTAAAGGATACACATGCTCCACACCGGGAATACCTTCTAATTGCCGTTGAAATCGAGCATCGATAGGACTCAGTGCATTTACGTTGGTTGTTTTGTTATCTACGACCCAAATATCCTTATCTACATTATCGACCAGTTTACTCATGGCACCCGTCAGAAAAACAAAAATACCCACCTGCTGGCCAATCAGAAAAATGGAAATAACCACTCCAAACAAAGCCCCAATGGACTTCGGTTTGTCAAAAAGAATAAAGCGCAAAGCAGTGCTGAACATAAAATTACTTTAAGGCAATCACGGCCTCTACACGCGAGTTAATCAGCAGCATTGGATTGCCCTCCAGACGGACCCTTACTTCTCTTACGCGCCTATCTTCCATATTGCCACTATCGTCACTAAACAGGGATTTCTTTTTAAGGTAAGGGCTAAGATAAATCACCTCTCCTTGCGCTAATGTATTGTCCATTCCCTGTGTTCGGATAATCGCCTTTTGGCCCAGTTTCAGTTTATTCACAAACAATTCATCTACTTCACACAGCACGGTAGAGGCGGCGGAATGAGGAGCAAAATCCAAAACTTTAGAAGAAGGGTTTACAGAGGCTCCTTCGGATAAATCCATGGTAAGCACGACACCATTGGCAGGGGCTTTGATTTTCCTTCGCTCTATATCTGCTTGGGCAACATTAATCTCCGCGCTAATTTCTGCAATACGGTTCTCTGCTACTAATACCTGTTGCGCATATCGGTCCAGGTCACGAAGAGATTGATCATAATCGGCCTTGGCATTATCAACCGACTGCTGTGTCTCTGCTCCCGAATCCGCTATTTTTTTGAGCCTCTCAAACCGAACCTGCAGATTATCTGACTTAACCTTCAGTGCACTTAACTGGGCTTGCACATTTCGTATCTCCGCTTGTTGTGTTGCTAGTTTTGATTTGGATTGTATCAGCTTGGCATCTTCATAATCATGATTTATCTCTAACAACACATCCCCTTTGGCTACGCTATCACCCGATGCTACAAAAATCTTGTCAATCACCCCACTTACTTCACTTCCCACCTGGGTAATTTTAACCTCCGGTTCTACCCTTCCAAGTGCTACAATTTTTTCTGTTTCCAGAGGGAGGACAATCGCAGCCTCCGGCTCAGTTTTTTTTGAATTACACGCAGATAGGACAAGAAACACAATGGAGAAATATTTAAACATAGCATTCATTTATAGGTTTTGCAGATGATGCACATAATCCGTTTTAGAAATTTCTTTTGCCATACCGTCAGACACTTCAATTATTCTGGATGCATAAGGAATCAAACGCTGGTCGTGTGTCACCACAATTACTCCATGGGATTGGGCAGCCAAATCCTGTAACTGTTGCATAACCACCGATACAGACTTCACATCCAACGAAGCAGTAGGCTCATCGCATAGTAACATTGGAGGGTCACCTACCAGCGCTCGGGCAATAGAAACTCGTTGTTGCTCACCGCCTGAAAGCATTTTAGGTAGCGATGCAAGTCGATGGGTCATACCTAATTTATCGAGTGCCGCTCTTGCCGCCAAACCGGCTTCTTTTTTACTTTTTCCTTGTAGTGTGAGCGGAAGCATTACATTTTGCTCCACAGTAAGTGGTGCTATGAGATTGAAACTCTGAAAAACAAATCCTATATTTTTGAGTCGCACGTTGGCTAAGGCTACATCGTTTAGCCCCTGGGTGTAAGTACCATTTATCCAAACCTTGCCTTGTGAAGGGTAAATCACACAGCCTAAAAGTGAAATTAAAGTGGTTTTACCCGAGCCGGATGGTCCAATAATAAGGACCATTTCTCCTCTATTAATCTTAAAGTCGGTAGGGTGCAATGCCACCACCTCGCTATCTCCGCTTTGGTAAACTTTACCGGCCTGTTCTAATCGAGCTATTTCCATGAGCGAAGCTGCAAAATTGAGCTACTGAGCTATATAATTGATATACGAAAGCTGCAAAGATAGAAAATGCATTCCCCATTTAAAATGAACTACGTTCGCGTTTGCATTCCAAGAAACTTTATTTTGCTTTGATTGAGACATATGTCATTAGATTTCACCGCTACACGCATTCAAGATCTTGCTATTCACAGAGTAGGAAACAGCCTCCGCGAAGAAGGTTACTTTTTATCTAAACAGCTTGCGGATGTAAGAGATAATCAGGCACAGGATTTATTGCTGCAGTTTTTCACCAACCCTTTTAGCAAGCCTGAGTTTTTCCAGTTTACTCACCCCACCGATGTAGCCAACAATGATTTGTACAGAGTGGCTGAGCGAGCGTTTCAGCGAAAGACTGATTTCCTGGAACTGAGTGCAGATGTTGCCAAACTACTATACAGTAAATCGAGCCATCCAAAGGTGAATGGTGGTGAGCTCTATGTTGTCCATTTTATGGATATGGTGCATGAAGATGAAAGCATACAGGCCTTGGGCATTTTTAAATCCGAGAACAAAACGCCTTTCATGAAAGTGCTGCATAAGGCAGATATGTATGATTATGAGTTTGACGAAGGGATAAACCTTCATGCCATAGATAAAGCCTGCATTATCATGAACACCGCGGCAGAAGATGGTTATAGAATTTGCATTCACGACAGACAAGGAAAAGGGGAAGAAGCGCTTTATTGGAAGGATGATTTTTTAGGTCTTAAACCCTGTGCCGATAACTATAACAAAACGCGACAGTTTATGTCGCTTTGCAAAGATTATATTAAAGACCGTCTTCCGCAAGAATTTGAAGTAGAAAAAACAGACCAAATAGAATTACTCAATAAATCAGTCGCTTTTTTCAAGGCTAACGAACAGTTCGAATACGAAAGCTTTACACGAGAAGTCATTAAAGAGCCTCACATCATGAAGGCTTTCGGAAAATACAAAGATGAATTTGAAGAACGAAACGAACTGCAGATTGGAGAAAGGTTTGAGATTTCCGAATCAGCGGTAAAAAGCCAGGCCAGAGTTTTCAAAAGCGTATTGAAGTTGGATAGAAATTTCCATGTGTATGTGCACGGCAACCGCGAATTCATTGAAAAAGGATATGATGAAGAGCGTGGAATGAACTTCTACAAAATATATTTCAAAGAAGAAAGTTAGCGCACGATTAAACTATCTGTTTATATGCGAAAGCTGATCAAAAAGATTCTGGAATTCGACTTTGCAAAGAGCCAAGCCAGCACATTAGACCAATGGAGCTTGGCTGCCTTATTTTTCCTGTTTGTTTTTGGAGTTTATGATTTGTTGATGGATACCGGAAGTGGATTTTATCACCGCTTAACCGCCCTCATTGCCGAGCAAAAAAATCCATTTAGCCTCTACATACAATCTTCGCAATTCGCAGCAGCCTGTTATCTGGCTTTTGGAATACTGGTAGTGTATATCTCTGCATTTGCAGTGATTAGTTACTATATGTCCATCAATAAGTATGGCAGCGAGCGATTCAGACGTATCTTTTTAGCACATCTCTTATCGAATGTGGTAGGGATGGCACTCACCATGCTTTTCCTTTCATCTGTAGGCATTATTGCCTTAGCGGTAGGGTTTCAATTTCAAGACGGCTATGATTCTATTCAAAAGGCCTATACTTCTTTATCGTCTTTCATACAAAACAATATACCCACCATTGCCCCGTTGCCGTATTGGTTGGCACTGACATTAGGAATGATTTTGGGAGCATTGCCTGGATACTTTTCGCATTGGCTGGGGCATCAATCGCGGTTTGTTTGGTATCTGAATCACCGATGCCACCACACAGCCGAGATTATGCACCCGGCAGGTGTCGGACCGTTTATGTTTTTGCCGGAATTGTTCAGCAATATCCCCTCTGCCATCTTGGGAGCCGTTTGCACCAAGTTGTTTTATTATGAACCACTACTATTCGAAACATTCTTCTTATCCTTTCTTGGAATTATTACAGAAAAATTCAATCACTCATCGGCACTTTATGATTTGGCGTATAACTTTAAACCCTTGCGGTGGTTAAGCGCCTATTATGGCAACGGGGTATATCACTACATGCATCATAGTGCGATACCAGGCCACGAAGTAGTGAATGTAGGTGGTGGACCATTCCTGATTTGGGACAGAATATTCGGCACCTATCAATCACCCACAGCCCAAAAGCCACCTGTAGGGCTTACCAATAATCCCCAAATCAAGTTGAGCCCTGTTGCCATTGTGATTAGCGGCTGGCAACAAATAGGATACGAGTTAAAAATGAATAAAGACCTGCTTACACGATTCAAAATATTGTTTGGAGGCATTTACTACAAACCGCCTATCACCCGCGACTTTTTGATTGTGAGCTATTGAATCGGCATTTCAACAATTTTGCTGCGCATAACAACGTTTCGCAAACACCAACACTTCTGATTTCTTGCCTCGATTGCATCAAGATTTTTATCCATGACCCGAGAATCGCTCAGTGTATTCGATATTTTTAAAATCGGTGTAGGACCTTCCAGTTCGCACACGCTTGGGCCTTGGCGAGCTGCTGAGCGTTTTGTCAATCATCTTCTCAATAGCGGTGTGCTGGATTCAGTACAACAAGTCAAGGTTAATTTATATGGCTCTCTGGCCAAAACAGGAAAGGGGCACGGAACAGATATTGCCGTACAGATGGGTCTTTGCAAAGAAGATCCTGTCACCTTCAACACTCAAGAACTCCAACCTAAAATCGAACAAATTCGAAATTCACGAAAACTGAATTTAGGTGGAGTGAGGATAGTAGAATTTGATCCTGCCATTGACATAGCGTTTTTAAAAAAAGAAAGTTTACCCGCTCATCCCAATGCGCTATCCATTTCGGCTACGCTAAAGGACGGAAGTCATATTACCCAGGTATATTACTCTGTTGGTGGAGGATTTGTGGTTCAAGAAGGAGACGATAGCAAAAATGAAAAACAGGTATCGCTTCGCTACGATGTGCATGATGCCGATGAACTACTTCAAAACTGCATGCGAGCAGGCTTATCCATCTCCAAATTAGTAGCAGAGAATGAAAAGGCCTGGCGACCTGAGCAGGAAACCGAAGCTGGTTTACTTAAAATATGGGCCATTATGCGCGAATGCATCTACCAGGGGTGCTACACAGAGGGCACTTTGCCGGGCGGATTAAATGTAACTCGCAGAGCAGCGAAGATGAATCGCATGTTGTTGAAGAACAAATCGGTTTCCTCTATCGAAGACTGGATGAAGAATGTGGAAGACAGCGGTTCTTCATTTACTGAAATCATGAACTGGATAAGCTGTTTCGCCTTGGCTGTCAATGAAGAAAACGCCTCATTCGGAAGGGTGGTTACAGCCCCTACCAATGGTGCTGCTGGAGTTATACCAGCAGTGCTGTTATATTATCATCTGTTTTGCGGAGGTAAGGAGGATGCAAAAATTATTCAGTTTTTGCTCACTGCATCCGAAATAGGAAGTCTTTTCAAAAAAGGCTCCACCATTTCTGCCGCTATGGGAGGCTGCCAGGCCGAGATAGGCGTAAGCAGTGCCATGGCAGCCGGTGCACTAACCGAGTGTCTGGGTGGCACCCCGGCACAAGTAATGCAGGCCGCAGAAATAGCCATGGAACATCATTTGGGTATGACCTGCGACCCTATTGGCGGTCTGGTGCAGATTCCATGTATAGAACGCAACACCATGGGTGCCATTAAAGCGATAACCGCATCGCAACTTGCACTCCAAAGCGATGCTGACCTGATGAAGGTATCGCTGGACCATGTAATCAAGACCATGTGGGAAACGGCTCTTGACATGAACAGCAAATACAAAGAAACAGCGGATGGAGGATTAGCTACCAAAATCTCTATCAACCTGCCGGAGTGCTAATCCGTTTTAAGCCAACACATTTTTAAGAGAGCCCGCTACATAATTCCCTGTATATTCTTCTATTTTCACGCCCGCTCAAAAAAAACAAATGGCCGACACTACCAAACTGAACTTAGACTTCAACAAGAATGAAGATGCAATGAAACTGATGCTGAGCGACCTGCGCAAAATCAGCGACCAGGTGAAACTGGGAGGCGGGAAAAAAGCAATAGAAAAACACAAGGAAAGGGGCAAGTTAACTGCCCGCGAGCGGATTGAAATGTTGCTCGATAAAAATAAACCTGTATTGGAAATAGGTGAGTTGGCCGGCTACGGCATGTATGAGGCCGAAGGCGGATGCCCATCGGGTGGCGTGGTAGCGGTAATTGGTTATGTGAAAGGAAGAATGTGTATTATTTTAGCAAACGATGCCACTGTAAAAGCCGGAGCCTGGTTTCCTATTACGGCCAAAAAGAATCTGCGTGCTCAGGAAATATCTATTGAAAATCGATTGCCTATTATTTATCTGGTAGACAGTGCGGGTGCTTTTTTGCCTCTGCAAGACGAAGTATTTCCGGACAAAGAAAATTTTGGCCGCATTTTTTACAACAACTCAATCATGAGTTCCATGGGTATTCCGCAAATTGCTGCCATTATGGGGAGTTGCGTTGCCGGTGGAGCTTATCTTCCTATTTTATCTGACGAAGCATTGATTGTAGAAGGAACAGGGTCAGTTTTCTTAGCCGGAAGCTATCTGGTAAAATCAGCGGTGGGCGAAAACGTTGATAACGAAACACTCGGTGGTGCTACTACACATTGTGAGATTTCGGGAGTTACCGATTACAAAATGAAAAATGATGAAGAGTGTATTAAGACGATACGCAATTTGGTCGATAAATTCGGCAAGCCGGAGACTGCCGGTTTCTCCAGAGAAGCCAGCGTAGCACCGCATGTTAGTGCCGAAAGTGTTTATGGAATTATTCCGGAAGACATTACCAAACAGTATGACATGCTCGACCTGTTAAAGAGCATTGTAGACAACTCCGAAATTGAAGAATACAAAGAAGAATATGGCAAGAGCATTATTTGCGGCTATGCCCGCATTGATGGCTGGGCGGTTGGCATAGTAGCCAATCAACGGAAAGTGATGAAGAGTAAGAAAGGCGAGATTCAAATGGGCGGAGTTATCTACAACGACAGTGCCGACAAAGCCGCCCGATTTATCATGAACTGCAATCAGAAGAAAATCCCTTTAGTGTTTTTTCAGGATGTGACTGGGTTTATGGTCGGTAGCCGGAGTGAGCATGCTGGAATTATTAAAGATGGAGCCAAAATGGTGAATGCGGTTTCCAACTCAGTAGTGCCAAAGTTCACCATCGTGGTAGGAAATAGCTATGGAGCCGGAAACTACGCTATGTGTGGAAAAGCCTACGGTCCGCGTTTAATTTTTGCCTACCCCACTTCGCGCATTGCGGTGATGGGTGGTGCACAAGCCGCAAAAACGCTTTTACAGATTCAGGTGAGTGCCCTTAAAGCAAAGGGAGAAGTCATAGACCCTGAAAAAGAACAAAAACTACTTTCGGAGATTACCAATAAGTATTCTCAAACACTGGACCCAAAATATGCAGCAGCCCGCCTGTGGACCGATGGTATTATAGATCCTGCATTTACCAGAACGGCCTTATCGATGGGAATTGAAGCGGCTAACCATGCGCCCATCACTCAGAAATTCAATGTGGGGGTTATTCAAACCTAGTGATTCAACATAAATAGGCGAAGCATATTTAATGCTGCATTCGAAAACACTTTTATGTTTTCTGCCCGGGAGGTAAAAAACTGAAATCGCTTAGCCATACAATGTTCCCCATTACCCACAGCAATCCATACCGTACCCACCGGTTTGTCTGTGGTGGCTCCACCCGGTCCGGCAATACCACTGATGGCTATCCCATAAGTTGTTTTCATACTTAATAACAGACCTTGTAGCATTTCAGTAACACACTCTTCACTGACGGCTCCGTGTTTTTCCAGAGTTTCCTTTCGCACGCCCAAAGCATTTTCCTTTATAGCATAAGAATAAGAAATCACGCTGCCCTCAAAATAGGCTGAGCTTCCGGCTATGGAGGTAAATAAGTGGGACAAATATCCACCAGTACAACTCTCGGCACAACTCACGGTATGCTTTCTATTTGTCAATAATTTACCAATGTGTTCTTCCAAAGGCTCCTCACCTTCTGCGTAAACCAACTGCCCCAGCGCATCTATCATTTTATGTTTTTGCTGCTGAACTTCCTGCGCCAGATCAGTACCACTTCCATAGCCGCTTAATCGCAATTTTACAACCCCCAGGTTGGGCAAATATGCCAGCCTGATATGAGAAGGCAACTGCGCTTCAAAATCTGTCAGTTTATGTGACACTACACTTTCACCGGCACCGGAAGTCATGATGGTGGCGTGTGCAATGTGTGGAAACGAAAAATGCTCTTTTAACTTTGGCAGCACCTGGTGTAGAATCAAATGCTTCATTTCGTGCGGCACACCAGGCAGGCTAATAAACACCCTGCCTTCGTTTTCAAACCACATCCCTTGGGCCGTGCCCCGTTCATTCGGCAGCATGATGCTATTTTTGGGTATCATGGCTTGCGAGCGATTCATTTCGAGCACCTGTAAACCACGTTTTTCAAAAATGGACTTCATCTTCGCCCACACTTCTTCGTTTAACACTAATTCCGTGTTGAAATAGTCAACAAGCGTTTTCTTGGTAATGTCGTCTTTCGTTGGTCCCAGGCCCCCGGTCATGATAATAATATCAGAGGTGGATTTAGCCCGGTCCAAAGCACTTATTATCTGGCTGGCATCATCGCCACAACTAATAATCTCATAAAGTTTTACACCAATGGCATTAAACTGCTGCCCAATCCAGGCGCTATTGGTATCCACAATTTGACCAATTAAAATCTCGTCACCAATGGTGACTACAGTTGCTTTCATCTTATCAATTTTCCTCTTTTTTCAGAACATCAATATCCAGCAAAAGTTGGTCAACACTCTCGGTTTTTACGCCATCATAATATCCGCGAAGTCTGCGCTGCTTATCTACCAGAATAAAGTTGCCGCTATGCACATGACCGCCCGGAGCATCGGGGTCTTCTTCGGCACTCACCAAAAATTTTTCAGCAATGCTGTATATAGAATCTTTGTCCCCGGTCAGCAAATGCCATTTAGAGGAGCTGTTTATCCCTAATTTCGAAGCGTATGCATGTAAGCGTGCTACAGAATCGCGCTTGGGATCAATAGAGAAAGATAGAATAACCAAATTTGAATCGGCTTCATATTTATCGTACACGCGAAGCATTTCTTTTTTCATCTTGGGACAAATGCTGGGGCAGGCTGTAAAGAAAAAATCTACCACCCATATTTTTCCATCTATCAGTTGGATATTCACAGGCAAAGAGTCCTGATTCCAAAAATTGAAATCCGGAATCGTATAATCCACACTATCCATTGAATTGCTGCCGCCCTCGGATTGGTTACGGGCTATTTTATTGCCATACACAGGCAGTTTTTCGGATGGAGGATTACAGGAATAAAGTGTAAACGCAATACTGACGCATAGAAGAATATGTTTCATAAAATATAAATGGTGTACTAGGATGACCTAGCCCAACTCGGTTTTCTTTTTAGCGCCAAATACTTTGAACATGGATTTAATACCCGCAAAGAGATCGCTTACTTCCCCACGAATGGCATCTACAGGCTTCATGTTGGCGGCACTGTAAGCGGGAATAAAACCAGCCAACACTCCGGTAACCACCGATATGGAAATACCGATAAATAAGTTTTGTGCAGTCACATAAAAGTGAAAATCGGATTCAAAATAAATGATTAGCCAATTGAAAAAGGCAAACAGACCGACCACAATCAATAAACCGGCAATACCTCCAAACACACAAAGCATTACAGCCTCCAGCAAAAACTCAAGCAGGATGTAAATTTTCTTGGCACCGAGTGCTTTCTTAATGCCAATTTGATACACCCTTTCTTGCACACTAACGAACATAATATTGGCAATACCGAAAGTTCCCACCAAGATGGAAAAGGCTCCAATGAACATCCCCGCTGCGTTGATAATGGAGAAGATAGAGGCAATTCCCTCCGTAAAAACACTGACCTGGTTCACGGCAAAGTTATCCTCTTCATAAGGCGACAACCTCCGAATGGAACGCATAACACCTTTTAACTCGTACTTTAACTCCTCAATAGGCACATTGTCTTTGGGCACTACAGCAATAAGCGGGTCCTCGCCCATGTAAATCACCTTACTCATAAAACTATAAGGGACCAGCACATTATTATCGAGGGTGAAACCAAACAGGTCGCTACCTTCTTTTTTCAATACGCCAATTACTTTCAGTTGCACTCCATTTACTTTAATTTCGGAGCCCTCCACATTTCTACTATCGCCAAACAAGGACTCCGCTACATTGGCCCCAATAAGTGCCACCGCCTGTGCCCCGTTACTTTCACCGGTTGTAAAATAGCGCCCCTGTGTAAACTCCAGGTTTTTGATTTTATCGTAATCAAATGTAACGCCCTGAATAGATGCCCCTTCAGCCATGGCATCACCGGCCAATACATTCGAATTGCCTGCGAGATAAATCATGGCACTGGCCTTGGCACCCTTTACGCGCTCCTGAAGTTGCTCCAATTCGCGTCTGTTGGCCGCGGGACGGTTTAAATATCTCCACCACTCGTAGTTTTCGCTCCAGATCCAGGGCCATTTCTGAATGTATAGAATATCGTTTCCAAACGAGGCAAGGCTCTTTTGAATATTCATCTCCAGCGAGTTAACTGCGGTGCGCACAGATATGATACACAAAATGCCAATGGTGATGCCTAATAGCGAAAGAAACGAGCGCAACTTGGCGGCACGTATCTCTTCAAAGGATAGAATAAAACTTTGCCGAAGAATCTGAAGGAATGTAGACACAGCGCAAACCTAAGAAAATCTTAAAGCGACCGGCAAGTCTTGTTAAGCGAAATTGCGGCTGATTTGCAAATGATTTAATTCGAAGACAAACCGATATTTCCTTGCTTTTAAGCGCTGGAAGTTTACATTTGCCCTCCCAAATTTCAGAAGCGTTCTGAAGATTTGAATTCCGTAAAATTCAAAACCAAATTATCCATGAAACTATCCAGTTTTAACTTTACTATACCCAAAGATGGTGTAGCCCTCTACCCGGCCAAAAATCGCGATGAAAGCAAACTGATGATCATCGACCGAAAAACCGGAAAAATCGAACACAAGAAATTTCATCAGATTATCAACTACTTCGGAGATGGTGATGTCATGATTTTGAACAATACCAAAGTATTTCCGGCTCGCCTGTATGGCACTAAAGAGAAAACAGGAGCCAAAATTGAAGTTTTCCTGTTGCGCGAATTGAACGCCAAGAGCTTTTTGTGGGATGTGTTGGTAGATCCGGCCCGCAAAATACGGGTGGGTAATAAATTGTATTTTGGAGAGAATGATGAGTTGATTGCTGAAGTGGTAGACAACACCACCAGCCGTGGAAGAACAATTCGTTTCCTGTTTGATGGAGAGCACGACAAATTCAAAAAAATACTTTACGGCTTGGGAGAAACTCCACTACCAAAATACATCAAGCGTCCGGTGGAGCCCATGGATGCGGAGCGTTTTCAGACGGTGTATGCCAAAGTGGAAGGAGCGGTATCGGCCCCCACATCCGGAATGCATTTTAGCCGCGAATTGCTGAAAAGAATGGAAATCAAAGGCGTTGAGCTGGCCGAAATTACCATGCACACCGGCTTGGGAACTTTCCGTACCATAGATGTAGAAGATTTATCGAAGCATAGAATGGATGCCGAGGAAATGATGATTGGCGAGCGAGCTGTAAAAATCGTGAATGAGGCAAAAGACAAAGGCAAAAGAATATGCGCAGTGGGCACTACCACTACCCGTGCTGTAGAATCGGCTGTTTCTGCCGAGCGATACCTTAAGACCTTCAACGGATGGACCAATCTTTTTATTCATCCACCACACGACTTTTGCGTTCCTAACGCTATGTTGACGAACTTCCATCAACCCAAATCCAGCCTATTGATTATGACTGCTGCCTTTGGCGGATACGACTTAATTATGAAAGCATACGAAGTAGCCATTAAGGAGAAATATAAATTCCTGACCTATGGCGATGCCATGCTTATTCTCTAAGCCGAAAATTTTAAGTTTAAAAACCATCTCTTTGAGATGGTTTTTATTTTTATTGTGCATTACAGGTTTCTAAAAAATTTTGTAAAGTGGCAAAACAAAACAATAACAAACGGGGAACTACAACCGGCAAGTCTGTAGCGGTGGATACCACTGTGACTTCGCAAGAGCAGCAGCCGGCTAAAAGCAAAACGTTAAAGCAATTACCTTATCTCATCATTTTTGTATTCACCTGTTTAATATACAGCAACACTTTACAAAACAGGTTTGCCATTGATGATGTGATTGTATATACCGACAATCAGTTTACCAAACGAGGCACTGCGGGCATTAAAGACCATTTTACGCACGACATGTTCGAAGGTTTTTTCGGAGAGCGGGGAGCCAAACTGGTGAGTGGAGGACGTTATCGTCCGTTAAGTATGGCTACCTTCTCGGTAGAATATGAAATATCTCGCAAAATGCGGGGCGATAAGCGCGATGTGATTGACGATAAAAACGTAATTATTGGAGATACAGACCCTTATTTAAATCCATTTATAGGTCATGCCATCAACATTTTACTCTTTGCCATTACCTGCATGCTTATCTTCTATCTGCTGAGTATGCTCATACCAAAAGTAATTTCGTATCAAACGCCAATCGGTAGTCTGGGTATCGGCATTGCATTTATTGCCTCCTTACTTTACGCTGCACACCCCTTGCATACCGAAGCTGTTTCAAATATTAAAGGAAGAGACGAGGTGATGTGTATGCTTTTTGCGGTGCTATCCATTGTAGCATCGGTTAAATATGTTCGCACCAATAACCCATTACATTTGGTGTGGGGGGTAGCGGTCTATTTTCTGTCATTGTTGAGTAAAGAGAATGCGGTTACATTTTTTGCGTTGATTCCGCTTACCTTTTTCTTTTTTACGCAGGCAAAGCCAAAGCAATATGCCATCACCTTGGCCAGCTATTTAATCCCCTTTGTCATTTTTCTTTTTCTTCGTTCGCAATACACACAAGCCGGGCTAACACAAGACTCTCCGGAAATTTTAAACAACCCGTTTTTAAATGCTACACTCGGGCAGCGATACGGCACTACAGTGCTTACCTTCTTATATTATTTCAAGTTGATGATACTGCCTCATCCACTTACACACGACTATTACTTCGATAAAATTCCGTTAGTCAGCTTTGGTGATCCGATGGTATTGTTGTCGTTATTGGTCACTGTAGGTCTCGTTGTCTTTGCGCTGCTAAAATTGAAAGAAAAAAACCTTGCGGCTTATGGTATCCTATTCTACTTCATCACTTTTTCGGTAGCCTCTAACGTGCTGTTCACGGTAGGTGTTTTAATGAACGAGCGCTTTATTTACATGAGTTCGCTGGGCTACTGTATCGTGCTGGCTTATTTGCTGGTCAATTATGTGAAAGATAAAAGAGTAATGCTGGCATCCTTGTTGGTTATTTTATCACTTTACTCTTTTAAAACATACGCCCGCAATTTCGATTGGCTCGATAGTTTTACGCTGTTCAGAAAAGATCAGCATGTCAGTTACAATTCGGCTAAGATTCAAACCTCTGTAGGTGGCGACTTAACAAAAGCCGCTGATTCAGATATTTCTTCCTTAAGGGATAGCGGAGTAATTAAAACAATACTGCGCGATCTAAATCCAGCTATAGACGATGCCACGCTGAACGCTATCAATATGGCTCCGGACAGCACCATCCGAAACTTACTTTTGGATTCCTCTATCGCTCACTTGAACGAAGCCATCCGAATCTATCCCAACCATAGTAATGCCTGGTTACTCTTGGGGAATGCCGTTTATAAACGCACCAAAAGCGCAGCACAGGTTATTCCCATATACGAGAATGCCGGCCGGTTCAGAGTGGGAGGCTACTATGATGCCTACTTCAATTTAGGGGTGGTTTATAATGAAACAAACCGTGCCGATTCTGCCCGCGTCAATTTACTTCGTGCCTTAACCATGAAGCCTGAAAACATGGAGTGTCGTTTTTTACTGGCACAAGCGCATGCCAAACTAAACAACCCCGACTCTGTAAACTACTGGCTGGCTCGTGGCAGCGAAGTGAAAAAACCGGATGCCAATGATTACTACCTGATAGGTACTGCATTTGGTAAGGTGGGCGGCAACTTACCTATGGCTATTGCCTTCCTGAACAAAGCTGTGGAACTAAATCCAAAGGTGGAATTGTATTGGGAGGATTTGGGCGTTGCTTACGGCATTAGCGGACAAATTGATTTGGCAATTGCTACTGCTCAAAAACTAATCGCCCTCAATCCTAAATATCCGGCAGCCTACATGAACTTATCAGTTAGTTATCGCAACAAAGGTGACATCCAGCAGGCCGATGCCTACCTGGCAAAGTACCGTGAACTAACAGGCGGAAAATAAAATCTATTGAATAGAAGAAAGATGATTCTTCAGATTGGTAAGTATAGTTACCTCCACGGCATCGTATTCTAATTGCTGCGCCAGGTAGCAGGACAACCAATCGCCAAAGTGAATGAAGTAGAAATGACGTTCCATACTATCGGAGCCTTTAGCTACTAATTCATATACCTGAGACGAAACTTCCTGAATGGCCTTTTTAGTAAACTCCATGCGAAGAGTGTTGCGTGGATTTTCATCGGCTGTACGGAAGAATAACAGTGCCAGATTTTCGTTGCGCTCTTTCCAACCTACCAATTCATTATGATTTACTTCCGGAAACACATTGTACCAACAATGCATTTTAGAGTTCTCATTTATCTGCTGCTTTAAACGCAGAGCGGTGCTTTCGTATTTATCTTCGGCATAAAGAATCACTACTTTCTTTTTAACTAAAGTAGCGAGCTCGTAACTCGCTTTTTTAATTTCTTCCTGCTGCGATTCTAAAAAGTCGGCCACGCGCATAAAGTCCTGAATAAATGAATCGCTGATGAGTTGATAATGTTTTAATACAAAGAACAACTGAATAGAAGAATAACCCAGACATGCCCGGGGAGGAAAACCGGAAGGGATAAGCACTAAATCGAAATGATTGGCACGGGCAATCTGCTCCAGTTTGCCACCGGCTGTGATGCACACCGGATGAAAGCCTTTCGCTATAGCCTCCTGCGCATTGGCAATAGCTTCTTCGGTGTTGCCGGAGTAAGAGCAAAGAATCAACAGCGTTTGTGCATCCACAAATGCAGGCAACGCATACCCTTTGCATACTACCACAGGAACAGGCAAAGTGTCTTTCATTAACTCCTTTAACAGATCGCCACCGATACCCGAGCCGCCTAGTCCACATACTACAATGTTCTTGATACCGGCCGGGTAAGTCGCAGTAAACTGTGCAGCCTTCCCTATCTCGAGTGCTTTGCGAATCTGTTCCGGAAAATCTCTCACTAAATCAATCATGGCTAAACTTTAAATCACAAATAAATAAAAGGCAAACTTATTAAAAAGAGCACCGCATCACTTTTGCCCGCTTGAATTATACCGCGGATGAAATTGCTGTATTGTGCTGCGAAGGAAATCTCTGTCTAAATGCGTATAGATTTCAGTAGTAGTAATGGAGGCATGGCCCAGCATTTCCTGAACAGCTCGTAAATCGGCACCTCCCTCTATAAGATGTGTGGCAAAAGAATGGCGAAAGGTATGTGGTGAAATAATTTTCTGCAACCCAATTTTCGCTGCACATTCTTTTATAACCAGAAAGACATACATCCTCGACAAACGAGAACCTCTTCTGTTTAAAAAGAGAACATCCTCCTCTCCTTTTTTAATATCTACATGCACGCGCACCAAATCTTTGTATGTTTTAATGCTGCCGGCTGCCTGTGAACCAATAGGGACTAATCGTTCCTTATCGCCCTTCCCAATTACTTTGATAAAGTCCACATCCAAAAAAAGATCCGATATTTTTAAGTTAATGATTTCACTCACGCGCAACCCACAACTATATAATACCTCGACCATAGCGCGGTTTCTGGTACCTTCGGGCGTGCTCAAATCAATGGAATTCAAAATCGCATTTACTTCCTCCACCGATAGCGTATCGGGCAATTTACGGGCAATTTTGGGAGCCGAAATCAACTCCGATGGATTGGTCTGCATCACATCTTCCATCAGAAGATACTTATAAAAAGCCTTGATGCCGGCTATGATACGTGCCTGCGAGGCAGCATCTAAACCCAGCTCGTGGATGGCGGCAATAAATTTCTCTAAGTCCGAATGTGAAATCTGCTGAGGAGAAAGCGGTGGCTGCACCGATAAAGCATAGTTCTCCAGCTTCATTACATCGCGCAGATAAGCCTCCACCGTATTGGCACTCTGCGATTTTTCCAATTGCAGATACGATTGAAAACCTTTGATGTAACTTTTCCAACTCACTTTGCAATTGTAGGCGGCTCCTGCTACATTGCACACCTGATTTACAAACATTGTCACCTTATATGAGTAGTAAGAAAATCATCATTATCAATGGCCCGAACATTAACCTGATTGGCACCCGCGAACCGGACATTTACGGAGATGTCAGTTTTTCGGAATTCTTTGAGGATATAAAAGAGGTATACAGCGATGAAGTTCAACTACTGCATTTTCAATCAAACATTGAAGGTGAGTTAATAGATAAAATTCAGGAGGTGGGTTTTAGTTTTCATGGCATTATTCTGAATGCCGGGGGCTACACGCACACCAGCGTGGCACTGCGCGATGCCGTGGCAGCCGTAAAAACACCGGTGATTGAAGTCCACATCAGTAATCCATACAGCCGCGAAGAGTTTCGCCAAAAATCTTTGCTCAGCGGAGTATGCAAAGGGATTATTGCCGGCTTCGGCTTAGAAAGCTATGTGCTGGCCATTGATTCGTTTCTGTAAACCATGGCCATGCTGGACGCACTTCTTTTTACCAAGACACCGCAGTTTGCCAAATCACTTTATCCTGAATGTATTTGGGATATTGCGGCACCTTTACCCACCCTGTATCTTACGTTTGATGATGGCCCACAACCCGAAATCACCCCGTTTGTGCTGGATACGCTGGCGAAATACAATGCCAGGGCTACCTTCTTCTGCGTGGGAAAGAACATCGAAAAACACCCGGAACTTTTTCAGCGGATACTCCGGGAAGGACACTCCGCAGGCAACCATACCTTCGACCATGTAAACGGATGGAAAACAGAGAATACGCTCTACTACCAAAACATTGAGCATTGCGATAAAACGCTGGCCGAACAGGCTCCCAAAATGAGCAGACAGCTCTTCCGCCCACCTTATGGGAAACTGACACCCGCGCAATACCAGAATTTAAAAAGCAAATACCGGATAGTGATGTGGGATGTTTTAAGCTGCGATTTTGATTTGAGCTGCACCGCTGAAAAGGTTTTACAAAATGTTTTAAAGCATGCAGCGAGCGGCTCCATAGTGGTGATGCACGACAGCCTGAATGCAAAACCGAAAGTAGAATATGCTTTGCCGCAAATTTTGGAACATTTTTCGGCCAAAGGATTTAGGTTTGACGCGCTATGACCTTCGCAGATACCCATTGCCACTTATACCTTCCGGATTTTGAACAGGACCTGACAGACGTGATACAGCGTGCTGCCAAGCATGGAGTTCAGAAAATATTTTTGCCGGCTATTGATAACGAATCGCACAAAAGCCTTCTGGCGCTGGCTGATAAATTCGGAAAAGATGCCGGCAAGGAAGTGACCATCTACGCCATGATGGGACTACATCCATGCAGCGTAAAAGAAAATTACAAAGAGGAATTGGCAATAGTGGAACAGTATTTCGATGCTTCAAAACATCTGGTGGCAGTGGGCGAAATAGGGCTTGACTATTACTGGGACACCACCTTTAAGCCACAACAGCAGGAAGTGTTTGACTATCAGATTGCCCTTTCGGTCAGGAAAAATCTTCCCATAGCCATACATAGCCGCAGTTCCACTGCTGACTGTATAGAGCAGGTAAGCCATTACAAAGGCAGCGCCAAGGGAATTTTCCATTGCTTTAGTGGCACAGAGGAAGAAGCAAAACAAATCATTGACCTGGGGTTTTATCTGGGGATTGGTGGAGTGGTCACTTACAAAAACACCAACCTTCGTGAGATTATAAAAGCCGTAGGGCTGCAAAATGTGGTGCTGGAAACGGATGCGCCTTACCTATCACCGGTGCCGCATCGAGGCAAGCGAAACGAGCCGGCCTATGTATCGCTGGTAGCAGATGCCATTGCCACTACCTTGCAAATGAGCATAGAAGAAGTGGCCGCCATTACTTCAAAAAATGCCGACACTGTTTTTTCCATTGCTTAAATAAACCAATACACATGCAGGAATTTGACAAATGGTGGAATTACGCCAAGCCCGAAGAAACGGCCGATAAATTCATGGAGCTGCTCCGGGAATCCTCACCGGAAACAGACTTAAACTATCACCTGCAATTACTCACGCAAATTGCCCGAACACATAGTTTGCGCAGGAACTTTGCAGAAGCGCATCAACAATTAGATGAGGTTGAAAAGCTGTTGCCTGCTCCTCCCATTACCGCCCATGTTCGTTATCATTTGGAACGCGGCAGAACCTTTAACTCGGCCGGAGACAAGCAGGAAGCATCCGCTCATTTTGAAAAGGCCGAAAGCATAGCACAAGCCTTACAGGAAGATTTTTACCGGGTAGATGCCCTGCACATGATGGCTATTGCGAGCCCGGCAGTGGATAGCATGAAACTCAATGAACGCGCCATACAAGTGGCGGAAGCCTCTAAAGACGAACGAACCAAAAACTGGCTCGGGTCGCTGTACAACAACCTGGGCTGGAGCTATTTTGATTTGGGCAACTACGAGCAGGCACTTCGCATTTTTTTACGGGCTTTGCAATGGAGGGAAAGTAAAAATCAGGCTGCGGAAACCTTTCTGGCCAAGTGGTGTGTGGCCCGCACACTTCGCGCCATGGGTAAAATAGAAGAGGCTATCAAAATTCAATTGGCATTACTGGAAGAAATGATTGAGTCTGAAAATGCCGATGGTTATGTGTATGAGGAACTGGCAGAACTTCATCTGCTGAAAAAGGACGATACCTGCAAAATGTATTTTCAGTTTGCTTACAACGAACTCAGTAAAGATGCCTGGCTAACGACACATGAACCCCAAAGAATAGAGCGCCTGAAACAATTGGCTTCCTGAGTGTGTTTGGTGTTTATTCATTATGCCAATCCATCGTCTGTATTTTTCTTCGAAAGCTCGGCTGGGGCTGCCCGATAGAGCATTAAAATCTGTTTACAAAAAGGAACTTTACTCCTGCAAAACATTTCAGCCATTAGTTACATTCGTAGCTGTTTTAAAAAATGATATGAGAAATATTATCGCACTGTTAAGGGGTGCAGCCCTGATTCTTCTGCTCGCTTCTACATTACCATCCTTTGCACAAATCGTAATCAATGAATACAGCTGCGGCAATAAGAGCCAACACGCAGATGCTACCGGAGGATACGAAGATTGGGTAGAGCTCTACAATGCAGGAGCCGCCAGCGTAAATATTGGCGGATGGCACCTGAGCGACCAGAAGGGCCAACCATTGAAGTGGACCATACCGGCCGGCACCACTATCAATGCCGGTGCAAGAAGAATGTTTTATTGCAGCAGTCGCGATGGACTTTTCAGCGGGCAATTGCACACCAATTTCAAGCTAACCCAAAGCAGCGGCAATGAAGAAATCTGCCTCACCAATGCCGGAGGTTCCTTCATTGATTCACTATCGCTCAAAAAAGTAAGAAGAAACCACTCCAGAGGCAGAACCACCGATGGAGCAGCTACCTGGAGCGTCTTTGAAACCCCTACTCCCAACGCTACCAACAGCGGAGGAAAACCGGAATATGTTCCGCAGGTTCAGTTCAGCTTAAACGCAGGTTTTTATACCGGCACACAAACATTAACACTCAGCTGCTCACAAGCCAACACCTCTATTTACTACACCACCAATGGAGCTATACCCACCAACACCGCCAGTGCTACCAACTTCCTTTATACCGGTCCCATTTCCATGCCGGCCACGCGCGTTATTCGTGCCAGAGCGTTTGACAACGCCAATACTTTTGCGGGCAGCTTTACGGTAACCAACTCGTTTTTCATCAACGAACCGGCTACCAATTACAACGTGTGGTCCATTGTTTCCAATAGTATGAATACCTTCTTTGGCAATGGAAACGAAACCATGGTGAGTGCCGAATATTTTGGCACTGATGGTCAGCGCATGTTTCAAATGGAAGGAGATGTAAAGCGCCACGGAAACGATTCATGGGCCTTTCCGCAAAAGGGTTTTCGCTTTTATGTGCGCGATGACTACGGATATGCCAATAAGATTGATGCCAAGCTTTTCCCTACCAGTCCAAGAACTGATTTTGATGTGGTCATCATTAAAGCAGCCGGCTCCGATAACTTTCCGGATGGTGACAATGCGGGTCGTGTAACACACAACCGCGATGCGTATGTGCAAACGCTTTGCGAAAAATTTGACCTGAATGTGGATGTGCGCAGAATGAAAAATGCCATCACCTATGTAAACGGCCAATACTGGGGTATCTATGAAAGCCGCGAACGTATAGACGTGGACTACACCGAGTATTACTACAACAATGGTGAGAAGTGGGTGGACATGCTCGAATATTGGGGAGGCTTGCAGATTGTAGCCGGTAGCGATACGGCCTGGAACAACCTGTTCAATTATATCATCAACAATAGCATGGCGAATAACGCCAACTACAACTACGCAATCTCTAAACTGGACCCACTGAGTTTGATTGACTATATCATGCTGAATACCTACACCGTAAACAGCGACTGGATAAACTGGAACACGGCCTGGTGGCGTGGCCGCAAACCCGGTGAGGAAGTGCGCTGGAGGTATAAACTGTGGGACCAGGACAACACCTTTAATCTCGGGTCCAACTATACGGGCTTGCCCAGCACCAATAACACGGCATCGCCCTGTGGTGTGCAATCGCTTTCGCAATATGCCAATACCAACAACCCGCAGGAAGGACACATCAGAATCTTCAATCGCCTGATGCAGAATCCGCAGTTTGAGCAGTTATATATCAACCGATATGCCGACCTGATTAACACGGCCTTTTACTGCCCCACTATGCTCACGCATTTTGATACCATGATTGCGCGACTGGCCCCCGAAATACCCCGGCATGCCACCCGTTGGGGCAGCACGTTTAACCAATGGAACAACACGACCGTTCCTTATACCCGAAACCAGATCTCCGGCAGATGTAACAACGTAATTGCCGGTCTTGGTCCTTGCTATAGTGTTACAGGGCCATATCCCGTAACCGTGAACGTATCGCCCAGTTGTGCCGGCACCGTGAAGCTAAACACCACCACCCCCGACCAATATCCCTGGAGCGGAAACTATTACGGAGGCATCAATATTACCTTAGAGGCTAACCCGGCCGGTGGTTGGGTATTCAGCCATTGGCAACTGGTGAGCCACACCCCCAGCCCCAACGTAAATGCCGACAGCATCTGGCTGGACCTGGGTAATTCCGGAGATTCCATTGTGGCGGTCTTCACACAATCTACCCCGGTGAACGGACAACTGACGGTCAATATTGTGGGCAATAATCCGGGCGTAACCACCATAAACGGAACTCCCGTTACCAACGGGCAGGTGTTGAACATACCGATGGGCACATCGGTAGCGGTAAATGCGACCCCTATACCGGGATGCACTTTCTACAAGTGGGAGCTGAACAACTCGCTTGTTTATCCGGTAGATACCCTGGAATCGGGAAGTTTCTGCTTTCGCCAGAATGATACGTTAACTGTCATATACGATGCATGTGCGCAGGTAATTGATACGAATTATCTCACCGTTATTATTCAACAGCCGGGCTGGGGAACCGTGAGTATTAACAGTATTCCTGTGCCGGCACCCATCACTATTCCCATCCCGGACAATACCCTATTGAATCTGGTAGCCACCCCCACTGCCGGATATACCTTCAGCAACTGGCAGTTAGCGAACCACAGCATTACGCCAAATAATAACGCGCCATCGGCATCCTTTACCATTACGCAGGATGATACCTTGTATGCCATATTCGATGCGCCCGACACATTTAGTTTAACCGTATTGGTGAACCCCGGAGCCAGCGGCAATGTGAGCGTCAACGGCAGCACGCCACCCTCCTACCCTGCCACCCTTCAGTTTGTGGATGGAACGGTCATCAACCTGGCGGCTACACCATTGGCCGGATACAATTTCATTAATTACACCCTGCCCAATCATACCTTAAGCCCGAACAGCACCACTGCGAACGCCAGCTTTACCATTACGCAGAATGATACCCTTACTGCGTTTTTCTCACTCATTCCACCCGATACCTTTAACCTGACGGTGGTGGTTAATCCACCGGCTTCGGGCAATGTGAGCATCAACGGCACCACACCACCGGCCTATCCTGTGATATTGCAATATGTAGATGGCACCCTGCTCAACCTGGCTGCCACCGCCAACGGAGGTTTCAGCTTCAGCAATTACCTTCTGCTGCATCACTCGCTTACCCCTAACAATACCAGCGCCAATGCCAGTTTCACCATCACGCAGGACGATACGCTGGTGGTCAACTTTATTGCCGTGGCCGACACTTTTGACCTCACCGTGCTGGTGACGCCACCGGGTGGAGGGAATGTGAATGTGAACGGAACTTTGTTATCGGCATATCCCACCACGCTTTCTTTTGCAGGCGGAACACTCATTAATATAGATGCTATCCAAAACGGTGGGTTTACCTTCAGCAACTGGACGCTGCTGAACCATGCCCTGTTGCCAAACAACACAGCCCAGCAGGCCAGCTTTACCATTACGCAGGATGATACTCTGATTGCCAACTTTGCCATCATCCCCAATCCGGACACCTTTAGCCTGACCGTGCTCATCAACCCGCTGGGGGCCGGTGATGTATCCGTGAACGGAATTATTCCGGCTAACTATCCCACTACTTTTTCGTTTGTGGATGGCACGCCCGTCAACCTGACTGCTCTCAACAACATCGGATTTACGTTCAGCAACTATACCCTGCTGCATCATTCTCTGGTGCCGAACAACACGTCCGTAAATGCCTCGTTCAACATCACCCAGAACGATACCCTAATAGCCAACTTCACGGTGAACCCCGACACCTTTGATTTAACGGTGCTGGTGACCCCGGGCGGCAGCGGAAACGTAAGCATCAACGGCAACACGCTGAGCACCTACCCCACCACGCTTTCGTTTGTGGATGGAACGCTGATTAATGCATCGGCCATTCCTGTTCCGGGTTTTGGCTTTGTGAACTGGACCCTGCTCAACCATTCGCTGAACCCGAACAACACCAGCACGAATGTCAACTTCAACATCACCCAGGACGATACCCTGCTGGCCACTTTCATCGACCTGCCCGATACCTTTAATCTGGTGCTGAACATGGTGAACACCGGCAACGGCTCCATGACGGTAAATGGCAGCAGCTACACTACATTCCCTACCGTGGTATCGGTGGTGGAAGGCACCACCGTCAACGCTTCGCAGGTGCCCAACAGCGGATTCCTGTTCCAGAACTGGACCCTGAGCTTTGGCACGCTCAACCCCAACAACACTGCCACAGCTGTCAATTTTGTGATGAATCAGCCCGACACCCTAACGGCCTTTTACACCATCGCCCCACCCGATACCCATGCCATTTGGGTAAATGTGCAGCCCAATATCTTTGCGGGTGATGTGTCGGTGGCAGGTCAGGCACCTTCCAATTTCTATCCGGTTGTTTACCGTTTTCCCGAAGGCACCAATGTAGATTTTGAGGCCATTGGCAATACCGTAAACGCCAGCAGCGGACCCAAAACCTATGTTTTTGACCGCTACGAGTTTATTTACCACAACCCGCTGCCCAACCCGAACCAGCCCATTGTGTTTATTAATGTGCAGATGCCCGATTCGGTGACCGCTTACTTTGTGGAGCAGAACCTGAACAGCGACACCGCGGTGCAGGTGCTGGCCCCTACGGGCTTTAGCCCCGATGGTGACGGAGTGAACGACTTCTTCAAAATCTTTATTAAGCCCGATGGCCTCTTCTTTGCCGATTACAATCTGCAGATTTATAACCGCTGGGGACAGCAGGTGTTTGAATCCAACAATCAGGGATACGACTGGAACGGCAATTTCGGCAACAAGAAATGCGACATAGGGATATACACCTACACCTTCACCGGCAAATTGACCAATGGCGAAGAGGTGTTTAAGAAAGGGGCCGTTACCCTGCTGCGATAAGCCTCTCTCATAATTACTACTTACAAAAGCCTGTCTTCGACAGGCTTTTGTGTTTATGGAAACACTTGCGGCTATTTCCTTGGGCTAAAGCCAAAGGCGGGGGCAGGATAAAAGGATTTTTTTGAGGATACCGTGGCGGGTGAGGTCACCTGTCATCGTGGAAGAGAAAATCTTTCATATCCTTGTTTGCATTTTGTATTGGTAACTAATTGACACGGGGACTGATTTTCTTAGTCCCCGTTTTCTTTTGATGTCGTTTATGGTTTTAATGTTGTACCAATCCATAAATGCCTGAATACGGCTGCAAAATCTGTATTTGATAATTTAGCTGCCATTTAAACAAACTAAATCATGTTGAACTTTTTCGGCTTTTTGTTTTGTGCTGTGGTTATTTTTCTGGCGGGTAAAAAACTGGCTCATTACGGTGATTTAATTGCGGAACTTACCGGTTTGGGAAAAGCATGGATAGGTCTCATTCTGATGGCCAGTGTTACTTCGCTGCCCGAGTTAATGGTGGGTATCAGTTCTTCTGCCCTGGTTGGTTCGGCTGACCTTGCGGTAGGTGATATTTGGGAGTTGTGCCTTTAACCTGGGTATACTGGCATTGATGGATGCATTTGTACCAAAAGCCAAACCACTGCTTGGAAGCGCTTCACAAAGCCATGTGCTGGCAGCTTCGCTGGGGCTTATATTGGTAACCATGGCGGGCGTGGGACTCTATTTGCCGAATGATATCCTCATAACTCCGGGCTTAGGCCTCACCAGCATATCTTTTATGGTTATTTACCTGATTGCAGTGCGTCATTTATCAATACAGCCAAAAAACAAAGCATGAAGAGCAGGCAGAAGATAACAACCATACCCCTGAAATGACTTTAAAAACAGTGGCCGCCTGGTATGCGCTTTTATGCCTGCATCATTATTGCTGCTGCTTTATTCCTGCCCCACTTTGCCGAGAAAATTGCCGAACAAACAGGTTTAGGAAAATCATTTGTAGGAACCTTGTTTCTGGCAGCATCCACCTCGCTGCCTGAAATTGCAGTTTCCATGGCAGCTGTGCGCATGGGCTTTATCGATTTATCGGTTGGCAATCTATTGGGCAGCAACATTTTTAATGTATTCATCCTGTTTATTGATGATTTGTTTTATACCAAAGGGCACCTGCTGAAAGATGCTTCGGACGCCCACTTGGTTTCCGTTTTTTCGGTCATACTCATGTCGGCAGTGGCCATTATAGGGCTTTACCTACCGCACTACAGAAAAGAGATACCTGCTGGCATGGGATGCCCTGCTTATCTTCCTTATCTATGTGTTGAATATTGCATTGTTGTATAAAATGACCTGATGCCTAACTACCGGCACATCCTGCAAATGGAAGAGCTATTTAAACAGGTTCGGCCTACTGTATTATTAGTTATGGTTTTTACTCAGCTGATACACCTCACCGTGTTAGTGCTTACCTGTTGATGGCTTGTAGCTCATTACACCCAACATCATGAGCACGGCAGTTAAAATCATTACTTGAATAATGAGCGATTTGTTGACCATTGAAATAGTGTTTACGGGCTCAATGGAAAGAAAAAGTAAAATGGTAATAAGTCCTCTGGTGCTACAAACAATAAAGGTTGCAGAGGAAGTTTAGACAGTTTAAGCTGAATGGCCCGAAACACGAAGATGAAAAAACACAATGCCCAATGCCCATAGTAAGGTTTCCGGTTTAATACTTCAGCGGTTTCTATCAGGTAGCCAAACAAAGGAAAAATAAGGCCCTTACCAGAAATGCGCCTTCCACAACCAGCTCTCTGAATTTGTTTACCTCTACACTCAGTTCATCCGGTTTTAATTTTTCAATCCATTTATATTTTTTCAGCTCTTCCAGGTTGCCAATGAACAAACCAAAAATGAGGATAAAGACCAAGCCCGGCAGGTGATAGATTTTTGATACGGCATAAATTAAAATCACCAACAGCACTATGGGAATAAATTTGATGTGATGTTCAATTATGCTTAGCAGCAACGAAAGCGCCATAGTAGCCAGGAAAGAAACGACTAGAATAATTAGAAGCTGTAAAGCAAAATGACCAAACGATTGTAACTCTATGCTGGCATTTAAAGCCAGAAAATTGAATATCAGCACCCCTAAAATGTCCGATAGGCTGCTTTCGTAAATAACAAACTCTTTATCGTGCGGCAGCAGGTTTCTGACACTGGGTATGGCAATGGCACTGCTGATAATACAAAAGGGAATGGCATTGGTCAAACTATCTTTAAAACCAAAGTGGCCGAAATAGCTGAATGCATAGGCCAGCAGAAATGCCAGCGCAAACATGGGCAGCAAGGCTCCGAAAAAAGATTTTTTTATAACCGGTAGTTTAGATTTATTGAGTTCAAGCCCAGGAACCTTCCAGCACGATTAAGATTAAACCAATCGTTCCGAGTATTGGTAACAGAGGATTAAGGTCGGGAATATGCAGGCTGAACAAATCCACCGTTTGTTTTACAATCCAACCCAACACCAGCAAAAGAATTACCGAAGGGATTTTTGTAAGTGCCGAACTGATGTCAAATACATAAGCTAAAAGCAGAAGCGCACAAATTGTAATGATGATGGTTGTGGTCATACGCTATTTGGCAAGGGCTAACAGTTCGGAAAAACTTAGTTCATTAAACATTATGTCAACCGGTTGATTTTTGCCTTTGCCGTTATATTTTGAATTTATATCTACCCTTCAAAGTTAATTATTAGCTCAATTGCTTTTATTCTGACTTTTAGCCATTCTTCAATTCTCTTTTTTTCTTTCTCTTCAATTTTGGTTTTTGATTTTATGTTGCAAATCCAAAGGCGAGTTTCGTTTCCCTCGGTGTTTTTTACTGCTCGTTGTAAAACAAAAGATTGAATGGAAGGATATTGGATTTTGAGTTCGTAAAATATTTGCTTGCTCAAACTATTTTGTGAGTTCAAACTGTCTAATTGCTTTTGAAGAAATTGAATTTGAGTTTCTTTTTCGGTGAGTGCCAGCGTGAGTTGGCTGGATGGCTCACTTTGTTTTTCATCCTTGAGATAAGCAAAGCCCTGACGGATTTTAACACAACCTGTGTCAATACCGTATATCGGTAATCTGCTTTTAAGTATTGCAATTCTTCATCCTTAATAAGCCGTCCACCGTAAGTGAGGGTGATGGTTTTCTTTTTAGCGTCAATATTCTTTTTGAGCAAATAATCATTCGGAAATATTGCTTCGTTATCAATAAACCTATTGGCATTATTCAGAAATTTATTTTGCTGAACGATGTCATAACCGAAATATAAACTTGGCAGTAAGGTGATAATAACTACGCCCCAAACTATTCGCTTTGCCTTTAACTCATCTTTTGCCTGCGGTAACTGTTTGAACGGGAATTTTAAAAATCTGGTAGTGACGAGTGTTGCCAGCGCAATAAAAACCGTGTTGATGAGAAATAAATAAAAGGCACCGAAGAAAAATGGAAGCTGATGTGTTGCCAGTCCATAACCCGCTGTGCAAAGTGGTGGCATTAATGCAGTTGCAATGGCTACTCCGGGAATTACATTTCCTTTTTGTCTGCTTGAAGTTGCCAAAATTCCTGCAAGCCCGCCAAATGGTGCAATAAGCACATCATAAATATTGGGTGAGGTTCTTGCTAGAATTTCTGAATGTGCTTCATTAATAGGGGATATAAGAAAATAAATGGTTGATGTAATTAAACCTAACTTGCTGCAAACAAATAATTGAAAAGTGATTTGCAAGCAAAACCAAATCGTTTATTGCCATTCCCCAAACCAAAGCCCCATAATAGGTCCCATCAATGGTGAAACTAGCATGGCTCCGATGATGACCGCAGTGGAGTTTACATTTAAACCAAGCGATGCAATGAAGATGGCTAAAACTAAAATCCAAAGGTTTGTACCCCTGAAAACTACCCCTTTGTCAATGTTTTCAATGACCGTTTGATAATCCTCTTTTTCGCTGTTGAGTTTGAATACATAAATCATGTTTTGGACTTGTTCTATAATTTTCATGATTTATTTAGCGATGTTTAAGATTTCAGAAAAACTATGTTCACTAAGAATGATGTCTGCATGATGATTTAGCAGTTCGTCTTTAGAGCAAAATGCTATACCAAGCCCAGCCTCTTTAATCATACAAAGGTCGTTCATGCTATCGCCAATGGTAATGGTATTTTCTCGTTTGATTTGATATTTGTTCAAGACATTAAGCATAGCATTTGTTTTGCAAAGAGTATGCTTGCATAAACTGTCCGGATGGCTGAAAAGAAAGGATGGAATTTTTACTTCACCGGTGCAGATACTCTTTGAGAATTCAAGTTCGTTCGAAAGCGAAAAATCCATTCCCAACTTATTTTTTACATGGTTAGTAATGCAATCGTAACTGTCAGAAATTATTCCAACAATGTAGCCTCGCTTCTTGAGTTCTGCAATTATTTCCTTTGTGCCTTCAATAATCGGAATGCTGTCAGCAATTGCAATGAGTTCGCTTATTGCTTTGCCTTTTAGCAAAGTGGCTATTCGTTTGGTAAGAATGATTACATCCGTTTCGGATGAACGAATGTTCATCAATTCCTTTTTAAAATCAAACTGATTAGCACAGGTGTCAATGAAGCGACCTTTTAAGAGTGTGTTGTCCATATCAAACACAACTAACTTGTTGAGTGTGCTAAGTTGGTTGTCCAAAGCAAATTCCATTTGCGAACGGATTTCGTTCAATACACCAAGTTCTTCAAAATTGTAGTGTGGATTTTTTGAAGAAGCGGCTTTCAATATGATTGTCTGTGCAACTTCCTTACTCATTTTACCCAGCGCCTGCCAGGGTTTCTTTTGTTTTCCAGATACCCTATTTCTATTTCCCGCATGCGTGCATTCATCAGGTGCATATCTATCAGTATGCCTATGTCTACCCCGTAATCATCCCCTGAAATCTAATTGCAGAAAAAGAGATTTTTTCCGCTATCATGCCGCTTAAGGGTTGGCTAAACCGAAGTAAGTCAGGGAAGAAAATACTAAGCAGGGGTTTGCCACAAGTTCTGTTACCCTTCCTGCATTGCGATTGAATGAAGATTTTACAAAATCAACTTCACCTTGTAAGATGGGGTCGGTTAACAGTTTAATAGTGTAGTGCGGATAGGGGTCAATGTCGCCATCCAGAAATGCGATAATGTCATTGGTTGCACATAAAATACCATCTTTCATGGATGCACCTTTGCCCAATTTTGTGCTGGTAATAACTTTTGCACCGTTTTCCTGTGCAATTGAAACTGTTTTGTCAAGCGATTTGTCGTCTACCACTATAACCTCCGTTACATGCGGCTGGCTTTTTGCAAAGTTCACTACACTGGCAATATTCTCTTCTTCATTAAGGGTCGGTATTATTACTGTAATCATGTTCCTGTCAGCTTTTGTTCTACACGAAATGGTCAAAGTTAAAATTATACCCGGTCAATCGGTTACGAAGAACAGTCTTTCGCCCCGGCAGAGGCACCCCAAGCCCAGCGGAAACCCTTGCGGCTGTTTCCTTTGGCTAAAGCCGAAGGCGGGGGCAGAATAAGCGGAAGATTATCTGTTGATGGGCGGCTAAAGCCGCCTGACAACTATCTATTAGCAATGAACAATAAACAATAGTGCTTTTGTCATTGTCTTACCGATAGGTGTCCCCTACCGCAAGATCTTAGGCGGGTGAGAAACCTGCCAATACGGCAATACATCCTTGCAGAACAGCTTAGCAAGCTTGCAAAATGGTTAAGCAACCTTGCAGGATAGTTTTGCAAGCTTGCACATAGGTTATGCAACCTTGCAGAACAGTTTTGCAAGCGTGCACAATAGTTAAGCAAGCTTGCAAGACGGCTTAGCAAGCTTGCACAATGGTTATGCAACCTTGCAGGACAGTTTTGCAAGCTTGCGCAATGGTTATGCAAGCTTGCAGAACAGTTTAGCAAGCTTGCACAAGAAAAATGTATACTTGCAAAACAGATTTGCAAGCTTGCAAAGGAGAAAAACAAGCTTGCAGAACAAAAAAGTAAGCTTTCAACCTGTTTAATCATCCTAAAACCCAGTTATTATGATTAGTTCAAACCGAAATGCCGCTTAACCTATCACCGGCTTGCGGCACCGACCTCAACCAAATGGCCCATGCTGTGGCCGATGGCATTTACGGCAACCCCGACACCTTTGCCGCGCCTCCGGTTACCCAGCCGGTGTTTGAGGGGCTGCTCACCAGCTATCACAACGCCTACGAGGATTACAAAAACGGAGGCAAGAACCAGAAAGGCGCTTACCTCGTTGCCAAAACAACCTGATGGGCAGCCTGGACCAACCATTGACTATGTAGACGCGCTGCCGGGCCCTCACCGAAGCCACCATTTACCTGGCGGGCTTTACCCCACCAAAGTAAGCGACAGCAAGGCCGTGGTGCCTGCTCCTCCGGTGATTAAAGTGTTACCCAAGGCCCCACCGGCTCGCTGGTGGTGGTGGCCGGTGCCGTGCCCGATGCCGTGTTTTATGGTTGCCTGGTATCAAAAACCAAACTGGACGGCAACAGCGGCATTGTCTTCTTTGAAGGCAATATGATTATTGAAAACGCCAGCCTGCGCCTGGAGGTAAACAAAGGCCGCAAAAAGACCATCAGCAATCTGCAACCCAAAGAAGAATACTGGTTTTATATGTATGCCGGCAACAGCGCTAGCGTTAGTGCCCTCAGCGCACCCAGGAGCCGTATTTGTCCGTAAACCTTTTGCCGGCTTATCTTAACCCAGTCGGGGAGCCGGGCTGTTTGGTTATGTGGAATAGAATCTTTAGGTTAAAATAGGTAGGGTATATTTGGGTTAGCGGCAAGTTTAACGCACCGCGACAGTAACCGCATAAAGCTAAATTTGTTGATCATGAAAACTTTTCTGCTTTTTCTCTTTGTAGTTTCTAATGTATTCGGATTGGCTAATGATACATTAACGAGAGCACAGGTTTATAGCTTTAGTGTTGGTGATACTTTTGATTATAAACACAGTAATTCGTATTTTATTGGCACTCCAGGCTATCAATATTCTGAAAGTTTTGAACGGCATGTAATAGTTGGCACCTACTTTTCCGTAGACTCTAACACACTCTTCATCGCAAAAAAAATAATCGATGGTTTTTAAGTCATCTCCTACGATACAGTTGCAATTACAGGTTTGCAAGATTACGAGATTTATTATGTGAACCAGTTGTATTGTCTAGACACCACTTATAGTATGGACAGCACATCTCAATACAACGGTAGACGAGTTAATGTGAGTATTTGTTCAGGAGGACTTGAATCTGTTTATGAGGAAAACAGGGTTGTTGAAGGGTTAGGAATTGCCCGCAAGCATCAAAGTTACGGTAACCCAGTGGATGGATTTATTTTTGATTATACAACAAAAAAGCTTTCCATATACTATTCAAAATAAAAGTTGGGTACACCCATTTTTAATGGAGGACACTGATACATTATACACCCCTTCCTGAAAAGTGTGCGCTGTGGTCAACAAATATTTATGTCATTTTCCTCCGCAACCCCAAAATACGTTAGGGATTTAAGAACAAATTGGCTCGGGAACAAAATTGCATTTTCATGATAATCTTATGTAGAAATGATTTATCGCAGCTATAACTTCCTTACAGAATTAATCATCTGATTCTTTGATTGGATATTATCGAAATGATACAATTAACAAGAAAGCGCTTTTCTATCATGAACTTTCTGATACGGCATTTTTAGAGTACGACTTTAACTACTTGTGCCCTGCACCTAATTGTATAAGCCAAGTATTAGTAGGCGGTCAGTTAAGAACAAGATGGCCAGAGTACATTGAGGGAGTTGGAGGGAGACAGGGTTTAGTTAAAGTAAAAAAAAAATCTCTTTCAATACCGGAGGGCACATAACATTTTCCTTATGGTTCTTTATTTTCAACTTTTGGGTTTTACAAATTCTCTATCCAAATGACTCTACTACTTGCCCTGTAGTCTCCACTATCTCAAAATACGAAATTGAAAATCCACAATTCGAACTTTTCCCTACCCCTGTCACTTCTTTCGTTAACATTACTTCAACAGTTCCTATTGAAGAGATAAATATTTACAACACAACAGGTCAGTTGGTTTTACATCAGACATCTACAAACTCCACGACAATAAACACAGAGCAGCTTGCAGATGGTATTTACTTTTATGAGTTAAGGAGCAACAAAGAAACACTGAAAACCGGAAAGCTCATCAAGCAATGACAAGAGAAAACCGGTCAATAACACCCCCCCTCGAGTCAATCAAAGAGTCCTCTGCATCCCTAAACCCGAATCCGGCTAAATCGGTAAATCGCAAATCCGTAAAACGTTAGCGGCAAGTTTCTCGCAATTTTTTTTCTGAAACATTAAACCATTATTAAAACAGAAGGTCTACTTCAAAAAATAATTCAGCTACATGAAAAAAACTTTCCTATCCATTTTACACTTAATGCTTGTTGCGGTTTCATTTGCACAATTACCACCGGTGGTAACGTGCTGGTGGATTAACACCACCGATACCGGTTTTGCCGATGCGGTTACAAACGTTCAGCAAGTGAACTATTCGTCTACCTATGTTTATGTAAAAACAGAAGACATTCCTTCCTGGATTCCGATAGCGTATGATTGGCCAAACAACCCCTGGCTTGCTGTGCCCATGAATTATCAATTTCGTTTTCGGTTAAATCCCACTCCTAATGTGGGTCCCGAAACCAAAACCGGATACGGACACATCGGGTTATGGAAAAACGGATGCTCTATTTACAATCCCAAAGATGCCAAGAGTTATCAGGATTCTTCCGTTTGGTTTCAGAACGCCTGGTTTTGGGAGCACTTAATAGCTGAAACATTCGATTCGTGTATTGGCCACCCGAATGGTTCAGGCGAATATCACACGCATGTAAGCCCTGCCTGCCTTTATGATGTTACGGACAGCACGCAGGCTTCACCTTTAATAGGGTATGCTTTTGATAGTTATCCAATTTATGGTGGTTATGGATATTCCAACCCTTTAGATACCACCTCAGCAATCAAAAGATTGAAAAGCAGTTATCGTTTGCGGAACATTACAAACCGAACTTCATTGCCGGACGGAACTGTATTGCAACCCTGGCAGTATGGACCACCCATTGATACGAATACTACCAGTTTAGACCCATTGGATAACAGCCCGGTGGCTGCTCCGCTGGGTGCCTACATGGAAGATTATGAATACGTGCCGGGGCTGGGAGATTTAGATGAACACAACGGCAGGTTTTGCATTACCAAAGATTACCCCAATGGCACTTATGCCTATTTCACCACCATAGATTGGGTAACCGATCATTACGACACGAGTATAAAACCGGTTTTTCCGTATGTTTTAGGGACTGCTTATTACGGGGAGGTAATTCCAACTGACGGCAACACAGGTCCTAATTCAGGTTTTGTGGTGATCAGCGAACCCGTAACGCCTTACTACGGTTCTACTACTTCGGTATCAGAAGTGGTTAGTCCTTTGAGTGTTTCTGTTTATCCAAATCCAACGTCAGGCGGTTTAAATATTGATACCAGAGGCATGGAAGAATCAGAGACCTTACAATGTATGATTTACGATTCTAAAGGTGCCTTGGTGAATGAATGGACACTGCAAAGCAAGGCTGTGAATACGATGGATGGGCAACACCTATTGAATGGTGTGTATCTTGTAAGAATCCAAACGGCATCGCAATCAAAGAACTTTAAACTGATTGTGAGCAAATGAAAACGGGCAAAATACTGGCAGCAATAATGTTACAGCTGTGTTGTTTGTCGGCAGCAGTGGCACAAAATACAGTGGGTTTAACACAATACACTACCGGCAACGCAAATGGCTATGTGTTGTTTTCCCCAATGACATCCACAGAAACTTACCTGATTGATAAATGCGGTGAAAAAGTGCACGAGTGGAACACGAGCGCATACAAACCGGCTCTTTCATCTTTCTTATTGCAGGATGGCACATTATTAAGAACCGGTCAACTTGACAATCCGGTTTTTGATGAAGGCGGCAGCGGAGGGTTGATTGAACGCTTCGATTGGAATGGAGCACTGCTCTGGAGCTATTCTGTTTCAGACACCAACAATTGTCAGCACCATGATATTATGCCTTTGCCGAATGGAAATGTGCTTTGCATTGTGTGGGACAGAAAAAGCAAGCAAGAGGCCGTGTTGAATGGAAAGGATTCCACCTATAACCAATCGCATCTTTGGAGTGAAAAGATTATAGAGTTGCAACCTATTGGAACGGACAGCGCAATAGTGGTGTGGGAATGGAAACTATGGGATCACTTGGTTCAGAGTTATGACAACACCAAACCGAACTACGGAGTCGTTTCTGCCCATCCTGAACTCGTCAATATCAACTATTTCCCGGGTGCAGGCAATTCGCCCGACTGGATACATCTGAACTCCATTGATTACAATCCTGTGCTCGACCAGATTTTGGTCAGTTCACACACCTTCAGCGAAGTTTGGATAATTGACCACAGCACTACTACCGCAGAAGCAGCAGCACACAGTGGAGGAAATGCAGGAAAAGGTGGTGATATTCTATACCGTTGGGGGAATCCGCAGGCCTATCAACGAGGCAATCCTTCCACAAAAGTTTTTTTCAGTCAGCATCATGCTACCTGGATTCCGCAAGGATATCCCAACGAGGGCAAAATAATGGTGTTCAACAATGGCCTGAACAGATCCGGCACGTATTCTTCTATTGACATGATTGAACCACCGTTAAATGTATCCAACACCTATGATGTGCCGGTATCAACGGCCTTCTTACCCACCAATTTATTCTGGACCTATACGGCAAGCACCCCTTCCGATTTTTACAGCAGCAATATTTCGGGGGTATATCCGCTAAGCAATGGTTCCTTCATGGTGACGAATGGAACAAAAGGTCTGTTTTTTGAAATAGATTCGAATAAACAAATGCAATGGAGTTATGTAAATCCGGTAGCCAATACAGGAATAGTGTCGCAGGGAAACACGGCATCGGGTAATCTGGTTTTTCGATGTAATTTTTATGAGAGTAATTATCAGGGCTTTACCGGGCATACGCTGATACCTCAGGGAGAGATTGAGCTGAATCCGACCGTTCCTTCTATCTGTGATAATCTTCCAAATGCTGTGGAAACTTTTACCAATGGCAATACCATTTCGATATATCCAAATCCTTTTAGCAACCAACTGATGTTGCAATGCTTGACAAACGAGAATTTCACCTTTACGCTTTACGATATGCAGGGGCAAAGAATTTTGCAACAGACATATTCAAACTCCACGACACTAAACACATCCCAACTTGCAGACGGCTTATACTTTTATGAGTTAAGGAACTCTAAAGGGACACTGAAAACCGGAAAGCTCATCAAGCAATAACCGGTGAACACCAGCCGCTAATCGTGTAGCCCTCCCCGCCACCTGTCTCTGACGGGGAGGGGCTCTCAAATCCCCCCCTCGAGTCACTCTCCCTTGCCTCTGCATCCCTAAACCCGCATCCGGCTAAATCGGTAAATCGTAAATCCGTAAATCTGTCCACTGCCCAGTAAATACTCAGCAGCACTCCCGCACAGATGCGGCATTTTTATACTTTAGACGCACCAGAACCTGACCCAAGCACATGAGCGGACGATTATATAAACCCACCGATTACCCACTACCTTATATAGTGGAAGACATCAAGCAATGGCCCATATCCAGGCTGAGTGCCGATAGAGAAAACTTTATAGCCGAGGTAAAAAAGCGGACCAAAGAGAAAATAAAGGAGAAGTATAACACCCCCGCCAAACTGCGCGATGAACTGGCGCGGGTACTGTATCAGGAGCGCATCCGCCTCACTCAAAAACCCTGGAAAGCCGACCCCAAGGACGAGCGGCAATTCTGGAGCGGCATCAAAAGCAAATTCATCCGCCTTGAAACCCTGGAGCAGGATGCCGCAGCCTACAGCGAAGAAGACATCCTGGACGAAATACTGCACCGCTATGTATCCGAAATTGTGGGCGAGTTCGACCCGCAGGCTTTCCATCTGGCCAAGGCCATTCTGCCCCAGTTCTTTGGCCGCATATTGAGTGCCGCACCGGGCAAATGGTTAAAATCATTTGCGGGCAATGTGAAAACCCTGCACGAAAAAATACCCATCTCGGGAGATATAGAAAAGATACGACATCTGGCGAGTAAAGGAACCGTGGTGGTGGTGCCTACGCACTTCAGCAATATGGATTCTATTATGGTAGGCTGGCTGCTGAACGAACTGGGGCTTCCGGCATTTACGTATGGTGCCGGACTCAACCTGTTCAGCATCGGCATCCTCTCCTACTTTATGAGCCGCCTGGGGGCCTACAAAGTAGACCGCAGAAAGAAAAACTCGGTGTATCTGGAAATGATAAAATGCTATTCCACGGTGGCGCTGCAACGGGGGGCGCACAGTATCTTCTTTCCGGGGGGCACCCGCTCCCGCTCCGGAGAGTTGGAAAAGAAATTAAAGCTGGGTTTGCTGGGCACTGCCGTGGAGGCACAGAAACTAAACTTTAGAAATTACAACGACCAATTGGCCCCGCGCATCTACATTGTCCCCTGTATTATCAACTATCACTTTGTGCTGGAAGCCCAGGGCCTCATCAACGATTACCTGCAGGAAACCGGCAAGGAGAAGTTCTTAAAAGAGAATGACGAATACTCCACTTCGTTCAAGTTGGTTCGCTTTATCTACAAATTCATCAGTGCTTCTTCTTCGCTATCGGTATCGTTTGGCGAGGTGATGGATGTGTTGGGCAATAAAGTGGATGAACAGGGCGAAAGCTACAATCACTTAGGGCAGAAGATAAATGTGAAAAATTACTTTATCACTAATGGAGTAATGAAAGATGACGAACAGCGCGATGCCGAATACACCAAAATACTGGGCGAACGAATAGTCGATAACTACCACCGCTACAATGTGGTGCTCACCAGCCATCTGGTATGCTTTACGGTGTTTGAATTGCTGCGAAAGAAATATGCCGGGGTCGATTTATTTACCCTGGTGCGCACTCCGGTCGAAGACATCTCGCTGCCCTATCAGGATGTGGTGGATTCTATCAATCGCCTGAAAGAAAAGCTGCGCGATATGTATGACCGGGGCGAAGTGCTCACCTCGCCCGAGCTGCGCTGGAACACCGACAAAGTAGTGGACCATGGCATGCGAAACATCAACATGTATCACACCTCCTCACCCCTCACGCTTTCAGGAGATAAAATGGGCACCGAAGATTTAAAACTGCTCTACTATTACCACAACAGACTGGAAGGATATGGTCTGGAGAAATACATATAACCCAACGAGAGAATGATGAACGAAAAAAAAACGGTAGGCGTTATTGGGGCGGGTAGTTTTGGTTCGGCTATAGCAGGATTGCTGGCCGAAAACCAGAATGTGCTGCTCTATGAACGCAACAAAGAAACCGCAGAAAGAATAAGAACCGAACGCAGGATACGACAGTTTGATTTGCACGAAAACATTGAAGTAGCGGAATCGCTGCAGCAGATAGCGGAGCAGTGTTACCTCTTGTTTCCGGTGGTTCCTTCGCAGCATTTCAAGAGCATGATTATTGATTTCTCGCCTTATCTGCGCCCCGACCACATTATGATTCATGCCGTAAAGGGACTGCATTGCGAGTTTGATGTAGAAACAGCCGAAGCCGACAAAATACGTCTGAAAGATATTAAGACCATGAGTGAGCTCATCCTGCAGGAAACAGGCATTGTGCGCGTGGGTTCGCTGGCGGGTCCTAATCTGGCCCTGGAGATTATGGAAAAGCAGCCGGCCGCTACGGTTATCGCCAGCCGGTTTGATGAAGTAATCAATGAGGGCATTGCAGCCCTGCGCAGCGACCGCCTGCAGGTGTATGGCAACCGCGACATTCTGGGTATTGAGTTAGCAGGAGTTTTTAAAAACTATGTGGCCATTGCCGCAGGTGCCATCAGCGGGCTGGGCTATGGCGAAAATGCCAAAGCCTTATTGATTACCCGCGGCATGGCCGAAATGATTTACATCGGCAAAGCATTGGGAGCAGATAAGCGTGCCTTTCTGGGTATGGCGGGTATAGGAGATTTGATAGCCACCTGCTCATCGCCCAAGTCGCGAAACTTTACCGTAGGGTTTCGAATTGCCAAAGGCGAAAAACTGGAAGACATTCTAACTTCATTGGGCGAAGTGGCCGAAGGAGTACGCACGCTGAAGATAGGCAAGTTGATTGTGGAGCATGTGGGTACCAATGCTCCGCTGCTGCAAATCATTCACCGGGTGATGTTCGAAGGCCTGGAAATGGACCGCGCTATTAAACTTTTAATGCGCACGTATGTTACAGCCGATGCCGATTATCTGGATTTATAATACTTCCTTTCTTTCCCATACATTTCTATTTTGGACGCTATGAATTTCAGAGGCTTTTTGCTCCCCTTGTTTGGTTTGTTGCTGATAGCATCCTGCAAAACATCCCGCTTTGAAGTAAAAGACGGCAAAACCGCCCGCGAACTTTTGCTCTACAACCAGAGTGTTGATTTCCTGCTTAAGGAATTCAGCAACGCCCGCGATTTATCAGCGCAACAAAGAACCGCCTTGCAGTTGGGCGACTCGTATCGGAAATTTGCCGATTACGCCAATGCCGAAAAATGGTATAAACTGGCTGTAGACCTCAATACCGGTGAAATAGCTCTGTTCAATCTGGGGCTGATGCAAAAGCAACAGGAGAAATATGAAGAAGCAGCCCGCACCTTTGACCAGTATCAAAAACTATCCGGAACATCGTTTGAAGGAAGAAAACAACTCAAAGAATGCAGAGATGCCGTGGAGTGGAAAAAGGCATTCACTAAACTGCAGGTGCGCAATCTGACCAATATCAATAGCCCCGAAAGTGACTATGCCCTCAGCCTTTACAAGAATGGAGCATTTGTATTTTCCTCGTCACGGGCAGCTTCCACAGGCGACCTGAAAGACGGATGGACCGGAGAAAAGTTTACCGACATTTGGCTCAGCAACTCCGAATCGGAGGCTCCTCAAAACTTTGGAACGCCTGTGAATTCAGCGGCACACGAAGGGCCCGCTACCTTCACCAGCGATTTTAAAGAGATGTTTTTTGTGCGCTGCAAACCCGAAGAAAACAGCAACCAGTATTGCAGCATTTATTACAGCGCCTTCAACAACGGCCACTGGAACGAACCGGCCAAACTGGATTTGTTTCCCGATTCGGTTAATGTCTTTGACCCGTTTATATCCAGAGATGGAAAGTTTTTGCTGGTAGCCGCTAATCCCAAAGACAATTTTGGTGAAACGGATTTATACATCGTCAGCAAAGCCGACAGCGGATGGAGCACCCCTCAAAACCTGGGCGGAGGAATCAACACTCCCAAGAGCGAACGTTCGCCCTGGCTCGATGAAAAAGGTACACTCTACTTTGCTTCCAGCGGCTTACCCGGCATGGGCGGCTTGGATATTTTCAAAACAACCAAAACCAAAACAGGCTACAAAGACCCTGTCAATATGCGTGCACCCATCAATAGCGGTGGCGATGATTTCGGATTCGTTATTGATAAATACAAACCAACCAATGCCGATGACACCATCCTGATGTCGGCTTATTTTTCTTCCAATCGTGCCGGAGGCAAAGGAGGCGATGACTTGTACCGGCTGGAAGAAAAGTGGATTAACCTGTTTGTTTTAAAAGGGAAAGTGGTAGAGAAAAACTATGAGCAGCCCGAGAACCCGGACAGCAAATTACTGGGTTTAAAAAACCTGGCTAAAGCCAAAGTAGAACTGCGCACAACAGATGAAAAAGTAATCGCCACCACCGTATCGGATACAGCCGGTAATTTTACGTTCAAACTGGAACCCGAAACCGATTACAAACTCACTGCCAGCAAAAACGGATTTTTCAACAACAGCACGACTACGCTTAGCACCAAAGGCAAAAAGAATCAGGATTCCACTATTATTTCCCTTTATGCGCAAGTGGAACTCGAAAAGATTTTCCCTTCCAAAGAAATCGTGATTCCGAATATTTATTACGACTACGACAAAGCCACCCTGCGCCCCGAATCGCAACTGGTGCTCGATTCCATCCTCATCTTCTTCACAGAAAATCCGGATCTTAAAATTGAAATCGGCTCCCACACCGATAGCCGCGGCAGCGATGCTTACAACCTTAAACTATCGCAGGCACGCGCGCAAAGCGTAGTCGATTATCTCATCAGCAAAAAGGTATCCAACGAAACATTGCAGGCAAAAGGATATGGCGAAACCAAACCCACCAACAACTGCGTAAATGGAGCCAAATGCACCGAGGAAGAATTTCAGAAGAACAGAAGAACCACCTTCCGCGTGGTTTCGTCCAAGGTAAATCTGGAATCTATTGAACCGGAAAACATTTTGGTGGACCCTAAGAAAGACTAATCAGTATCTATGTATAAAGCACTACCGGCCCTGCTCCTTTCCCTCTTTTCATGTACTTCGTTATGGGCACAGATTTTCCCTTTTGACGAAGGCTTTCATGGTATTACTACTTACACCTTACCGGCCGGCTGGAGTGGCGACATGAGCGCACAACCTTATCATGGATTAAACGATGAAAAAGGTTTAGTAGCTACCATCGGCAGCACCGATAGAGTGGATTCAGCCCTTACTCCCTGGATTGGCCCCCTGGCCCCGAACACCGAGTTTATTTTCTGGTACAGGATGGTAGATGATTTCATTTTTCCATCCACACAACGCGATTTAAGAGATGGCGACAAACTGGAACTGATGTTATCAACCGACAGCATTAACTATACTACTATTTACCTGGTAGATTCTTCCAACCACATCCCCAATACCAATTTTAAGAAGATCACATTCACCAACACCAACTTTGGCGGACAGATAGTGAAACTGAAACTACGCGCTCAACATTGCTGTGGAGGCAGCTATTATGTAGATATTGATTCCATTAAAATAAGAGAGAAATTTGTAGTAGGTGTAAACGAAACCGAAAAAAGCCGGCAGTTTTCTTTTTATCCCAATCCCGTTTCAAGCGGCAGTGCTATCCGTATCATGGATGGCTTGAATCAGAGTTTTGAACTTGCCTTGCTCAATTGCCTTGGAGAAAAGGTATACACCGGGAAAGCCTATACATGGCAAACCGAAATACCCACCCCGCTGGTGCCGGGCATTTACTTTCTGCAATACGGCAACATAACCCGTAAACTGGTGGTGCAGTAATGGATAAACAAATTGTAGTTACCGGTGCGGCAGGTTTTATTGGTTGCAATCTGGCAAGGAGTTTAAATGCTTTAGGTTTTACGAATCTTGTGTTGGTGGATGATTTCAGCATCCCATCCAAACAGAAAAATCTGGAAGGGACCACGTTTACAGCCCAAGTTCACCGCGATGTTTTTCATGAATGGCTCACCGAACATGGCGGGGAAGTGGAAATCATCTACCACTTAGGCGCACGAACCGACACCACCGAATTCAACTTCAGAGTGCTGGACTCGCTAAATCTGAGCTACACAAAAGCCATTTGGGAAATATGCACCGGCAAACAGATTCCGCTGCTGTATGCCTCCTCTGCGGCCACTTACGGTTTAGGGGAGTTCGGCTTTTCGGATACTATGACGGATATAGAGCAACTCAAACCATTGAATCCTTATGGGGTGAGCAAACAATTGTTTGACATGTATGCCATCCGCGAAAAGCAGTCGCCTCCGGCATGGGTTGGCCTCAAATTCTTCAATGTATATGGCCCATGGGAGTTTCACAAGGGGAGAATGGCCTCGGTGGTGCTGCATGCCTACCGACAGATTAAAGAGACCGGTCGGGTAAAATTATTCCGAAGTCACATAGCCGAATACAAGGATGGCGAACAAATGCGCGACTTCATTACGGTGAACGATGTAGTGGAGGTTTGCCTGCACATTGGCGCGCAGATTACACAGTACGACACCTCCTTTGTGTCCGGCATTTATAATTTGGGCACAGGGAAGGCGCGTAGTTTTAACGACCTGGCCGGGGCCATCTTTAAGGCTTTACACTTACCCCCGCAGATAGAATACATCGACACGCCTTTAGATATCCGCGACAAATATCAATACTACACGCAAGCCAATATGCAAAAGTTGCGCGATGCCGGTTACACAAAAGCCTTTACCAACCTGGAAGAAGGCGTGCAGCGCTATGTTGATTTTTTAGAGGCTAATCGTTGAAAAACTTTTGGGCACCTGTGTAGCGAATAAATACTTTTGGGCTTCGCCTCACCAAACTTATTTCCTGCCCGATGAAGAGTAAATTTATACTCCCCTTTCTTGCTTTAACGTTCATTTGCTGTCTGGGACTTTTCTTTACCCACCACGAAGCTCCCCTGAACGAAGCGAATGCTTTTAACTATGCCGATATTGCCTGGATGCTCACGGCATCCGGCCTGGTCTTGCTGATGACTCCCGGCTTATCCTTTTTCTACGGAGGCATGGTGAGCAAGAAAAACATCATCAGCACCATGCTGCAAAACTTTATTGCGCTGGGTGTAATCACGCTTCTTTTGTGTGCGTAGGATTCGGGCTTTGTTTGGGGAAAGTTTTCATGGCCTCATCGGTAATCCGTTCACATTTTTCATGTTTAATCATGTAGACCTGAATACGCACCCGGATTTGTCGCCTGCCATTCCTTTTCTTTTGTTCGCCTTATTCCAATTGAAGTTTGCCATTATCACTCCGGCACTCATCACCGGCAGTTTTGCCGAGCGGGTAAAGTTTAACGCTTACATGCTTTTTATTTGTCTGTTTTCCATTTTCATCTACTCTCCTATTGCGCATTGGACCTGGCACCCTGAAGGATTTCTAAGACAATGGGGCGTACTTGATTTTGCGGGGGGCACAGTGGTGCACATGAGTGCCGGTTATGCTGCTTTAGCAGGCGCTTTAATTCTTGGGCAGCGGCAATCGTTTGGCGACAACAAACATCAGGAGCCTGCCAATATCCCCTACGTCATTTTAGGAACCGGTATGCTCTGGTTTGGCTGGTTTGGCTTTAATGCGGGTTCATCTTTAGGAGCCAATCCTACTGCTGTAACCGCCTTTGCCACCACCATGGTAGCCTCGGCTGCGGCCATGCTCAGCTGGATATTTTTTGATGCCATAAGAGGCAAAAAAGTATCGGCTATGGGTGCCTGCATTGGTTCGGTAGTGGGCCTCGTAGCCATTACTCCTGCTGCCGGATACGTGACCATACCCCACGCGCTGTTTATCGGATTTATATCAGCCATTGTAAGTAATCTGGCGGTGCGTGCAAAAAACAAATCGAACCTGGATGATACACTCGATGTGTTCCCCTGCCATGGGGTGGGCGGAATATGCGGAATGATTTTAACCGGTGTTTTTGCGAAAGATGTGGGGCTGTTTTATGGTCACACCACCACGTTCCTTTATCATTTGCTGGCCTTAGTCATTGTGAGCGTTTACAGCTTTGGTGGTTCTTACATTTTGTATAAAGTCACCGAGCTGATTGTGCCGTTGCGCGTAAGTGCCGAGGATGAACTGGAAGGGCTTGACTTTACCCAGCACGGAGAAACCTACAAAAAGAAAACAGCACAGGCATAAAACACAACGTATGATTATTGCACCATCTGTTCTTTCGGCCGACTTTGCCAACCTGCAGCGCGATATTGAAATGCTCAACCGCAGCAAAGCAGCATGGATTCACATTGATGTGATGGATGGCGTGTTTGTGCCCAATATTTCTTTTGGTATTCCGGTTACGGCAGCCATTAAGAAACACACCACCAAGTTTATGGATGTGCATTTGATGATTGTGCAACCCGAAAAATATTTACAAGCCTTCAGAAATGCAGGAGCCGATTTAATATCGGTGCATTACGAAGCCGTTACGCATCTTGATTCGTGTATTCACCGGATAAAAGCCACGGGCGCTCAGGCCGGTGTGGTGCTGAATCCGGCTACTCCGGTGCATGTGTTGAAAGACGTGATTCCATTGCTGGACCTTGTTTTAATCATGAGCGTTAATCCGGGTTTTGGCGGCCAGAAGTTTATTCCCTATGCCACACAAAAAGTAGCCGAAACCAAAGCGCTGATTACAGCCAGCGGCTCATCGGCTAAAATTGAGGTGGATGGTGGTGTCAGTTTAAGTAATGCCCGCGAACTGTTTAATGCCGGAGCCGATGTGCTGGTGGCCGGCAATGCGGTGTTCAGCGCACCTGACCCCGAAGCCATGATTGAGAAATTACTTGCCGTTTAGACACAAAACAATATTCTTGTGTCGTTGCCGTTTTCGCTATCCATGACCTCAAAGCACTTTCTCCTTTCTTTTCTACTGTTTTCCGTATCGCTATTATCGGCACAAAATGATGCCACAGTAAGAGGCACCGTCAAAGACAGCACCGGCAAGGGAATTGAATTTGTAACCGTAGTAGTCAACGAAATACAAAGCCTGGCCACCGTATCGGATGCCGATGGTAAGTTTGAACTAAAGGTCCCCTCGCAGAAAAAACTGACTTTGGTCTTCTCCTCTTCCTTGAACTACCTCACGTTTAAACGAAAAGTAGAACTGCAACCCAGCGAAGTACTGAGCATAGATGCGGTGCTATCACAAAAGGAAAATGTAAAGGGCACGGTCTTTATTACCGAGAAGCGGAACGATAATGCTCCAAGCCAGGTGGAAGTACGCCCGCAGATATTTATGGCTTCGCCCATGGAGGGAATCGAAGCGCAGGTAGCTTTTCAGGGGCTGGGGGTAGTGCGCAACAATGAACTGAGCGCCAACTACAGTGTGCGCGGAGGAAATTTTGATGAGAACCTGGTGTATGTAAACGATTTTGAAGTGTTTCGTCCTTTTCTGGTGCGCGGTGCACAACAGGAGGGGCTCAGCTTTGTGAACCCCAACATGGTGAGCAATGTCAAGTTCAGCAGCGGAGGTTTTCAGGCGCGCTATGGCGATAAAATGGCATCCGTGCTGGATGTTACCTATAAGCGACCCACCAAATTTGGCGGCTCGGCCTATGCCAGTTTGCTCGGCTTTGGTGGCAATCTCGAAGGCTGCGACAAGAAAGGCATTTTCAATTTTCAAATTGGTGTTCGGCAGCGTTTGAGTCAATATATTCTTCGCTCGCTGGAAGAGAAAGGCCAATACTCTCCCAACTTTTTAGATGTGCAGGCCCTCTTTGCCTTTAATCTGGGGCGGCATTGGGGACTGGAGGTTATCAGCAACTATGCGCGCAACAGCTATGTATTTAAACCGGTCAATCGCGAAACCAGCTTTGGCGTGCTCACCGATGTAAAGCGTCTGACGGTTTACTTTGACGGGCAAGAGTCGGATAAGTATGAATCGCTGATGAATAGCATATCGCTGATTTACTCGCCCAACAAAGATTTGCGGATGAAGTTGCTGGGCTCTTATTACCGCAACCGCGAAAAAGAGGCCTACGATATTTTAGGAGAGTATTACCTGAGCCAGGTAGAAAGCGATTTGAGCAAAGACAACTTTGGCGACATTCTCTATAGCCTGGGCATTGGCGGGCTACACGACTGGGGTCGCAATACATTGAACACTGATATTTATTATGCCGGCCATCGGGGCACCTGGTTTAAGAAGGGACACAATCTACAATGGGGCATAGATTACAAGCGCGAAGAAATTGCCGATAGAATTTCAGAATGGGACCGCACCGACTCTGCCGGTCACTCGCTCGCTTACCAATTTGCTACTGACTATTCCAACGTGGATAGTGTCGGCAACATTATCCCCTATTCCAAAATGGAAATTGGGATGGCGGGCGTGCTGAAATCCAACTTCAACCTGAAATCGAATCGCATATCGGCTTTCATTCAAGACACCTGGAAATTTGGCGACACCACCCGCTTTAGCCTGAACTATGGGGTACGTCTGCAGTATTGGGATGTGAACCGCGAGGTGACGGTGACCCCCCGTATACAGTTTAGCTATAAACCCAAGGGCAAGAACGATATTGTGCTCACCGCCTCGGCAGGTACTTATTATCAACCACCTTTCTACCGCGAAATGCGCAACCTGAGGGGCGAAGTGAATACCAACCTGCGCGCACAGAAATCTTTTCACGGTGTCATAGGCCTCAACTATGGATTTACCGCCTGGAAACGCAAATTCAGTTTTACCACTGAAGTGTATTACAAGTATCTGTGGGATTTAGTGCCTTATGAGTTTGACAACGTGCTCATCCGTTACTTTGGGCAAAACCAGGCCAAAGGATATGCAGCAGGCATAGACCTGCGACTGAACGGAGAGCTGGCCGAAGGAGCTGAAAGCTGGATAAGCCTGAGTGTGATGGGCACCGGAGAAGATATTATTGGCGACCAATACACCGCTTACTACGATAGCACCGGACGCGAACTGGCCAACACCCCGCGTAACCAGGAGCGCATTGTAGATTCCAGCACTATTTATCCGGGCTTTATACCGCGCCCCACCGACCAGCGCGTCAACTTTGCCATGTTCTTTCAGGATTACATCCCTAAGTTCAAATTCATTAAAGTGCATTTGACGATGGTCTTTGGCAGTGGCCTTCCTTTTGGTCCGCCCGATAGCGACCGCTATAAAGATGTGCTCCGCATTCCTCCTTACCGGAGAGTAGATATTGGCTTCAGCGGACAAATCTGGAATCCTATCTGGGCCAAGAACAAAGAAAGAGGGCAGTGGTTAAAGAGTGCCTGGGTATCGCTGGAAGTGTTTAACATTTTTGGTATTACCAATACCGTTTCTTATCTGTGGGTGAGCGATGTATACGGCTCGCGCTATGCAGTGCCCAACTACCTTACAGCCCGAAGAGTGAATGCCAAAGTGGTGTTTAATTTCTAATCTTACCTGCGCACTACTTTAAAGGCGATGTTTCTGCCATGTCCCTGCATAATGGCCAGGTTAATCCAACTGAGCGCCAATTGCTCCAGTAGTTCCACTTTATCATCTCCGCCAAAGTCGTAGCAATTCGCAAAACCAATGTCGGTGCATAGTTGCTGCACTACTTGCTTGGCTTCTTTATTGTTTCCGGCACAGAACATATCTATACCCCCACCCGGATAAGCCGGTTGCAGCATATTTTCAAACCCGGTGGTGTTAAAGCATTTTACGACTTTATCGGTTTGGGCAAGGTCCTTAATAGCCGCAAATGCAGTAGCGTATCCCGCAGGCTTTACGCGTATGGCATTGGTAGCATCCACGATTATTTTATCGGCTACGTTTCCTAATTGGGGAAGGATGTTTAACACGGCATCGGGGGGAGTGGTAAGAATAATGACCTCTGCTTGCCGGGCAGCATTTTCTACGCTGGTAAAGCGGTCTTCGCCAATGAGGGTTGCCAGTTTGAGGGACTTTTCACTCAGTGGAAACTTAGCCCCGATTAATACCGTGTGCTTTGCTCTTATAAAGGACTGTGCCAATGCACTGCCTACGTTTCCACTTCCGATAATTGCGATAATCATATCATCTATTTTAGAATGAAAAATCAATTATTCAACTTACTCCAACACTAATCTAAAGCCACCGTTTTGCTTGTGGTGGTCGGGAACATTTCGGTTGCGGGCTTTTGAATAACAACGCTCCTCGCCACTGCGCCAAGAGCCACCGCGCGCAGCCCGGAAAATGGCCTTTGTTTCATTACACGGATTAGTCGTTGGGCTCTTTTTGTAATAAGCCGGATTCCAATAATCGCGGCAAAGCTCCCACACATTGCCGGCCATATCATACAAACCCAACTCATTCGGTTTCTTCAAACCCACCGGATGTGTCCGCTCTTCTGCGTTGTCCTTCATCCAGGCTACTTCCCCTAAACGATTGCTACCCGGATAGCGATAGCCTTTACTCTACCTACCGCCCAATGCCGCGTATTCCCATTCTGCTTCGGTGGGCAGGCGATACTTTTTGCCGGTTAATGAATTTAGCCTGGCGATGAACGAATCGATTTGCGCAGGCGTCACTTCCTCTACCGGACAATTGTCGCAGTTTTTAAAAAAAGAAGGATTACTCCCCATTACCTGCATCCACAGTAGTTGCGTCACTTCATAGCGAGCGATAGAAAAGCTGCGCAACTGCACGATATGCGCAGGCCGCTCGTTCGATAATCCTTTAGCGTCCCCCATCTCAAAACTCCCCCCTTCTACCCATACCATCTCCGGTTCACTGAGGGATGGCTGAGCAAAAGCAGAAAAACAAAGAAGTGATAGACCAATTAGAAACAAGTACGGAGGAAAACGATGCGCCATGCCACAAATATGGTGAAATGAAAATGACAATCATTATTCCATGAAGCAAAAGTTGATAGGGCTGAGTGCCTTGCTATTATTGGTTACCGGCTCCTTTGCCCAAACCTGGGCAGACACCTTAGACCAATATGCCCGCGAAAAATATTTACCCGCCCACCAATATCAATGGCTATGGACCCATGCCGCCCTGCTGAGCACCTTTGTGCAGCAATACGATGCGGCAAGCGAGGAGCGCAAGCCTATCTATCTCCAATATATTAAAAAGGCCATGGATAAGAATGTGACAGTGGCCAATGGGCGAACGCCCAATGATGTGGCATCTGGTTTGGGTCTGGCTTTTCTGTATCGCGTTACCAAAGAGGAGAAATACAAAGCCAAAGCCGAAAAGATTTACTGCGATTATTTAAAGACGAGGCGCACCGCAGACGGGGCTGTGTCGCATTTGCTGCTCTTCACCGAACTGTGGGACGATACTATCTTTATGATTGGAGAGTTTTTGCTGAATATGTATCGGGCTACCGGAGACGAAAAATATCTCGATGAATTTATGAAGCAGTTTCGCCTGCACCGCGAAAAGCTACAAAACAAAGCAACCGGCTTGTGGTATCATGGCTGGGACAGCGACCAGAAAACGCACTGCACTTTTTGCAGCGAAATGCACTGGGCCGATAAAACCACCCGGCAAAGCACCGAATGCTGGGGCCGCGGCAATGGCTGGATTATGGTTACGCTATCCGATGCACTGGATATAGTTCCGCAGCAGCATGCTTACCGAAAGGAGTTGGGCAGCTATCTGCTGGAGATGGTAGAACACCTCCCCGAATGGCAAGATGAGAAAACCGGACATTGGTATCAACTGCCGGTGCATCACACCGACCCGGACAACTGGATAGAAAGCAGCGCCACCGCCATGTTTGCCTATGGCATACACACCGCACTGCGCGAAGGCCTGGTGAGCGATGCCCGCTTTAAGCAAAGTGTGGCGCGCGCTTACAGCGGATTGCGCTTGTATAGTGTAATCCCCGAAGGGGAACGATACCTGACACCCCGGAACGTTTGCACCGGCACCTGCATTGGCCACAAATCCTATTACTATAAACGAGCCTCCAAAAAGGGAAGCCCCTACGGCATTGGTATGTTTATCCGCTTTGGCAAGCGATATGAAACGGAGCAAGGGATAGGTAAGCTGTAAACGAATAAGAAATGGAGTAAATACCATTCCATGCGGTCCTCATCATGTTGCTTTATCGTCTTATTAAAATATCCTGAAGCTATCTTTGGATGCTTTTGGCTTTATTCCTCCTGCTTCAAAAAATCTTTGGTGACCGGTGGCTGGTAATAGACCCCACCGAATAGTATGCAAAAACGTGTGCGCCAGTCGGGGTTCATCTTCCATTCATAAAAGAGCTGTGCCAGTCCGTTGTAGATAATGCGAAACGGATTGTGGCGAATAGGCGGCTGATGCGTGAGCCCCACAGGCGGAGTGCTGGCATAAGGAGCGATAAGTGCCAAAGAGGCGGTCCCAAAACAGGAAAGGCGCACCTCCAAAGTTCACGTTCTGGTCTTGCGGATAGGCGCTGTGATGCACCAGATGATACACCCCCTGCCCGCCAAAGAGGCGGCCCGCATTGCGCACAATGGGGTTGCGGAAAGCAAAGGAGTAATGCGCCAGCGAATGATTAAAAATCTCGAAGGTGTAGCCCGCCAAATGCCACAAAATCATCTCCATCACCAGCGGCTCCGTGTAGATGAGTTTGGACACCACCACGCCTACCAGAGCCGAAGGGAGGCTCAGCAAAAAATCGAAACTAAAGGCGGGGGCATTGGCCGTGGGATACAGATACTCCCACAGGTGATGCGAGCGATGCGTCACCAACCACAGCAAGCGCGAACGGTGCGAGAGCCAATGCACCACATAGCCCGGCAACTCCTTTAGAAAAACGGTGAACACAAGCGCCACCCAATAAGAACGAACCTCCCACAGCGTGGGCACCCAGGCGTTCACCCCGGATTTGATCCCGGCAATGCTATAGCTGAAACGGATTGCCCTGCCACTCCACCCCTACGCCCAGCAGCCGGGCCAGGCCCGCCAACAAGGCAAGCAACAAAGTACTGCTGATAGCGGCCACCAAAAACGAAGTAGTGCCCGACCAAAACAATGACTCAAACCCATCGGCCCCCAGTTGCTGCTGCGATAAATAATAACTGTGCACTATCACCCCGATGCGAAACACAATACACAGCAGCACCAGCACCAGCCACAAATGCGGAAACCACTGCTCCAGGGTGCTATAGCTCCAACTAAACGAGTGCCCTGCCTGCACTGCCGCCCAATAGGTTTTGAAATTAAAGGGCGAAGCTGCATTGCCCACGGCAAACCCCACCTCCACAATGGGATACACCACTGCCACCAGCAGCACGGGCAGCAGCAGCAAAGCCCCCAGGCGCCTGCGATGCGGTGCATAGAAATCAAAACGCCAAAGCTGTTGCAAAAAGTGTTTCATGTCTATCAGCTACAGCGCCACCCGCTGTGTACGCTGCCAAATTAGAGGAAGCAGGCAAACCTGCAATGCAACGGTGTGCCGGAGACATGCGCAGCAGGCAGCAGACAGCGGCCGTGTGCAGGAATTATGCCGGTGGGGGAACATCCAAACACAAAAAAGCCGTTTCAGCATACGCTGAAACGGCTTTACATTTTCTTAAAGTATTTATTGCTTTATAACTCGTTGAGTAGCGATTCCCTGATTCGTTTCAACCTGAATGGTGTAGACGCCAGGTTCCTTATCTTTTAAGTCAACAGAAACTACCTTACCGGAGCATTTCGCTGTGTATACTTCCTGACCAAGCGCGTTGAATACATGGATGTTTGTAGCCTCCACATTGCTCAGTTCGACCGAGAAGATTCCCTTTGTTGGGTTTGGATAAACCGAAATGAGATCAGATGACAACTCGTTCAGGCCTGCAAAGAACAGGTTTACACAAGCTGTTGTATCCGTGCATCCCGCCCCAATCGTTACTACACATTTATAACTTCCATCCTGTGTTGCAATAAATGTTTGACTCGTTTCACCGGCAACAGCTAAATCTGTGGTACAGTTGATCCATTCGTACGTTGCGCCACTTTGATCTGCAGATAATTGATTAGCGGCAAGTTGATTGATTCCTGTATCAATAACATCTATTGTGTATGAAATGATCACCTGACCATTCCCAGCGGCAGCACCCCCTACAATCGTTGTAGTAGCGGTCATTAAAGGACTTGTGTAGCAATCGCCACCCGCTCCGCCAGCGCCAGCACCCGTGTCATTAAACTGGCATTGAACAGTACCGGCAGCACCGGCACCACCGCCACCTCCACCAATAAATCCTCCACCACCGGAACCACCCGATGTAGGAGCGGAAGTGCAAAGCATAGTGCCAAGTCCACCAGCACCACCCACTCCACCGGAACCATTCAATCCGGCAGAACCTTGGAAAGGCGGACAACCTACACCGAAAGTGCCACCCAGCGTATCTACGCCCGGGAATCCACCTCCACCGGCAGTGCTGTTAGCTCCTGCGATACCGTTTCCACCGCCAGGACCACCATTTCCACCGGCAACTGTAGCTCCGAAGCAACCTCCGTTTCCACCGGCACCACCACCACCGGCAACAATAATTCTGTTTGATAAACCTATCCCGTTTAAGCGCACATCGGACGCACCACCACCACCGGCACTCGAATCGGCTAAGCTTATTCCTCCGCCATTAAAACCGCCAGCGGTAGGGGTTCCCTGACCACCAACAAAAATGTGTAGTATATCTCCGCCATTAACAGGGAAGGTACCTTCAACAACGGCACCATTACCTCCTGTTCCACCGGGAGAACCGGATGCATAACCGTTGGACCCGGATGCGCCAGAAGCTGTGATTGTTACCTGGGATACACAAGTAGGTACCGTAAAGGTTTGAATGGCACCCGTGAAAGTAAAGGTTTGTGATTGTGCAAAACAAACACCTGAAATGGCAAGAAGTCCTGCTGTGATAGCGTAGTAAATTTTTTTCATGTGAAAATTTTAAATGTGATTAATGTGTTAAAATAGCTGCTGCGAGCATACAAAAAAAATCAGAGTTTGTAGCCAATAAATGCAGCCATCCCGGTTTCGCCTCGGGGCTTTTATGCACCGAGGCGGTCTACCGAAGCCCGGCATGCGCGTGAGCGGGTACTCCGGCAGATGTCATCTTTGCTTCGGGTTCCCCTGCGGGAGACCCCAAAGCGACTAAGCTATCTATGGCAATGGCTTTAAAGGCTGAATCGGTATCCAGATTTCCTCTTCCGAATCGGGGTCGTTGTTCTTGTATTTGGGTCCCAGCCATTCCACATGCGGCCGATGGTCCAGGGTATAAGCGGAGCCGGGCAACCAGGTATTATATATGTAATGAAAAATAGCCGGGTCGTTGGAAGCGCCCTTGTAATGAAACACCGCATACCATCCGCCCGGCAACAGAAAGGTTTCCAGGTCAGCGGGCACCGTTCCGTATTCGGAGACCTCCACCGCTGCCCAGCGCTCAAATTCATTTTGCGGATTAAAACTGCTGAAATGCCGTGGCGGATACACCGCCATGGAAACTAAATCGGCAGATACCCGATGAGGAATGTCCGGCACCTGTGGCATAAAGCTGCGCCACAGCTCGCCTATGCGATAGTTGGCTAAGCTCATCGTGCTTCGCTTGCCAATCAGTTTTTTTTCGGAGCTGGTGATTATTTGTGGAGTCATTTTAAAAGCAGGTGCAGTTTGGCCGCCTCCCTTACTGCACGACTAAGTGTTATTTTCTTTAGCGGGTTTTTTGGCCATCATCATCCCTCCCATCATCAGCAGGGCCGTAAGCAGGATGACCTGAATAATGAGCGATGGATTGACCAGCGGTATCGTTTGACCCGGCTCAATGGATAGAAACAACAGAATAGTAATTAAACCTCGCGGAGCAATAAACAACAAAGGCAGGAGCGGCAAATTAGATAACCGGAGCTGAACGATGCGGACCACCAGAATTAAACCCACAATACTCGCAGCCCACACCAGGGTTTCCACATTTAACACAGCCGAGGTATCAATCAAAAATCCGAAGAGCAGGAAAAACAAAGCCCGAATCAAAAAGGCGGCTTCTCCGGTCAGTTCTTTAAACTTTTTGACCTCCACGCTCAGTTCGTCCGGTTTAAATTTTTGCAGCCAGTCAAACCGTTTCAGTGCCTGCAAATTGCCAATAAACAATCCAAAAAACAAAATGAACACCAGGCCGAACAAATGGTATACTTTGGATACCGCATAAATTAAAACCACCAGCAGGATGATGGGCACATACTTAATGTGATGTTCAATTCTATTCAACAGAAAGGCCAGCCCGACAGTCGCCAGCACCGACACCACCCCAATCAACACCAACTCCCCGGCAAAGGTGCCAAAGGCCATGGCATCAATCGTTTTGTTGAGCGCCAGAAAATTGAACACCAACACTCCGAAGATATCGGACAGGCTGCTTTCATAAATCACAAAGGCCTTGTTGCCGGACGATAGATTGCGGACGCTGGGGATAGCAATAGCGCTGCTGATAACGCAGAGCGGAATGGCATTGAGCAGGGCCACTTTGAAATCAACCCGGCCCACATACCAAAACGCCAGGGCCAGTAATGCCGCCAGGGCAAAAATGGGGATTACGGCCCCCCACAGCGATTTTCGGATGAGGGATACCTGCGAAGGATTCCACTCCAGTTCCAGCGAGCCTTCCAGCACTATGAGCACCAAACCCACCGTGCCCAGCACCGGAAGCATGGACGAAAAGTCAGGCAGCTGCAATTGCATCCAGCTTGCCAGCTGCTGCATCCCCCAGCCCAGCAACAGCAAGAGGATAACGGCCGGAATTTTGGTTTTGGAGGCCGACAAATCAAAGAGATAGGCCAGCAGCAAGAGCGAACAAAAGGCAATAATGATGGTGGTGGTCATAGGCCGTAAAAGTAGGATTATTTCCGGGTGGCCAAGGAGGGTAAAGCCGGCAGCCACGCTTTAGTCCTGCTTCAAAAAATCTTTGTTGACCTGTGGCCTGGCATACACTCCCCCGAAGAGAATGCCAAACGGATGGTGGGGAACAGGCTGCGGAGGAAAGATCGAAGCCTTATACTAACGCAGAGTCCCCGCTCGGCTGGTGGCTTGACTTCGGGTGACTCTGCGTAGGGGGAAACCTCCGGGAGAAACGGTGAGACAAGGAGGATTATTCATCAAACCTCCGGGTTAGAGCGTTTTTCCTCCAGGTTGCAGACCAAAACCTTCAGGAAAAAACCAAAAACCTTCAGGTGAAACGGTGAAACAAGGAGGTTTATTCATCAAACCTCCGGGTTAGAGCGTTTTTCCTCCAGGTTGCAGACCAAAACCTTCAGGAAAAAATCAAAAACCTTCAGGTGAAACGGAGAGACAAAGAGGTTTATTCATCAAACCTCCGGGTTAGAGCGTTTTTCCTCCAGGTTGCAGACCAAAACCTTCAGGAAAAAATCAAAAACCTCCAGGTGAAACGGTGAAACAAGGAGGATTCAGGCTTACACCTTCAGGTTCGGGACCTTTCCAAGGAGCTGTTTTTCTTTGAAGGAAACCTGCTGATAAATAACCTCAGCCTGCGCATGGAGCTGAACAAAAGCCGCAAGAAAAAAATCATGAACCTGAACCCCAAAACCGAGTATTGGTTTTATTTCTATGCCGGCAACACCGCGGGCGTAAGCACCCTGGGCGCACCCATGAGCCGGGTTTGTTCGTAACCTCTTTTACCGGCTTATCTCCAAACAGCCCCCGCGAAGCGGGGGCTGTTTTGTTTGAGAATAGGGGAAGTTTTATGCAGTTTGCAAGGAAAAACTTGCGTGTATATTTGAGTTAGCGGGCATGCTGTGACGACAGTGTTGACCAAAACGGGGATGCCGAAAACCGACCAGAGTAAGCACAAACTTTTAAATCAAATGACATGACTAAAATTTTGAGTGGTATTCTACTTGGAGTTGTATTGACAACTCTTATCGCTTTCAAAGCAGCGACATATGAAGCTAAGAATAATACCGCGGAGGTTGACCAAATTCAAGGTGTTTACATTTATGCCAAAAGCAAACCTATCCGAGATTATGAGTTTTTAGGAACAGTGAATGCTCCTAAAGTTGCTGAACACGAGTTTGACATACTTGTGGACTTAATGCTAAAAGACCTCAAGAAAAAATATCCTACTGCTGATGGACTTCTTTTTGACGGTCCAATTAAACAATCGCACAACACAAAGGCGAGTGCAATTAAACTAAAGCCTTAGTATAGGACCAGTCGGTATAAGCGCAGAGCCGCGCACCATCACCAAAGCGTTGTTGTTTATTGCAATTTCTCATTGTTCATTGCCAATGGCCCATGGTCAGTTAAACCCCTGCTTCAAATCCTGCAATACGCGGGCTTGCAGCGCTTCGCGGTCGAGCTTCTTCTGCTTTTGCACCGCTATGTTGTGCTCGGCATAGGTAATGCGCTCCAGCGTGCTGCGCACTGCGGCTGTAGCGCTCATAAACTGCTTTTTATACGGTGCGGGCAGCGGGTCGCTGAACGATAGTTTCTGGCGCAGCGGGTCCACCTGCTGTCCGTCTTTCCAAAAGCGGCAGCACACATGCGGGCCGGTGGCCAGGCCGGTGCTGCTCACATAGCCTATCACCTCGCCCTGCCTTACGCGGGTGCCGCGCTTCATGCCCTTGGCTATTTTGCTCATGTGCAGGTATTGGGTTTTGTATTCGCCATCCACCTTCGCAAAGTCTCCACTCGGCTGTTGGCTTGACTTCGGAGGACTCTGCATAGGGTGTCTCGCCTTAAAAACGTATAATATCTGAAATAACTAGCTTGATTAGCTGAATACGATAAATAATATTTCATTTTTAGCATCATTACTCATCGCTTTTCTATATTTATTGCATTATAATTTATATATAACTATTTATAAATCATTGATTACCTCATGGGATTACAGGAGAGCCTACAATCATACATCATTGACGATCGCACCTGGGATGAAATGCACAACGGCAAATCAATACGCGAACAATATCTTGGCATAATTCAAAATTTAGAATACGTAGGAACAGAAGAGTTAAGTAGAAAAGAGGAACTTGCCAATCGACTTTTTATGAGTCAAGGTATAACATTCACCGTCTACAATAGCGGAGAAGGGATAGAGCGTATTTTCCCCTTTGATATCATCCCCAGAGTAATAACAGCCACAGAATGGAAATTTATAGAGGATGGAATAAAGCAAAGGATAAAAGCCCTGAATCTTTTTCTAAAAGATATTTATCATGATCAGTTTATTATTAAAGATGGAATGATTCCCGCTGAATTAGTTTACAGTTGTCCTCATTATTTGCGTGAAATGTACCGATTAAAGGTTCCACATGACATCTATGTTCACATAGCAGGAATTGACCTGATTAGAGATAGTGATGGCTCTTTTTTTGTATTAGAGGATAATCTGCGAACCCCAAGCGGAGTAAGTTATATGCTGGAAAACCGCGAAATTACCAAGCGACTGTATCCGGATCTTTTAAGAAAGAATAACGTGCGAAGTGTAACGGAGTATCCAAACTTGTTGCATAAAAATCTGGTGTCTTTTTCACCATCACAACAGGCTAATCCGGTGGTGGTAATGCTCACTCCCGGCATACACAATTCTGCCTACTTTGAACATACCACCTTAGCGCGTTTAATGGGAATTCAGTTAGTAGAAGGAAAAGATTTGGTAGTTGATAATCATAAAGTATACATGAAAACAACTACCGGTCTTCAAAAAGTTGATGTTATCTATCGTAGAGTGGACGATGACTTTTTAGATCCGCTTGCCTTTAACCCCAAAAGTTTATTAGGTGTTTCCGGTTTATTAAGTGCATACCGGCAAGGAAACGTAGCCATTATTAATGCCATAGGAAATGGCGTGGCAGACGATAAAGCCATCTATCCGCTGGTTCCTGAAATGATAAAATATTATTTGAACGAAGAACCAATACTTAAAAACGTTCCTACTTATTTAATGACAGATAGGGACCAAAGAGAATATGTATTCTCCAACATCGAAAGAATGGTAATTAAAAAAACGAATGAAAGCGGAGGCTACGGCATGCTAATGGGACATGCTGCTACCGAGAAACAGATTGCAGAATACAAAGAAGAAGTGCTTAAAAATCCTCGTGAACACATTGCCCAACCAATTATTAGTTTGTCTTCTGCACCGTGTTATATAAAAGGGAAATTGGTTCCCAGACGTGTTGATTTACGTCCATTTGCACTTTGCAGTGCGGAAGGAATAGATATTGTACCGGGTGGATTAACCAGGGTAGCGCTAAAAGAAGGTTCTCTGGTTGTTAACTCCTCGCAGGGAGGAGGGAGTAAAGATACCTGGGTACTTGCATCATAGAGTTTGTTTAAGATAAAAAGTTGAATTTAAATAGATACAAATGTTAAGCAGGGTTGCAGATTCATTATACTGGATGGGGCGCTATATAGAGCGGACCGATGGTATTTTACGAATGTTGAAAATAAATTACGCGTCATCGCAAGATGATATTCAGGAGTTTTCATGGATTCCAGTACTGCGAATCTTTACCTATCTGAATGATGAAGAGGCTGCTAAAATATCGGATGATTCACAAGCTGTTATCAGATACATGCTTTTAGATAAAGACAATCCTAATTCGGTAGTGAATATTGTAACCATGGCGCGTGAAAATGCCCGTTCCGTGCAGGACCATATAACCATTGAAGTTTGGCAATGTCTTAATGAATTATACCATGCCGTTCGTGAAGAGAGGCTCCTTAAGTTGTTACAAAAAGAAGACCCGATTACCATATTGGATGACTTGATAAAAAAAGGTTTGCTGTATTACGGCACAGCTGACATTACCATGGCCCGTGGATTAAGCTATTCATTTATCAGCATTGGCAAATATCTGGAACGAGGTATACAAACTGCCGATATCCTCGAGACTAAATTCAGTGACAGAAATTTCAACAATGAATCAGCAGATATCTTATACTGGAAATATTTACTCATGTCTGTTTCCGGCTATGAGTTATATCTAAAAACTTACCGCGGAGGCTTTGAGTTTCAGAACGTAATAGGGCAACTAATACTAAATAATGATTTCCCCAGGTCTCTTACTCATTCTGTAAGTCACATGAATAATTATTTTAACCGTTTGCAGCAACAACAGGGAACCAAGGGGAGTGAAGAACTGGAAAGAAGAATGGGAAGGCTAAGAGGTGATATTCAATACTCCACAACCGACCATATTATAAGTAAAGGTCTGCATGTTTATCTAGGTGAGGTGAAGAACCAACTAAACGGAATTGCTGATTTACTGAATCAAAAATATTTTGCACCTACATAATCTTTTTTATGCCGCGTTTCATCTTAGAACACTTAACCAAGTATACCTACCCCAGTCCTGTGAAAAACAGCGCTAACAAGATAATGCTGTTTCCCATTGCCGATGAATACCAGGAACTGGTGAAACAAAAATTAATTATAACCGGTAACCCACTAATAGAAACCTACAGGGATTATTACGGAAATGAGGTGGGCTCATTCACTTACACACAACCGCATTTACAACTTTCCATCGAATCAAAGATTGAAGTAGTTACGAAAAAGCAGGAACTGCCGAAATCTACTTTAAGCGCTGAAGAACAATGGGAGACTCTAAAAAAAGCTTACCATAATTCTCTGTTGATAGATTATTTGAAGCAGGAAGAGTTTGATAAATTGAAAGAAGTAGAAGATATAGTTAAAGGCTTACATTTGAATGATTACGATACCTTAAAGGCGGTAGAGGAATTGAATAAATATGTCTATTCCAACTTTAAATACATTAAAGGAATAACAGAAGTAGATACCACACTGGATGAAGTTTGGAAATTAAAAGCGGGTGTTTGCCAGGATTTTGCTCATATTCTATTGGTTACTTTGCGAATGACTGGTATACCTGCAAGATACGTAAGCGGCTATGTGTGTCCGATAAGTGAAGGTTACCGTGGGGAAGGAGCTACTCATGCATGGGTAGAAGCTTATTTGCCTGAACTTGGATGGGTAGGTTTTGACCCAACTAATAATTGTATAGTAAGTGATCTACACATCCGGTTAGCTGTAGGCCGCAGTTTCAGAGATTGTTCGCCTGTTCGCGGAACTTATGTGGGAACATCTAACCATGAGTTGGAAGTAAAAGTAAATGTATCTTATCAGGATGGACACTCCTTTGAGGAGTCCAACACTTCAATTGTTCACCCGGTAAAAGAAATACCAGTAGGAGAAAATTCCTACCGCACCTATATGCAAATGATCCAGCAGCAACAATAGAGTTGTCAGATAGTTTAGCGCTTCTTAATCCCCCACTTCTTAAAGCTGAAAACCGTTCAACAACAAATCACCCTAAAACGCCTGCCTTATATCGGCTAATACTTTTGCTTGCAGCAGTTCCATGTCCTGCTTCTTCTGCTTTTGCACCGCTATGTTGTGTTCGCTATAGGTAATGTGCTCCAGCGTGCTGCGCACTGCGGCTGTAGCGCTCATAAACTGCTTTTTATACGGTGCGGGCAGCGGGTCGCTGAACGATAACTTCTGGCGCAGCGGGTCCACCTGCTGCCCGTCTTTCCAAAAGCGGTAGCACACATGCGGGCCGGTGGCCAGGCCTGTGCTGCCCACATAGCCTATCACCTCACCCTGCTTTACGCGGGTGCCGCGCTTCATGCCCTTGGCTATTTTGCTCATGTGCAGATATTGGGTTTTGTATTCGCCATTGTGGCGGATTTTTACATAGTTGCCGTTAGCCGATTTAAACTGTGCCTCTTCCACCACGCCATCGGCTGTGGCCAATATGGGCGTGCCGTGCGGGGCGGCATAGTCGGTGCCCAGGTGGGCTTTCCAGCGCTTGGTCACTGGGTGAAAGCGCTTCATGCTGAACTTAGACGAGATGTGCGAAAACTTAACAGGCGATTTCAAAAACTGCTTCTTCATGCTGTTGCCGTCCTGGTCGTAGTAGTCGCCTTCGTGGGCCGCGTCTTTAGCAAAGTAAAAGGCATAATAATCTTTGCCTCCGCTGTTAAAGAGCACCGCTTTTATTTCGCCAATGCCCACGCTCTCGTCTCCGCTGAAATCTTCGTCATACACCACCTTGAATTTATCGCCCTGCTGTATTTTGTAGAAGTCAATACTCCAGGCAAATATTTCGGCCATGCGCACGGCCAGGGCCGGGCTGATGTCGTTTTGCTCCAGCGTTTCGTAGAGCGAAGAATTAATCACCCCGCTCACCTCGCGCTGCACGCGCTGCACTTTATTTTGTCCGCGGTAGATGTAAAGCGAATCGTCCAGGTTAAACACCACAAAGTCTACCTTGCTGGCTTCGTAAATCATTTTCTTGGGCACCAGTCCGTTTTGCGTTTGCTCGCAGAGCACGGTGCATTGATTGCCGGCTTTTATTTTGCGAATGCTGAAAATATCCTCACTCTCTTTGGCCAGAAAATGGATGGTTTGGTAAGCCACATTGTATTTCCCCAGTATCTCCGAAAAAATTTCTCCGGGCTTCACCACATGGTTCAGCACTTTAAAATCGCTGAGGTTGATGCCAAAGCGAATATCCTCGAGGCTTTCTTCTTTAAAGTTGCCAGCTACCAAACTGGGCGTTTGTGCTGCGTTAGTTGTGTAGTAATGCAGACCGATGGCTATTATCAAAACAACAAAAAGAACCAGGCCGGCCAGGGCCGCTTGTTGGGTGCGTGTGTTCATGCGGGCTAATAAAACACGTAGCCAGCGATACGCGCAGTAGTAGCAGCAAAGAATAATAACACGCGGAGCAAAAGCGTTCAATAGTTGCGACAACGCACAATTCATTTATATTTAAAAACGAAGAGGCAACAGGCGGATGAGTGAACAAGACAAAATACAACAACTACTGCAACAGGCCACGCAAGTGAACCAGAAGTTGCGGAAGAACTCGCTTCCCATGCTGGAAGAAGCGCTGCACCTGGCCAAAGCCGCCAAAGACGCTTACCTCACCGCCCTCGTCAACACCCGGATTGCTTTTTACCGCGCTTCGTTTACCAATGAATACGCCATTGCCCTCTCCATGGCGCGGGCTGCGTATAACAGTCTGCGACCGGCCGACCGGGTAAAGCTAAAGCACCTGTGCCAATACGTGTGTGGCTATTGCTACCACCAAACCAACGACACGGTGCAGGCCAACGACCATTACATATCGGCACTCAAACACCTGAACGAGGCACCTGAAAGTGAGGAGTATAAAAAGCGCCTGGAGGCACAGATTAACTTCAATCTCTTTTTGCTCTGCAACTATTCTAATAAGAATGCCGTGCTGCTGGAGTATTACAACCGCGCCTTTGATTTATACACCGAACTGCACGACACCGAAGGCATCAGCGGCTGCTACAATGCCATGGCCCGCATCGCTTATAACAATGCCAACTATACCGAGGCCCTGCAATACATGAAGCAGGCACTCCAACTCACCGAACAAACACAGGAACTATCGAGCAAGGGCGCTTATGAATCCAACATTGCGCTGGTGTATGCCACCATGAACGACCGGGCTATGTGGCAGCAATACATGGACCAGGCTTTTGCTACGCTCACCGAACTGAATACGCCCGTCAACCTATTGGTGTTTTATCACCAGAAAGGAACCGCCCTGCTCAACTTTGGCGAAGTGGCCGCAGCGATAGAAAACTTTCATCAATCGCTCCAGATGGCCGAGCGCATCGGTGACGACTACGACATTACCATTCAGCACAACTATCTGTCGCAGGCCTATGCCCAGCTGGGCAATTATGAGCGGGCCTTTTATCATGGCGATATTTATTCCAAAAGGCTGCAAGCCTCTATTGATAATCAGAAAGACTTTGCCGCAGCCAAAGCGCGTTCGCTGTTTGAGTTTGAACAGAAAGAAAAAGAGAATCAGCAACTGCTGGAGAAGCAGGAGCAGATAGAGCGCTATGTAAAAAAACTGGAATACAGCAACGAAGACCTGCAGCGCTTTGCCCACGTGGCCTCGCATGACCTGCGCGAGCCGGTGCGCATGGTATCGTCCTACATTCAACTCCTCGAAAAAAACCTGGAAGGTAAAATGACTGACACCGACCGGGTGTATATCAACTTTGTGAAAGATGGCGCACACCGCATGGATGGCCTCATCCGCGATTTGCTCGAATACTCCAAGGTCACCAAAGAAACCAACTACAGCCCCGTGGACCTCCATGCCGTGCTGCACAAAGTGCAGCACAATTTGCAGGAGCTTATCAAGGAGCGCAACGCTACTATCACCTGCGATGCACTGCCGGTGGTGCATGCCGATGAAACGCTGATGATACAGCTCTTTCAAAACTTAATATCCAACGGTATTAAATACAACACCAGCGCACAGCCGCAGGTGGCAGTCCGTTATCAGCACGAGCCCGACACTTATGTTTTTGTAGTGTCGGACAATGGCATTGGCATTCCCGAGCAGTTTAGGCACAAGGTGTTCGAAATCTTTCAGCGTCTGCACTCGCGCCAGGAATACTCCGGCTCGGGCATTGGCTTATCCATCTGCAAGCGGATTATCGAGCACTTTGGCGGAGAAATCCATGTGGAGCAAAACGCCAGCGGTGGCTCCGACTTTGTGTTCACCATTGCACATTAAACCAACTGCAAATCGATTCTACGCAATGCAATATCGGCAGAGAGCACACGCACTTTCACCGCCTGCCCTATCTCAAACTTTTGCTTCGAGCGAAGGCCGGTGAGTCGAACCTGTTTTTCATCGTATTTAAAATCTTCATCACCCAGCATCTCCAGGCTGATCATGCCTTCGCATTTGTTGGCGTTCATTTCCACAAATATGCCGCGGGCAATCACACCGGTAATAATGCCTTCAAACTCCTCACCTATCTTATCCTGCAAAAATTCAATCTGCTTATACTTGGTGGCTTCGCGCTCTGCCAGCATGGCTTTGCGTTCCATCAGGGACGAGTTTTTGCAACGGGTTTCCAGTTCACCGCGGTCCAGCATAACATCGGACTTGTGCAGCAGCCCCGCCAATAATCGATGCACCAATACATCGGGATATCTGCGGATGGGCGAAGTAAAGTGTGTGTAATGCTCCATGGCCAATCCGTAGTGGCCAATGTTTTCGGTGGTGTAAGCCGCCTTGGACATGCACCGAATGGCCATTGTTTCCAATACGTTTTGCTCGGGCTTGCCTTCTACTTTCTTCAGCAAATTGTTGAGCGCTTCGCTAATCTGCTTCGGCTCTTCAAAGCGGATGGAGTAACCAAAGCGGGTAGCCGTCATGGCAAACTGTTCCAGCTTGGCGGCATCGGGCGAATCGTGCACGCGATACACAAAGGGTTTAGGCTTTTTGGTGCCATGCAAAGCACTGCCATAGCGGGCTACGGTTTCGTTGGCCAGCAGCATAAAATCTTCCACCAGCAGGTGCGCATCTTTGCGCACTTTGAGCACAATACCCAATGGCTTTCCGGTTTCATCCAGTTTAAAGCGCACTTCCGCTTTCTCAAAAGCAATGGCTCCGTTCTGCATGCGCTTGGCGCGTATCTGTTTCGAAAGCTTATTCAGCAACAACAGTTCCTCGGCATAGTCGCCCTTACCGGTTTCAATCACCGTTTGTGCTTCTTCGTAGGTAAATCTTCGGTTACTGTGAATCACCGTTTTAGCGATTTTATAATTCACTACTTTCCACTGTGCGTCAAATTCAAACAGAGTGGAGAAGGTGAGCTTATCTTCGTTCGGGCGAAGCGAGCAAAGGACGTTCGATAGTTTTTCGGGCAACATAGGGCACACGCGGTCGGGCAAATACACCGAGGTGGCTCTGCGCTCCGCTTCCACATCCAGTGGCGAACCTTCAGTTACATAGTGCGACACATCGGCTATGTGCACGCCTATTTCATAGTTTCCGTTCTCCAGTTTTTTCACCGACAAGGCATCGTCAAAGTCGCGGGCATCTTCGGGGTCAATGGTAAAGGTGGTTACACCGCGCAAATCCAATCGGTTAGTCAGTTCTTCTTTCGAGATGGTTTCGGGCACCAGATCCAGGTCCATATACACTTCGCGCGGAAACTCAATGCTAAAGCCATTCTCAATCAGAATAGACTTCATATCCAAATCGGATGATTGACCGGGCTGCAGCACTTCCAGCACCTCGCCTATCGGGTTTTTGTTGCCGGTGTTCCAGTCGAGCACGCGCACAATCACGCGGTCGTGATGCTTTGCGCCTTTCAATGCATGCAAAGGCACAAACACATCCGTCTTCAGTTTCTTTTCATCTGCAATAAAGAAGGCGAACTTCTCCAGCAGGTCTATCTTACCTAGAAACGAATCCTGCGAACGCTTGATAATTTCTACAATTTCACCTTCCGGCCTTCCTCTTCCCTGTCTTATAAACAGGCGAACGGTATCGCCCTGCAAAGCGCCTTTTACGTTTCGGGGTGCCACAAAGATGTCTTTGTCGTAGCCCTCCACCGTTACATAGCCGGCTCCGCTGGGAGCCAGGTCCACCGTGCCTATCAATGACCCCGAACGCACCGATGGTTGCTTTTTGGCTGAGGTAGCCCCCGCGGTTGTTTTAATGGCTCCGCGTGCGCCTATCTGTATTTTGCCTTCGTGGTCCAGCTTGTTGATGGCCAGTATAATTTCTTCTTGTGTATAGCGCTTGAGCAATACCGGAAACAGCGTTTTAAGACTGGCCTGCTTCCCGAGCGATTCTATCACGGCCAGCACTTGTTGTGCCTGGCTGAGCCCCGCTCCTTTTTTTTCTTTGTTTTTATTCTTACTAGGTATAAACCCGTGTTTTTTGTTTTTCATGTTGTTGATTAATGAACCCCGCAATCGGGGTTCGGTTGTTGTTATTCCACTATAAAATAGGGATTCAGTAAATTTTCTTTGTTGTAGCGCAGCGGCTGACCATTTTCGGCTTGTAACACCTGCCGTCCTGCATACAGTGCCACTGCATGAGCCGCAGCAGTGTCCCATTCCATGGTGGGCCCAAAGCGCGGATACACATCGGCCTTGCCTTCGGCCACCAGGCACAGCTTGAGCGAGCTACCCATATTGGCAAATTCCACTTGTTTAGCGGCTGCCTTGAGCTGCTCCACAAAAGCCAGCGTTTCATCGCTCAGATGCGAGCGACTGCCCACTACCACCAGTTGTTCTTTTTGGCTGTAGTGAGGGCTGGGGCTTAATCGAAGGTCGCTCTGCTGTGCGCTGCGCAAAAACGCTCCTACTCCCAGCGCAGCATAGTAAAGCAAATTCAAAGCCGGAGCATACACCACTCCCAGCACAGGAACACCTGCATCTACCAATGCAATGTTCACCGTAAACTCACCATTCTTCTTAATAAACTCTTTGGTGCCGTCAATCGGGTCTATCAGCCAGTATTGCGCCCAATGCTGCCGGATAGTGTAGGGCGTTTGCTTGGTTTCCTCGCTGATATAGGGAATGGACGGATAAAGCGCCTGCAAGCGACTCAGGATAATTTCGTTGGAACGAGTATCGGCTTCGGTAAGGGGCGATTGGTCTCCCTTTACCTCCACCGCAAAATCGCGCGCATAAATTTCCATAATCGCTTCCCCTGCTTCTAGGGCAATAGCAATAATCTCTTGGAGTTGTATGTGTTGGTATGTCATGTTATTCTTTCCCTCGCCACCGCCTGCTTCTGCTCACAACAATTTGATGCAGTCCTCCAGACTTTCCCGCCAATAAGGAATGCGGATGGCATAAGTCTCTTTTATCTTTTTCTTTTTCAGCACACTGAACTTGGGGCGCGTAGCCGGTGTGGGATATTGCACTGTTTCAATGGGCGAAATCTGTGTATGTAGTCCGGCAATATCTTTAATAGCCACAGCAAAATCATACCAGCTGGCCACGCCCTCGTTGCTGTAATTAAATATGCCGGGCACCCAGGTGCCACTGCCAATGATATAAAAAAGGCAAGCCGCCAGGTCACGTGCATAGGTAGGAGTGCCTATCTGGTCATAAATCACATTCAATTGTTCGCGCTCTTTGCAAAGGCGGAGAATAGTCTTAACAAAGTTGTTGCCGAAAGACGAATACACCCAACTGGTTCTTATTATCAAAGCCTCCGGATTGTACTGCTGTACTGCCACATCTCCTGCCAGTTTGCTGGCTCCATACACCGACAAAGGATGAGTAGTTGCCTCCTCGCTGATGGGCTGCGATGCCGTGCCATCAAACACAAAATCGGTGCTGATGTGTATGTAGCGGCACTGGTGCCGATGCGCCACATCGGCCAGCGCAGACGGTGCAGTAGCATTAATTTGAAAAGCAGCGTCCCGCTCCGTTTCTGCCTTGTCCACTGCAGTGTAGGCCGCACAGTTGATAAGATAATCGAAGTGCTCCTGCGCAAAATAGCGCTCCACCGCAGCAGCATCGGTAATATCCAACTCCGCCCTCGACACAAACGTGCATTGAAACATCTCCTGGTGTGCCGCCAGAAACTTTAGCTCGCTGCCCACTTGTCCGTTAGCGCCTGTTACCAATATGCGAATCATGCCCTAGTATTGAAAAGTATTTACACAATCGGCCAGCAACGGAAGCCCACGGTCTTTGTCCGATACGACCGCATGCGCCAAGTCTATTTTCCAATCAATGCCCAAAGCCGGGTCGTTATATAAGATGCCCCCCTCGCTCTCCTTGGAGTAGTAGTTATCGCATTTGTATTGAAAGATGCAGGTGTCGGACAACACCGCAAAACCATGTGCAAAGCCATGGGGGATATACAACTGCCGTTTGTTCTCAGCCGATAACTCAATATCAAAATGCTGCCCATACGTAGGCGAGCCCTTGCGGATGTCCACCACCACATCCAGCACACTGCCCTCCACCACGCGCACCAACTTGGCCTGTGCAAAGGGGGGCAACTGATAGTGAAGCCCGCGCAAAACTCCTCGCTGCGATTTAGATTCGTTATCCTGCACAAACTCCGACACAATGCCGGCATCGGCAAAGGTCCGCTTGCTGAAACTCTCAAAGAAGTAGCCACGGCTATCTTCGAACACACGCGGTTCAAAAATCATTAATCCTTTAAATTCTGTTTCTTTAAAAGGCATAAAAGCTGTTCGTTTTTTTTAAACTAAGGTTCGGTTCAGTAGCTTATCATACTGAAGTATTTTCTGCAAATGCTTCGATTGCAAGGTTTCGCGCAGCGTATCAAACTGTGTCAACTTATGCAAATCGCTGCCTACAAAATCCACCATGTTATTATCGATCAGGCGCTCAGCCGTAAGCTTGGCGTTCTTGCCGTATTTGCCGCTCAGCGAACCCAAATTCACCTGCAGATAAACATTCCGATCTTTGAAAGAGGTATATGTTTTAAAATCGTTTTCGTAATAGTAAGGATAACGTTCGGGATGCGCCAGCACAATCCTGTAGCCGGCCACCTGCAAGCGGTATATCATTTCGTCCACATTAAACTGCCGCTCCAGATACGACAACTCAATCAGCAAATAGTTTTTGCCAAACGTAAGCAGGTCTTTCTGTTCTATCTTCGGATACATGGACTCATCCAGATAATACTCCGCAGCGGCATCAAACTCTAACTGAATATTATTTGCCTTTATAGCATCACGCACTTTATCGCGACCGGCAAGTATGGTAGCGGTAGAGTTATTGTATCCATCCGTAACTACATGCGGGGTTGTAATAATCCGTTTAAAACCCAGCGCCTGAAACTGACGGAGCATTGCCAGAGTAGATTCCATGTCGGTGGAGCCATCGTCTATACCCGGAATTAGATGCGAATGCATATCTGCTCCCATCAAACTATAATCAGAAAGCAGGGGAAGAATTTCTTCGGGCTGGCCCTTAAAAAATTGGAGAAACTTATCGAACACAAGTATTAAATCGGCAGCTAAGCTATTATTTTAAAAACAACTCTTGCAGACCGGCCTCCTTACCTCTATATGCCCACTTGAATAAGCCGGACCGGATAAATAATCAGGCTATCTGATCCGTAGCGAAAAATACCACTTTAGCGAAAATTCGCCTTGTTATGAACGGCTTTATATATTCGCCATTCATACCCATACGCATCGCCATTTATGGAAACGACCACCGAAGAAAACATCCGAATCATTTTTGGTTTAAAACTGAAGAAACTGCGCACCGACAGGCGCTTATCGCTACAGGAGCTTTCGGATAAAAGTGGCGTGTCGGTGTCTTACATGAACGAAATTGAGAACGGTAAAAAATATCCGAAGCCCGACAAAATAAACGACCTGGCACAGGCGCTGGGCACCACGTATGAGTCGCTGGTATCGCTCAAGATAAACCGAAACCTGACCCCGGTGGTGCAGGTGCTCAACTTGAAAATCATCAACGACTTTCTATTCGAAACGTTTGGAGTAGACAAAGGCCTGCTCATGAGCATGATGGCCAATGCTCCCACCTCACTCTCAGCTTTAATCAACTCGGTATTTGAGATTGCACGTAACTATAATCTGCAAGAGGAACATTTCTATTTCAGTTGCCTGCGCTCCTTTCAGGAAATGAACGAAAACTATTTTCCGGAAATAGAACAAGCCGTAGAGAGTTTCCGCAAAGAAGCAGGACAAAAAATGACCGAGCCCTGGCATTCAAAAACCTATGCGCAGTTGCTGCGAACTAAGTTTAATTACAAAATAGAAGAAACCGATTTTGCCGATTATCCTAAACTCAAAAACTTTCGTTCAGTATACGTGCCTGGCGAAATACCCACCTTGCTTTACAATTCTAAACTAACCGAGCAACAAAAGATTTTTCTGCTCGGGAAAGAAATTGGCTTTGCCAGTATGAAGATTACCGTACGGCCCGCGACCACTTCGTGGCTCAAGGTAGAATCGTTCGACCATGTGATGAACAACTTCAAAGCCGCCTACTTTGCGCAGGCACTGCATATCAACAAAGATTACCTCATCAAAGACATCGAAGAGTTTTTCAGTTTCAAAAAATGGAAGCCGGAGTTTCTGGTACATCTGCTTGATAAATACAATGCATCGCCCGAAATGCTCTTTCAGCGCATCTCCAATATTTTGCCCAAGTATTTTGGGATCAACGAACTCTACTTCATTCGCTACAGCAGCAAAGAGCCCTCCAAGCACCTGAAAGAAATTTCGAAAGAGCTACACATGAGCCGCAACCAGGTAGACCTCGAATACATTATCAGCGAGCAAAACTACAGACGTTGGATTACCAAGGCGCTGGTTCGCGCCATGGATCAAAAATGGAACGAAACCGGTGTAAAGAAAACGATGATAGATGCCGTAATCAGCCAAAACGATGCCGGTGAGGATTACCTCACTATCTCTATCCTGCGGCCCATGCCCGAGTTGAACAATAATGCCAACTCGGTTAGCATTGGCTTCGTTATCACCGATGCCGTAAAAAAGAAAGTAGCCTTTCTACACGACCCGGCTCTCTCTTTCAGCAAGCTGGGACCCAAGTCGGAGCTAAACTTTGAAACTCCTTATCAGTTGCGCAAAATGCGCGAAGAGGAAGCCAAGCAAGCCGAATACAATAAGCTGATGCAAGACCTGCAAGCATAATCCACACAACCTTTTTCTTTTTTATGCGTAAACGGTAACAGGGCAACGTGTGTTTGCCCGGTTTTTGTCATGTAAATATTGACCATGAAAAAGAATGCTACTCCATTTCTGCTCCTGGGCCTGCTATTGGTCTTTGGTTCCTTTAAACCCGATGATGAAAACGGCCACTATAAAAACAACGGCTACTTCTTTGCCATCCTCAACGGCACCATGTTCGAAATGCGGGACGATGATAAATACCGGGCCGAGCTGGTGAACAAAACCGGGTCTATGAACAACAGTAAAGCGGCTCAGCTATCGCGGGTGGCCACTTCGCTTATCTTTTACGGCAACAACTTTACCGATGAAAACGGTAAGATATTTACCGAGAATATTGAGTTTGAATACAGCTTTGCCGATGGTGCCCTGGGCGAGCCCAAAGACATGAAGTTTGAAATCAATTACGATAAGCACGTCTATTATCACCTGCCCGACCAATCTAAATTCCGAATCACCGGTTTTCAATGGTCCGATGACCACACCTTCTTTTTGATGAATGCCGATTTTGATTGCAAAATGCGCAGGTGGGGTTTTCCGGCCGAGAGCCAACCCATTGTGCGCGTAAAAGGCCGCATGGTCAATATCAACGTCACTGTGCCCGCCTGGGTAAAGCTAAAAGACGCTACGCAGGTAGCTGGCAATTAAAAAAAAAAGCTACCCTTCGGTAGCTTTTTTTGTGGAGGATAACGGATTCGAACCGGTGACCCCTTGCCTGCCAGGCAACTAATCTGAAGTCTGGTGGCGAATACTGGACAAGAGCACCCGCATTTGGTAAAAGAATGCTTAGGCCCTTATTTAGCAGGCACATTGCTTAAAGCCGGCATCACTTGTCATTACATAACATATGAGCTTCGGCCCGCAACAAATACCGATAAGTTAAAGAAAGCCGAATTTCTTAGACCAAAAGATACCGCCCCTGCTGTTGGCAGGGGCGGTATCTTTTAAAATCCTGTAAAAAGCACTGCAGCAATACGCTACTGTCCCACCCTCACCCGAATGGTTTTAGTGTGCTTGCCGGTGTTCAATTTTATCAGATAGATGCCGGCTGCCCAGTCGGCTACATTCACCATATAGTGTTGTTGCTGAATATCTGCTTGTAGCATCCGCTTACCCTGCACATCGGTGATCAGCACTTGGGTATTGGTAACGTTATTCAATTCAATAAAGAGTTTGTCTATAGCCGGGTTCGGGAATACACGCACTTGCCAACTTTCCGGGCCAGTTTCCAGATTGCCCACCGTCATCTTTTCGGTGACCGTGATAGTCTGCGTCAGTGTGCTGCTGCAGCCATCTGCATTGGTTACGGTTAAGGTAACGGTGTAGGTGCCTTCCTGTGCATAGTTGTGGGTGGCTGTTGCCGTGTTGGCAGTAGTGCCATCGCCAAAGTTCCATACGGTAGTTACTGCATTGGCGGTGCTGCTGCTGAAAGTGATGTCTTCATTCACTTCTGCTATCTGTGTGCTGCTGTTGCCCGCTGCTGTAATGCTGCTGCTGCCATTCACCTGCACCTGTTTCACCACTACGTAGCCGTTGTTGTCGGTGAGGGTTACCGTGTAAATGCCGGCAGGAACGCTCGCTGTTACTGCATTGCTGTTGTTCAGTGTGCCACTGCTGATGGTAGCGGTGGTGCTGTTTTGAATTTGGTATTGCCAGCTCGCACTGCCCGGTTGCTCTATCACTATTTGTCCATTGGCGCTGCAGTTCGCATCGGCTGCTGTGATTTCTGCCTTAGGCGTAAAGTGCAATACAAAGCGGTTCACGTTCTCGGTCTTCGTCATGCTGAACGTGTAAGTGTTGTTGTCGCAGGTTTTGGTAGGTTTCCGTTACTTTGTCTTCCAGATAAATGTAGCTGGTGGGGTCAAAGCTGCCAATACCATTTACCGTAAAGGTGAAGGTGCCGTTAGCGCCCGGGATTAAGCCCATGTCTACCGTTGCGGTTTGAGTGATGCCGGTTTTGCTGTTTACCGCATACGGGAAGGCGTTGTCGCCTGTAAATACTGTCGGCTGGCCCAGGTTGCTTCTTTGTTTTCTTAAGTCAAAGTCGCTGTCGAACTGGTCGGTGCTCTGGGCATTGAAGCCCAGTTGGGTCTTGTCCATATACCCATTGCCGCTGACTTCTATCTCCAGTGTTTCGGCATTGCTGTTCTGGTAGAATACCGTAGCTCCGCTCAGCACTCGGTTGGCTTTGCTGAAGGTGTAGGCAGGCGTGCTGCCCGGGGTAGTTACCTGCAGCATGATGCCCTGGAACGGAGCCAGTATCATGCCCGGGGTCAGTGGTTGGTAGCTGCCGCTGTAGGGGCCGCTCGGCACATAGATAAAGCCCAGTGCGTTGAAGCCCGCTTGGGCGGTGTAGGTGTAGCCGCTCGGGAAGGGGTTGCTGTATAAGTTCCAGCCACCGTCAAAGGTGTATACGCCACTGCTTTGCAGGGTCGGCAGGTTATAGCCTCCGTTGGTGCCGCTCTGGCTGTAGCTGGCGGCTAAGTTCGGTGCGCCTGTTACATTCAGGGTGCTGCCTCCGTTTAAGTAGACGCTGTAGCCTTTGGCGGCTTGTGCTGCTGCGGCAGGGCTCTTCACTTCCCATCCGTCTGAGATGCAGTCCAGCGAGGGCAGGGAGTTGGGTCGGTTTTCGTGCCACTCGAATACGGTGCCGTATGGGCTGTTCGGGTCGGCCAGGGTTTCGTCACAGTTGGCAGAGGGGATATAGAAGCCCGGGGTGCCGCTGGCGCCCAGTTGGCTGAGCGTAGTGGCTACCGGAACGCCTATCTGGTGTTGGTCGTTGCCTGCTCCGCCTACATAGCGCTGAGCGGTTACATTACCGGTCAGCGTGCCGGTGTTGCTGCCAAAGTCGTTGATGTTGGCGCAGTGGCCGGGGCCGGTGCTCAGCAAGCGAAGGGTGCCGCCTGTGGTGTTCAAATTGCCTTGCTGCAGTTCCAGCACGTCATAGACTTCTACCACCGTGCCAGATTGTAATGCGGCTCCAAAGGGGTTGGTTAGATTCAGCTTATCAAAGCGTGTCTCACCACTGATTTGCTGAGCGGAGCTCCCATTTAGAATTACATTCTGGCCAACAGCTTCCGAGAAACCTGCACTACCTCCACTCCAGTTTCCGCAAGCTGTCAAAGTTGCTTGAAGTGTTAAAACAGTACCGCTCTGTAGATTAATATTTCCGACACTTACCGGTGAGGTAACAATCGGGTCGTTTGTCAGATTCGGAATAAGAACGTCCGATGCACAACTATTCGGCACTACATTATTACTCCAGTTGCCTGCTGTATGCCAATCGGTTGTGGTACCTAACCAAGTATTGATGCCGGCACAAGCTAAATCGACCCCACTGCAATCTTCATCTATCCCATTTCCACAAATTTCTGTAGCGCCCGGATGTATGGCATTGTTGCCATCGTTGCAATCGCCTGCCACAGCCACATAACCTATCGGAGCACCTGTACAGGAATATTGAGTAACCGAGGAGTTGCCATAACCATCATTGTCCATATCTTGATAGTATGCTACGGCTGTAGCGGTGGCATTTACAAAGGCAGCACCGTAATTTGCCAGGCAGGTAACATTAGCCGCATCTCTTACCCGCACCCCATAAACTCCGGACAGCAATCCGGTAAAAACAGGGCTTGGTTGATAGCTGCTGCCACTGTTGATGGAATATTCCAAAGCACCGGTGCAGTTTGCACAGGTAGCGCTAATTGTAATGCTTCCGTTGGCCACATTGCTGCAAGATGAACTGGATGAATTCACCGAACTGATAGTTACTAAGCAACTTGGGTCGTAGGAACACAAGGTAAACACTCCTCCCTCCTCGCTGCTGAATCCAAACACGCGCAAATACAACGTTTGACCCGCCAACGAAAGGTTGGATATATTCATAGTATTGGTCAATTGTGCACAAGCTACCTGAGTCATACTGCCACAAGTGCCGGAGTAAAGAGCAAACTGAGCATTTCCGACAATATTGGTAACATTGATAGTCAACACACCCGATAAAGGCATCTGTAGGGTAAACCACACATCGCCCCCTGCATAAAAACCACAGGTAGGATTTGGTGCTACCGACACTGCTTGTGATGTAGCATACTGGCTGCTGTAATTTGCCGGTGTGCAGGCAGTGCCAACCGATAATGGAAGTGCGCTGGCACAGTCATCATTTGGCACTAACGGTGGTTCCCACAAGCACATCTGGAAAGTGCCGCCATCTTCATTATTGTAGTTCCAAACACGGAGATAAAGTGTTTGTCCGGATAAAGCTGTGTTTATATACGTTTTGTCCGGGTCAAGTTGTGAGCAAACTAATTGCGTGAAAGCACCACAAGTGCCCGAATACAATGCATACTGAGCATTGCACGTGCCATTGATAAACTCCATACGCAAACGGCCCGAAGCCGGCATTTGCAGAGTAAACCACACATCCCCTCCGTTATAAAATCCGCAAGTAGGATTCGGAGCGATAGATGCGGTTTGAGCTGTAGCAAATGCATTCGTATAAGACGACATTACACAGGTTGCTCCCACGGTAACTGCCGTGGCATTAACACAGTTATTATTTGACGGTACTACCGGCTCATAAGCGCATATATTAAATGAACCCGAAGCGCTGCTGTTATAACGATACACCCGAACATAAAGGGTCTGCCCGGCTAATGTTGCATCACTAATGGTAACAGCCGGATCTAACTGATTGCAAGTGTATTGCGTCAAGTTACCGCATCCACCGGTATAAATGGCAAACTGCGCGTTGTAGCCAGATATACCATTCACTTCCACCCGCACATTACCTGATGCAGGCACTAAGATTCTAAACCACACATCAGTACCCTGATAGAAACCGCAAGTGGGGTTTGGCGCGCCAGAATTAGTAGCGTTTAGTGTAGAATAAGTAGCCGGAATACAAGATGTGTTTACCGTCAGTGCAATAGCCCCCGAACAATCATCATTCACAGGCGGACAAGCTGTTGTATAAGCAGGATTGCCATCATTGCAATCTCCAACCGTAGTGGCGGTTGTATTATAACCGGCACCCGGGCTGCTGCATTGCGTTACCGGTGAACCGACATAGTAGCCATCATTATCGGCATCTAAATACCACGTCAACTGCGGAGTGATGGTTACTGCCACTGTATTGCTTCCCGAAGTGGCAGGAGTAGCACACAGTGCACTGGAGGTCATACTCACAGAGACTGCATCCCCATCATTGAGGCTGTTGCTGCTGAAGGTATTATCAGTAGTAGGAATGCCTTGGTTATTTCCATTCACTTTCCATTGATACATCGGGGATGATCCGCCATAGATTGGAGTGGCGGTAAAGTTCACCGAAGTTCCTGCACAACTTGTCAGCGGAGCACCTATTAGGGAAACAGATGATGCGATAGAAGCATTATGCGCAAATGGAGCAGAGGCCGTACCACAAGAATTAGCGACTACTATAGATCCGTTGCAGGCACCTGCCGGAACATTCACAGTAATGCTGGAAACAGATTGTGCCGTAATAGTAGCTGAGATACCGGCAATAGTGACCGTGTTGCCAGCAGAGCTAAAGCCTGTACCATTTATCACTATGGATGTACCTGGCAGGCTATTTACAGGGGTTACCGATGTAATCACGGGAACAATACCCAGGTTATAAATAAAGCCGGATGAACTGCTGCCGCAGCTATTGGTAATGACGATAGCGCCTGAACAAATACCGAACGGCAAGGTAGCCGTAATGCTGGTGACGGTCCAAGTGGAAACGGACATCGCTAAGCCGCCAATGGTTACTGTGCCGCTAGTGCTGAAATTGATACCGTCAATAGTGACGCTACTGCCTGGTGTTCCATTCAAAGGCGACACCGAAGTAATAGCAGGAGTGACATTTAATGTATAGTTATAGCCCGAAGAACTGCTACCGCAGCTATTAGTGACTACTATGGCTCCGGAACAAATACCCGAAGGTAATGTGGCTGTGATGCTGGTTGCCGTCCAGGCAGTAACCGGCATGGCTAAGCTGCCAATCGTGACAGTGCCCGATCCGGTAAAGTTGGTGCCCAGTATGGTTACACTACTGCCGGGTGTACTACCGACCGGGGTAACAGAAACAATAGTGGGTATTAAACTCAAGGTGTAACTCAAGCTGTTAGAACTGCTGCCACAACTATTACTTACCACAATGGCTCCCGAGCAGAGACCTGCCGGCAAAGTAGCGGTAACACTGGTATTGTTCCAAGCGGTTACCACCATGGGACTACCTCCAATGGTAACTGTGCCGGATGCTGTAAAGTTGGTACCCGCAATAGTCACACTGCTTCCCGGTGTGCCGTTGGCCGGAGTGACCGATACGATGGCAGGTATGGTAGTCAAAGGATAGTTGAAAGCGGCTGATGCAAAACCGCAGTTGTTAATAATTTCAAGATTGCCCCCACATGTTCCTATCGGCAGCGTTGCGGAGATAGAAGTGTTACTCCACAGAGAAGTGGACAACGCCACACCGCCCAAGGTAACGCTGCCCGAAGTGCCAAAGCCTGTACCATTGATAACAACCGATGCTCCGGGGGTGTTGCTACCCACTACGGAGGTGATAACGGGTGCAGCCAACACCATCAGGTTGGCGCTGTTAGGGGTGCCCTCCACAGCCGGATCAGAAGCCACTACCCGTATGCGATATGCGGTTCCGTAGGGAGTATTGGAAGGTATGGTAGCCGCAATGGTGCCGGAGGTTGTAGCTGACAGTGTTCCGATATCTACCGGACTGGAAAAACTACCGGTGCTGCTACTCAGCTGCGCAGTAAATACATTGCCGGCATTAAAAGGTCCGTAGGTAACGGTGAATGGAACATTCACAGTGGCGCCTGCACAGAAAGGAGACCCTACAATAACATTTGTAGCAATGTTGGGCATCAGGTCGGTGCAGGTCAAATTATTTTTGTTTACATAGGTACCATCTCCTATCTGTCCGTTGCCGTTATCGCCTGTGAGGCAAACTACATCGGGGTCGGCCCCGATATAACCACTGGTGCGGTAAAAGCCACAGATATTTACAGCTGCGGTAGCACCGGTCATCACCACGGGGGTTAATCGGGTGGTGGTGGTGCCATCGCCCAGGGTGCCCTGTCCGTTGTATCCGCAGGCACGCAAGGTGCCATCGCTCATGCGCAGCATAGTATGTAAATCGCCTGCGGCTACTTCTACTGCTGTAGATATACCGGTCATCACGACCGGAGTGCTGCGGTTGATGGTACTGCCATCGCCCAATTGCCCATAGCCATTATAGCCACAGGTGCGCACCGTTCCATCGCTCAACACGGCTGCCGAGTGATTAAAGCCGGCAGAGATAGAGAGATATGGGCCGGTAATGCCCGTTACAAGAACTGGCGAAACTTTATCGGTTGTAGTTCCATCGCCTAATTGACCATAGGGATTATACCCCCATGCCCACAGCGAGTTATCGCCTTTTACTCCCAAAGTGTGATAAGAACCCGCTGATATATCTTTCCATTTACTGAACGAAAAAATGAGTGTTGGGGTCAATCGGTTGGTGGTGGTGCCATCGCCTAACTGACCATAACCGTTATAGCCCCATACATAGAGCTCTCCGTTGGTAGTGAGCGCAACTGTGTGGAAGATACCACACTCTACTTTGGCCCAGTTGGTGGCGCTGCCAATCTGCACCGGTGTGGTGCGGGTGGTCGTGCTACCATCACCCAATTGCCCGTAGACGTTATAGCCCCATGCCCATAGCGTGCCATCGGTCTTGATAGCCACCGTGTGATAATAGCCTGCACTTACGCTTGCCCAGTTACTGGCATTACCGGATTGAACAGCGATATTGGTTGTGGTGGTAGTACCATTACCTAATTGTCCGTAGCCATTGTAGCCCCAGCCCCACAGCGTACCATCGGAGCGCACAAACTGTGTATGTTGATAACCGTTGGTCAGGCGAATGGGCGATATCGTTAAAGCAACCGGATCAGGCGAAATATCGGTGCAGGTGAATGTATTTTTGTCGGTATAGGTAGAGTTGCCCAACTGACCGTAGCCATTGAAGCCGCTCATGCACACCACATCCGGGTTGGTGGATTGCAGCACTCCGCTGGTGTAATACATAGAGCGATGTAGGCTCCATCCGTTACCCCTGCGGCCACTGGCGTGGTGCGGTTCGTGTTGCTGCCATCGCCCAATTGTCCATAGCCATTATAACCACAGGCACGCATGGTGCCATTGGAGAGTAATAGGAGCGTGTGATTATCGCCACAGGCTACTTTGGTAGCCGTGCTGATGCCGCTCATAATCACCGGTGTGAGGCGGGTCGTGGTAGTGCCATCGCCCAATTGCCCGTAGGCATTGTAGCCCCAACCCATCACGGTGCCGTTGGTAAGCACTGCTATGCTATGTTGGGTGCCTCCACTCAGGTAGGCTACTGTGCCGGGCACAATATTGCTCACCGCGTTTGGCTGGTAGCGGGTATTTCCGGTGCCATCGCCTAATTGCCCGTTGCCGTTGTAGCCCCAGGCCATCAGAGTGCCGTCTGATTTAACCCCCAGGGTATGATTGGCCCCCGCGCCAATATCGAGCCAGCCGGGCGTAAACGCCAGAGGCTGTGGGCACCGTTCTGGTGGTCGCCATTCCATCGCCTATTTGCCCATAAGCGTTGTAGCCCCACACATATAGAGCGCCATTCGCATTCAGGGCCAATGTGTGATATTGACCACACACCACCTTTACCCAGTTGGTCGCACTGCCTATCTGCACCGGAACTAAACGATTGGTGGTGGTACCATCGCCCAGTTGACCGTAGCCATTGTAACCCCAGGCCCACAATGTTCCGTCACTCTTAATAGCCATGGTGTGGTAGTAACCCGCACTCACATATTGCCAGTTAGTGGCGCTGCCAACCTGCACCGGATAGTTGAACGTGGTCGTATTGTTCGTGCCCAGTTGTCCATAACTATTGTAACCCCAGGCCCATAAAGTGCCATCGGCCCGTATGGCTGCTGTATGATAAGCACCATTCGCCAGCTTGTTGGTTTGCAAACTCAGCGTAGGCACTGCCGGTGGTGTGAGGTCGGTGCAGGTCAGAGTTGTTTTGTCGGTGTGGGTGCCCGTTTCCTATTCTGTCCGTTTCCATTATCTCCTGTCATACACACTACATCCGGGTCGGCACCGATGTAACCACTGGTGCGGTAAAAACCGCAGATGTAGGCAGCCGATGTGGCTCCGGTCATCACTACGGGGGTTAATCGGGTGGTGGTGGTGCCATCGCCCAGGGTGCCCTGTCCGTTGTATCCGCAGGCGCGCAAAGTGCCATCGCTCATGCGCAGCATGGTATGGTTGTCGCCACTAGCTATTTCTACTGCGGTAGAGATGCCGGACATGACCACCGGAGTAACACGGGTGGTGGTGGAGCCATCGCCCAATTGCCCGTTGCCATTATAGCCCCAGGTGCGCACCGTTCCATCGCTCAATACAGCTGCCGAGTGATTAAAGCCGGCAGAGATAGAGAGATATGGGCCGGTAATGCCCGTAACAAGAACTGGCGAAAATTTATCGGTTGTAGTTCCATCACCTAATTGACCATAGCCATTATACCCCCAGGTCCACAGCGTATTATCTCCCCTCACGCCCAGGGTATGATTGCCACCGGCTGATTCATCTTTCCATTTGCTGAAGGAGAAAATGAGTGTGGGGGTCAGGCGGTTGGTGCCGGTGCCATCGCCCACTTGTCCGTAATAATTATAGCCCCATATATAAAGTTCACCGGTAGTAGTGAGCGCAGCGGTGTGATAGAGACCACACTCCACTTTGGCCCAGTTGGTCGCGCTGCCAATCTGCACCGGTGTGGTGCGGTTGGTGGCGGTGCCATCGCCCAATTGCCCATAGCCGTTATAGCCCCAGGCCCATAGGGTGCCATCGGTCTTAATGCCCACCGTGTGATAATAGCCTGCACTTACACTGGCCCAGTGGTAGCGCTGCCCACCTGCACCGGATTACTGGTATTGGTATTGGTGCCATTGCCTAACTGGCCCTGTCCGTTGTAGCCCCAGGCCCACAGGGTGCCATCGCCACGAATTGCCACCGTGTGCTGATAGCCGTTGGTTACTTTATACGGTTGCTGAGTGAGCACTACCGGTGTCGGTGAAAGGTCGGTGCAGGTAAAGGTATTTTTGTCGGTATAGGTAGAGTTGCCCAACTGACCGTAGCCATTGAAGCCGCTCATGCACACCACATCCGGGTTGGTGGATTGCAGCACTCCGCTGGTGTAATACATAGAAGCGATGTAGGCTCCATCTGTTACCCCCGTGCACACCACTGGCGTGGTGCGGTTCGTGTTGCTGCCATCGCCCAATTGTCCATAGCCATTATAACCACAGGCACGCATGGTGCCATTGGAGAGTAATAGGAGCGTGTGATTATCGCCACAGGCTACTTTGGTAGCCGTGCTGATGCCGCTCATAATCACCGGTGTGAGGCGGGTCTTAGTAGTGCCATCGCCCAATTGCCCGTAGGCATTGTAGCCCCAACCCATCACGGTGCTGTTGGTAAGCACTGCTATGCTATGTTGGGTGCCTCCACTCAGGTAGGCTACTGTGCCGGGCAGAATATTGCTCACCGCGTTTGGCTGGTAGCGGGTATTTCCGGTGCCATCGCCTAATTGCCCGTTGCCGTTGTAGCCCCAGGCCATCAGAGTGCCGTCTGATTTAACCCCCAGGGTATGATTGGCCCCCGCGCCAATATCGAGCCAGCCGGGCGTAAACGCCAGAGGCTGTGTGGGCACCGTTCTGGTGGTCGCAGTACCATCGCCTATTTGCCCATAAGCGTTGTAGCCCCACACATATAGAGCGCCATTCGCATTCAGGGCCAATGTGTGATATTGACCACATACTACCTTTACCCAGTTGGTCGCACTGCCTATCTGCACCGGAACTAAACGACTGGTGGTGGTACCATCGCCCAGTTGACCGTAGCCATTGTAACCCCAGGCCCACAAGGTGCCATCGCTCTTAATAGCCATGGTGTGGTAGTAACCCGCACTCACATATTGCCAGTTAGTGGCGCTGCCAACCTGCACCGGATAGTTGAACGTGGTCGTATTGTTCGTGCCCAGTTGTCCATAACTATTGTAACCCCAGGCCCATAAAGTGCCATCGGCCCGTATGGCTGCTGTATGATAAGCACCATTCGCCAGCTTGTTGGTTTGCAAACTCAGCGTAGGCACTGCCGGTGGTGTGAGGTCGGTGCAGGTCAGAGTTGTTTTGTCGGTGTAGGTGCCGTTTCCTATTTGTCCGTTTCCATTATCTCCTGTCATACACACTACATCCGGGTCGGCACCGATGTAACCACTGGTGCGGTAAAAACCGCAGATGTAGGCAGCCGATGTGGCTCCGGTCATCACTACGGGGGTTAATCGGGTGGTGGTGGTGCCATCGCCCAGGGTGCCCTGTCCGTCTGTATCCGCAGGCGCGCAAAGTGCCATCGCCCATGCGCAGCATGGTATGGTTGTCGCCACCAGCTATTTCTACTGCGGTAGAGATGCCGGACATGACCACCGGAGTAACACGGGTGGTGGTGGAGCCATCGCCCAATTGCCCGTTGCCATTATAGCCCCAGGTGCACCGTTCCATCGCTCATTACAGCTGCCGAGTGATTAAAGCCGGCAGAGATAGAGAGATATGGGCCGGTAATGCCCGTAACAAGAACTGGCGAAAATTTATCGGTTGTAGTTCCATCCCCTAATTGACCATAGCCATTATACCCCCAGGTCCACAGCGTATTATCTCCCCTCACGCCCAGGGTATGGTGCGCTCCGGCCGATACATCTTTCCACTTGCTGAAGGAGAAAATGAGTGTGGGGGTCAGGCGGTTGGTGCCGGTGCCATCGCCCACTTGTCCGTAATAATTATAGCCCCATATATAAAGTTCACCACTGGTAGTGAGCGCAGCGGTGTGATAGAGACCACACTCCACTTTGGCCCAGTTGGTCGCGCTGCCAATCTGCACCGGTGTGGTGCGGTTGGTGGCGGTGCCATCGCCTAATTGACCGTAGCCGTTATAGCCCCAGGCCCATAGGGTGCCATCGGTCTTAATGCCCACCGTGTGATAATAGCCCGCACTTACACTGGCCCAGTTGGTAGCGCTGCCCACCTGCACCGGATTACTGGTATTGATAGTGGTGCCATTCCCCAGCTGACCCTGTCCGTTATAGCCCCAGGCCCACAGGGTGCCATCGCCACGAATTGCCACCGTGTGCTGATAGCCGTTGGTTAATTTATAAGGTTGCTGAGTGAGCACTACCGGTGTCGGTGAAAGGTCGGTGCAGGTGAAGGTGGTGGTACTTACATAAGAGGAGTTACCTATCTGTCCGTTGCCGTTATCACCCGTCATACACACCACATCCGGGTCTGCACCAATATAACCACTGGTGCGATAATAGCCACAAATGTAAGCTGCGGATGTAGCACCAGTCATTACTACCGGGGTGGTTCTGGTAGTGGTGGTGCCATCACCCAGGGTGCCCTGACCATTATAGCCACAGGCCCGCAAGGTGCCGTTACTCAAACGTATCACGGTGTGGTTGTCGCCACAGGCTACTTCTAATGCGGTAGAGATACCTGACATGGCAACTGGAGTGTAGCGGGTCGTGGTAGTGCCATCACCTAATTGACCGTTGCCATTATATCCCCAAACCAGAATACTGCCACTGTTTAGCACCACGGCAGAATGGTTAAACCCTCCGTCTATAAATGCGATGCTGCCGGGAGTTATGCCGGTGACCGCAGTTGGGGTAAATCTGTCGGTAGGAGTTCCATCCCCCAATTGTCCGTAGCCATTGTAACCCCAGGCCATTAAACTTTCATCGCTCTTGATTGCAAGAGTATGGTGCCCCCCAACCCCAAAGTCTAACCAACCGGGAGTGAATGCAATCACCTGTGTAGGGGTATAACGAGCGGTGGTGGTGCCATCGCCCAATTGTCCGTAGCCATTGTAGCCCCAGGCCCACAAAGTGCCATCGCTTTTTAAGGCAATGGTGTGATAGATACCGCATTCTACCTTCACCCAGTTGGTAGCACTGCCTATCTGTACGGGTGCAGCACGATTAATGGTAGTACCATCGCCTAATTGACCATAGCCATTGTAGCCCCAGGCCCACAATGTTCCGTCACTCTTAATTGCCATGGTGTGATAGTAACCCGCACTCACATATTGCCAGTTAGTGGCGCTGCCAACCTGCACCGGATAGTTTGTATTGGTAAAAGTTCCATTACCTAATTGACCTTGTCCATTGTACCCCCATGCCCACAAAGAGCCATTGCCACGGATGGCCACCGTATGCTGATAGCCGTTAGCCAGTTTTGCAGTCTTCATGCTTAAAGTGGGTACGGCCGGTGGAGTGAGGTCGGTGCAGGTCAATGTTGTTTTGTCTGTGTTTGAGCTGTTTCCTATTTGTCCGTTTCCATTATCTCCTGTCATACACACTACATCCGGGTCGGTCCCGATGTAGCCGCTGGTGCGGTAAAAGCCGCAGATGTAGGCTGCTGATGTGGCTCCGGTCATCACTACGGGGGTTAATCGGGTGGTGGTGGTGCCATCGCCCAGGGTGCCCTGTCCGTTGTATCCGCAGGCGCGCAAAGTGCTATCGCTTATGCGCAGCATGGTATGGTTGTCGCCACCGGCTATTTCTACTGCGGTGGAAATACCGGACATCAATACCGAAGTGCTGCGATTGATGGTAGTGCCATCTCCTAATTGCCCGTTGCCATTATAGCCCCAGGTGCGCACTGTTCCATCGCTCAATACAGCTGCCGAGTGGTTAAAGCCTCCGGATATAGATAAGTAAGGACCGGTGATGCCACTTACAAGTGTAGGAATGTATTTATCGGTTGCCGTTCCATCCCCTAATTGACCATAGACGTTGTAACCCCATGCCCAGAGGGAGTTATCGCCTTTTACCCCCAAGGTATGGTAAGCACCGGCTGATACATCTTTCCATTTGCTGAAGGAGAAAATGAGTGTGGGTGTGGTACGAGTGGTGACGGTGCCATCGCCCAGTTGTCCATAGTAGTTGTAACCCCAAATGTATAACTCACCGGTGGTGGTCAAGGCAGCGGTGTGATAGAGACCACACTCCACTTTGGCCCAGTTGGTCGCGCTGCCAATCTGCACCGGTGAGGTGCGGTTGGTGGTAGTGCCATCGCCTAATTGACCATAGCCGTTGTAGCCCCAGGCCCATAGGGTACCATCGGTCTTAATGCCCACCGTGTGATAATAGCCCGCACTTACGCTGGCCCAGTTGGTGGCACTTCCTGTCTGCACCGGATAATTGCGGGTATTGGTGGTGCCATTGCCCAACTGCCCGTAGCCATTGTAGCCCCAGGCCCAGAGCGTTCCATCGCCCCGGATGGCCACCGTATGCTGATAGCCATTGGTTACTTTATAGGGTATTTGCGTGAGCACAACCGGAGTAGGTGAAATATCAGTACAGGTAAAAGTGGTGGAGCCTACATAAGTGGAGTTACCTATCTGTCCGTTGCCGTTATCGCCTGTCATGCAGACCAAATCCGGGTCGGACCCTATGTATCCACTGGTACGATAAAAGCCGCAGATGTAAGCTGCGGATGTAGCACCGGTCATCACCACGGGGGTTAATCGGGTGGTGGTGGTGCCATCGCCTAATTGACCGTTACCATTGTAGCCACAGGCCCGCAAGGTGCCATCGGCCATTCGAATGATTGTATGGTTATCGCCCATGGCCATTTCTACCGCGGTTGAAATACCGGTCACAGCCACCGGAGTAGTACGGGTACTGGAAGTGCCATCGCCTAATTGGCCGTTGCCGTTGTAGCCCCATGCACGGGCTGCACCACCGCTCAGGACTGCTCCGGAATGATTAAAGCCGGCAGAAAGCGATAAAAAGGGTCCGGTAATGCTGCTAACAGTGGTAGGAGTAGTTTTGTCGGTAGTGGTGCCATCCCCCAATTGTCCATATCCGTTATAGCCCCATGCTTTCAACACACCTCCCTGCACGCCCAAAGTATGGTACCCACCGGCATTTATATCGGTCCAGTCGGTAGCAAGGCCTATTTGCACCGGGGCAGAGCGATTGGTTACTGTGCCATCGCCTAATTGCCCGTAGCCGTTGTAGCCCCAGGCCCACAGGGTGCCATCGCTCTTGATAGCCATAGTATGATGTATACCACATTCTACTTTTACCCAGTTCGTGCCGCTGCCAATCTGCACCGGTGAGGGGCGGTTAGTAGTAGTACCATCGCCCAACTGCCCGTAGCCGTTGTAGCCGAAAGCCCACAAGGTGCCATCGGTTTTAATGGCCATGGTGTGATAATATCCTCCGCTCACCTGTGCCCAGTTAGTAGCACTGCCCGCCTGCACCGGATAGTTTGTAGTGGTAAAAGTTCCATTACCCAACTGACCTTGTCCGTTGTAGCCCCAGGCCCAGAGGGTGCCATCAGCCCGGATAGCAGCGGTGTGCTGATAACCGTTGGTTAGTTTGCCTTGTGCCAGCAAAGTAGTGTGGACTGTAAAAAATAAAAACAGCAGAAGTGCTGTTTTGCCCAAGCGAAGTAAAGATGTAACCATGCGCTTTAGAAGGTGATTTGTGGTGTAAAAAATAAAATAAGCGTAATCGTGTGTGTGTGTGTGTGTAACTGCTTAACAGGCCATCGGCATCCTGCTAAATTATGTGACGCAATATACTGGATACAGGGGGATTGTCAAGAACCCTGTTGCCCTTACCCCAAGTTTCGTTAGTATCTTACGAATGGCCGTGTATAAGTTATGTGGAAAGATGTTCATGAGCTAAAGCGCAGCGCCCCTGCCGGAACAAAACATGTGCCCGAAGCTTGCGCCCTTGTTTGCAGGCGATTGGCCCGTATGCGTTTGTCTTTGGTCTGTGTTCACTTGCTGTTGTGCCGTGCACACGGCACAAACGAAAACGCACACTTTGCACCACGCCATTACAGCGTGCCAAAACAGGACTGTAACAGAGCGAGCATAAACAGTCAACATACCTATTGTGGAGCAAACAAACCATTGCTATAGCATAAAAGGCAATGATGTTGACCGGAATGTTTAAACCAGAAACAAAAAAGGAGCTAGAATTGAATCTAACTCCCTGATTTGTTGTGGAGGATACCGGATTCGAACCGGTGACCCCTTGCCTGCCAGGCAAGTACTCTAGCCAACTGAGCTAATCCCCCTTTTTTAAAAACGAAATGCAAATGTATTTTCTGATTCCATAACTGCAAGTCGCTTTACACTTTTAGATAGCGCAACATCAACTCCGCAGCCCGCTCACTGGCACCCGGGTTCCCCAATCTGGCGCGCAAATCGCTATAGCCCTGTTTCATAAGCATACGCCCCTGCCCCGATAAAATGTTGCGCAATTCACTCGTTAATCGTTCGCGGTTTACATCTGCCTGAATCAATTCAGGCACTACCTTCTTTCCGCAAATCAGATTCACAATACAAATGAACCCGATACTCCTGTCAATAAACAGATAGATGATGAAATAAGAAATCCAGCTGCCTTTGTAACAGATTACTTCGGGCACATGGTGTAAGGCGGTTTCTAATGTAGCGGTGCCGGAGGTAACAATAGCTGCGCGCGATTGGCGCAGCACGTCATAGGTTTTATCCATCACTAAGGTGGCCCGGCTGTTGCCCATCAGCTGTTTATAAAACTCCTCTCCTATCCCACTCATGCCGGTGACTACAAACTGATACTCCGGAAAATCCTGCACTACTTTCAAATACTCCGGCAGCAGATATTCAATCTCCTGTTTTCGGCTGCCGGGCAGGAGCGCAATCACCGAAGAAGTGTCGGTGCTCTGCAAGGTGTCCATGTCCGGCAGTTCATCCAGCAGCGGATGTCCCACAAAATCTACCTGCACTCCGTTCTTTCGGTAGAAATCTTCCTCAAAAGGAAAAATCACAAACATGCGGTCTACATATTTTTTCACCGCCTGTATGCGGCCTTTCTTCCAGGCCCACAACTGAGGACTGATGTAATAGAAAATCTTCAGGTTGTGCTGTTTCAGAAAGGAGAACAAGCGAAAGTTAAACCCCGGATAGTCTATGAGTATCACCACATCGGGATGATAGGCCATAATATCCTGTTTGCAAAACGATAGATTGGAAAGGATGGTCGGCAAATGCTTCACCACTTCCATAAAACCCATAAAGGCAAGGTCGTTGATATGCTTTACTACCTCTGCGCCTGCGGCTTTCATTTTGTCGCCACCCCAGGCACGAATATCCGCAGTGGCATCCTGCTGTTTCAACGCTTTAATCAGGTTGGAACCGTGCAAATCGCCCGAGGCTTCACCGGCAATGATATAATAGCGCATACGTTGGCTCCGGGGGAGGGCCGGGTTATTTGAATTTGAAATAAAGAATAGGAAGCGCCCAGAAAATGGTAGCCATGATTACTCCGCGGGCGGCATTAAAATAATCGCGCGAAATGAATAGAAAGAAAACAAGCAGATTCATGATGCATCCGAAGCTCAGTATTTTGGCAATGATGGAAGGCGTCATCATATGGTGCAGATATTCGGCAAAAGTCATCGACTTCATTTGAAAAGTGTAGAAGAACAGGAAGGCCAGCAGCGGACAAATTAACCCGGGGATAAAGCCGGTAGAAAATTTATCGTATTTATAAAAAGTAGGGGTTGGGTTCAGTATTCTGTCGAGCATATTACAACATTTAAAATGGTGGGAGCGCTTACACTTCCCAGTTTTCGTTAATAAATGGAATAACGTGGTGAGCGGTAAGGTCGTGCTGCACAGGCACCACACTCACATAGCCGTTGGCCAGTGCCCACTCGTCTGTGTCTTGTCCTTTATCGTAGTTCACAAACTTGCCTGTGAGCCAATAGTAAGGCCGGCCAAAGGGGTCGGTGCGCTCCACATATTCTTCCTCCCATTTGGCATGGGCCTGCCGGCAAATTTTTAAGCCCTTCATATCGGCAGCCGATAGCTTGGGAATGTTTACGTTGAGCAAAGAGTGTTTGGGAATACCGTTCTTGAGCAGTTGCTCCGCTACATAGCGAACATATTTTTTGGAAGGCTCAAAATCAGCCTCGTGGCTATAGTCGCACAAAGAGAAACCCACCGAGGGAATACCCTCCAGGCTGGCCTCCACCGCAGCACTCATGGTGCCGGAGTAGATAATATTGATACTCGAATTGCTGCCGTGGTTAATGCCACTCACGCATAAATCGGGCTTGCGGTGCAATACTTTGTCTACGGCTATTTTTACACAGTCTACCGGGGTTCCGCTGCAGGCAAACGAACGAACGCCCTCCAGCACATGAACCTCGTTGAGCCTTAGCGGCTTATTGATGGTAATGGCATGTCCCATGCCGCTTTGGGGCGAATCGGGGGCCACCACCACTACTTCGCCCAGGGGCATTACCGACTCCACCAGGGCTTTAATGCCGGGGGCCGTAATTCCATCATCGTTTACTACCAGTATCAAGGGTTTGCTCATGAGCGATAAGATTAATTAAGCTTGCAAATAAAACTTATTCCGGCACCAATTTAGCGGGTGCCGAGCCACCAGCCCAGCGGGGACTCTGCTCTCCAAACCATAACACTATATCAAACAGGCTAATCAGATACACAGGTAACATAAACTTAAAAAATAATGGACGCAACACCCCCTGAATCCGCCCGCCCTGCTACTATTTTCGTCCAACGGGTTCTCCCAAAGCGGCAAACAACTCCAATCGGAGTAAATAACAGTATTTTATAGGTTATAAAGCCCGTTTTAACACCAAAACAAGGTTTTCAGGGGCGCATGTGCCTGCATACCCTACGGTATCCACGAGCACTTACTGTAGTATGTGCCACCATACCTAATAGGGTATGCAGGCATTCCCTGCGGTATCCACGAGCACTTACCGTAGCATGTGCCACCATTCCCTACAGTATCCATGAGCACTTACCGTAGCATGTGCCACCATTCCCTACAGTATCCACGGGCACTTACCGTAGCATGTGCCACCATACCAAATAGGGTATGCAGGCATTCCCTGCGGTATTCACCGGCACTTACCGTAGTATGTGCCCGCATACCCTATTTGGTTCGCCTCCGTACTAAACATGGTTTGCCTCCGTACCAAACATGGTTTGCCATCATACCAAACGTGGTTTGCCACCGTACCAAACATGGTTCGCCAACATACCAAACGTGATTTGCCACCATACCAAACGTGGTTCGCCACCATTCCAAACGTGGTTGCCACCATACCAAACGTAGTTTGCCACCATACCAAACGTGGTTCGCCACCGTACCAAACATGGTATGCCACCATTGTTTGTTACATAGCATGGAGCCCGGGGTAAAGGAAACGGCTCCTATAGCCAAAAAAAATCCCCCTTAAAAGGGGGATTTTGTATTTCATTGACCGCCTGTATTAAAAGGCGTTCAGCAGTTGACGCATAGAGTTCCAGCTATCGCCTTCCAACACAAAAGCAATAATCGCCCATATCAAAAACAGGAAAGGGGCAAATACTGTAATGATGAACCACTTTTTCTCATGCTTCAAGTGCATGAAGGTTCCCATAATAAAATACACCTTAATAATAGAGGCAATAGCCATTATCAGGTTGATAACCCATTTGGCACCGCCACCGTCTCCTACCAGCAAGTCGTAGCCTATAGCTATACCTACTTCAGCAATCGTCACAAAGGATAGAATCCAGATGGTTTTCCAAACATCTTTGATGCTGTCTTTGTATTCTTCTTCGGTCCAGTGTAAATGCCCTTCGGATGGAACTTCAAAATTCATATGCTAGGTTTTATATTTTATAAATGATTGGTAATAATGTTGATTAAAGCAGATAGAAGCAAAGGAATACGTATACCCAAACTAAATCTACAAAGTGCCAGTAAAGACCAATTTTCTCTACCATTTCGTAGTGGCCCACCTTCTCAAAGCGACTATTCATGGTTTGCACCATCAGCCAGGTGTTTAACACCACACCACCCAACACGTGCAAGCCGTGGAAACCGGTAATCACAAAAAACAACTGACCAAAGTTCATGATTTTAGTGGTAGCGGAAGCAGAAGTAGGGGTCATTCCATCATGTATTAAGTGAGTCCACTCCAAATACTGACAACCCAAAAAGGCGATACCACAAAGGATGGTAGGAATCAGGAAGTTGACCACCCCTTGTTTGTTCATTCTGTATCCTTCCTGTACGGCACGCACCATAGTATAAGAAGAAAGAATGAGCAGGAAAGTCATAAAGCTTACAAACACCAGCGGCAAATTGTAAGTATCTAAACCATGCACCGGAATAGAAGCAAACACTTCGCTCGGTTTAGGCCAGTTTTCGGCCTGGGTAAAACGCAAAGCGGCATAACCAATCAGAAACGAAGCAAAGGTGAACGTATCGGAAATCAGGAAATACCACATCATTATTTTTCCATAGCTGGACTTAAACGGTGAGCGGCCTCCACTCCAGAGTTCATTTGTTGTTTCTTCGCCATGTGCATCGTGATGCGAGGTAGCTGTTGCTGACATATGTTGTGTTTAATTTAAATTATCGGTAGTTGATGAAAAAGAAAATATAGAGATACACCCACAGAATATCTACAAAATGCCAATACGAAACCAATAGCTCCAGATTGAGCTGGCGCTTTGGATTGATAATACTTCTCAATTCGTATATAGGGTCTCTTCTACTGCGGTAGGCAAAAATCAAAAACACTAAAAGAGTAATAAGGCCGCCAATAATGTGCAGGCCGTGCATAGCAGTAATCAGATAAACGAAAGAACCCGACAGGTTATAGGTCAAAGTCATGCCGCCCTCCACCATGGTTTTCCACCCTACCAACTGAAGCACCAGAAACAGACAACCCAATATAAAACTAAGCACCAGCAAACTCCTGAATGCCGAAAAGTTGGCCTTTCTGTATTGTATCAAAGAATAGTGAATGGAAACGCTGGTTGCTACTACGGTTAAGGTGCTGAAAAAGAATACACCGGGTAGCCGGAAGTTTTCCCAGGCATTGAAATCACCTTTCTTCACCAGAAGGGCACTCGTTAAAGCAGCAAAAAACATACTCATACTGGCCATGGCAATCCACAAACCGAATTTTTGTGGATGCACACCGGTATATTCGGTCCGCTCTTTTAAATATGCTTTATCGCTCAAACTGCTGTCCATCTTCATCTATTATAACTTTCCAAATACCAATGCCAATTGCATAATGGGCAAATACAAAAAAGAACCAAACATGAGCATGCGCGCACTCTTATCATCGCAGAGCACATAGTGCCGCCACGCTGCCCACAAAAACATAGCGCCCACTGCCATAATAGCGGTGTTAGCCACCCAGTTAATCATATTGAAATAATAGGGAATAGAAGAAACCACCAATAATACCGTGCAGTAGATGACATTCTGAACCGCGCTGAATCTTGTTTTGCCACTCTCCGAAGGCAACAACATAATTCCGGCTTTCTTGTAATCGTCATACTGCACCCAGGCAATGCTCCAGAAATGAGGAAATTGCCATACAAACTGAATGCTGAAAAGCACCACAGCTATAAAATCAATTTTACCGGTAGCACACACATAGCCTATAGTGGGTGGCAGTGCTCCGGGAATAGCCCCTACAAAAACGGCAATAGAGTGTACTCGTTTTAAGGGAGTATAGATGAACGCATAACTCAGCAGAGAGATGGCAGAAAGAACACCGGCAATAGGATTAAAGAAATAAGTAAGCAACAGAATACCGGAAATTCCCATGGCACCTGCCGCCACAATCGCCTCTAAAGCATTCATTCTTTCGGCAGGCAATGGACGGTTCTGTGTGCGCGTCATCAACTTGTCAATGTCGCGCTCAATGATTTGATTAATGGCATTGGAAGCACCTGTTACCAGTGTGCCACCCAGAATCAAAATCAATATGTAGGTTAAGTTCAGGTGTGATGCATCGGCAAACACATAGCCAATGACCGCTGAAAAAACAACCAGTATGCTCAGGCGAAACTTAGCAAGCATAGCATAGTCGCTTATCTTCTGTGATAAGTAACTTTTCTGCTTTTCTATGGCTGTTACCTGAGACATCTGCTGTTAACGACTGATTAAATTAATCGTGAGACACTTCACCGGGTTTCAAAGGCTCGGTCTGAGGAATATAATCTCTTCCACCTACACTGTAATCATAAGGCCAACGGTGCACAGAAGGTATTTCGCCAGGCCAGTTGCCGTGGATTCTCTCTACCGGAGCAGTCCATTCCAAAGTAGTGGCACCCCAAGGGTTGGCATACTCATGACCATCAGCCGCTTTTTCGCCTACCACTTTGCTTCCTTTGAAAATGCTGTAAAAGAAGTTTACGACAAAAATAAGCTGACCAATAAATACAACGATAGCCGCCATGCTTATAAACTCTGCCAGGAAGTTGAAGTTGTTGAAGGTTTCAAACTGAGCGTAGGTGTAATATCTACGTGGCAAACCGGTCATAAAGTGCATAGGGAAGAAAATGCAATAGCTACCAATCAGCGTTACATAAAAGTGAATCTGGCCCAAGGTTTCGTTCATATACTTACCGTATAAACGAGGGAACCAGTGATATACTCCGGCAAACATACCGAAGAAGGCAGCCACACCCATCACAATGTGGAAGTGAGCTACCACAAACATAGTATCGTGTAACTGAATATCAATAGCCGAGTTACCCAGGATAATTCCGGTAAGACCACCGGTGATAAACATGGAAACGAAGCCAATAGCGAACAGAGCGGCAGAACTCAATCTTACCTTACCACGCCAAACCGTACCAATCCAGTTAAATACTTTAATAGCAGATGGAATGGCAATCAATAAGGTGAACAAAGTAAACACCGCACCCAAGTTTGGATTAAGACCGGTAACAAACATGTGGTGAGCCCAAACAATGAAAGACAATACCAGGATGGCCAGGATGGAGAACACCATCGCTTTGTAACCAAAGATAGGTTTACGGCTGTGAACAGAGAGCACTTCACTCACAATACCCATAGCTGGTAGAATGATGATATACACCTCCGGGTGACCCAGGAACCAGAACAAGTGCTGGAACAAAATAGGAGAACCACCTTGTAACCCAACAACTGACCATTGATAATGATGTTGTTCAGGTAGAAGCTGGTATCTAACAAACGGTCGAACTCCAACAAAACACAACCAGCCAACAGAGCCGGGAATGAAAGCACACCAATCACCGCAGTAAACATCAAAGCCCACATGGTAAGAGGCATTTTGAACATGCTCATACCTTTTGTTCTCTGGTTCAATACAGTGGCAATGTAGTTCAAGCCACCCAGCAGTGAAGAACAGATAAACAAAGTCATACCCAAAATCCAAAGGTCGAAACCTAAACCGGAACCCAGGTTAACACCGGTATCTCTTAAACCGTTGATAGGTGGGTAAGCTGTCCAACCGCCTGAAGCTGGTCCGGTTTGAATAAAGAAAGACAGTAACATCACCACACTGGCACCTAAGAAAAACCAATAAGACAACATGTTGATGAAAGGAGATGCCATATCGCGGGTCCCCACCTGATACGGAATCAACAAATTGGCGAATGTTCCACTCAAACCACCTGTCAATACAAAGAACACCAGAATGGTTCCGTGCATGGTAACCATGGCGTAGTAAAACTCACTGCTGATTTTTCCACCTTCTGCCCATTTACCTAAAAAGGTTTCCAGAAAAGGGAATGTTTCGTTTGGCCATCCCAACTGAAGACGAAACAAGATAGAAAGCAATCCGCCAACGATACCCCAGAAAATACCTGTAATCAGGAATTGTTTGGAGATCATCTTATGGTCCTGACTGAAAATGTATTTCGTCAGGAAGGTTTCTTCATGATGATGCTCCTCATGACCATGAACGTGGTCGTGGTGGGTATCTGTGTGTGCGTGATCAACTGTTGATGTTTGCATATATTTCAATTTGTATAATGTAATTTCTACTGAAACAAGTATTATTTCTTAGTCACTCTTACGTCAATACGTCTGTTCTTAGCTCTTCCGTCTTCTGTCTTGTTATCTCCAACGGGAAATTGATCGCCATAACCTTCGGCATTTAAACGGGATGCGGCAATACCTTTCTTTTCCAATTCTGCTTTTACCGCTTTAGCACGTTCGTCCGATAACTTGAGATTATCAGCCGCTTTGCCTACGTTATCAGTATAACCGCCAATTTTCAACTCTACCGCAGGATGGGCATTTAAAATGGCTACCATGTTATCCAACTGCTCGTTAGATTCTGCTTTCAATGTAGCCTTTCCGGTTTCAAACAGTAGTCTGTCGAAGCTAAACCAGGTCGTTTTATCTACCGGACGACTTGCGTCATTAATAAAAGCGATGAGCTGATTTTCGATACCGGTTTCAGCAGCTCCTTTCAAATCAATTTCGCTAACAGGAGCTTCCATAGAGGCTAATACCACTTCAGTTTTCTCAGGTAATGTAGATTTCACAGACTCATACATAGCAGTTTGCTTGCTTAACCACTCATCGTATTCCTGCTGGGTTACCACCACCACTTCTTTTTGCATACCATAGTGAGATTTACCACACAACTCAGCACAAGCTAACTCATACTTGAATGTTTTCCATCTTGGCTCACCGGTTTCGGGATTGATGGTCTGCCACCAAGGCTGCGTGCTCAAATACTCCTGCATTTCTACAGTAGTGGTTGTAGGTTCAACATAGAATTCGGTGGGTATGCCGGGAACACAGTCCATTTTAACACGGAAGTGTGGCAAAAAGAAACTATGCAATACGTCTTGCGCACCTAACTTAAACAGAACCGGTTTACCTTTTACCAGATAAATTTTATCAGCAAGAAAGTCATCATGGCTGTTCTTGTCTGTCCAATCGATACCCAATTCATTGGTAGGCGTAATATGCTCCTGATCGATAATTCTGTCGCCAAATTTTCCATCTTTTCCGGAGTAGCGAACCATCCAGTTAAACTGTTTAGCAGTAACTTCTACTACCATCATCTTTTTGTCGCGAGCTTCTACGTTAAACATATGCATCCACTCATACATTCCCATGGCAATTAGCCCGGTCAACACGATGGTTGGAATCACTGTCCAGATAACCTCCAATGTGTTGTTGTGCGGATAGAAATAAGCCTGATGACCTTTGCTTTCATTGTAGCGGTAAGCGAAGTAGAAAAGAGCCGCTTGTGTCAAAACAAATACAATCAAAATAATTACCATGGTTGTGTTAAACAACAAATCGGTCTTTACACCATGAACCGATACGGCTTTAGGTACCATCACCGGCATGAGCACTTTAAAGCAATATGCCGAACCGGCAAACATGGCAACCAGGAAAAACAGCAGGAAATAACCATTCCATTTACTCTGGTTATCGTATGCGCGCTTACCATCTTTTAGTTCAGATGCTAATTCACTGGCCTTGGCGATTAATACCAAAACCATGAAAAACAAAACCAAAATTGCAAATACTAAGAATGTTGTCATGACTTCTTTTTTTATTCACCCTGTTCGTCAGGGCTATTCAATTTTCTTTAATGTTTATCGATCTAATTCAACAATGATTATGCCCAGGTAACATTCAATTTCTCGCTCTCTTTCAAATATGGATCGTCCTCAGGAACAATGTTACGCTTAGAAAGGTTCGAGAAGAACATAAACAGGAACAAGCCTGCAAATCCGATAAATACCAGTATTTCGCCAATACCAATAGATGCAAAGTTCTTAACCGGTGCTTCGTGCCCGTGCTTAGATTCAACTCCATGCTCACCGTGCTTCACTTCTACAGCAGCAGAGGCTTCGTGTCCTTCGTGCTTCACAGCATCTGTTGCAGCAGCACCATGAGCCGCTTCTGTGGCATGTGCTTCGGCAAGCATTACTACATTCTCCGATTTTACAGCTGCACCATGACCATGCTCCATGGCTTCGTGGTTCCAGTTAGGTTCTACAAACGTGTAGTTAAAGAAATCTACATAGTGACCAAAGATGAGCAGTGCAGCACCAAAACCTATCATTTTGAAATTTCTCTTGGCACTTCTCTTAATCAGGAAGAACAGCGGGAACAGAAAGTTTACAATCAAAGCTCCGAAAATGGTTACTTTGAAATAAGGCTCATCAAAACGCTTAACCCAGAAATTGGTATCCTCCGGAATGTTAGCATACCACTGCAGCATAAACTGAGAGAACCACAGATAGGTCCAAAATATGGAGAACCCAAACAACATTTTACCTAAATCATGAACGTGGTTCTCGTTTACCTGATTCAAATATCCTTTAGATTTCAGGTAGATGATGATAAGAATAGAAGTAGCCCAAGCTGCACAACCGTAGCTGGCGAAGTTATACCATCCAAACAGGGTTGAAAACCAATGAGGATCCAAACTCATAATCATATCCCAGCTAACCGCAGATTCTGATACAGCAAAAACCACTATAAACGCAGCCGCCAGTAATTTAGACTTCTTATATTTTGCCTGAGAAGACTGGTCTGCTTCACCAAAGAATCTGTCAAACACGATAGAAAAGGTAGCCCACAACAGAGCATAGACAAACACGCGACCTATCCAGAACCAAGAAGCAAAATATACCAGTTTGGTGCTGTATTTAGGATCGCCATGCCCGGTGTGCATAATGTGAGAAACATGCTCATACAGTTTATGAACATCTGCAATGCCGGCAGCTAGAATGAGTAACAATAAGAATCCCCCGATACGTGCAAAGGCAGACATAGAGATGAAAATTCGCTTCATCAAAGTCTGCCAACCGCCATAAGCCAACTGAGTGGCCGAAACAACAAACATACCAAACAAGGCTATGCCGGTGAAGTAATAGGAGTTGGCTAATAAATTACTCCAGAGACGGCCGTGGTGATTAGACTCGTGGTCTCCCAGGAAAACCCACACCAGACCCAACAGGCCCAAACCCATCATAATATACAGGTTCTTCTTGAGCGAATCGGTAAATTCAAATTTTTCGTTTGTCATGTTTCCGTTTGTCTTTTATTTTCTTTCTAAATACCGAATTACTTTTTAGCGGTTTCTGTTGCTTCCGTGGTCACCGGTGCTGCTCGGGGTAATCCTGCAAGGCTCTTGATGTAATGAATAACCTGCCATCTTTCCTTTACAGATAATTGAAAACCGTATCCTCCCATGGAGTTGCGACCATAACTTACGCTGTAAAAAATAGCACCATCCTTCATTGGAGGGAGCAATGTTTTATAAGGATTAGGACGTGCTGTATATGGACCGGCATCTCCGTTTGGCAACTCTATAATCTGACCATTGCCTTCGCCTTTCTCACCATGACATACTTTACAGTTAATCTCATACAGTCTTTTACCCTCGGCAAGATTTTCAGCAGAAGCTTCCAAAGGATCGCTGATGAGCAAACCGGCTCTGTCGCGCTCAGCGGGTTGGTCAGCTGTGGCATGCGAAAAGTGGTTTTTAATCATGTAACTCATCAACTTTGACTGATCCGTTTTAATCTTTTCATCTTGTGGGATGTAGCCAAAAGGGATAGTGCCGGCAACCGGCAAACGAGCACTCATATCTACCCCTTCGCCTGTTTTCACTTCGCTGGCAGAGTAGGTCTCATACGCATTGCTGTAAGTCATATCCGGCATGTAGATATTACCCGGATTATCTTTCCCCGGTCTGTCGCAAGAACCAAGTGCAATGGCTACCGCCAGCACAGGGAGAAGTTTTATCATTGGTTTATTCATCGTATAGTAGATTACTTTCTTAACGCTGTTACTTAATTATAGTCCTTCTGCTTCAGTGAACACTTTATCCTTAACATCTACAGCTCCTTCCTTTTTGCAGGCATCCTTGATGCTGTTTATTTCTGCATCGGTCAAACTTTCTGCATCAAATACTAAGGCAAAGCGATCGTCTGTGGTTCTTTTGTCATAAATTCTGGGAACACGACCCGGCCATAATTTGTTTCTCACTAAATAAGTAAGAGTCATACCCCATGCGGCAAACAACACGGTTAACTCAAAAGTGATGGGAATAAAAGAGGGAACCGGCCAGTTGGGCTTACCGCCAAAATCGATGGGGTAGTTAGTGGTCATTACCCATGTCATAAAAGACAATGCCAGGGTAGTTCCGGTAGCGCCAAAGAAAAAGCCCGCTGTGTGCAGTCTGGTTTCTTTCATACCGAGTGCTTCATCCAATCCGTGAACCGGAAATGGAGTAAGGCTATCGTAAATTTTAACGCCTTTATGACGAAGGTGCTCAATGGCATGAAGGTATACTTCTTCATGATCCCAAAGTCCTACTACAAATTTGTTTGGTGCAACTGAATCCATTTTATGAATTGTTGTTTTATAAATAACTTTAAAATATATCTACTCAATTACTCTTTATCCAATGCGCCTTTCAACACAAAACCTCCATGCGTTGCGCCCTCTGCTTTTGCTCTCTCTGCTTTCGCCACCTCTGAAGAAGTTCTGAAAATCGCTTTTACCTCGGCAATAGCTATGGTAGGGAAGAAACGGGCAAACAAGAGGAACAAGAAAAGGAATACTGAAATAGAACCTAAGTAGATACCCCAATCCACCCAGGTTGGAGAGAAATAAGCCCAGCTAGATACTAAGTAGTCATCGGCAAGAGAAGTAACAATGATTACAAAACGCTCAAACCACATTCCAATGTTAACGAAAATAGATAACACAAAAGTCACCGGAATGCTTCTGCGGAAACGCTTGAACCAATACAACTGTGGTGACAATACGTTGCAGCTCATCATTAAAGCATAAGCCCAAAGGTATTTACCCAGGATACGGTTGTAGAAAGCGAATTGCTCATAAAGTGCCCCGGAATACCAGGCAATGAACAACTCGGTAAGGTAAGCTATACCCACTATAGAACCGGTAAGAACAATAATCTTGTTCATAGATTCAATGTGGTTGATTGTGATATAGTCTTCGAGTTTGAACAATTTTCTGGTAATAATCATCAGTGTTTCCACCATGGCAAAACCGGAGAAGATGGCTCCTGCTACGAAATATGGAGGGAAAATGGTGGTATGCCATCCGGGTATCACCGATGTAGCGAAGTCAAAGGATACGATAGTGTGAACGGATAACACCAGCGGGGTAGATAACCCAGCCAATACCAGTGATAAAGCCTCAAAACGCTGCCATTGCTTAGCAGAACCCTGCCAACCGAAAGAGGCCAGGTTGTAAAGATATTTGCGGATTTTACCTTTTGAACGGTCGCGGATTGTTCCGAAATCTGGCATCAAACCGCTATACCAGAACAATAAGGAAACGGAGAAATAAGTTGAGATAGCAAACACATCCCACAAAAGTGGAGAGTTAAAGTTAACCCATAGTGGACCACGGGTATTAGGAATCGGGAAAATGAAAGGTGCATCCCAAACTCTACCCATGTGGAAGATAGGGAACATACCCGCACAGATTACCGCGAAGATGGTCATCGCCTCAGCAGCGCGGTTGATCCCTGTTCTGTAACGCTGACGGAAAAGCAACAAAATGGCAGAAATCAAAGTTCCTGCGTGACCAATACCAATCCACCAAACGAAGTTGGTGATATTCCCAAGCCCAGCCAATCGTTTTATTCAAACCCCAGGTTCCAATTCCAAACCAAACGGTCCATCCCAAACAGAAAACAAAAAATAGAGCCCCTGCGCCTGTTAGCAAAGTGGCAATCCACCACATAGTGGAGTTTCTTTCTGTTGGCGCTACCAGGTCATCCGTAATCTTGGTATAGGTTTTATCCATACCATTAATGAGTGGCTCCCGGAATTCCGATTCATATGCGTGCATGTCTTATCGTTTTTCTTTTTGTAATATAATTCGATTAGCTCTCGTGGTAATAGTCAATAATGTCGTATTTCTTCACCTCATCACGGTTACGAACTTGTGTCTGGTAAAGCACGTTCGGCATCGTGTGAATTTCTTCGATAACACCAAATGTTCTTTCATCGCTAAATAACTTGGCTACCGCGCTGGTTTTATCGTTTCTATCACCAAATACAATGGCACCTGAAGCGCAAGCAGTTTGACATGCAACGGTGGCATCGCCATCGGCCAATAATCTGCCGTCTTTCTTCGCTTCCAATTTTGCTGCTTGCAAGCGCTGAGCACAGAATGAACATTTTTCCATTACACCGCGAGAACGAACCGTAACGTCCGGATTCAACACCATTCTGGTGAGTGGCTCATGTAATCCAAGGTATTCAGAAGCTACATTCTGGTCATTAGATGTTCCGTATCGTTTGTCGAAAGCATCCGCCTGTTGATAGTCATACCAGTTGAATCTTCTCACTTTATACGGGCAGTTGTTTGCGCAATACCTGGTTCCGATACAACGGTTATAAGCCATCTGATTCATACCCTCGCTGCTGTGGTTGGTGGCGGCCACCGGACACACGTTTTCGCAAGGCGCATTGTCGCAATGCTGGCAAAGCATAGGCTGGAATACCACATCCGGATTGTCGGCTTCACCGGTGTAGTAACGGTCAATACGCAACCAGTGCATTTCTCTGGCACGAATAACCTGATCCTTACCAACTACCGGAACGTTATTTTCTACATTACATGCTACTACACAAGCACCGCATCCATCGCAACTGTTCAGGTCGATTACCATGGTCCAATGGTGTCCCGGTTTGGTATGCTCATAATATAGCGTTACCATTTCTTCCATGATGTGAGCTCGGTCTTCGTTGCCCGCAGCAGGATTCTTCGCATACTCTTTAAGGGTAGTTTCTTTAACCGTTTTACGGGTTTTCACACCACCTAAATCTTGTAAAGTAATATTAAAGTGCGTTTGCGTAATAGCCACTAAATCAGTAGCTTCTGTTTTCGCAATTGAAGCTTTACTGATGGTGTTGAATGAATCACCGGACTTAGCCAATAGCTTAAAAGCATTAGCACCAACCTGTAAATCAGAATGATTTGGAGAAGTTCTACCATATCCCAATGCTACACCAAAAGTGCCTTCCGGAGTTCCGGGAACACCCACAACCGGAAGTTCAATGCTCTCACCTCCTACGGTAAGTTTAGCAACAGCGTATCTCTTTTCTTTGAAATCCGGATCAATGTTATACCCGTTTTTAACATACCAACGAGGGTTAACTGCTATAAAATTGCCCCAAGCTACTTTTGATACCGAATCAGGAAGTTCCTGCAAGAATGGGTTGTCACCCCAACTGCCATCACCAATTGCAACAGACTCATACAATCTAACCTGCGCATCACCCAAGGTGGCCACATAAGCCGATAGGTTAGATACGGAAGCACTTACTGATGCCCCATCGAAACTTGCTGCACTACCGGATGCATCTACTACAATTTCTCCATCATGAACTGCATTATCCCAGAATGCCCAGAATCCTGAATACTTCGTCTGCTTTCCGTAAATGTTATTCTCCCAATATTTTTGAATAAAATCGTAGTAAGAACCTGATTTACCTGACCATTTTAGAAGAGTTTCCTGTATTGGTCTTGTGTCAAATAATTTAGAGATAGTAGGCTGAACAGTGTTATAAACTCCAGCTTTAGGCTCTAAATCGTTCCAACTTTCTAACCAGTGGTTATCAGGACAAACATATTTGCACAACTGTGCTGTTTCGTCTGCTCTGTTAGCAAATGAAACAGATAGTTCTGCCTTTTTAATGGCTTCAGCCAATCCTTTTACAGGAGAAGAATAGGCCGGGTTTGAATCTAAGAATAAAACAGCTTTAACGGAACCGTTATTTAAGCCCTCTGCCAATTGAACAATCGCTTTATCGGAACCCTGTTTGGTATTGTAAGGCCTATCCCAGGTTATGGTAGAACCATAACTTCCTAATGCGTTATTGATAGCATTAACGATAACCTGAGCATCCGCACTGTTAACCCCACAAACTACCAGCGCATTACCTGCACCAGCCGACTTTAGTTCCTCAGCAGCCTTTGCAACCTTTGCATTTTTAGCAGCACCGGCACCGGTAACCACATTCAGGATATCCACCAAGGAAGACAACTCCTCGCTTGGCTTAACTGAAATTCTGGTATCCGCTTTGTATCCGGTAATACTGGGCATTGATTCAATCTGAATATGACGACTCATTTCAGCCTTATCTTTGCTCACTTTTCTGTTTGTAGAATAGTCAGCCGAAAACTCAACTGGTGAAACCCAAGTGCCCAGAAAATCGGCACCAACGCTTAAAATCACTTTAGCTTTTCCAAAGTTGTAAGCAGGAATGCTTCTCTTTCCAAATGTTTTTTCGTTAGCATCCAAAATGCCCGAGTAGGAAACGGCATCATATATAAGATGCTCAGCACCCGGTAATGAAGCACAAAATCCGAAATGATAGATTTTGTGGAGGGTGAAATAACGGAAGAAGAAAACAGCACCGTTTTCCCGCCTGAGGCAGAAATTGCCTTCAACTTCTCCCCTATTTCAGCATCGGCTTTCTCCCAGGTAATGTTTTCATTTCCTCTTTTTGCATTGCGGTAGCTTGAGCCATCATACAGACTCAATACGCTTGCCTGTGCACGTGCGCTTGTTCCACCTTTGGTGATGGATGAAAGTTTGTTACCCTCTACTTTTATTGGACGACCTTCTCTGGTTTTAACTAAGAGCGAACAGTAATCGCCACCTTGCCACATAGAAGAGGCATAATAGTTGGCAACACCGGGCACAATTTCTTCCGGACGCCAAACATAAGGGATTGACTTACGAACAGGCATATCGCAGCTAGCTGCTACTGCAGCAGCAGTTACACTAAAGCCTAACATTTTCAGAAAGTCTCTTCTGTTGCTTTTGCCGGTGGAAATTGGTTCGGTGATGGCACCGAGAATCGGTAGTTCTTCACGAAATTCCTTATTGGCAACCTCACGAAAACCTTCCAGTTGTTCTTTTTCCTCAATTCCTTTCCAGTATGTTTTTTCCATGGGAAATTTATTCTTGTGATTCTTATTCTGTTTCTGTAATTGGACTTAATATTAGTAGTGGCAACGCTGACATTCTGTTCCACCTACTTTATCCACTGTTACCTTTGATATTTCTTTATTTTTCAATTGCTCATGTATTTTTTCATACGCTGAGTAGTAATTGTTAGAAGCAAATTGAACTTCTGTGTTTCTGTGGCAGTTAATACACCAACCCATAGAAAGCGGAGAATATTGATAAACTTCCTCCATTGTTTCAATCGGGCCGTGACAGGTTTGACATTGCACTTTACCTGCATTTACGTGTTGAGCATGGTTGAAATATACGTGGTCGGGCAAATTGTGAATTCTAACCCATTCTACTGGTTTAGGCTCTTTTGTATAGTCTTTAGCTACCGGATCCCAACCCACAGCCTCATAAATCTTTGCAATTTCATCCGTTCCATAAACAGGGCCTTTATTAACTTGTTTATGGCAGTTCATACACGTATTCACCGATGGTATATTGGCGTGCTTGCCCTTGTTTGCTGTGCTGTGACAATATTGACACTCAATTTTGTGCTTTCCGGCATGTAATGCGTGAGAGTAACGAATAGGTTGTGTAGGTTGGTAACCTTGTTGACGGCCTAAATGCGTACCCCAGTCAACCGATTTATAACCTAAGAACACTATACCTATTAATATGAAAGCGGCAACCCAGCGAGTTCTTTTGTAGAATGGAATCGGATTAGCCTTTTTTACCTCGCCACTTTTCTCAGCAGCTATGTTGTCCAGTTTATTAGTAACCGCTACAAGTATTACCACCAATACCAACAAAAAGAATACGAATAAGTATAAAGTGGTATTTGACCCTGAGCCGGAATCAGCTTTGGGCCCTTCAGCTGCTTTGGGTGCATCTACCTTGTTAGGATTATTATCGTAGTTCTCAACAAAATAAAGCATTACATCAATCTGCTCGTCCTTTAAAGAAGGAAACAAGTTCATTTGCGATGGACGGCTATTAGCCATATCCACAGCATACTTGTATCCTGCTTTTACAGGGTCATTATAGTTTTTAATCCATGAATACAACCATTGTTTACCTGTTTTACCGCCAAAGTCACCGGCACCTTCCCAACGGGCGGTAACGCCCATCAAAGCTGGTCCTGTTCCATCCGCTTTGGGATTATGACAGCTACCGCAGTTAGAGTTAAACAATGATTTTCCCTCGTTCCATTTTGCTTTGTCTACCTGAGCAGAAGCAGAGTTAAAACCTAAACTCAATATAAAAATGAGTAGGGCGGAGAGGGTGATTTTGGTGGTTGCTTTCGCGTTTTTTGTATACATCGTAATGACTCGAATTGTCATGGAATTGTAAAAATTGCGGTGGCAAATATGGACACCGAGCGTTAAAAAACAAAAAAATACAAATAATTTTTGCGGTGTATTTTTTGAATTTAGAATCGATATAAAAGAACCTACGAAACCCAATACTGTATTATGTTTCAACTACATCTAATAAGAACAAAAATAGGGCAATAAAATACATTGTGGATAAGTAATTGTTCGCTGTAGCATACAATATTCGGTAAAGGCTCAAAAAATAAAGCCGGACATTTAACGTCCGGCTTTACTCTATCTTACTAAATGATTCAGAATTACTTAGTTCCCGTAGCTGAAGTGGTAACCTTTTTAGCTAAACGATTTTGACTGTTGTTGTTCAGCTTTCTTGATTCACTGATAGCTTTTGCCTCGTTGTGGTTGATTGGTTTTGGCGACACATGCGAATACAATCCACGATTATCGTTGGCGCTTGCTGCTAAATCGGCACCAAAACGGTGATCTTCATAATTTCTGCGTTTGCAGGTGATTCTAAAACTGAAATCTACATTTGAATGTCCATTTCTCAATTCTTTAACCTCAAACGAGTTGGTTCCTGGAACCACGTAAAGACCTTTGCAATTGCCTTGCGGGGTAATCGTAACCACCATCGGATGATTGTTGTCAATTACAACCGTTTCAAGGAAAAGGTCATCCAACTTAATGGTGGCTTTACCGTTTTGTAACTTTCCGTGTCCAAAATCTTCAAACCAGATTTCGGGGCTCTCTACACAATAAACCAATTGCTGCCCTTTAGAGGTAGGAACGGATGCTGATTTAACTCCGGTTACGGCATAGTCTCCCACACCATAAAAAGCATAGTCAGCTGCTGATCCAAACACGCCAACATCAGCCGAACCAGAGGCTTCTGTCCCCCCAAAGCCTACACCCATTACACCTGCTCCGTAATCATTGGTATTGTAACTTCCATACACTCCTACTAAACCGGTATCCAATCCGGCTGTGCGATTTCCGTTTCCTAAGCCATATACGCCCGGTGCATATACCGTTCTGCTATCGTTAACGCCCACCACAGCTATGGCTCCGAAATTCAAGGTATCCTTTGTATTAAAGAAACCAGCGTGCCAGTTCCAGGCCTGGCTGATAAGAGTAGCTGAAGAATCATTACCCACAGTGATGGCCTGAATAGCCGGACCATTGCCTTGTGCCGCCAAAGATAATATAGCTGGATTCTGTGCTGTAAATCCCCCTGCTGCTGCTGCACCGGAATAGTTGATATAAATATCTTGTGCAAGACCTGCCGCTGTTTCGTTAAATCGTGCTGTGCTGGCCCCTGCAGTGTTAGTAGTCTTGTTCACTCTAAAACCGTTGGTCAGCGTACCCTGTGCAACAATCAAACGATCGGTAGCGGTTGGTGCATTGTTTACGCCCACCCCTGTACCATTATCTTGTATTTGAGAGTTACCAAGGCTGGTGGTAGTAATAAACTTAGGAACGTAATTTACGGTTCCGCTCAAACTTCCACTACCTGCCGGCCCTGTGGGACCTGTGGGACCGGTTGGACCATTCGTTCCATTTGTACCGGCAACACCTTGTGGACCGGTAGGTCCGGTTGCACCACCACCTGCTCCAGTTACTCCGGTAGGGCCTGTTGGTCCGGTTGCACCAGTTGCTCCGTTAGTTCCATTGGTTCCGTTCGTTCCGGGATTTCCGGTAGGACCAGCCGGACCTGCACTACCGGCAGGACCTTGTATTCCTTGCGGACCTGTTGGGCCTGTAGGTCCTCCACCGCTACCCTGCAAACCGGTAGGACCAGTAGGGCCGGTTACGCCTTGAATACCTTGAGGGCCTTGTGCGCCATTGGCACCGGCAGGACCTTGCGGACCGGTAGGGCCCGTAGCACCACCTCCTCCACCGCCATTGGCAGCATAGAGTGCGTATGGAACGCTCAATAATTGGGAGTTTCCAAAAGTAACATAGTTAGTACCTCCTGTGATGTCCGCTTCTACTTTAAGATATTTGGAACCGGTAGACCAGTTGATGGCCGAAAATACACCTGAAATTACGGTGCCCTGACCAACCGATACGGTAAACAAGCCAAGACTATTTGTGGCTGTAGATTGAGTTTCTACATAAACAGGCGAGCCGGTAGGACCACCATCTAAAATACTAAGACGCAAATTAACCGCCTGATTTACCAATTCCTGACCGGAAGCATTTCTGGCAACCGCCTGGTAATTCATAGCTTGAGGAACCTGCGCGTTGAGAGCCATGATCGACACTACCGCAAGTGCTAAAAGTTGAATTTTCTTCATAAATAATTGAGTTGGTTGTTTAATAATTTGGTGGCGAATGTAATTTTTAAGGAATCCTTAAAATAAAGACTTTACCACAAAGTGCATAAAAACATAAAAGGCGAACTATTGTCCGCCTTTCGTATAAATTGTATGGTGTTACTAACTTATTTCCATTCCATTTCTTCATCATCACTTATTTGTGGTGTTCCGGTTCCAATGGTAGAATTTGGATTGTCGCTCAGTTTTTCCTTTGGCTCCGAGGCTGGAGATTGGTGCTCCCCTTCTTCGCTACTGTGGGAACGAACCGGACGCTCCGACTCGTAATCATAGTCGGGCATCAATTCTGTTTTTACATAGTCAACTGTTTCCTGTAAAGCTTCTAAAAACTTTTTGAAATCCTCTTTATAAAGGAATATCTTATGGCTATCGTAGCCATCTCCTTCAAATCTCTTTTTGCTTTCGGTGATAGTGAGAAAAAAGTCGTTTTGCTTTGTGCTGCGAACATCAAAAAAGTAGGTTCTTCTTTTGCCGGCTCTTAATTTCTTTGAAAAAAATCCGCTGTACTTGCTGTTGTTACTGTTCTCCACTGGTTTGCGATTTTAGGATTATCAACTAAAGATTGTAAACGTAATCAAAAACATTTATTGTATAACAGCAATTATGCTGTAAGGTTCCCAAATTTCAAAACTTAGAAACCAACAATATTTACGGCCTCATTTGATTCGGACATTTGGCGGTTATAAATCTCCTGATAGACGCCTTTTCTGGCCAGTAGCTCTTCATGCGTGCCTTGCTCCAGAATAGTGCCATCATCCACTACCAATATATTGTCAAAGTGAATTAGCGAGAAAATTCTGTGCGTTATAATAATGGCTGTTTTTCCGGAAAGCAATTTATCCAAATTTTGTTGAATCTGCTTTTCGGTAGATGCATCTACAGCGCTCAGAGAATCATCCAGTATGAGAATGCGAGGATGTTTTATCAATGCTCTGGCAATGCTGATTCTTTGTTTTTGGCCACCGGAAAGAGTCACCCCCCGTTCACCTACAAGCGTATCAAAGCCTGCCGGAAATCTTTCTATTTCAGATGCTATGGAAGCCAATTGAGCATACTCCACAGCTTTTTCCTTGGAGGATTCATTCATTCCAAAATTGATATTCTCAGTTATGGTTTCAGAAAAAAGAAAAACATCTTGTGGGACAAACCCAATCTGTCTGCGAAGTGATTGTAAATCATACTCACTAATATTTTTCCCATCCAACAGAATTTCACCTTCCGACACATCGTACATCCGCATGAGCAAATCAGCAATAGTCGTTTTGCCAGAGCCTGTTCTGCCTATGATAGCAATGCGCTGTCCGTTTTTGATAGAAAAAGATATATCTCTAAGAGCCTGAATACCGGTATCCGGATAAGTGAAAGACACCTTTCTAAAAACCAAATCGCCTTTGACCTGAAAGTCTTTGACAGCACCGTTCTGCAATGCCGGTTTTCTACTTAAAAATTCATTAATCCTTTTTTGCGATGCTGCAGCGCGCTGAATCAGTGAGGCGGTCCAACCTAAAGAACTGACCGGCCACATCAGCATGTTTACGTATCCAATAAACGAAACCAAATCACCTGCCTTAATCAACTTATTACCGACATGAATGCCTCCCAGGTAAACTACAATTACAATACTGACACCAACAAGAAAAGTCATGACCGGAAAGTAGATAGAATCAATTCTGGCGAGTTTAAGTTGTTTGTCTTTGTATTCCTCGGTCTCAGATGAAAAGTGCATCAACATTTCTTTCTCGCGATTGTATGCCTGCACCACCCGGATGCCTGAATAGGTTTCTTGCGCATTGGTGGTTAAGTCCGATAACTTAGCCTGGATGTGAGTGCTTGCCTTTTCAATTTTCTCGTTTACCAGATAAATGATAACAGACAACACCGGCAACGGAATTAGAACATAAAAAGTGAGTGTTGCATCTATCTGCAACATAAATGAAACAGCAAAAACGATGGTAAACAAAAGGTTGACGGCATACATGATAGCCGGACCTATATACATTCTTACCCGGCTTACATCCTCGGTAATACGGCTCATTAAATCACCCGTGTTGTTTTTTCTATAGAAAGCCAGGTCCAGCCGTTGGTAGTGATCGTAGATATCGTTCTTTAAATCATACTCAATTAAGCGTGATACTACAATGATACTTTGACGCATCATGAAGGTAAATGTGCCCGCCAACAGAGCCACTCCCAAGTATTTCAAGAAAAGCATAAAAACCATCCAGGCTACGCTGTTACGCAATTCAGGACTTATAGAGGTGGAAGCAGATACGGATTTGAGCGTATCTGAAATCAAATTAACCGCTTCTCCGGTTATTTTGGGGGTATAAGCATTCAAAAAGTTGGCGGAGACCACACATAGAATGCCGGCCAGAATTCGCCAACGGTATTTTAAAAAGTATTTATTAAGGCTGGCAAGCTCCTTCATCTGCGTGTACCGGGATTATTCGCTTTCAACAAAAAGAGCGTCATGTAAAAAACTTTGGAGTGTAAACATACTTTTTTTGACAAGCGAAAAATGGGCCTTTGTCTATTTGTCATTATCTTTCCACAAGTCGAATATTATTTCCACAGTTCTTTCTAACTCTGCTTAGCTTGAATAAATTTGCGAAACCCTAAAAAAATGGCGAAGTATATATTTGTGACTGGCGGTGTAACTTCCAGTCTTGGTAAAGGCATTTTTGCCGCAAGTCTTGCAAAACTGCTCCAGAGCAGAGGATACCGAGTAACTATCCAAAAATTTGACCCTTACATTAACGTTGACCCGGGAACACTAAACCCATACGAGCATGGTGAATGCTATGTAACCGAAGATGGTGCCGAAACAGATTTGGATTTGGGTCACTATGAGCGCTTTTTGGACATTCCCACTTCGCAGGCCAACAACGTAACTACAGGGCGGGTGTATCAAACGGTAATAAACAAGGAGCGCGAAGGTGCTTTTCTGGGCAAAACGGTGCAGGTTATTCCGCACATTACCGATGAGATAAAAAGAAGAATGCTTTTGCTGGGCCAAAGTGGAGAATACGATATTGTAATTACAGAAATAGGTGGAACTGTGGGTGATATTGAAGCCCTGCCTTACATTGAAACGCTTCGCCAAATCAGATGGGAACTGGAGGAGCACGAAACACTGGTTTGTCACCTTACACTTATACCCTATCTCAAATCAGCAAAAGAGTTAAAGACCAAACCAACTCAACACAGCGTAAAGGAGCTGCAAACCATTGGTGTGCGCCCCGACATATTGGTATGCCGTACCGAAATGCCACTGACCGATGATATGCGCAAAAAGCTGGCACTGTTTTGCAATGTGGATAGGAACAGTGTCATTCAGGCCATGGACGTAGATTCTATTTATGCAGTGCCGCTAGAACTACAACGCGAAAAAGCAGATGAGACCGTGCTAAAAAAACTGCAACTGCCGATTGGCACACCCGGAAACCTTGACAAATGGAATAAGTTCTTGAATGATGTCCGCAATCCCAAAAGTGAAGTAACCATTGGTCTGGTGGGTAAGTATATTGAATTGCAGGATGCGTATAAGAGTATTCATGAAGCCTTTATACATGGTGGCGCATCCAACCATGCTAAGGTGAATGTGGAGCCCATACACAGTGAGTCGATAGATGATAACAACGCTGCACAACTCCTAGGGCACCTTGATGGAGTATTGGTAGCACCCGGATTTGGGAACAGAGGAATTGAAGGGAAAATTGCGGCTATAAAATATGTGCGAGAGAATAACATCCCTTTCTTCGGCATTTGCCTGGGCATGCAATGTGCGGTAATTGAATTTGCCAGAAATGTGTTGGGCATGAGCGATGCGCATAGCACAGAAATGAATCCTAAGACTGCTTACCCTGTCATTGATATGATGGAAGAGCAAAGAAAGGTGAAGAAGAAAGGAGGAACCATGCGCTTGGGTGCTTATAAGTGTGATTTAAAAAAAGGTTCGCTGGCAGAGCACCTTTATGGAAGCGAACATATCAGCGAGCGCCACCGTCATCGTTTTGAGTTCAATAACACCTTCATCGAGAAATTTGAAAATGCCGGTATGATTGCTACCGGAAGAAACCCTGACAATAAGCTTGTGGAAATTGTAGAAATCCCTGCTCATCCATACTTTATTGGGGTGCAATATCATCCGGAATTAAAATCAACGGTAGACCATCCGCACCCATTGTTCACAGGATTGGTTAAAGCTGCTTTAGAATACAAAAGCAAGCACAAATCCAGTAAAAAGGCTGTTTTGAATTAAGCCTACGATTACAAAAACTATCGGCTGTTTGCGCTTATTATATTTACCGCGCAATAGCAAACTATATCTATGAGCGAACATCGTGTTAAAGTAATAGAAGCCGCCTATATTAATGCCGATGTTAAGCGGTTTGTGCTTCATAAACCTTCAGGCTATTCCTTTAAGGCCGGCCAAGCCACCGAAGTAGCCATTTCTCTCCCGGGGTGGGAAACACAATTCCGGCCATTCACCTTTACAGGGTTAAGCAGATGGGAACATCTGGAGTTGATGGTTAGAATTTACAAAGAACACAAAGGCGTTACAGACATGTTGTCGCGCATAAATGCCGGTGATGAACTCATCATTAAAGAACCATTTGGAGCTATTCAATACAAAGGGCCGGGTGTATTTATTGCCGGTGGCACAGGTATCACTCCCTTTATATCCATATTCCGAGAATTGAATAGAAATAAGCAGCTATCGGGAAGCAGGTTGATATACTCCAATTACGGTTCGCAGGATGTAATTTGCGGTGCTGAGTTGCATGATATGCTTAAAGAGAATTACATCAATCACTATACACGCGAGGGTTTCATTGGATTTAAAGAAAGAAGACTGAATACAGACTTTCTTGTAAAATATATCGCAGACTTTAGTCAGTTATTTTATGTCTGCGGCTCTGCATCCTTTGTGAGCGACATCTGCCAAATGCTCACCGACCTTGGAGCGCAGGCTCACTCGCTCATTATTGACCATTCTTAAGTTTGATCCCAGCGGGCTAATCAAAGCGCATGTTTATTCCGGATATACATATTGACTATTGGAAAATGTTGGCCGGAGTCAGCGCATTTATCTACGCCATGTTGCTGATTGAGGACTCTGTAAGAACCTTATCGAGCAGGACCTTTAAAAAGTTTTTACAAGAACAGACCAAAGTAAAATTCCGTGCGCTCCTTAGTGGTGCTTTAACTACTGCTTTTTTGCAGAGCAGTTCCATTGTCATTTTGATGACGCTATCATTTGTGGGGGCCGGAGTTATTCCACTGAGAAACGCGCTTGCGGTAGCATTAGGCTCCAACCTAGGGACAACGTTCAACAGCTGGCTCATTGCTTATGTGGGATTTCGGGTAGAACTGACCACCTGGATATATCCAATGATGGCGATTTGCCTTGTGGGATTTCTGCTCTTCCGCGAAAACAAAACAATAAGCAACTTTACAAAAATCGTATTCGGAGTATCGTTGCTATTTATAGCGCTTCAATGGATAAAAGAAAGTGCACCGGAGCTAAGCAATACAGCGCATTTACAACAATTCACAGGGTATTCATCTTTCTGGTTTTTAATCATTGGTTTCGTCATTACGGTTCTGTTGCAGTCAAGTTCAATTACGTTTGGCTTATCGCTAACTGCCATACAAAGCGGCATACTATCGTTGCCCACCGCTGCCTTTATGATAATAGGCGCAGAACTGGGCACTACGATTAAAATTGGGATTAACGCAATACGTGGCAGCACCGATCAAAAAAGACTGGCTACTGCAAATATTTTGTTCAATCTAACCACCGTATTATTTGTTGCGCTCTTTCTGGTGCAACCACTGCTGCAACTCATTGAAAGCGGGTTTCAAATCAGCGATCGTTACATAACCCTTGCCACGTTTCAATCCTTATTTAACTTATCCACTATTCTCTTTTTTTACCCTTGGCTGGGAACGTTCTGTAATTGGATTGAAAAAGCTATTCCGGAAAAAAACAATAGAAGCGAATTGCATTTTCTTCGAATGAAAAGTAAAATTTTAGATAGTGATTTATGGAGCGATACTGAAAAAGAAATGATGCATTTAATGTCGCACTGCATGGAATACTTCCAACTTACTATTATAGGTGAAGAGAGGGCAAACCCGAAACAGAAATCGGCCGCCAGCTGGTTTAAACGCATATTTTCACCCACCTCGCACACGGAAGTTTACAATCGGCTAAAAGTTCTGCAATCAGAAATACTAGACTATTTAGTTTCTACTTCAAAAGAGACTTTGAGCAATAAAGAAGAGCTGCGATGCAACAAACTCATTACCGCTTCCAGATATTTTTTGGTTTCGGCCAAATATTTAAAAGACATTCAACACAATCTGGATGAGCTTAGCGCATCTGCCAATGATGAGCTTTACAACTCCTTCCAATCGATTCAAAACGAGGAAAAGCAGTTTCTCGAAAAATTCAAAGTACTCTTTCTGCAAAACACCAATAGCGCAGAAACACGCTGGCTGGAAGGTCTGCTAACCGAAAACAAGCTACGCCAGAAGTTAGCCAATGAACAGACTTTGCACATGCTTGCCGGCAACAAGATTACACAGTTGAATGCATCCACACTGCTAAATATACATCGAGCCATATATACCTCGCACAGATCCTTTCTGAATGCAATCTTTGAGTTAAACGACAAAGAAGACGCCAGCGCATAGCAAACCGGTAGCACCATGTATCATTGACTTCAATCAGCCGATAAGGTGACGTAAGTCATACATTCAAATACACAGAGGGCAGACATTCGCACCATTAATTCACAACGACAAAAACATAATCGTATGCAAACAAATGTTGGCGCTTTTGATGGTTGGTTTAGAACTTTACTTTTCATTTTGGCAATCTGTTATGCCGTATTCGCTGGCGGTGTGATGGCATGGGTGTTAGTGGGTGTGGGAGCAGTTTTATTTGCGACAGCCGTGCTTACATGGTGCCCAATTTATGAGGTGGTAGGATTGAACACTAACGGGAAATAATAGTATCCCCGTTTTAAACATGAAAGAAACTGAACAAGTGGTGCAGTGCTACCATTGTGGTGAAAACTGCAATGGTAGTATTGCTTTACAGCTACATCCATTTTGCTGTGAGGGTTGTAAAACCGTGTATCAGATTCTGAATGAAAAAGACTTGTGTGAGTTTTACTCGCTGAATACCAAACCGGGCGTATCACTAAAAGATGCGGTAAACAGAAAACGTTTCGAGTATCTGGATGATGATTGGGTAAAAGACAAACTACTACGTTTTCAAGACGGTAAAACCTCTGTTGTTCGGTTCTATGTTCCTAACATCCATTGCAGTTCTTGCATCTACTTGCTGGAAAACCTGCATAAACTGCACGCTGGCATACAGCGCTCCGTTATTCATTTTACCAAGCGAGAGGTAAGAACAGCGCATATCTTCGGCAATACTATACTAAGATAGGGATAGCTTTTTTGCGTTTGGAAACATGATGCTCCTGAGTTTTCCGGAGTATCTGGGATTAGATGCTTTAGCAGAATCACCTTTCAGGAAGTTTTTCGGATACATCAATTTTTTATTGGCATTGCCTGTGCTGTTTTATTGTGCCCGCGAGTTTTTCACCAGCGCATGGACGGCAATAAAACAAAGAACCCTAAACATGGATGTGCCTATCGTATTGGGCATATTAGCCATGTTCATCCGCAGTTCCTACGAAGTTTTTTCTCAGACCGGAGCCGGCTATTTTGACACCTTGGGTAGTCTAATTCTGCTCATGCTCATAGGCCGACTTTTCCAGAATAGAACCTATGATGCGCTGTCATTTGAGCGGGATTACAAATCTTACTTTCCGGTTGCGGTAACAACCATAAACAACGGCTCCGAAAAACAAATCCCACTGTCAAAATTGCGCACTGGCGACAGAATTCTGATTCGGAATATGGAACTTATTCCTGCCGATTCAATTCTACTTTCGAAAGTTGCGAACATAGACTACAGTTTTGTAACCGGTGAAGCTACCCCTATCTCCAAAAAATCGGGCGATACGATTTACGCAGGTGGACGACATATCGGAAGTGCCGTTGAAATGGAAGTATTCAAAGAAGTGTCTCACTCCTACCTGACCCAGCTCTGGAACGATTCGATCTTTGACAAGGAAGGGAAACATCAAATTACATCCTTGGCAACCAGAGTAAGCCGGTGGTTTACACCCATTGTGATCAGCATTTCTGTTCTGGCGCTTGCGTTTTGGTGGAACAAAGACGTGCTTAAAGCATTAAATGCATTTACATCTGTATTGATTATTACCTGTCCTTGTGCTTTGGCACTTTCGTCCCCGTTCACACTCGGGAATATTCTCCGACTGCTTGGCAGAAATAAGATTTATTTAAAAAATGCCCTCAGCATCGAAAAACTTGCCCAAGTAAACACTATCGTGTTTGACAAAACAGGGACACTCACTAATACCAAAAATGCTCGAATCGACTTTGTAGTAATAGATGACTCACAGTCACAAAAGTCTGGAATGGAAACCACCAATATTAGTGAATATGAAATAAAGCTCGTTAAGTCATTGGTCTATCATTCCTCCCATCCGCTGAGTAAAAAAGTAAATGAACTGCTGCGTGACGTGAAGCGATTCGATACCGAAGATTTTGTAGAAATGGAAGGGAAAGGCATTGAAGGTTGGGTAGATGAACATCATGTCAAGATAGGTTCCAAAAAATTTATTTATGGCGAAAACTATCCCGGAGTTAATGCTGAATCAGATTTCAGACATGCTTCAAAAGTATATGTGAGTATTGATAAAAATGTAAAGGGATTTTTTCTCATTAAAAATGAATACCGGAAAGGATTTGCAGCCTTAATGAAAAAACTAAGGCCTGCATTTAATGTGTATGTAGTGAGTGGTGATAATGATGCTGAAAAAAACTTTTTGAAGGCTCATATTGATGAGGACAAGTTAATCTTTCATCAACAGCCGGGCGAAAAACTCCAATTCATCAAGCAGTTACAACAACTCCCTTTTCGTAACCAAAACAAAACGAAAGGCAATGTAATGATGCTGGGCGATGGACTGAATGATGCCGGAGCACTGAAGCAAGCCGATGTTGGTATTGCTATCAGCGATGACGTAAACAACTTCTCTCCTGCATGCGATGGCATTATTGAGGCCTCTCGCTTTGAGCAACTTATTGACCTAATCCGTTACAGTAAACGAGGAATGAATATTATTAAAGCGAGCTTCGCCATCTCCCTTCTTTACAATTGCGTTGGAGTATACTACGCGGTGCAAGGCACGATGAGTCCATTAATAGCGGCTATTCTAATGCCCGTGAGTTCGGTCACCATCATTTTGTTTACAACCATTGCATCTGAGTTTTATATTTGGGACAAACATGACGAAAGTCAGGATAACAGATAATAGTTATCAATCCCTTTATCAATGGCAATGGTCACTTTCGCCATATAAATTAAAAACCATGAAAAAAATCCTTGCAGTATACGATGGAACTAAATATTCCGAGCATACAACACGCTATGCTTTAGAAATGGCCAAGGCAGATAAAGCCATGGTGTTGGGCGTTTTTATCCATGATATGCGGTATTCCAACATGGCTTATGGATATGCATGGGACATGCCCTATATCGATTACTCCGCTATTGATGAAGCACAGGAAGAAGACAAGAAAAAGATTTCACTCAACATTGAATTATTTAAACGGGCATGTACCGAACAGGGGGTGCAGCATAAAATTCACTTAGACAAAGGAGTGCCTGTTCAGGAAATATTACGAGAAAGCGCTTTTGCCGATGTATTAATTATTGATTCCCATATTAGCTTCTTTTCATTTCGAGAAAAAAACATCAGCCCATTTTTAAAAGATGTTTTGGCGGATGCACATTGTCCTGTTTTAATTATCCCAAACAAATACCATTACTTTGATAACTTGCTATAGCCTATGACGGGTCTCCCTCCAGCGTTCATGCGTTAAAAATGTTTGCCTATATATTTCCGGAATACACCGATTTAAAAACGAATGTTATCAGCGTGAATGAAACTACTTCTAACCATTTGAAAGAAGGAAGAAATGCCAAAGACATCATTCAAGCGCATTATAAAAATGCAGAATATTTAGTCCTTAGCGGTGATGCAGAAAATGAATTGGTCAACTATCTTAAACTCAATGGAGAAAACGCTATTGTTATTATGGGAGCCTATGGCAGAAATGCGTTATCCAGATTCTTTCACCAAAGTTTATCCAATAGAATTCTGGAAGAGCTAAGCATTCCTATATTTATAGCACATCAATAAAAAACACAAGAGCGAATTTCTTACAATCATTTTATAAATCTCAAAACAAAAAAGTATGAAGTCTTCATTAAATGCCCTACACCACCAATGCAGCGACTGGATGCGCGAACTAGCTTTTTACAAAGAAGAACTAAGCCTCTTAAATGGACGTTTAGGCGAAATTGCCAAGAAGAACAATACCGGTGAGGTGTTGGCAGAGGTAGAACATTTCCAAAACAAATTCATCGTTCAAAATGAGCAATTGGATATTCTGAAACATGATGTAAACAAATGCAACGAAGATGTATTGGCCAAAGCAAAAGAGGCACCTACTCACTTAGACGAAAAAACGCATAGCGTAAATGAAGAATTGCATGCTCGCATGAAAGACTTCACCAAGTATTTTGCAGATTTACGAATGGAATTCAACAAATTTGCCGGAAAGGTTTTATAAAACTTTATACTTTAATTCTTCCGAATCCCGCTTTGTGCTAAGGCGGGATTCTTTATTTTCATCTGTTACTAATCTGGATATATCTTCATGAGCACGCCCATTTTTTTTAAAGACACTGAGCTACTAAAGGAATTCAATAAACACGCCAGGCTAAAAACGTTACCAGCCGATGAAGTACTGATGTATCCGGGTGACAAGATTGTTTTTGTGCCGATAGTCATGAAGGGGAGCATTCGTGTTTTGCGTGTAAACGAAGAAGGAAAAGAAGTGTTTTTGTATCACATTAACCCGGGTCAAACTTGCGCCATGTCGCTAAACTGTTGCCGGGCCAATAAAAACAGTGTGGTAAAGGCAGTGACCGAAGATTATACAGAGATGTATATGATTCCGGCTGAGTTAATAGATCAGTGGTTTCGTTTCCCGGAATGGAAAGAGTTTGTCAACAACACCTATGGAAATCGCTTCAACGAACTGATGCATGTCATTGACTTAATCGCATTCAGCAACATGGATGCGCAACTGCTTCATTATCTGCAAAAGCGTGCACAGGCAGTAAACACTACGGCTCTAAATATCACACACCAACAGATTGCTGATGAGTTACACACGCACCGCGAAGCTGTAAGCAGGCTTCTTCGGCAAATGGAGCAAAAAGGATTGGTAAAACTGGGTCGAAATGTGATAGAATTACTGAACTGACCAATATCACTTTCATTTGTAACATATGTTCCCTATCAGGATATTGTATTCGTGCACATTCGCACTATAAAAACAATATCATATGAAACCAAACATGGGAACTTTAGACCGCGTAATGCGTCTGGTGGCAGCAGCCATCGTGATTGCACTTTATTTCATGAATGTAATCAGTGGCACAGTTGCTATTGGGCTGCTTGTGCTGGCAGGCATTTTCATTCTCACTTCCCTCATAAGCTTTTGTCCATTGTATTTACCCTTCGGACTTTCCACCAAAAAAGAAAAGTAAGGTTCTGGACATCCAATTACAGTCCTTATGTTAAGACCTGCAAAAAAAGCCCTCAGTAGTAAGCACTGAGGGCTTTATGCAACAAATGTTCCAAAGCAAACCTTTCATTCGATACACTTTTGCATCGCGAATTAAGACTAAGCACTCACCATTATGAACACAATTTTAAAATACAAAGGAACAATACTTGGGATGCTCGCAGGGGCGATTGCCGGTTATGCTTACTACTACTTCGTGGGGTGTGCCAGTGGAACTTGCGCTATCACTTCGAGCCCCATTAACAGCACTTTGTATGGAACCATGATGGGCGGACTTCTCTTTAGCAACTTTCAAAAAAACTAAATATCTAAACCATGAGCAACAAACAAACCATTATCGATGTAAGAACTCCGGGGGAATTTATGGGAGGACATGTAGCCGGAAGCATTAACATTCCACTTCAGGAGATTCCGGACCGTGTGGAAGAAATCAAAACACTGACACAACCAATCGTATTGTGTTGCGCCAGTGGAAACAGAAGCGGACAAGCCACTCATTTTCTAAAACAACATGGCATTGACTGCAGCAATGGCGGAAGTTGGCTGGAAGTAAACCGAAACTAAAACTGATGGAAACAAAAGATGATCTTCAATGCTGTGTAACTACTTGTGGCTTGCCATTAAATGCGAACTATTGGGATAAACAATATCAAAGCCAGGAAACCGGTTGGGATTTACAGGGGGTGTCCCCTCCTCTTCAGACCTATATAGATGGATTAACCGACAAAAATATACGCATTTTGATCCCGGGTTGTGGCAATGCTTATGAAGCAGAATATCTGATTGAGCAGGGATTTAAAAACGTAACGGTTATTGACATTGCATCTACGTTGGTAGATACGTTAAAAGCGAAATTCCAAGGCAAAAATATCCGTATCCTTCATGGCGATTTTTTTGAACATCAAGAAACCTACGATTTGATACTGGAACAAACATTTTTCTGTGCATTGAATCCATCTTTGCGCGAAAGATATGCTGTAAAATGTTTTGAGCTATTACAAGATGGTGGGAAAGTGGCTGGTTTGCTGTTCAACATTGTGTTCGAAAAACCGGGACCTCCTTATGGTGGCACAAAAGAGGAATATGTAAAACTGTTTCACCCAATTTTTGACTTACAACAATTTGATACTTGTGTAAATTCAGTAAAACCCAGAGCAGGAAACGAATTATTTATTGAAATGAGTAAGAAAACAATTTCATCACCCCATGTAAAACTTTACGCCATCAGCGGCATTACTTGCAGTGGTTGTAAAAAGACTATTGAAGAAAACTTAATGCATATAGAAGGAGTTGAGATGGTGTCTATCAACACTGATTTTTCTGAATTGATGATAGTAACTCACAAACCGATAGCACTCGCACGACTCCAACAAGCTATAGCACATGAATCAAAATATCAATTAAACGAATTCAAAAACTAACCCTAAAATGATAAGCACTATTAAAAAAATGTTGGGCATTGGACCGACAGTAAACTTCAAAAATTTAGTAAACGAAGGAGCAACCATACTGGATGTGCGCACCAAAGCCGAATTTCAAACCGGACATATCCGGGGCTCAGTAAACATTCCACTGAACACTCTGCAAAGCCAGCTAAAGAAGCTGAACAAATCAAAGCCAATTATCACCTGCTGCGCTTCAGGCATGCGCAGCGCGCAAGCCAAAGGACTTTTAAAGTCATCCGGATTCAGTGAAGTGCATAACGGAGGAGGATGGGCCAATTTACAAAGCAAATTATAACATCATGAGACAAGTAATCTTAGTAGCATTATTCTTCATGTCAGCCAGTTTATTGCGTGCTCAAAATTTGCCGGACATTATTATTGAGCCATATAGCATAAACAATATGCCGGCTTTGCAATCCTATGCGTATGGCAAACAAAATGGATATTGGATTTTGTTTGGAGGACGTTTAGACGGGCTGCATCGCAGACAACCATTTGCCTCTTTCGATGCTGCCGGAAATAACACCAACATTTATGTGGTGGACCCATTAATCGGTCAGGTCTGGAGCGCTTCTACCCTATCACTTCCTGCATCGCTTCAAGAACAACTACAGTCCACCAATATGCAGTTTCACCAGGAAGACACGCTCCTCTACCTCGTGGGAGGATACGGTTACAGTGCAACCGCTGCAGACCACATCACCTATCCCAATTTAACAGCAGTAAATCTAAAGAGCTTAAGCAACGCTGTGATTAATGGCACTTCCATAAATGCCAGTTTTCGACAGATTACTCATCCTTTTCTAGCAGTAACAGGAGGCCATTTAGGTAAATTGGACAGCACTTATTTACTGGCTGTTGGCAACCGATTTGACGGTCGGTACAATCCTATGGGGAATCCCACCTACACTCAAACCTACACGAATGCGATACGTAAATTCGAAATAGAAGACGATGGTGTAACATTATCTATTTCGCACTTAGACAGTATGGTGGATGCACTTCAACTTCATCGCAGAGATTATAATATGGTGCCTCAAATTTTCAATAACAGCACTGAAGGATATACCATTTTCTCAGGAGTTTTTCAGACAACAGCCGATTTGCCATTCCTGAACTCGGTTGACTTTACAGCCAACTCCTACACGCCCAACAACGGTTTTAATCAGTATTTGAATCATTATCACTGCCCAAATTTTGGCGCATACGATTCACTAAATCAGCAAATGCACTCATTCTTCTTTGGCGGCATTAGTCAATATTATGTAGATAACAATGGCCTGCAAGTGCAAGACAATAATGTGCCTTTTGTAAAAACAATCGCACGGATTACACGCACGGCAAACGGCAACATGACTGAATCAAAGTTAAACATAGAGATGCCTGCACTACTTGGCTCTGGTGCCGAATTAATACTGACAGACGAGCTGCCTTTACACAAAAACGAGGTCGTAAAAATGAATGAACTTTCCAGCGACACCACTTTGATAGGTTATATATATGGTGGAATAGCCAGCACAGCACCTAACATTTTCACCTCCAATACAGGAACCCAAAGTAGTGCATCTGCCAACTTGTACAAAGTATACATGATACAGCAAGGCACTCCATCGGGCATTCAAATAAACAATGCTGATGTATTAGCATTAAAAGTATTTCCCAATCCCACAAAAATGGTGCTATCCGATTTGAAAGCTCCAAAGAATTGGCGAGCGATGGAATCGTGTTTATTCAAAATACGATGGGGCAAATTCTAAAATCCTATCCTGTTAGTGAGTTGAAACATTCCGGCTCTAATCAATACAAATTAGAGCACCAGCTACCGGCAGGTGTTTACCTACTCGCTGTATCATCCAATCAAGAATTAAAGAGTGAAAGAATCATTGTCAAATAACACCGCTATGAACAGTTGGACACAAACCATTTTTACAGGCTGGCACTTTATGCGTTGGACACGTTTAGCAATAGGTATGTATGCTATCGTTCAAGCCTATATGTTACATGATACCATGATTGGTTTCATTGGAACGTTCTTCCTGTTTCAGGCAGTTACCAATACAGGATGCTGTGGGGCACAAGCCTGCGCAGTTCCCAACAAGCGAGATTCTTCTCAAAAGGGGAAGGAGATCCAATTCGAAGAAATTAAACACAACTAAATATGGAAACAACAGAAAAACCAAAATCCTTTTCAGAGTTAATTGCGAGCGAACAACCGGTGCTGGTAGATTTTAGTGCAGAGTGGTGCGGTCCATGCAAAATGATGGCACCCATACTGCATGAACTGGCAGGCAAAGTAGGCGACAAAGCCCGTATCATCAAAATTGATGTAGACAGAAATCCTCAAGTATCTGCTGCCTACCAAATACAAGGAGTGCCTACACTTATACTCTTCAAAAACGGTCAGATAAAATGGCGACAAAGCGGTGTTGTGCCGGCAGATTTTCTAAAACAAGTAATTGACCAACACGCATAACCATGAAAAAAACAATTAGCCTTTTATCCTTCATAGCAGTATTAGCGCTACACAGTTGTTCCGGAAATACTCAGCCGGGCAGTGAAACAAATTACAACCTGGAAGCTACCGCATTTGCCGAAAAGATAAATGAATTGCCTACCGCTCCTTTGATTGATGTGCGCACACCCGGTGAGTTTGCCGATGGGCACCTTCGCCAGGCAAAAAACATAGATTGGAATAGCTCTTCCTTTGAAACAGACATACAGGCTTTAGATAAAACCCAACCTGTTTTTGTGTATTGCCTCAGCGGTGGTCGCAGTAGTTCGGCAGCCGCAAAAATGCGCGCTATCGGATTCTCAAAAGTATATGAGTTGGATGGAGGAATCATGAAATGGCGGGCAGCTAACCTGCCGGAAGACGACACGAATAATGGCGGCATGACCATGGAGGAATACCAGGCCCTGCTAAACACCGATAAAAAAGTGCTCATCGACTTTTATGCCGAATGGTGCGGTCCTTGCAAAAAGATGGCCCCCTACCTTAATCAGATGAAATACGATTTACAGGACTCTGTAGAAATTGTGAGAATTGATGCCGATAAAAATCAGGCACTTGCAAAATCACTTAATATTGACGCCCTTCCATCACTCTTGCTTTACAAAAACAAAAGCGTGGTATGGCAGCAAAATGGATTTATATCTCAGGAAGATTTAACTAAAGTGATTTCACAAAACTAAAACAGCGCATCTACACATGTTTCAGAAAGGAGATAAATTATACAGCATAGTGGGAATGAAATGCCCCAGATGCCATGAAGGCAAGCTATGGAAAACGCCATTTCATAAAATGAAATTGTACGACATGTACGAAAACTGCCCCGTTTGCGGACTAAAGTATGAACAGGAGCCCGGTTTTTGGTATGGTGCCATGTATATGGCTTACACCTTTAGCTCCGGGGCATTGCTCATCGTAATGCTGGTATGCATGTTTGTATTAAAGTGGAACCTCACGCAAATATTTACTGCTGTAGGCATCACTGCGCTGATTGGTTTTACCTACAATGCGCGCCTGTCGCGGTCTGCATGGCTCAACATAATGGTGAGTTATAATCCAAATTGGAAAAAACAAAATGAGGAGCGCGAAAGAAAACGAGCCGAATTAAAGGCACAGGGGGTAAACGTAGATGAGGTTAGTTCACTTACTAGCCAGGGGAAACATGGATTTGAGTCAGACAACAAAATATTTAAAGTTTAAAAACAAGCAATATGGAAACCCACAGCTATCAAGTAGATGTAAACTGGATGAGTGACCGAAAAGGGATGATGAGTTCTCCCGACTTAAATGTACAATTGGAAGTAGCCACACCTCCTCAATTTCCTAAAGGCATGCCGGGAATATGGTCGCCCGAGCATTTATTTACAGCTGCAGTAGGCAGCTGCCTGATGACAACCTTTTTGTCAATTGCTGAAAATTCTAAATTGGAGTATTCCTCTATCGATATTAAAGCCAGCGGAAAATTAGATGTGGTGGATGGAAAATATTTAATGACCAAAGTGGAGTTATATCCCACTCTGACTATCCAAAAGGAAGGCGACCGCGACAGAGCATTAAGGATTCTTCAAAAATCGGAAGCAGCCTGCCTCATCTCCAATTCGATAAAAAGTGAGGTAGTGATGAGGCCGGAGGTTCTGGTGGCTTAGTTTCTTTTACAACCGCATAAAAAAAAGGGGCATTCAGTGCCCCTTTTTTTTATGCCGTTAACACAGTAAAATCAGCCGGTCAAACCTATATAACTGATTTAAATCAGTTCCACTCCTATTTATTGTCATAAGCCACCCTAAGTGTAGTGGCTACAATTGCGGTCATAAAATTAAAGATGAGCGTGTTATTCTTTCTTATTGGGGCAAGTTTACTGCTGGCGGTGGGCTTTTTGGCCGCTTTCATCATCAGCGTGCGCAGCGGTCAATATGACGATGACTACACTCCTTCCGTACGCATTTTATTCGACAACCAACCTAAACAATCTTCTTCTAAAACCAAACAACCATAATTATGCAAGTAGAAAAGTTCAGTTACGACAACAAAATAGTCCGCAACTTTGCTGTGGCCACATTTACGTGGAGCATTGTGGGCTTGCTGGTGGGTGTAATAGCCGCCCTGCAGCTTATCTTTCCGGAGCTCAATCTCATTGAGCAGCTAACCTTTGGCCGGTTAAGACCATTACATACGAATGCGGTCATTTTCGCCTTTGTGGGTAACGGCATTTTTACGGGCGTTTACTACTCGTTGCAGAGACTAACCAAAGCCAGAATGTGGAACACAACGCTGAGCTACATTCACTTTTGGGGTTGGCAGCTCATCATCGTATTGGCAGCGGTTACGCTGATTTTCGGCATTACCACCGGAAAAGAATACGCTGAATTGGAATGGCCTATTGACATTCTCATCGCATTGGTATGGGTTGTGTTTGGTTTAAACATGTTTGGAACCATACTTACCAGAAGAGAAAGACACTTGTATGTGGCGATTTGGTTTTACATAGCCACCTGGATTACCGTTACCATGTTGCACGTGGTAAACTCATTTGAACTTCCGGTTCATTTACTGAAAAGCTATAGCTTATACGCGGGTGTGCAAGATGCACTGGTGCAGTGGTGGTATGGTCACAATGCGGTTGCGTTTTTCCTAACTACACCTTATCTGGGCTTGATGTATTACTTTTTACCTAAGGCTGTCAACCGTCCGGTGTATTCTTACCGTCTTTCCATCATTCACTTTTGGGCTTTAATATTCCTGTATATCTGGGCAGGTCCTCACCACTTACTGTATACTGCCCTGCCGGATTGGGCACAGTCGCTGGGCACTGTTTTTTCTGTGATGCTGATTGCGCCAAGCTGGGGAGGAATGATTAATGGTTTGTTGACACTTCGCGGTGCGTGGGATAAAGTGCGCGATGATGTTGTTTTGAAATTCTTTGTTGTGGCAGTAACGGCATATGGCATGGCCACATTCGAAGGTCCTATGCTTTCCATTAAAAGCGTAAATGCAATTTCACACTACACCGACTGGACCATTGCACACGTGCACGTAGGCGCTTTAGGGTGGAACGGATTTTTGACCTTTGGTGTATTGTTCTGGCTGATACCCAGAATTTATCAAACCACTTTATTCTCTCGCAAATTGGCGAATGCTCACTTCTGGATTGGCACTTTGGGGATTCTGTTTTATGCCATTCCATTGTATTGGGGCGGATTGACCCAGTGGAGTATGCTGCGTCAGTTTACTGACGAGGGTGTATTGAAATATCCTAACTTCCTGGAGACATTGAATGCCATTATGCCGATGTATTACATGCGTGCATTTGGTGGTACATTATATCTGGTGGGAGCCATCATTGGAGTTTACAATCTGGTTAAAACCATGCAACAAGGTTCGCTGCTGGCTAATGAAGATGCTGAAGCAGCACCGTTGAGCAGCACACACGAAACACACAGCAGTGAACACTGGCACCGTTGGATAGAGCGCAGACCAGTGCAAATGTTGTTGTTAGCATTTGTGATGGTAGCGATTGGTGGCATCATTGAGTTCTTACCTACCTTCCTGGTACAGAGCAATATTCCGACCATTGCCAGCGTAAAACCCTACACTCCGCTGGAGTTAGAAGGAAGAGACTTATATATCCGTGAAGGATGTTATGTGTGTCACTCCCAAATGGTTCGTCCGTTCCGCGAAGAAGTAGCCCGCTATGGCGAATACTCCAAAGCCGGAGAGTTTGTATACGACCATCCATTTCAATGGGGCAGCAAAAGAACCGGACCCGATCTGGCACGCGAAGGAGGACGCAACCCCGATAGCTGGCACTATAACCACATGGACGATCCACGCTCTACCAGCCCCGGTTCCATTATGCCGGCCTACCCATGGATGCTGGACAGAGATTTGGACCTAAGCCATACCGAAGGTAAGATACGAGCCATGACCATGCTGGGCGTGCCTTATCCTAAAAACTATGACAAGATAGCACTGGCCGATTTGGAAAAACAAGCAAAATCTATCCAGGAGAATTTGGCCAAGAGCGGTATTAAAACCTCTGAGAAAAAGGAAATTATAGCCATGATAGCCTACTTGCAAAGACTAGGCACCGACATCAAGGCCGAACAAACAATCGCAGAGAAATAACCTATTTAAAACAACACAACCATGTTCTCATTTGTAAAAAAATATACCGAGTCGCTGGGTGGAGCAGAATTCTATGGCGATGCCGCGCTGCTGGTTTTTGTAATTGTGTTTGCAGGTATGCTTTGGATGGCTCTGCGCGCTGACAAAAACTATATCCACGAACTGGAACAAATTCCATTTAACGACTAAAAATTAAAATCAACATGAAGAAAATAAATCAAATACTGATAGCTGCTCTCCTTCCTGTAGCCACCTATGCGCAGGAAACAGCACCTGCCGCCACTGAACCCGCCAACAACTCGCTGGATATTACCTGGTGGCTCATTATTGGCACAATGGTTATTTTACTGGTAGCGGTATTGCTGCTGGGTAATGTACTGATTAAGCTAACGCAAATTGTGGCCGACAAAGGCAAACTTTTCAGCCTTGCACTGCTCCTGTTGTCAGCCTCGGCTTTTGCCCAGGACCCCGCGAATGCAGCTAACTTTCCGGTAGCACAGGAAGCTGTAAAAGTTAGTTCGATGGGTGCTAAAATGAACTACATCATGGCTGCACTGGTATTACTGGCTGAGTTGACCGTGATACTTATAATGCTGTTCAATATCCGTTCGCTGCTCAATAAGCTTTCGGATAAAAAAGAAGAAGCCGCCAAACCGCTATTTGGCCAAATGCCAAAACTGTTTGATAATCTGAATGCCTCTGTGCCTTTAGAAAAAGAGAAAGATATTTTACTGGACCATAATTATGATGGCATTCATGAATTGACAACAACCTGCCACCTTGGTGGAAATACGGATTCTATTTCACCATTGTTTGGGCGATTGGATACCTGGCTTACTTCCATGTAATGGGCGGAGCTACTCAATTAGAAGAATACAACAGTGCCATGAAAATTGCGGCCGAGCAGCAAGAAGTAATTGCACGCGCCAACAAAAACAAAGTGGATGAAAACAACGTGCTGCTGGCCGATGCCTTGGGCATTGCAGATGGCAAAAGCATTTTTGAAACAAACTGTGCAACCTGCCACGGTAAACTAGCAGAAGGTGGTGCAGGCCCTAACCTGACCGATAACGCATGGATACACGGAGGAAGCCTAAACGAAGTATTTAAGAGCATCAAATACGGCTGGAGCGCAAAAGGAATGAAAGCCTGGCAAACCGATTTAAGCGCCACGCAAATTAGAAATGTAACCAGCTATATCCATTCTTTGCAGGGCTCCAATCCACCCAATGCCAAAGCTGCTGAAGGAGAAGTATTTCAAGAAGGAGCGGCTGCGGTAGATTCATCTGTAGTAGTAGCTACCGATTCCACTGTTGCTAAATAGAACTACATCATGAGCGTTCGTTCCGAAGAATTCAGAGACTCCATTAACACGATTACCAAAGAGGGTAAGCGCAACTGGATATTTGCCAAACGCCCCAAAGGCAAACTCTATAATTGGAGAACGCTCGTGAGCATTGTGTACATAGCGGTGTTCTTTACACTCCCCTGGATTAAAATACACGGTGAGCCGTTATTTATGCTAAATATATTGGAGCGTAAGTTCATTTTGTTCGGAATGATTTTCTGGCCGCAGGATTTCTTTCTGTTCGTAATAGCTATGCTCACATTTATGGTATTCATAGTGCTGTTCACGGTGGTGTATGGTCGGGTATTTTGTGGATGGGTATGTCCGCAAACCATCTTTATGGAAATGATCTTCCGCAAAATTGAATACTTGATTGATGGCGATGCCGAGAAACAAAAAAACCTGATGCGCAGTAGCTGGACCTTAGAGAAAATAGGCAAACGGACTGCTAAGTTTGTTTTGTTCTTTTCTTTATCCTTCATTATTGCCAACTATTTTCTGGCTTATCTCACCGGCATGGATAATGTGCTTATGCTGGTGAAAGAAGGGATAGCAGCGCACTTAAGTACCTTTATACCGCTCATCATCTTCACCTTTGTATTCTTTGCTGTGTATTGGTGGTTTCGCGAGCAGGCTTGCCTTATTGTGTGCCCTTATGGCCGCCTGCAAGGGGTCATGCTGGATCCAAACTCTATTGTGGTGGCCTACGACTATGTGCGGGGCGAACCCAGAGGAAAAATCTCCCACCATGCCGAAGAGAAGAAGGGCGATTGTATTGATTGTTTGGATTGTGTGCGGGTGTGCCCCACCGGCATTGACATTCGGAACGGTACTCAGTTAGAGTGTGTGAATTGCACTGCTTGCATTGATGCCTGCGATGCCATTATGACCAAGGTGCATCGCCCTACCGGTCTCATCCGCTATGCTTCCGAAAACAACATCGCTAAAAATGAAAAACTGAAAATCACTCCGCGCATGGTAGCCTATTCAGCCGTGTTGCTGGTATTGGTGATGGTGCTTACCGGGTTTCTCTTATCGCGCAAAGATGTGCAGGCTACCGTTATGCGCGCACAAGGAATGTTGTATCAGGAAATGCCAGACAATAAGATAAGTAACCTTTACAACATTAAGTTGGTGAACAAAACCCGTAAAGACATCCCGGTTACAATAAAAGTAGACGATGATGAACATCGCGGTGCCGAAATCAAGATGGTCGGCAAGCCTCTGGTAGTGCCAAAAGAAAGTGTAGGTGATGGTGTATTCTTTATCATTTTACCTAAAGACCAGGTGCATAACCGTAAAAACAAAATAGAGCTGGAGATATACAGTGGCGAAAAGAAAGTGCAGACTGTGAAAACCAATTTTATAGCACCAAACATGTAACACTATGATTAAAAAACTGAATTGGGGTTGGCGCATTGCCGGTGTGTATTTGTCGTTTGTAGTGTTTATCATCTACATGGTTTACCGTTCGGTGAACATGAAAACCGAGTTGGTAACTGCTGACTACTATGCCGAGGAGCTTAATTACCAGGAGCATATCAACAAACTAAACCTGACACAAAAGTTATCGGAGCAATTAGCGATAACCGTACAAGACGAAAAGCTTACCCTTTCATTTCCCAAAGAGGTTGCCGGACAATCCATTAAGGCCGACATATACTTCTATTGCCCAAGCAATAGCAAAAACGACTATCGCACCAGTTGCAGCACAGCTGCTGGAATTTGCGAGGTTAATACCACCGAGGTAAAGAAAGGAGGATACAAAGTAAAAGTAAACTGGAGCGCAGCCGGTGCTGATTATTACAACGAAAATTTCATCAATATCAATTGATATGGAACTGATGTTAGCTGCTTTATCGCTGGGTATTATGGGAAGTTTCCACTGCATAGGCATGTGTGGACCCATTGCGCTGGCTTTGCCGCTAGGCCGTGAAAGTCGTTGGAAACAAGTATCGGGCAGTATAGTGTACAATGGGGGACGGGTGGCTACCTATGGCCTGTTTGGTCTTCTGTTTGGCTTGGTAGGTAAAGGGTTTGTTTTGGGCGGTTACCAACAAATTATGTCAATTGTATTAGGTGCGCTCATTTTGCTTGCTCTGTTGGTTCCGGCAGTAGCTGAAAAAGCTTCAATCATATCTAATCTGGTTAGTCCCGTTATAACCAAAATCAAATCTGCATTGAGTCAACTGTTTAAAGAGAAAAGCTATAGTGCGCTTTTTTCTATTGGGTTGCTCAATGGTTTTCTGCCTTGCGGGTTGGTCTATTTGGCAGTAGCAGGTTCTATGGCTACCGGAGATGCCTGGAAGGGTAGCGCATTTATGATGGCATTCGGAGCAGGCACTTTACCGGCAATGCTGTTTGTATCAGTGGCTTCCAGGTTCATCAGTTTGCAGTGGAGAAACAATATGCGGAAAGCAGTGCCGGTATTTGTTGGACTTATGGCTTGTGTGCTCATTCTTCGTGGGCTCAACTTGGGGATTCCCTATCTGAGCCCCGAACTGAGCAAAACAGATTGCACGCAGCATACCTGTTGTCATAAAAAAGATGTGAAACCCTAACATAGCACTACAAGATAAACCGAGATAAAGCGTTCATTAAATTAATAGAAACCGATACATAAAAACAGTTTTATGGAAATTATCATCAACGATTCGCTTACCATCAGTGAATTACAACAGGCCTTCAGCAGCGAGTTTCCGTTTCTGAAAATCGAGTTTTTTGATGCGCCTTACAAAGCCGAAAAAGCCTTACCAAAATCCAAGATGTATGCCCACGACCGTAAAATTGGTTCCATACGCAAGTCGCATGCAGAAGGTCGGCTTTCTGTTACCAGCCAGGAAAAAGTAAGTGATATAGAATTTGAACTCTGGAAAAAATTCGGGCTATCGGCTCAGATCTTCCGCAAAAGCGGGAACGTGTGGATAGAAACATCGCTCACCGATTCCTGGAGCTTAGAACAACAAAACCGCGAAGGATTAGAACTCAGCAAATCGCACAAAACACCTTTTCAGGAAACGGAAGAAAACGACCCGACCGATCGCGATAAATGGGAATAAGTATCCGTATACTGAATTTGTTACAAGCGTAAACAACTGGTAGCATCTTCTTTTTCAATACGCTTGTTTTTCCACACGCTTTCTAAAGCATAATAAAGTTCGCGCCTTTGCGTTTATTAGCGCAAAATTCAATAAACCATTGAAAAGGTTCTCGCTCCTATTTGTCCTCTTCAGCTCTATACAGGCATTTGCCCAGTTAGGTGGTAGCACCACTTATAATTTCCTGAATCTATCACCCGATGCCCGAATTACTTCGCTTGGGGGCACCAATGTTTCCATCTACGACCACAACCTGAATACTCAGCTGGCGAATCCCGCATCGCTTAACCGCAGAATGAACCGACAGGTCTCGTTTGGCACTGTCATTTATCCGGGAGGAGTCAATTTCGGCAATGTGGCTTATGCCCACCGTTTCGATAAAGTGCCCGGAGTGTTCGGCTTTGGCGTGCAATACATTGCCTACGGGCGATTTACCGAAACAGATGAACAAGCCAACGAACTGGGGCGCTTCAGTGCCGGTGAAACCAACACCTACGTGGGCTATGCTTATCCTTTTGGTCGTTTATTTTCAGTGGGGGCCAATGCCAAAATCATTTACTCGCAAATGGGTCCTTACAGTTCGTTTGGCATGGCTACGGATATTGGATTCACCATCAACGACACCGCACATTTTATTACTGCCAGTCTGGTAGCCAAAAATCTGGGCGGACAGATAAAACCCTATAACCGGGGCGTGCGCGAACCACTTCCGTTTGATTTGCAGGCGGGCATTTCGGTCGGATTTAAAGGGGTGCCTTTCCGCATACATGCTACGTTTCACCATCTCACCCAATGGGATATCCGCTATGATAATCCGGCAGACCAGCAAGACAGCAACCTCTTTGACGACACCACCGGTCAAAAACCTAAGAAGTACATTGCCGATAAACTTTTCCGCCATGTCATTATTGGGGTAGAGTTCAATATCAAAAAGATTGTGCGCATCGACATTGCCTACAACCACCTTCGCCAGCAGGAACTTCGCCTCACTACCCGCAAAGGTGTGCCGGGGCTATCGTTTGGCATGGGCGTTAGAATTCGTCAGTTTGATTTCAGCTATGGATTTCAGCCCCTCGCACAAGGGCAGGTTATGAACCACTTTACCTTTACCGTTTACACCGCAGGATTCACACAAAAGAAGACGGTAAAAAGCGAAAAGCGTTAATCCATGAAATGTAGGGTTTGGTTGTTTCCGGCAGTTCTGGTTGTATTGCTTATTAACTCCTGTAAAGAAGAAGCATTTACTCCACTTAACTTTCGGAGTTTACCCGCACCACTGATTCCTGCAGCATCATCGGCACGCCCGACCTGACGGATTTCACCA
>JADJZU010000004.1 GCA_016715625.1 Bacteroidota bacterium
ATATCATACAGCTCGTTGCCGCTATGCGTATTGCACTCGTAGCGCAGGCCGTAAGGGAAACCATTTGTATCTATTACTTGGTTCTGCCTGTTCGCCACATTCGGCATACACACCGTTGAGGTGTTTTTGTAAACCGGTTATCGGCTGCTCCGGTGCCATCGGCCCGTATTCCTATAGTTACATGGGCAGGGCTAGCGGCATTAGTAAAGCTATTTTGCTCCACCACAAAGCCTGTGGCTTGGTGTAGTATAATTCCTTCGTCTATATTAAAGAGTATCGCATTCGGGTCGCTGGCTGCATTGCCACCCATATCAAACTCATTGCCTGTAAACCGGCACAGGTTCACTCCTCGTTACGAATGCCTCGAATACGGTTTTCAAAACTTGGCGTGGTTTACTACCGTGCTGTAAGGGCTGTTCTCATTCATAATATAAACGCCATGCTCTAAGTTTTTAAACTCGCTACGTATCAAGGCTGGGCCGTTTTTGATTGTCCTGTAATATAATCATCTATTACAATTCCTGCATCTATAGCACCTATGCGCGTACTAACTAGGAGAACTGGTTTGTGCGGTTGCAGTGATATTATTCTTAAACCTGCAACCTTCAAACCGTAAACCATTCACCCCCCATGCGGTTACGTGTGCACTAAAATCATGTTGATCACTATGCTCATCGTTTGTAATAAAATCACAGTTTTTAAAGTAGCTCTTATTGGGCACCTCCACCACAACGCCCCCCGGCACACCCATCAGGCTCTTGTACCACATAAACTCCGCACTTCTGCGGTTGTTCCTAAAAGTGGTATTCACCGCCCGCACGATGCCACCCGTGCCGCCTTGGTTATCACCCGTGTTGGTGCTCACCCAGCCATCTTCATATTTCCACACCCGCAATGCCTCATACGCATTTTCAATAGTGGCATTTACCAAATAAACAAAGCCTTGATCGCTCATGGCGGTGATATTGTTATTGGTGCTTAGTGTTTGCGGATAGGTCTTGTCGCCCTGCACTATGATGCCGTCCCACATGCATTTACAAGCGTCTGTAATGGTACTGCTGATTACACTCCCCCCCCACAGAGTCTCCCGAAGCCAAGCCCCAGCCCAGCGGGGACTCTGCGCTCTAAAGCACAACACCATATTAAGCAGGCTAATAAGATACATAGGCAACATAAACTTAAAAAATAATAGACAGCTTTACCACATACCCTGCTTAGCATCCGGCTTTACAATATCGCAGCACCCTTGCCTGCCACAGCCCCCCCCAACTACCAATGCGAAACGCTCATTCTCAATCCTCCATCCTAAATCCTACATTCTCCATTCTCCATACTAAATTCTCAATCCTACCTCCCCATCTGCTAATCTGCCAATCACCTCATTGATTAACCAGTCATTGCTCATCCTGCATCCTCAATTCTTAATCCTAACATTCTCCATCCAAAATCTCCATCTGCTAATCGCCCATCGCCCATTACCCTCATTGTCCTCCTTCAGGCTCCCTCCCCCATTTCCAAACCACCTCCGCTTATTTCGGAACGCCCTCCGTTCATTTCGGTCTGTCTTCCGAAGCCTTCCGTCTATCCTCCACCCGCTTCGGTCTATCCTCCGTTGCCCGGCAAACCACCACCGCCCGCATCCCAATCCTGCAAAAATGACACTGTCATGACATTTCTTAACCTCACAAAACCTACCTTAGTGTGGCATCTAACCTATGTCCACACGCCACGCTCCCCATCGCGAAAGCAATGCCATGCTCGTAGCAGCAGGCCACCTCACCAAAAACAGCCCACCACCTCGGCATCTCACCCCGCACCGTAGACGAACACCGCGCCAGCATATGCAAAACTCCGCGTCAATGGCATGTATGCTGCACTCACCGCGCCTACCAGTTGGGCATCATCTCCCCGTCATCACCCCCTGCCACGCCTACCCCGTAAAAATACGGATTGCACCACCACCGCACTCAGCCCATGCCACGTTATAAAACCTAAAAAAAATAACATGTCTGCCATCAAAGCAAATACCCCTGCACGCAAGCCGAACTCTATCCCATCTGCACCCTCGGCTGGACCATCACCAACGACAATCAACCCGGTATCGTCACCCAATTCCCCGAATACACCCCCGCTTACATACAAAACAAACTGCTCGCCATTCAGGCCGCACAAAACCTCCCCGACTTCCAGGCCCGCGACTACGCCTCCGAAACAGCCCACATCCTGCTCTCTCAATCAGCCGAAAATGCAACCTCCTTCTGGCTTCGCCTTGAACGATACATCATCCGTTCACTGCAATCCAACATACCCCTCATCAAACCATCCTCGAAGCTGCTGGCAAAAACTACTACGAAGCAGCCACCCGCGAAAACCCCAACTGGGAAGACCTCCTCTCCATGCTCACCTCCGGCAAAAGCTTCATCACCGACAATCTGGCCGCGCTCACACCCCAAATGCCACCAACCTTCCAGGTCGAATACAACACAGCCCTCACCGACTTCACCACTAAATACAATACATTCACCACCCTCGAAGCCACAGCACCCGACAGCACCATCACCAAAATCGAAGCCAACAACGCCATCTATGACGACCTCATGCTCCTCTTAGGCGACCTCAAAGCCATCGTCCCAGCTATCTACGATGACGAAGTCACCTTCACCTACCTCAAATCCATCATCTCATCCCCCGGCCCCGCAGGCCTCAAAGGCACCATCACCAACTCCAACTCCACACTTCCCGTTTCTGAAGCCATCCTCCGCCTCACCGACATCAACCGCGAAACTACCTCCGAGGCCGATGGCTCCTACAACTTCGGCAATATCCGGCAGGCAAGCACATCCTGCAAATCTTAGCCGAAAACTACCAACCCTTCACCATCGAAATAATCATCAACACAGGCGTCACATCCACCAAAAACTACGCACTCACCCAATCCATAATATTTAAACACCAGTTTCTCAAGGCTATGGGCCCGCTGCGTCAAGCAGCGGGCTTTTTATATGGCCCGAATGGCCTTTAGGATGCCTTAACCAATCCGCTCCCCCACGCAGAGCCTCCCGGAAACCAAGTCTTTAGCCAGCGGTTACTGCGGGGGCATATCGAACAATTCGCCATTACTTAATGCCCTCAATGTCCTTAGTGGTAACTCTTCTAAATCGCTCATCGCTCATCGTTAATCGCTCATTGTTTAGTAAATGGTCAAGCGGCTTCAGCCGCATTAAACAGAAAATATTCCGCTTATCCTTTCCTGCCCTCGGCTTTAGCCGATGGCAACAACAATAAGGGGAGGCCTGCATACTATCTGCACACACAAATCTAAGGAGAGACAGCAGTGCGTACCTGCACCAACATCCCACAGCACAAAATCTCTATTACCTTTTTAGTTTAGCGGTGATGCAAAAAAATATATCCCGCCCTTTACCCCAACCTTTAAAACAACCCATAAGCCTCTGGCTCATGGTCTTTGCAACAGCTATCAGCATTTCTGCCTCCGCACAAACCGTCCAGCAACTCCTCAAAGCAGGCGACAAAAATACAGCACACAGGAATTCTACGCAGCTTCGTTGTATTATGAAGATGCTTTGAAAAAAGAGGCAGAAAACGCGGAGCTTTGGTATAAGTATGCCGAGTCGGCCCGCATGTTTAACGATTATGGGAGTGCAGCCACGGCTTACAAGACAGTTCTTAAACTCGACAAAAGCAATGCTTTTCCTTTAGCATCATTTTATGCCGCTGAAATGCTTCGGGCTGTTTGCGAATGCAAAAACGAAGAAGCGTTGGCGCTCTATAAAAAATTCAGAAACAAGTATCGCAAGCAGGACTACTACACCGCAAAGACCCAGCAACAAATGGAAAGCATAGCCTGGGCTAATGCACATCTGCAAAGAACGACTCCATACAAATTGAACATCTCGGTAAAGACATTAATACTCCGCAATCAGAGTTCAATGCCGTGCATGTATTTTCGGACCGAATTCAGTTTTCATCGCTCAGAAATATTGGCACTGAAAAGAAGAAAAGTATTTGGCGCGCATCTACAACCAACCACCAAATCCGAAAAAATCTTCTTGCCGCAGGGCGCCAGCGAGTCTATGAACATCAGGTAACATTGCTTATTCGCCCGACAGCAAACGACTGTATTTTACAATGCGGAAACGGAGAAGGGCAATTCGCGCTGCGATATTTACGAAAGTCGCTACGAGAATTTTAAATGGACAGTGGCTGCAAAACTCAGCGACCATGTCAACGACCCATCCGCCACCAACACGCATCCTTCCGTGGGTTATGATAAAAGTGGTAACGAAGTGCTCTTTTTCTCGAGCAACAGAAACGGAGGACAAGGCCTCATGGATATCTGGATTTCTAAACGCAATTCAGATGGCAGCTACCAAAATGCCGTGAATGCTACAGACATCAACACCAAAGGCAACGAGGTAACTCCTTTTTATGATGTCAATGCAAAGAAACTTTACTTCTCCTCTGATTGGTTATATGGCTTTGGCGGTTATGACATTTTTGAAACATCAGGAGAGTTTACCCAATGGCAGAAACCTGTGAATCTGATGCAGCCCATCAACACACCGCAAAATGATTTATACTATTCAGTAGCGCTCGACAATTCCAAAGCTTACATCACCTCAAATCGTAAGGGCTCTTACTTTATTGAATCGGAAACCTGTTGCAACGATATTTATGCTTACAGCACAGAGGTAAAAAAGATACAGAAACCGGACACTATATCTGTAGCAAAAACAGATACGCCAATTACGGTAACGGATAAACTCGACACAATACCCGTACGCACTTTTATTGACGAGAATGTAAAGAAGATAAAGCAGTTGCTGCCCGTTACACTTTACTTTCACAACGATGAACCCGATGCCAGAACATTGAGCGACACTACTTCTCTTGATTATCGCCAAGCGTATGAGGCTTACTCCGCGCTGCGAAACGAATACGAAAAACAGTTTTCTCGCACGCTAAAAAAAGAGGAACGCATCAGTTATGAAGGTTCTGTAAAATATCTGTTCGAAGAAAAAGTGGATAAGGGATATTACAATCTGGTGGCTTTTGTTTCGCAAACGCTAAAACTGTTGGAAGGTGGAAACAAATTAGAAGTTACTATCCGGGGTTATTGCTCTCCGCTGAATTACAACGAGGTAACATTCACCTTGGTAACAGAAGGTGGCATCACTGCGCAATTACTTTTTTCATTACAGAGATGGAATGATGTTGCCATACATAGCATCCGGACAACTCATACTCAAGAATGAATCGAAAGGAGAAGAAACCGCGCCATCCGGCATTAGTGATAACCGCGAAGACAAACCAAACTCCGTATATAATCCTAAAGCAGCATTGGAACGCAGAGTAGAAATAGTTTCGGTGGAACTGAAGTAAACGTTTGTCATGTGCTGTTGCAGAAAGCAGTTTTGTTCGTTCAACTGTCAACAGTTTATATATTCCACCGTGCAGAAAAATCAAGCGACAATCCTTCCAAACGGGTCCGGAAACCGATTTCTGAATTTTCGAAAAGAAAAAACAGGATGACTTTTCTCCAAATACCGAATCTGCTGGTGGCGCAGTAAAAAAAACCTACAAGAAAAGTTTCAGCAAATCGGCAGAGGGTGGTTTTTCAAAACCATACAAGAACAATAGTTATGCTTCTAAATCTTCCGATGGAAAAAGCATAAGCTCGGGCGATGGGGCAAACAAGAAAGAAGGATATGCCGCCAGAAAAGTTACAGCAAAGGATTTAAGAGTTCGCCTGCCACCGGTTCATCCAAGCCGGAGAAGAAGAGTTATTTCTCCGATAAATTTGGAAAGAGCAAACCGGCTGCAGCAAAGTATAACTACGAGGACAAAAGACCGGTAAGAGGCTTTGCTGCACCTGCAGATGATAAAAAATCAGACGGCAAGAAGAAGTTTTTTGATAAGCAATCGGCCGGCAAACCCAAACGCAAACCGTACGATAAAGACAAAGTAAAAAATCCATTTTCGGATGCTGCGGTAGGCGAAGTGTATAGCAAAAAGTATTTGGAGAAGCGCGATAAGCAAATGGGCGATGCCATTTACACGGAGTCGCAGCCACAGGCCGATGAGGTAAGATTGAACAAATATATTGCCCATGCCGGTGTTGCATCTCGAAGAGGAGCCGATGAACTCATAAAAGAAGGTCGGGTGAAGGTGAATGGAGAAGTGGTTACAGAAATGGGTTATAAGGTAAAGCTCAAAGATGATGTAGAGTTTGATGGCAAATCGCTTTCGCTGGAGCGCAAATACTATTTACTGCTGAACAAGCCTAAAGATTTTATTACCACAGTAAGCGATGAACGCGATAGAAAAACAGTGATGGATTTAGTTCGCTCTGCTTACACACAAATGAAAACCATCAAGCGTCCACGGCTCTATCCGGTGGGCCGGCTAGACCGAAATACCACCGGAGTATTGTTGATTACCAATGATGGAGAGTTAGCGCAAAAACTCACCCACCCCAGCAGCGAAGTGCGCAAGGTATATCATGTCATGCTCGATAAAAAATTGATGAAAGAGGACTTTGACAAAATTGCGGAGGGCGGAGTAGTACTGGAGGATGGCATTGCGGAGGTAGATATTATAGCCTATCCTAATCCAAAAAATAAAGCAGAAATTGGTTTGGAAATTCATACTGGCAAAAATCGGTTTGTCAGAAGAATTTTTGAATCGTTGGGATACGAAATCGAAAAACTGGACCGCGTATCTTTTGCCGGTCTCACTAAGAAAGATTTACCAAGAGGGCGTTGGAGATTTTTACAAGAGGAAGAAGTGCGATTACTTAAGCACTTTCAAAAGTAGAGGCACATATTTTTATTCTGGCTTAGTCTTTGAATTATCACCCTAAATGGGTACGATGAAACGCACATTAGTCGCTTTATTCTTGCTATGGTTTGCACTACCGCTGCGGGCTCAATCGCAGGAGACACGAGTGGCTAAAATCCAGGCGCTGTATGATACGTTGCTGGTTTTTCAGATAGAGTATCCTCGAACAATTACAGCTATTGCCATTATGGAAACAGGATGGCTGGAATGCAGCAAATGTGCTTTTAAATACAATAATCTTTTTGGTTTTCGCGGAAACGGGAAGTATATGCGCTTCGACAGCCAGGAAGCATGCATTGCATATCTTAAAGTATGGCAGCAGAAAAACTTTGTTCCCTGGAAGGAGAAACACCCTAAGGGAACCTATCACCAGTTTCTGGTTGCTATTAAGTATGCCGAGAACATGCCCTACTATCTACGAAACATCACTAACCTGGAGCGATGGGTTTCAAAAAATATTCAACAAAAAAGCGAAGAGTGAAGCATAATCTATTTTAACCGTTGAAGATTTAATCTTGGTGGAGGCGCAACTTTTATCGGTGCGGTTTCGGTTTCCACGTTTGTCAGCTCCAATCCAAAATCCTCTGCTGTAGAGAGCGAAATAGTTTTAATGAACCTATACCCCTTCACAATGAATTGCTCCATAGGAGTCAGGGCATCATCAATAGCTACACGGCTGTTAAGCAAAATAAATTTGAAGTCGGCATGCATGCCATGTTTACGTAACGAAGGATAGTGCGACAGCTCATCCACCTCACCATTTTTTACCATGTCTTCCACTATCTGACTAAACATGAGGTTCACCTTGTGTTCCACTTTGAACCCAAAATTCAGCCGCACAAAAAATATTCTACCCGGAACAATTGACTCCACTGAGTAGTTGACGCCAAACGGCTCATTGGAAATATCTACGTGCACAAACCAGTAAATGTCGGCTCGTTTTGGGCGCTTTCTGAAAATGGAATAAATAATGTTTGAATCAATATGGCTTTTGTCGTTGGCCATACTCAGATACACCAGGTTGTTGGCTTCCTTGGCAATGGTTTCGTCATGCATCAGGTCTTTCAGTGGCGCTATGTAATCTTTGATTTCTACAAACTCAATGTGCTTTTTGCGAAGTAAACGGGCCTGATAAAAAATCCACATCCCAAAGAACAAAGCTTGTGCTATCATGAAAGTAAACCACCCGCCATGGGTGAATTTCAACAAATTTGAAACGAAAAACACAATTTCTATACTCAGCAATAGCATCGGCACTCCCCATACTATAATGGCACTTCTGCGCTGCACATACAACAGGTAAGTCAGCAATAATGTAGTCATAAGCATATTTATGGTAATGGCTAATCCATAAGCAGCCTCCATGTTGCGCGATTCACGAAACAGTAACACCACCGCTACACAACCCAAAAAAAGAAACCAGTTAATGCCGGGAATGTACATCTGTCCTTGGTGAGTAGTGGGGTAAATAACTCGAAGGTTGGGCCATAAGCGAAGTTTCATAGCTTCATTCACGAGGGTAAAACATCCACTGATGAGTGCTTGTGAAGCAATAATGGTAGCAAGTGTAGCTATTGCAATGCCGTATGGCAGAAACCATTCCGGCATAATGGAGTAAAACGTTGATTTGGCTTCTGGCCAATGGTTTCCATCCCAGTTGGTGATCAAGTATGCCCCTTGTCCGAAATAACACAGGAGCAACATCACAATAACAAAGCTCCAGCTTAACCGGATATTCTGCTTACCACAGTGTCCCAAATCGGAGTAGAGCGCTTCGCCTCCGGTGGTGCACAAAAATACAGCACCCAGTAGCCAAAACCCACTTGGGTAATTGACAAGTAAGTTATAGGCATAATAGGGATTCAAGGCTGTTAACACTTCAGGAGACTTGATTATTTGAAGGTGCCCAAAACACCTATCATGGCAAACCAAATAAGCATAATAGGGCCAAATATTCCACCAACTACTCTTGTCCCAAACTGCTGAAACACAAACAGGAAAAATAAGATGGCCAGTACAATCGGTACGGTTGGAATAGAGGGGTTCAAAATTTTTAGACCTTCCACAGCTGAGGAAATAGAAATCGGGGGGGTAATAAAACCATCGGCAATTAACGATGCGCATCCAATAATGGCCGGAAAGATGGTCCAGGTTACTTTGTATCTACGGACTAATGCATAGAGTGCAAATATTCCTCCTTCTCCGCGGTTGTCGGCATTTAATGTAAGAAAAACATACTTGAATGTGGTTATTATAACCAAGGTCCAAAACACACAACTGAGTCCGCCCAGCACCAGTTCTTTTGAAATATTGTGCCCGCTCACAATGGCATTCATCACATAGATGGGGGAGGTTCCAATATCTCCGAAAATAATTCCAAGCGTTACCAATACTCCGGCCGCTGACAGCGGCAGACCATGTGAGCGATTGCTATTACCCATTTTGTTGCAGAATAAAGTTTTGAGGAAATAAAAAAGAGAAGTTAGCTAGCAGAAACTTCTCAGGAGGTAGATTCATATTTTGCAGAATGCAACGCAAATGTAAGTGGAAATAGTTGGTATAATTTGAAAAACAGCAATAAATATTTTACAGTAGCCCCACGAATGCATCCAGCAGACATTAAAATTCAAGACTACAGCTACGTATTACCTGATGCGCTCATTGCCCGCTATCCCCTGGCCGAGCGAGACAGTAGTCAATTGCTCGTATATAAACAGGGCCACATAGCCACCGATTGCTACCAAAATATTAGTCGGCACATACCCGCAGGCAGCATGCTGGTTTTCAATAACACCAAAGTAATTCACGCTCGGATACTTTTTACTACCGACTCAGGGGCCACTGTGGAGGTTTTTTGTTTAGAACCCTTTGAAGAAATGTCTAAAGCGATGAGCAGTCAGGGGTATTGTGTATGGAGTTGTATGGTGGGGAGGGCGGCCAAGTGGAAGCAAAAGCAACTTCGAAAAACAGTTTCAGGATTTTCTATTTCAGCAGAGATGCTATCCAGGACGGATAGTCTTTTTCAAATTCAATTTAGCTGGCAGCCCGACACTTGTAGTTTTACAGAAATTTTAGACAAGATAGGCGTGCTGCCCATTCCTCCTTATCTGCAGCGAGATTCGGAAGCTATAGATTTGGAGCGCTACCAAACAATCTATGCAAAAGCGGAAGGGTCGGTGGCAGCACCTACTGCCGGACTTCATTTTACCGACCAAGTGATGTCAGCTTTGCATGCAAACGATGTATCCTGCGAAGAGGTAACACTGCATGTAGGAGCCGGAACCTTTAAACCGGTGAAAAGCAGAAACCATGCAGGGGCACGAAATGCATGCTGAAATGATGCATGTGGAACGTTCGCTGATAGAGTCGCTCATTTGGCAAATTCGCTTGGGATTGCCCATAGTGGCGGTGGGCACTACTTCTCTCCGAACCTTAGAGTCTTTGTATTGGATGGGGCTTCGGGTAACGCAAAACGAAAACGCTACGCTGAGCGATATGGTAGTAGAACAATGGGATGTATATGAACCTGAAAATCAAAAATGGTCCGGGGAAGTGTCGGCAGAAATGGCGCTACAGAACCTGGTAAAATGGATGCAGAAATACGATTTGGAACAGCTGATTTGCCGAACTCAAATTCTGATAGCACCGCCCTATCAATTGCGGATAGCGCATGCATTAGCTACTAATTTTCACCAGCCCAACTCCACACTGCTGCTCCTGGTGGCTGCGGTAGTGGGGGAGAATTGGAGAAAAATTTACCAATACGCGCTGGACAATAAATTCAGGTTTTTGAGCTACGGGGATGGCAGTCTACTTTGGAAACAATAATTATTTCCACTCAAAGGTTTTCAGCAGCTGTTTTAAATCTTCCTTTACAAAAGCAACCACCGGAGCCATACTATCGGTATTGGGGGTGGTGTTAAAGTATAAAGCACCACGGATAAAATGGCGGGTGGAATCACTCAGGAAAAACTGCACATTGCTGGCCGCATCACCACCCACATCGTACAATATTCCCCCCACTCCGTGCTCGTTTTCAATGCGCACCTCATTAATATACTCAGCCTTGCGAGTATGCTTGTATGATAACTTGTGCGCATCCTCTACCAACTTTTCAAAATTATTGTTGCGGTCAATTTCCTTATAGGTCAAATTGATAGTGCCATCGAACGGTGCCAGGTAAAGTGTAATCCAACAAGGTTGATTATTCTTTTCGCCAAAGTATACTGAGTCGTCTACGGCATGCGCATACACAGGTTTCTCAAACTTAAATGGACAGTCTGCCGGATTAAACGGTTCATATTTATGTTCCGGAAATGCAATACGGGGATACGATTTGGCCTTGGGCGTGTACTCGTTATGGCATGAGCTAAGCATTAGTAAACAAACAAGCAAAACCAGTAAAGCGTGATGTACCTTGAAATGCATAATGCAAGTCTCTATAACTCGTTAGTAACTTTAATTTTTTCTACCCGAAATTGTTGAACAGAAATGACGGTAAACTTAAACCCGCAAGCTCTTAACTCCTCTCCATTCTTCGGAATTCTTCCGGCTATTTCGAGCAGTAGTCCACCCATGGTTTCCGATTCTCCCCGCACGCTATCAAAAGTATTGCCGGAAATCTCCATCATGGAGCAGGCATCGCTGATGGGCGCTTTGCCGTCAATTAAAAAATTCCGGTCGTCCAGCTTTTTAAAATCGCCATCGGTGTTTTCGTCAAATTCATCTTTGATATCTCCTACTACCTCTTCCACAATATCCTCCAGTGTTACAATTCCTTCTGTTCCGCCAAACTCATCGGCCACAATCGCAATGTGTTTTCTGCTCTGCTGAAAATCGCGTAGCAAATCATCAATCTTTTTGGAGGCCGGTACAAAAATAGCTTTGCGGGCAAGCGTTTGCCAAGCAAAACTTTTGTCTTTGTTCAGGTGCTCCAGAAGGTCTTTTATGTTCAATATGCCGATAATGTTGTCCAGGTTTTCCTGATACACCGGGTAGCGCGAATAACCATGTTCGCGTATAAAATCCATCAGATCCTTAAAGTTTAATTCGCTGTCTATGGCCAATACATCGGTGCGCGGTCGCATGACCTGCTTTACCGTGATGTTGCCAAAGTGCACAATGCCTTTTAGCATTTTTGCATCCTGCTTAGATTCTTTTTTTTCTACCGTAATTTCAATGGCCTTGTTAATCTCATCAATATCAATTTCCGCATTATGCTTTTTCAGCCTTTTTTCCAGAATCTGAGTGCTGCCTACCAATACAAAATTGATAGGATAGAACAACTTGTTCAGCAATTGAAAAATGCCGGCCATAGCGCGTGCTATCTTCATTTTGTTGTAAGTCGCAAACACCTTGGGCGTAGCTTCTCCAAATAATACCAGAAAAAAAGTAACAATGATTACGTTCCATAAAAACTCCAAAACAGAACCCTGAATTAAAAACGTTCCCAGATAAAAGTCCCGAAAGTTGAACATCTGTTCAGTTACATAATAGGATATAATAACCACCCCAATGTTCACCAAGTTATTGGCGATAAGAATGGAAGAGAGCAGAATTCGTGGTCTCTCCAGCAATTTGGCTATTTTATTGTCTACCGCATCATCACTTTCTTTCAGCGTGTCAATTTCCGGGTTCGAGAGCGAGAAAAAAGCCACTTCGCTGGCACTCATGATACCCGAGCAGGCAATAAAAAGGAGAATGATGACATTGGCAACAACCACAGTAGTGGTGGGCGGATTGATAAACGCCTGCAAGGAGATAAAAAGACTGACGGGATTGTCCATAGGGTAACCTTAAAACAGCAGCCGATTTTTTTCGGCTGCTGTTTTATTCAAATGAAATTTAGAACGGCAAGTCGTTGTTCATAGACTCGTTCATGGCAGCTTCTTCAGATGCTGCAGAGGAAGAAGAAGAGTCGCTGTAGGAAGAACTTCCGCCACTTTCACCTTTTCCTCCCAGCATTTTGAAATTTTCAACCACAATTTCTGTGATGTAGCGTTTGTTGCCATCCTTATCATCGTAGCTGCGTGTTTTAATTTTGCCTTCCACATGCAGCAAACTTCCTTTTTTGAGATATTTCTCCACTACCTGCGCCTGCGAGCGATACGGAAATTTCAGATTGTGCCAATCCGTTTGTTCTACTTTGTTGCCTTGCTTATCCTTATAGCTGTCATCGGTAGCCAGGGTAGCTTCGGCAATAGCATTGTCGTTCGAAAAGTGTTTAATCACAGGGTCCTTGCCCAATCTTCCGATCAGGAATACTTTGTTTACCATAGCGCTTGTAGTTTGTAAGTGTAGTGTAAAAATGAGTTTCTAAAGTAATCCCTTTTGCTTCAAATACAAATGAACTGTTCTGGGAAAGGCATATTGATGCAGCTTTTTTATCGGCACAAACGCACCTTCCAGTCCCTGTAACGCATTGCGGTTTTTGATGGAAATATCAATGAACCGGAACCTGATTTTTCGGTGCGATAGCAGTTGCGTTAACTCTTCAGAAATGTCTTTAACAACATAAGCAGCAGGAGGCAGCAATTCTCCTATCTTCTTACGGATAGATACTTTCGCTAAGGCCATGTTGCTCTCCAGTAATATCGGTTGATACATGTTTTTCCAGAGATTGTTTTCGGTGCGCTTTTGAATAAAAAGGGCATTCTGATGCCATACACATACATAATTGAAATACCGTTCTTTTATGTCGGTCTTTTTTTCGCGGTAGGGTAGTTCTTTTACCAGCTGATGAGTAGCGGCAAAGCACTTTTTGTTAAGCGGACAGCTATTGCAACCAGGATTTTGCGGCACACAAATAGTGGCCCCAAAATCCATAATGGCCTGATTGTAGGCTCCAGGATTTTTTTTATCAATAAGTGCTTGCGCTTGTGCAGCAAATTCTTTTTTGCCGGTGGCAGTATCAAAAGGTGTAGAAATACCTGCAGAAACGCGATAATACACGAATCACATTGCCGTCTACTACCGCTTTAGGTTCATCAAATGCAAAAGAAGCAATAGCTGCGGCTGTGTAATCGCCCACCCCTTTCAGCTTCTTTAGTTTTTCGAACGTATCCGGAAATTTCCCATCTAACTCCTTCGAAATCAGTTTGGCTGTAGCATGCAGGTTTCTTGCTCTGGAATAATAACCTAGCCCTTGCCACATGCGCATCACCTCATCTTCCGGAGCTGCTGCTAACTGGTGAACGGTGGGGTATCTTTTTTTAAAAGCCAAAAAGTAAGGCATGCCCTGTTCGGTTCTCGTCTGTTGCAGTATAATTTCACTTAGCCAAATCAGATATGGATTTTTTTCACCTTTCCATGGTATCTCACGGTTATTTTCGCTTTCATTCCACTTTAAAAGTGCTCGGGTAAAAAATCGATTCATCGCTCTATTTTAAACAGGGTTCGCAAATTCGAAAATATTTATCACTTTTAGTGTCGAAAGTCTTTTTCCCCTTACCCTTAAAACACATTGATATGAGAAAAGTAGATGTGGTAAACAAAATCTCCGACACCACCGGAGTTCCCAAAACGGATGTATTGATTACTATCGAGTCGTTTTTTAAGGAAGTTAAAAACTCACTAAAAAACGGAGAGAACGTTTACGTGCGCGGCTTCGGAAGTTTTATATTGAAGAAACGGGCAAAAAAAATCGGACGAATTATAAAGCGAAATCAATCCATCGAAATTCCGGAACACTATATCCCGGCATTCAAACCAGCCAAAGTCTTTTTAAATCAGGTAAAAAAAGCACGCGATGACGCTAAGAAAAAGCAGGAAATGTAATCTTGGCTGCAGTTTTTTAGTTTTCTCCGACTGTTAAATTGAGATTTTGGCACTTCTGCTCCTTTTAGAAACATCATCATCTATCGGTTCTGTTTCATTATCCCTCGATAGTTCCGTAATTGCCACGGTTGAGTTGCCGGAGCATAACTCTCATGCACGAGCATTAACGACCTCCATTTCTAATCTCCTTCATTCGTGCAACTACACACTTCCCGATTTGGATGCCATAGCATATAGCGCTGGTCCTGGTTCTTATACAGGACTCCGTATTGGTTTGAGTACCGCAAAAGGCTTAGCATATGTATTAGATAAACCACTCATTGCCATCCCTACTCTGCAAACACTGTGGGAAGCTGTACAGAAACAATATATCAACGAGAATACGTACATCTTGCCTATGGTGGACGCCAGACGCGAAGATGCTTATGTGGCGGTGTTTAACAGTGCCGGCACCGAAGTATATCCCACACAAATGGTTACCGTAAATGATGCATTTCTAGATTCGATTTCTTCATATACCAATCTGATTGCCTTGGGTAGTGCGACATTCAAACTCAAAAACTTTCAATGGCCTCGCACATTCATGTTATAGATGGAGTAGAGTGCTGCTCAAAATATCTGGCTCATCTTGCTTTTGAAAAATACACACGCGCAAATTTTGAAAACATGCCACTTACAGAGCCTATTTATATTAATCAAATGAAAAAATGATGGTAGATGTGAGTGGGGATACAAAGCCGGAAGTTGGTGCTATTCAATTGAGTGCAGACTCATTTTCGAAGTTATCTAAAGCTCGATTAATAATCAGGGCGGTAAATCACCCGCTTCGGCAGCGGATTATTGAAATCCTAATGCTGGGGAACAAAGTGAAAGTGGGAGATTTGGTTAAGGAACTCAACATTCAGCAGCCGGTGGTATCACAGCATTTATCCGCCTTACGCAAAGCACAAGTAATCCGCGCACATAAAACCGGTCGCGAGGCATTCTACTCTTTGAACCCAACAGTTTTTAGTGCTATAAGTGATTTGTTACAAGCACTTTATAAGAGTTGATTTTCATTTATTTTAAAAAATCATTCTCCCTCATTTGCATAAAAACGGAAGAAATATACATTTGCCGTCCCTTAAGCAGGGTTGCAACTCCAACCCACGTGTTTTAATCTCGTGTAAAAACGGGATGGCTTGAGTTAACGAAAGGATGTTTTCTCGCTTGGCGAAAAACGAAAAGAGAGAAAACAATCCTCGATAGCTCAGCTGGTTAGAGCACATGACTGTTAATCATGGGGTCCCTGGTTCGAGCCCAGGTCGGGGAGCTAAAGCCGGTGAGTAATCATCGGCTTTTTCTTTTCTATACATCCATCAAGCGCGTAAAAAAAGAACCATCCGCGGGGGATGGTTCTTTTTCGATATGGCAGGTTCTATGCTATTGAATTACTACACTTCTGGTAGCTGTTTGTCCGTCTTCCAGTTTTACTCGTACAAAGTAAGTTCCACTGTTTAAGTTCGAAACATCAAAAGTATGAGAATAGCCTGTTGTATTTTCGGTCGATAAAATTACTCGTCCGGTTATATCGCAAAGCTGGATTGTAGAAATAGCATGCTGTAATGAGTTTACCAAAACATGCAACTCTGAAACAGCCGGAACAGGGAAAACACTCATCTCCACCGAGTTGGCAACTTCATAAATGGACGATGGAGTGCCGTAAGCGGGATCTATCAATAGCTTATACAGACGTGGTGTGGTGTAACCCATAATTGTATCAATATAAAGCATCGCCTTAGACATACTGGCACCGGCATTAATAGAAGGATTGGGAGCAGTGTACCAGTTCCATGGCTCAAAAGCTTGACCATAAAATGGATACAAGCCCTCATACGAAATGGTTTTTACGCCCGATCCATTTCTGTTCACGGGTCCCGGAGGAAAGTTGTTAGGAGTAAACGCAGCATTGTTTCCTCTGTCATTAACAGTTACCATAAAATCACCGGTCCCGCTTACTTCCACCACCGGTTGAAGCGTGGAGGTTACTACCACTGCCGTGTTGTATGGGGTCAATTGTTCCGATACACCTGCCATGGCAATTACAGGTGTTTCACCGGCCTCAATAAGCGAAGTGTCGGCAGCAGCACCACCCAACGAAAGCACACAATTAAATGCAGAGGAATATCCTGCAAAGTTGTCGAGGTTTTGAGTGCCACCAAATCCTTCAAAATTTCCGGATAAGGTAGTGTCTACAAAACTGAAACCATTAATATCCAAAAACTTCGGTAGCAAGAGCTCAGCTGGTTTGTTTAAACTGCTGGCCGCCATAGCTACATAAGCTCCGGAGTTGGAACCTCCCAATACAAACTTGTTTGGGTCTATGCCCCATTTATTTGCGCTGTCGGCATAGGTGCTTCTGAAATACCGAACACAGTTTTTAGAATCCTGCATTGCTCTGTATACAGCATTTATAATTGTTTTAGACTTCGTTTCTTGGTCAGGAGCCGTTGCGTTCCAGCCCAAGCGGTAAGTCATACTCACCGCTACATAGCCACGTTTCGCAAAGCGTTTACATAATTCCACAATGCAGTTTTCATTTTTATCCGCAAAGTTGAAACCCGTAACAGATCCGGGCAAAAAAGAACCCGCATGCATTAAAATAATCACCGGACGACTTGTAGCCGTGTCACCTGTAGGAGTATACACATCCATTTTCAGGTTTTCTGTCACATTAAATCCGGTCAAAAAGCCTTTGTTCTGTCCGTAGACCACATTACTGTCTACTGAAACGTTCGAAAACAATTCATCCAGATATCGAACGGATTGCGCCTGTGTGCCAAGGCATAGCATCGTGAAAGCAGTTAGTAAAATCTTCTTCATGTTTATGTTTTTTGTTTAGGTCACGAATGTAATCAATTTCATTACACAAACCTATCTGCTACACCCCATTACTCCATTGGTTTTTCGAACTAACACTTATTCATCTGCACCATATACCACTGAAGGTCCACATTTTGAAATGTTTCAAAGGTGCTACAACCTACAATAATACTAACACAACAGTGCCACCACTTTTTACCTAATACACGACTGTATACAAACACATAACTGTAAATTTTATTAAATGCCCGCATCCCGCGAACCTAGGTGCAATAAACTTCTCAATTGTTTATATCGACTACTGCACATAAACCTACTGTCCCCCATTTCTATCCCCTAAGTCCACAATACATCAAACAAATCAATAATCACCGATAAATTTTTTTCAGAGGAGAAATGGCTATTTATTGAACTTTTTTTCAGTCAATGTTTGGAAAGTTGAAAACCCGGTTTACATTTGCGCTCCCTAAGCGAAAAGGAAACGTTCTTTACAGCCGCTTAGAGGTAGAACAAAAATTTAAAAATAGCGTAGAGATACGCCCACTTATACAAAGCGCCCTGATTCTTCAAGGCCCATCGCTATAGTCTAGGTATTAAAGAATTCTGAAACAGAATCACCTTCACTGCAAAAAGCAGATCAAACATTTTGGTTGAACTTAGACAACCTCATTTATGAGGCTTAAATTCGACCCCCTAAATCGGAGGAAATAATTTTTTTAAAAAAAATATTTCTGAAAAAGTTTGGAAAATTGAAAACGAAAAACATATATTTGCGCCCCGCTTTCAAAAAGCACATTGTTCTAAAAATTAAATGAATAGATAACGCTCTGAGAATGAGTTACATCTGCCAAGCTTTATAGAAATAGAAAAGCTGAAGTTCTTTGAAATATTGGATAGAAACATAGCACAGTTCAAAAGCATAAGTTTTTGAACGCTTTACGATGAGAATCGTGAAAGCATCAACAGAAAGGTAAAAATGTTCACATTATTTTTTCCATTTTCTTTATTGAGAAATGGGATCAACTCTTTACTACGGAGAGTTTGATCCTGGCTCAGGATGAACGCTAGCGGGAGGCCTAATACATGCAAGTCGAACGGTAACAGGGTAGCAATACCGCTGACGAGTGGCGCACGGGTGCGTAACGCGTACACAACCTGCCTTATACTGGGGCATAACCTTGGGAAACTGAGGCTAATTCCCCATAACATGTCGAAAAGGCATCTTTTTGACATTAAAACTCCGGTGGTATAAGATGGGTGTGCGTCCGATTAGGTAGTTGGTGGGGTAACGGCTCACCAAGCCAACGATCGGTAGCTGGTCTGAGAGGATGATCAGCCACACGGGCACCGAGACACGGGCCCGACTCCTACGGGAGGAAGCAGTAGGGAATATTGGACAATGGGCGAAAGCCTGATCCAGCCATCCCGCGTGAAGGATTAAGGCCCTCTGGGTTGTAAACTTCTTTTCTCTGGGAATAAAAAGTGGGGTTCTCCCTACCTTGAAGGTACCAGAGGAATAAGCACCGGCTAACTCCGTGCCAGCAGCCGCGGTAATACGGAGGGTGCAAGCGTTATCCGGATTCACTGGGTTTAAAGGGTGCGTAGGTGGCTTTGTAAGTCAGTGGTGAAAGCCCGGAGCTCAACTCCGGAACTGCCATTGATACTGCTTAGCTTGAATCAACTTGAGGTGGATGGAATATTACATGTAGCGGTGAAATGCTTAGATATGTAATAGAACACCGATTGCGAAGGCAGTTCACTAAGGTTGTATTGACACTGAGGCACGAAAGCGTGGGGATCAAACAGGATTAGATACCCTGGTAGTCCACGCCTTAAACGATGTAAACTCGACATTAGCGATATACTGTTAGTGTCCAAGCGAAAGCGTTAAGTTTACCACCTGGGAAGTACGTCCGCAAGGATGAAACTCAAAGGAATTGGCGGGGGTCCGCACAAGCGGTGGAGCATGTGGTTTAATTCGATGATACGCGAGGAACCTTACCTGGGCTAGAATGTAACTTGACCGATCCTGAAAGGGGTCTTTGTAGCAATACACAGGTTACAAGGTGCTGCATGGTTGTCGTCAGCTCGTGCCGTGAGGTGTTGGGTTAAGTCCCGCAACGAGCGCAACCCCTATCTTTAGTTGCCAGCGAGTCATGTCGGGGACTCTAAAGAGACTGCCTGTGTAAACAGAGAGGAAGGAGGGGATGACGTCAAATCATCATGGCCTTTATGCCCAGGGCTACACACGTGCTACAATGGTAGGGACAATGAGTCGCCAACTGGCAACAGTGAGCTAATCTCAAAAACCCTATCTCAGTTCGGATTGGAGTCTGCAACTCGACTCCATGAAGCTGGAATCGCTAGTAATCGCAAATCAGCAACGTTGCGGTGAATACGTTCCCGGACCTTGTACACACCGCCCGTCAAGCCATGGAAGTGGGGTGTACCTTAAGTCGGTAACCGCAAGGAGCCGCCCAAGGTAAAACTCGTAACTGGGGCTAAGTCGTAACAAGGTAGCCGTATCGGAAGGTGCGGCTGGAATACCTCCTTTTTAGAGCAATACCTTTCCGATGCTCTATGTTTCTCCCAATATTTCAAAATCATTGTTCTTTTAAAAATGCTTTAGTCTCGTAGCTCAGGTGGTTAGAGCGTTACACTGATAATGTAAAGGTCCCCAGTTCGAGTCTGGGCGGGACTACACATTATCTCCAAAATCGGGGGTGTAGCTCAGCTGGCTAGAGCACCTGCTTTGCAAGCAGGGGGTCATCGGTTCGACTCCGTTCACCTCCACATCTCTGGTAGCACGCTTAGTAGAGTTATCCCTCGAAAAGCTAAAGGCTCACAGATAAAGTTCTTTGACATATTGGTTAAGTTAACAAAATCAAAAACTTCAATTCATAATTAAGAATTTAAAGTTACTAAGGGCATACGGTGGATGCCTTGGGTTTGAGAGGCGAAGAAGGACGTGATAAGCTGCGATAAGCTTCGGGAAGTGGCACATACACTCTGATCCGAAGATTTCCGAATGGGGCAACCCTCCATACTGAAGGTATGGAATTCTGCGCAAGCAGAAAGCTAACCGGGAGAACTGAAACATCTAAGTACCCCGAGGAAGAGAAAACAATCTAGTGATTTCCCGAGTAGTGGCGAGCGAAACGGAAACAGCCCAAACCCTGAAGGTTTACTTTCAGGGGGTTGTAGGACTGCAATATTGACTTAAGATTCCCAGCAGAAGCATCTGGAAAGTTGCACGATACAAGGTGATAGTCCTGTAAGCGTCAGAATCTTATACATAGCAGTATCCTGAGTACCGCGGGGTCGGAGACGCCCTGTGGGAATCTGCCAGCACCATCTGGTAAGGCTAAATACTCCTCAAACACCGATAGCGCACTAGTACTGTGAAGGAAAGGTGAAAAGAACCGCGAACAGCGGAGTGAAATAGAACCTGAAACCGTATGCTTACAAGCGGTCAGAGCACCTTCGTGGTGTGATGACGTGCCTTTTGCATAATGATCCTACGAGTTGCTCGTCACTGGCAAGGTTAATCCCGTTAACGGGAGGATCCGTAGCGAAAGCAAGTCTGAATAGGGCGAAAGTCAGTGGCGGCAGACGCGAAACCTTGTGATCTACCCATGAGCAGGATGAAGTGGCGGTAACACGCCATGGAGGTCCGAACTGATAAGCGTTGAAAAGCTTCCGGATGACTTGTGGGTAGGGGTGAAAGGCTAATCAAACTGGGAGATAGCTCGTACTCCCCGAAATGCTTTTAGGAGCAGCGTTGGTCTTAGTCATATAGAGGTAAAGCTACCGATTGGGCTAGGGGGCTTCATCGCCTACCAAACCCTGACGAACTCTGAATGCTATATGATATGTCCAGCAGTGAGGCAGCCGATGATAAGGTCTGTTGCCGAGAGGGAAACAACCCAGACCATCATCTAAGGTCCCAAAGTCTATGTTAAGTCACACAAACGATGTCCGATTGCTATAACAGCCAGGATGTTTGCTTGGAAGCAGCAATCATTTAAAGAGTGCGTAACAGCTCACTGGTCGAGTGATCGGGCGCGGAAGAATAACCGGGTGTCAAACATAGCACCGAAGATATGGATTGCAGCAATGCACTGGTAGGGGAGCATTCCAACAACTGCGAAGGAGTGCCGTAAGACACTCTGGAGTTTTTGGAAAAGAAAATGTAGGAATAAGTAACGATAAACAAGGTGAAAAACCTTGTCGCCATAAACCTAAGGGTTCCTGATCAACGTTAATCGGATCAGGGTTAGTCGGATCCTAAGGACCAGCCGAAAGGCGACCTCCGATGGAAAAGCAGTTAATATTCTGCTACTTGCTTAAATTTCGATGGGGCAACGGAGAAGTGAAAGTCATGCGTTCTTACGGATATGAACGCTTAAGTACGTAGGTATATCTTCAGTAGGAAAATCCGCTGTTGATGCTGAAATACGAGTAATAACAGAGCTGCAAAGCAATGGAAATGACCTAATCATACTCCCAAGAAAAACCTCTAAGGCTAGGCTTAAGCAATCCGTACCGTAAATCGACACAGATGGGTGAGAAGAATATTCTAAGGCGCTCGGGTGAGCCGCGGCTAAGGAATTCGGCAAAATTGTCCTGTAACTTCGGGAGAAAGGACCCTCAGCAATGAGGCGCAGTGAAAAGGCCCAGGCGACTGTTTAACAAAAACACAGGACTCTGCTAAATCGAAAGATGATGTATAGGGTCTGACACCTGCCCGGTGCTGGAAGGTTAAGAAAGGAGGTCAGCGCAAGCGAAGCTTCCGATTGAAGCCCCAGTAAACGGCGGCCGTAACTATAACGGTCCTAAGGTAGCGAAATTCCTTGTCGGGTAAGTTCCGACCTGCACGAATGGTGTAACGATCTGGGCACTGTCTCAGCCGCGAGCCCGGTGAAATTGAAGTATCGGTGAAGATGCCGATTACCCGCAACGGGACGGAAAGACCCCATGCACCTTCACTACAACTTCGCATTGAATTTGATTAAATGATGTGTAGGATAGGTGGGAGACTTTGAAGTGGTGGCGCCAGCCATCATGGAGTCAACCTTGAAATACCACCCTTCCTTTGATTAGATTCTAACCTTAGAATAAGGGACACTGCGTGGTGGGTAGTTTGACTGGGGTGGTCGCCTCCCAAATTGTAACGGAGGCTTCCAAAGGTACGCTCAGTACGCTTAGTAACCGTACGTAGAGTGCATTGGCACAAGCGTGCTTGACTGTAAGACAAACAAGTCGAGCAGGGACGAAAGTCGGGCAAAGTGATCCGGTGGTTCCGCATGGAAGGGCCATCGCTCATAGGATAAAAGGTACGCTGGGGATAACAGGCTGATCTCCCCCAAGAGCTCACATCGACGGGGAGGTTTGGCACCTCGATGTCGGCTCGTCACATCCTGGGGCTGGAGAAGGTCCCAAGGGTTGAGCTGTTCGCTCATTAAAGTGGCACGCGAGCTGGGTTCAGAACGTCGCAAGACAGTTCGGTCCCTATCTGTTGCGGGCGTTAGAAATTTGAGAGGAGCTGACTCTAGTACGAGAGGACCGTGTCGGACGAACCTCTGGTGTACCTGTTGTAGTGCCAACTGCACCGCAGGGTAGCTATGTTCGGAAGGGATAAGCGCTGAAAGCATCTAAGTGCGAAGCCCACCTCAAGATGAGATTTCTTTTAAGGGTCGTAGAAGATTACTACGTTGATAGGTCGCAGGTGTAAAGTTGGTAACAACAAAGCCGAGCGATACTAATTGCCCGTTTACTTTATCTTTTTTTTGTTTTGAAACTTTGATTTTGTTAACTATCCAATCTGTCAAATCTTATTTCCTAAGGGAAAAACTTAAGGGTGACTATAGCGAGGGGGATCACCTCTTCCCATTCCGAACAGAGAAGTTAAGCCCCTCCACGCTGATGGTACTGGATTAAAACTCCGGGAGAGTAGGTAGTCGCCTCCTTTTTTTCAAAAGCCTCACATTTATGTGGGGCTTTTTTATTTTGATCTGACCTCAGCCATTGCTACAAAACTTACTCTTGTGTCGGGAACTTCTAGGATTGTGGCTAAACAAGATTCAGATGTTGCACCGGTAGTGACTACATCATCCACTAGCAAAATGTGTTTTGATTTTAATATTTCCTTGTTTTCAACATTAAATATCTTCTTGACGTTTGTGAAACGATTATGCTTATCCATTTTCGTTTGTGATACGTTTTCAACAATTCTAGTCAAAGCGCCTGTTTCGTAAGGTACATTGAGCGTTTTAGATAATGCATCTGCAAAAGGGTCGCACTGATTAAATCCACGAACTTTTAACTTATGAGGGTGCAGTGGAAGAGGAACAATTAAATCAATATCTTTAATGATGGAGCTATTGGATGTTAGAAGGTTGCCAAATTTGTTGCCGATGTAGTAGCCAACTTCCTTTGCTCCCTTATATTTTAAACTGTGTACGAGTTTTCGTACCGGAGAAACTTTGTCGAACAAGTAAAATGAAGCAGCGCCTTCAAGTGGTATTTTTCCGCATAGTTTTCTGTATAGTTCGCTTTTATATTCATTCCAATTGTTGCTCATGGGTATGTCGCTTTCGCAGTAGATACACAGAATCTCTTCAGATGGGTTCAATTTTTTTTGGCAGCCAATGCATAACTGAGGAAAAAAAACGTTAAACAGATCAGAGAACATTGTGACCATGAGCTTAAACGATTACAATTTCAGAATCAGAAATAAAAGTGGACGAACCTTTAAACTTTTGCAATAATCTTGCAGTAGTTATTACATCTCTCTGACAGTAGTCGACAATTCTTTGCAAGTTGTCTTCTTCCCAGTATACCCTGCACACATCTTTTCCATCTATATCTGATTTGGAGCTGGGAACACCAAGTATTTCTGCAAGTAATTTTAGCGATACATAGTTTTTATAGTCACCAAATTTCCATAGCTGAAGCGTATCTATATCGTTAATTTGCCAAGGACGCTTGCCCGAATTATCAAACATTTCAGGTAACGTGATCCCATTAATAAGCATTCTACGTGAAAGAAATGGCGTATCAAATTCACGGATATTATGCCCACAAAATTGAAATCGTTCAGGATTGTCAAAACTGGTTCGAATTAAAGCGCTAAATTCATCTAAGAGCATTTTTTCATTGTGGCCATAAAAAGACTTTACCCTGAATGTAAGATTGAGACTTTCTTTTTCAGTTCTGAAGTAGCCGAGTGAAATGCAAATTACTTTGGCAAACTCAGCGTATACTCCTGCTCTTTTCAAATACCCAGTTTCCGCATCTTCGTTCTCCATCTTTAAGTGTGTGTGCTTAGCGGCCCATAATTCTTGCATGCTAAACGACAGTTTTTTGAAAGAGGGCTGTTCAGGCACGGTTTCAATGTCAATAAAGAGCAATTGGTGTAGGTTTATATTAGCTAACACAGTTTTGTTTTTTGCTTAAATTTAGAAACCTTATTTAAATGAAATCTGCTTGGCCAGAGTTTACAATTGTGCGATTTTGTCTTGCCCTGATGCTAGGGATAGGCTTGGAAATTTTATGTGACTACACCTTAGAACAATCAAATTATTATTTGGTGTATGCCTTGTGCATTGTGGCAGCTAGTTCCCTGTTTTCAATTGGGTATTATCATATGAGTATCGGGACACAATTTAGGCTCCGGTATATTAATGGGCTGTCCATAATATTTTTGATAACAGGACTAGGTTACTTAGTGACGTGGGCGCACGCGGAAAAGAATGATGCTCGTCATTTTTCAAAATTTGTTACTGATGATGCGATTTATCTGGTGAGCGTAGAGCAGCCTCCGGTATTGAAGGATAAAACAGTAACCTTCCCTGCACAAGTCCACCATTTATTACTCAACGGGAAGGAAAAGCATACCATAGGCAAAATTTTGCTCAATGTTGTACGGGATAGCATTTCACAGTCGCTGAAATATGGTGATGAATTTGTTTTTAAAACAAAGTTGGAAACATTTGAAGGGCCTAAAAATCCCGGTGAGTTCAGTTATAAGTTGTATCAGAGCTTTCACAATATATATCATCGTGCATTTTTGAAAAGTGGAGATTGGAAACTAACAGGTGCTAATACTGGGAACATTTTTTTTCGTATAGTTTATGAGTGGAGAGATCGCTTTTTGCATGTAGCACAGAATTATGTTTCCGACATCAACGACTTTGGTGTAGCTTCTGCCATTATGCTTGGGTATAGAGATTATGTAACAGGAGATATTGTACGCGCTTATTCCAGTTCAGGAGCGTTGCATGTTTTAAGCGTCAGTGGCCTGCATTTGGCAACCATGTTTTTTATGTTGAACATGATGTTGAACTGGATGGACGGTAGAGGAAGAAAAATGGCTATATCAAAAGCTATGTTGATACTCGCGTTGATTTGGATCTATACTTGCTTAACCGGCTTGTCTCCATCTGTATTGAGAGCTGCTATGATGTTTAGCTTAATTCAGGTGGGTAAGTTAACGATGCGAAGGATGCACATGTTTAATATTCTAGCCGGAAGTGCGGTTATTCTTATGCTCTTTGATCCTTTCATTGTTACAGAGGTTGGTTTTAGATTGAGTTATCTTGCCGTGTTGGGAATTGTATATCTGCATCCTAAGATATCTTCGAAATGGGTCATCGTTTCTGATAGAGCTCCCGCTTATAAAAAAGCGAAGTGGTATAAAAAACCAATCGTCTTTTTAAGGAATGATGTATGGTGGTTTATACGTTATGCGCTGCTAGATTTTTTCTGGCAATTGACAAGTGTATCCATCGCTGCTCAAATTGCCACGGCCCCATTGGGCTTATACTATTTTCATCAGTTTCCTATTCTCTTTTTTGTTTCGAATTGGGTTGTAATACCTGTTGGGAATCTTATTTTATTTTCAGGAACTTTACTGTTTATGTTTTCTTGGGTTCCTTACATGAGCCATTTTCTGGGATGGTCCTTTAATGAGCTAATACACCTTTTAAATCAATTCATCTTTTTGGTAGATGCTTTTCCATATGCATTGTGGGACCGAATTAGCATCTTGATGGTGGAGATGATTTTAATTTATATAGTCATTCTCATACTGTGTGTTATCACAGAGGATTACAGTCGTAGATGGCGAGGTAGGCTGCTACTAACTGCCATGTTAATTAGCACCATGTTAATTGCATACAACACCTATGAGCGCATTACTTTTCCCCTGCAGCAGGAGTTTGTCGTTTATCACGTTCCCAAACAAAGCGCTATAGCAATCATCAGCGGTCGGCAATGCCAGTATCTTTTTGATAAAGAAATATTGCAAAATCAGAGTGCTATGCTTTTTCATGTGAACCACTATATATGGGAAAAGGGCGTGCAAGAAGAACAGGAGTTGAAAGGTGAAACGTATCAAAGGTTACCTTTCGGAAAATTTCTACAAGTGGGTGGACAGCGAATTGTAGTGGTGGATACTGCAATCTCTAAAGGGCTAACTGATATTCGAAATAAGTTAAAGGTAGATGTGGTTGTTTTATCTCACAATCCTAGACTATATATCGCTGAGTTGAAAAAGCTTGTAGATTTTGACAAGATAGTATTCGACACTTCAAACAAAAGTTGGAGAACTGCGTATTGGAAGAAAGATTGTCTACAGTTAGGTATTGATTATTGGGATGTGGCAGAGCGTGGTGCTTTTGTAAATTCTATTTTATGAATAAGCAGATACGATATTTTTTAGTTATCAATTGCATGGTGCTATACTGCCTGTTTTCCGGGGCGCAAACAATTTCAAATGCATCGAACATACTAGACAATGATGATTTTTGTGAAACAGTGAGTGCTGTATTTAAGGAGTATCCTATCCAGTTTTCAAATGTAAAGGGAGTGGTTAGTTATCAATCCAGCGCCATCATGAAATGGGATGCTCGATTGTGTGTGCCTAATGCAATAGAGTGTTTGGTTAGTAGCAACAAGGTTCCTAAAGATGCTCTTTACTGGCGGTGTAAAATTTTGCAAGTGGATAGCCTAGAGGAAGCGCATTCGTTATTGGTGAGGTTAGTCGACCGAGTTAAAAAATGCTCGAGACCCTTTTCCGCAACGTTTGAGAGCGCTGAACCGTTACCCCAAGTTTCGGAAATCTCCGATTCTTACATACATGTAATGAAGTGTAATCAGCAGAAGGATAGTCGCTACAAGGACTTAATAGCAGCAGTAAGTATGGTTAGGGAAAAATCTATTGGTAAGTGGAGCTTGATACTCACCATTGGTAAAACTGAATACGAGTTTTAATTAAACTGCTATTTGGCAATTTTTAAATAATGATCCAGCGCATTAATAATGGTTGGTGCGTTTTCCATAGGAGCCATCAAATGCAATTTTAAATTCTTGCTCAGGATAGCATCGGCAGTCGTTTTTCCATAAGCAGATATCTTTAACTTCTCCTGCTTAAACTTTGGGAAGTTGTGATATAAAGCATGAATGCCCGTTGGGCTAAAGAAAATGACCATGTCATAATCATGTATCTTAATCTCCGTTAGATTATTGGGAACAGTACGAAACATGATTCCCTCGACATAATTAAAGTTATTGGCCTGCATAAAAGCCGGAATCTCATCCTTGCGTACTTCGGCACAGATGTAAAGAAAACGAGTGGCATCGCGGTGTTTCATGAGCAACATGCGCAACTCTTTGTTGTTATTCATGTCGCCAAAAAACACCTTTCTCTTTCTGTATTGCGTATACTTTTGTAAATACAAAGCAATGGCCTCGCTGGTGCAGAAGAACTTTGTTTCCTGGCTCATCTTTACTCTTAATTCCTCACACACTCTAAAAAAGTGGTCAATAGAATTTCTGCTGGTAAAAATAATGCCACTGTAATCGTTCAACACAATACGTTGTTTGCGAAACTCTTTTCCGGGCACACCCTCTACGGTAATAAAAGGAACAAAATCGAATTTTACTTTGTATTTAGCTGCCAGGTCGAAATAGGGAGACTTTAAACCTTCGGGCTTGGGTTGTGCAACTAAGACCCGTTTAAGTTTAGTAGCTGGTTCTTTCGCTATTAACTCGCGATAATTTCTTTCGGGACGGTGAGGTATTACAATTTGGGGCTTGGTAGATGGGGCTGATACTTGTGCTTGGGCACTATGCAAAAAAGAAGCAGCACTCTTTTCAGGTGATATCACATCAGCCTTTGAATGAGGAGTGCTGCTACTGTTGGATGTTTTACTGCCTTTATTTGCTAACTTCCTGGAAGTCGCTTTCGAGGCAGCGGGCTTTCTAGCAGAAGTAATTGTACTAATTACTTTTTTTTTGCTGCTTTCTTAGCCGCCTTTTTTGCAGGCTTCTTAGCTGCTTTTTTAGCAGCTTTCTTTTTTGTTGCCATGGTTAGGTAACTGTTTTGGTTAACAATTTAAATAAAAGAAATATTGGTAATACTTCTATAACCCAAACGTAAATAAAAAAATGATATACACTTCTGTACAAAAGTTTTGTAGATGTGGATAAGCCTCGCCATATAAACAGTAATACAAACGCAACACAAATAATTATAGATGCGATAAAAATGAAATCGAAAAAATATTTTTCAGCTGTGTAAAAAATAAACAAGGCGGGAATCAGCACCAATCCTAGTGTTTTACATGTTGTAGTAAAGTAAAAAATATACTCGTTGCATTCATTTGTAAGTTCAAGAATATTGCCGAGTAGCTTCATCGTTACAATCTTTGCAACGTAAAATAATGTGAATAAAAAACTTAAAAAAAGTATAGAAGAAAAGTTTTCGAGCGATGAAATACTGTAGTAGTGAACTAAAACAAAACGCACATATAAGCTTAATGCAAATACAAAATTGACATGTAGGATGAGTGATGCAATGCTTAATTCACTCACTTGTGTGCGTAGTGATTGCATAGTTGCACTTCGATTTACGATAGACTGCACTAAGTCAATAATCTCATTCCCGAAAAATATTTTTGTGTATGTAATCAGTATCAATAACGTGAGGAGAATGATAAATACGATTGAATTATTTCCATTACTGAGCATCTGCTGAATATCGCTCCTCGTTATTTTTCCCTCTATGGTATTCAGCGGGGCTTGATAGTCTATCAGGGTTCGATATTTTATGAATTCTACAGAATCATTTATTCGGGAGGCTTCTATCATAGAGTCTATTTCCTTTACACGATTCAGGGAGTCTTCTACCTGTCCGCTGCACAACAGCGTAAACAGAAGCAATATGAAAATGTATGATAGGCGATTGAACATAAGTGGTAAACCCGCACAGCAAGTTTAGTTAAGATTTGGTTTTAGCAGTGGCCGCAGATTAAAAGTAATTGACATAGCCAATGTGAATCTTAGAATCTTTAATCGCAATCTTGTTGTCGAGCTGGCGCCCAAGTGCGTAAGTGATTCCAAACAGGCCAATCTTCGTTTCGATGGCAGCGCCCACTCCAAAGCCAAACGGAAAATCAAAAGGCCCCTTTCCGATTCTGGTATCCTCTACCATTGCTGCATTAAAAAATGCCTGGAAGAATGAATTCTTCGATAGTAAAAAGCGATACTCCAGATTTGCCATTACATAGTAAGGTGTAAAAATGGATTGGTCTTCAAAACCGCGTAAGGAATTGACTCCACCCAATCTGTATTTCTCATTTTGTAAAACCGACCTGCTGAAAAAATACTTACCGTCAAAGGAGGTTTTGATGGTGTGTCGATTCGCCAGTTTCCAGTATTTATCAATGGCAAAGCCTAAGCTGAATTGGAGGGTTTTTAGGCGGGTGGTGTCGTATAAAAAAGCGAACGTACCATTGGTCAGCTCATCGCTGAGTCCTATTATACTGTTGTTTTTCTTAATCTTCTTTACACCGATGGAGCCGGATGCTCTAATAACATATCCGTCAACGGGATTGAATCGGTAGTTTAATTTCTGAAAGAAGTATTCTAGGGAAAAGTGGTTGGTGCTGATATCTAAGTTGCCCGGTAATCTTCTGCTGGCTTTAAGTAGTGCAGTATCTATATTCAGCACGATAGTTGTTTTTTGGCGAAGCGATGCTTTGAGATAATTACTGCCAACAAATTGGTATTGTACCCCATAGTCACCATCGAGGTCTAAGTAAGATGTGTCGCGCTTGTAGAGTTCAAACCGGGCGCTAATGCCTAGTGGCAAGCCCGCTATGTATGGATATGAGATGCGGATGTCCAGTCTTTGTGTTTTAGGTTGCAGCTTTTGCCATTCCAGAAAAATCTCTTCCCCCATACCGAAAGGACTAAACAGATGAATGCGTGCTTCACCGGTGACTAATAGTTTCTGGCCAGCTCCACCCGGCAGAAAACCCAGCAGAAAGTTAAACTGGCTGGCTCGTTTATCGCGCAGGTAAAGATTGATGGCCGCTTTGCCATTTTGAAATTCAACAGTGTGCGGCTGCACCGCTTCTACAAACTGTAGTTCGTTCAAGCGCTGTGTTATCTTCTTAATGTTGGTTTCACTGTAAGGCTTATTTGTCTTGAGCCCCAGATAGTTTTTAAGAAAAACGCGTTTCACCTTTGTTTTTCCGATGATGCGTATGGTATCTATTCGTATGATATCGTTCTTCTGTAAGTATAAGCGAGCGCTATAGGTGTTATTCATTTGTGTAAAGCTATCCAGGCGAACGCTGGCAAACGGATAGCCGTTGTTTTCGCATTCGCGCAATACTTTCTCTTTTAGTTGTTCTGCGCTACGAATGTTAACGGGCTTTTGTTTTGTAACGACATTTTTAATGCCGGCATCGGATAACAGGCCTTCATCCACGTCTCCGTTTTCTATCATAATGTATTCCAACGGTTCGCCTACATACATATATATGAGTGTGCGAAGGCTATCGCTCGTCACGCTATCGATAGATGCGGCCGGATAGCCTGCACTCTTGATTTTGTTTAATAAATCAGCGGATTCTTTGGCCGCTTGCGCAGCGTCTTTGCAGTTGCTTTTATAGGATAGCTTTTTGGTGAAGAACGACTCCGGCTTATCGGCACCAATCACTTGTAGAGAATGGCTGCTCTGGCTGAACGTAAAATTCAACATTAACAGTAAGCAGGATAGAAAAAAAACAGTCCGCATTTAATGAGGCTAAGATAACGGCAAGTCTTACATTTGATTTTGTAATCCATGATTGATTTTGGCGGGTATATACATTCACATTCCTTTCTGCAAGCAAGCCTGTAACTATTGCAACTTTTATTTCAGCACTTCACCGGGCAATCAAGACCGATTTGTAAACGCTTTGTTGCAGGAGATGGTGCTGGCCAAAGATTATCTGGAGGGAGAAGTGATAGAGACTGTTTATTTTGGGGGAGGCACGCCCACACAGCTTCGGGTGAGCGATTTGCTCCGGATTACACAAAAACTGCAATCGGTTTTTGGATTTCATTCTCTTCGGGAATTCACCATCGAAGCGAACCCGGATGATTTGACGGCTTACAAAATCAATGAACTGAAGAGCCTGCAATCGTTTGGATTGAACCGATTGTCTATTGGCGTTCAATCGTTTTTTGACGAAGACTTAAGGTATATGAACCGGGCACACAATGCTGCGGAGGCCTTGGCTGCTGTGAAACGTGCGCAGGATGCCGGTTTTCAAAATATTACCATTGATTTGATTTATGGTACCCCCACAATGGATGACGAACGCTGGATTCAGAATTTAGAAACGGCCTTCTCACTTGAGGTGCAACACCTATCCAGCTATGCATTAACGGTGGAACCTAAAACAGCATTAGAAAATAAAATCAAGAAAGGGGTGCGGCTGCCCGTAAATGAACAGCAAAGTGCCAGACAGTTCCAGCTCTTAATGAATGAAACGGAGACGAATGGATTTGAGCAGTATGAGATTTCCAACTTTGCTCGTGACGGCCAATACGCGATACACAACACCAGTTACTGGATGGGCAAAAAATATCTGGGGCTTGGGCCATCGGCACATTCCTATAACCGAGAGTCGCGCAGGTGGAATGTAGCCAACAATATCAATTATATTTCTGCTATCGAAAAAGGCGAACTTAATTTTGAAGAAGAAAAGTTAACCGAACATCAGCACATCAATGAGCAGATAATGACTGGCCTAAGAACTAAGTGGGGAGTATACCTGGGTGCATTTTCACCGGCTCATGCCGATACCCTGCGAGTGACTCTTTTGACTATTGATAGCCGTCACTATTTACTGAAGAATGACCTGCTGACGCTGACACACGAGGGGAAGTTTTTTGCCGATGCTATAGCTGCACAGTTGTTTTTGGAAGAAGAATAATCTTCTAAAGTTTCAAAGTTTTTAGAAGTTCGCACAAAATAAATCTATGGCTCTTGTAAAACCATTCAAAGCAGTGAGACCTCAACCGGACCTGGCCGCGCAGGTGGCTTCGCTTCCCTATGATGTAATGAATACCGCTGAGGCACGACAGATGGCGGACGGTAATCCATTCTCTTTTCTGCATGTTAGCCGTGCGGAAATAAATTTTCCGCAAGGCACCGATGAACATAGCCAGGTGGTGTATGATAAGGCCCGCGCTAACTTTTATCACTTGATAAATGAGGGGGTATTGGCACAAGACGCTGAGCCCTGCTTTTACCTCTATGCGCAAACGATGAATGGCCGACAGCAAATTGGTTTGGTGGGTTCCTCATCGGTAGAAGATTATTTCCGAAATGTGATTAAGAAGCACGAGTTTACACGACCCGAGAAAGAAGAAGACCGCATTCGGCACATGGAAACATTGCAGGCGCACGTAGGCCCCATTTTTTTAACCTACCCACGCCATCAGGCGATAGATGCTCTTGTAAATGAAGTGGTGAGTGCAGAGGCCCCTGTCTACGATTTTACAGCCACCGATGGTGTGCGCCACAGTGTTTGGGTAATTGCCAGCCAAGCAAAGATGGATGCCATTGTTCACATTTTTGAAACAGAAATACCATTCACCTACATAGCCGATGGGCATCATCGCACGGCTTCTGCCGCCAAGGTGGGCCGAAAGATGAGAGAGCAAAACGCCAACCATACGGGGGAGGAGGAATACAATTTCTTCTTGTCGGTTTTGTTTCCGGATGAGCAATTGGCCATTATGGATTACAACCGGTTGGTGAAAGATTTAAACGGCTATAGTGCAGCAGCCTTTCTGGAAAAGCTACGGGAGCACTTTGATGTTTCGACCGATACACTGCCCGATGTAAAGCCGAATAGGCTTCACCATTTTGCCATGTATTTGAATGGGCAATGGTACAAGCTTATCGCAAAAGATGGAATTGTAAAGCAAGACCCTATTGGCATATTGGATGTGACCATTTTGCAGGAAAATGTATTAGCGCCCTTGCTGGGTATTGAAGACCCGCGCACCGATAAGCGAATAGATTTTGTGGGTGGAATCCGCGGATTGGCCGAACTGCAAAGGCGGGTAGATAGTGGGGAGTGTGCAGTGGCTTTTGCGCTCTTTCCGGTGTCGCTTCGGCAACTCATGGATATTGCCGACAGCGGTCAGGTGATGCCGCCTAAAAGCACCTGGTTTGAACCCAAACTGCGCGATGGTTTGTTTAGTCATTTGTTTTGAAGATGGCTTGGCTTATTCGATAAACAAAGAAGCCCCCAGCGCAGCAGGGGCTTCCTTCGTTTATAGTGCATCGCAAATGGTTAGGGTTTGTTATGCTGAATGTTCAGTTCGATATTACTGCAACACTATATTATTTGTTTAAAACGCGAGCGCAGCACTCGCTTTCAATTCAGCTTAATGATTGATTTGGTAACTGCAGAATGGCTGCCGCTTAAGCGGAGCAGGTAGCTGCCCGCTGGCAGAGAGTGGCCATCCAAATGCAGATAGTTTAAACCTTTTTTCACCAAGCCCAGTTGTTGGGATAAAACAAGGGCCCCTGTCATGTTGGTAAGGGTCATTTGCAATTCATCGGCCTCCACGCAATGAAAGAGTAATTGCACTTCGCCCTGAAATGGATTGGGTTGAATACCCAAGGCAGTAATATTGTTTTGGGGGGAGCGAATAGACGAGGCTACCGCGGGCATTTCGGCCAATGGCGGATAGGCGTTTAGCGCTACAGCCGCACTGCCGCATGGGTTGAGCCATGTTTCGCCATCGCTTACGCAATAGTGGTGGAGGTCATTCACCGTATAGGCTTTGGATTCAATACTGCTCACATAAATAAAATCGGCTTGTGTGCGCTGCGGAGTTACATCCAGCACGTAATAGCCATGCTGCACCAACTCCACATACCGCACATGCGGAGCCAGCGAAGAAATAACCGGAGCGGTAATCAAGGGAGGCAATTCATTGCCGGAGGTAATGCTGGGGGCCACAAATTCTACCCCCACCGATTTGCTGCGGTTGGCGGTATCGTACCCTGCCAGCGGCAAATCATTGGCCCAGGCCGTATGGATGTCGCCTGTGAGCACTACTACATTCCTTATGCTGTCGCCTAGCACAAAATCGTAGAACCTTTGTCTTTCGTATGGGTAGCCATCCCACTGGTCACCATTGACTACAAAAGGGTCGGCTCCTAAAACACCCGCTGGAATAACGAGAGGAGTCATCATCACCTGCTGACCCAGTATTTGCCATTGGGCAGTAGAACTCTGCATGTTGTTTACCAACCAGCTGAACTGCGCAGGGCCCACCATGGTTCTGGTACTGTCGTTGAGCTCAGTGTTGGTAATAGCAATGGTAGTGCCCGCCTGTCTGTCGCGGTCATATAGGCGCGTATCAATCATATACAGGTCCAGCAAATCGCCCCAGGTAAAGCGCCTGAAAATTCGAAATGTGTCTGCTATATCGGGTGTTCGGATGGGCATCCATTCATTATAGGCTTGTACGGCATTTGTTTTTCGGGTGTACCAAGGCCCGTCATTTACGTTGTGATTCTTAGCGCTGTCGGTGTAAGAGTTGTTGGTGGTTTCGTGGTCGTCCCACACGGCAATCCAGGGGTATTGCTGATGTGCTGCCTGCAAATCAGGGTCTAAATGATACAAGGATTGGCGCAGCCGATAATCCAACACACTCACCGTTTTTTTATCCGGCTCATGAAATCTATCGCCAACGGGATTGTTATCTGCGGCATCCTCGTAGGTATAGTCGCCCAAAAACAAAACAGCATCCACATCATTTCGTTCCGCCAAATGGCGGTGAGCATTGTAATATCCGCTTTGATAATCCTGGCAACTGGCTACCGCAAACCGAAGATTATTCACCGCGCCCACCGGCAAGGTGCGGGTGCGGCCCAATACCGATTGAAACGTATCGTAGCTAAAGCGATAATAATACCAGGTGTTGGGTTGCAGATTGCTTACATCAACTTTTACTGTAAAATCTTTTGTGCTGTCGGTACTTGTGCTTCCCGATTGAATCAATGAAGCAAGCGTAGTATCGGAAAAAAGCTGCCAATTGACTGTAACAGGCGACACGGCATTGTCGGTCGAAATGCGGGTCCATATTATAACACGGTCGCTGAGCGGATCGCCCGAGGCCACCCCATGATAAAACGGATACAATTGCGGGTTTAAAACAGATCGCGACCCTAAGTGAGTCATTTGCGAATGGGCGGCATACACACACAGAAAGGACAGGGCGAGTAGGATAGATTTTTTCATAATGGCATTTGAATAGAAAGGTATAAAAATCTATACGCTCGCTAATTTTATTTTCGCCACAAATCTTAAACAATGAAATTCGGAACAAAGGCCATTCATGCAGGACTGGAACCAGACCCCAGCACAGGCGCTATTATGACACCCATTTTTCAAACCTCCACCTATGTGCAAGAGAGCCCCGGCAAAAACAAAGGCTATGGTTATGCTCGCGGCAAAAACCCCACCCGTGTAGCCCTGGAAAAAAACATCGCTGCGCTGGAAGAAGGGAAGCACGCTATTTGCTTCAGCAGCGGAATGGGGGCCACCGATGCCGTCATAAAAATGTTGCGCCCCGGTGATGAGGTCATTACCGGAGACGATTTATATGGAGGCAGCTACCGCATGTTTACCAAAATATATGAGCCGTATGGCATCAAGTTTCACTTTATAAACATGACCGATGCTTCTAACGTAGTCAAGTATGTAAATGGAAAAACCAAATTGATATGGCTGGAGACGCCCACCAACCCCACCATGCAGATTGTAGACATAGCCGCCATTTCAGCAATTGCAAAAAAACACAATCTGCTGTTGGCTGTAGACAACACCTTTGCCTCGCCTTATCTTCAAAATCCTTTGTTGCTGGGTGCCGATATTGTGATGCATAGTGTCACAAAATATTTGGGTGGACACAGCGATGTGGTGATGGGCGCGCTCATCGTCAATGACGATAAACTACACGAGCAGCTTTATTTTATCTTGAATTCCTGTGGTGCCAATCCCGGTCCTCAAGATTGCTTTCTGGTATTGCGCGGTATTAAAACCCTGCATCTGCGCATGGAGCGTCATTGCTACAACGGACGAAAAGTGGCTGAGTTTTTAAAAACACATCCACGGGTCGAAAAAATTGACTGGCCTGGTTTCGAAGACCATCCCAATCCCGCCATCGCCAAAAAACAGATGCGCGATTTTGGCGGCATGATTTCTATTGTTTTAAAAGATGCCACGCTCGATGAAACCTTTCGGGTGGCCTCCTCCTTTAAAGTTTTTTCGCTGGCAGAGTCGCTGGGCGGTGTAGAGTCGCTCATCAATCATCCGGTGACCATGACGCACGCCTCCATCCCCAAGGCGGAACGCGACCGTGTAGGTGTGGTAGATAACTTGCTTCGCTTAAGTGTAGGGGTGGAAGACATTGAAGATCTTATTGAAGATTTGCAGCAGGCGTTGGCATAGGCCTACATAAACTAAAAAGAAGAGCCCCGAAAGTTTTTTCGGGGCTCTTCTTTTATACCGTTGGAATTTATTAAAGCACTAAATCTTTCAGTTTTACATCCTGCTTCAATTTCTTAACTGCAAAAGTTTCTTTATCGAGTATGTTTCTCACTGCGCCATATTGCAAAAAGCGCTGCTTCACAAAACTCTTCAACTTAGGGTCGGTCAGTTTAGAAAAGTTAGTAGAAATATCGGCCACGTTTTTAATTACCTGGTCGCGGATACTCTTGTAGTAGTCTTCCTGCATTTTTTGGTCAGAAGGAGAGGGGTAACTTTTGCCCGATACGCTGTCTGTAATCAAGGTAACAAACGGTGCATTTTTTTTCAGGTCTTCCATGTTGTCGGCCAGGTCTTTTAAAGGCAACATGTATTTTTCGCTGGCCGTGATAGTAGCGCCCATGCTTTGAACAGCAGGGTCGGCCGCATTCGCAAAAAGACCTTTTGCTTCTTCCAGGCGGAAACCCAGTAGGGCATCGTATGCACGGCATACATCTCCTTTGCTTACATCTCCGGCTTTGTCATACAATTTAGAGGCCAGCAGATAACTGCCCTTTGCTTGCGTTTGCGCGGCCAACTTTTCTATTCCTTCATCATCTTTCTTTTCGGTGAGGGCATCGGCCAACTGCAAAATCAGGTTGTCGGCTTCTTCGCTTCTTTGTTCGGCATACAGGTAGTCGGCATATTTCTGAATGCCTTCGCCCACGCCACCTTTTAGGTAAGCCTCAATGGCTTTCTGAAATTCGTTTCGGTTGTAATAAATATCACCGGCTTTCGCGAACCCTTCTTTCGTTTTCATTCGCGCGTAAGATTCCGCAGCTTTCACTTCGTTGTCGCCACCCTTCTCAAAATATTCTTTGGCAATTTGTTCAATCTTTACCTGTGCATCGCCAATTACATAATAATCCAATGCCTTGGAATAAGCTCCCATTCCTCGGCCATAAAATCTATCACCAATCATGCGGGCTCCTTCTTTGGCCGCATCCCCTTTAGTGAAATAGTCCATCGCTTTTTTCAGACTCTTTGCTTCGCTTTTTTCGTCCCCGTTAAATGCATCTTCCAAATACGCCTCTCCTATTTTTTTCATCCCTTCTTTTTTCTCTGGCTTATCGCAGCGGCTGTAGTTGCTGGAAGCGTTGGTGTAATCTTTCTTTTCCAAAAAGGCATCTCCAATCAGCGCATACATTTCGCGTTTCAGTCCGCCTTTGGTCCAGCTCTCAATGGCTTTATTAATTAAATCCTGACGCTTGGCAGCATCGGTTTGTTCCATGGCTTTTTTGAGCGCTTCATTACCCTTATCCACGTCTTTGTTCTGCGCTTGTGCTGTCAGCATGCATGCAGCGGTAATCAATGCTGCGCTGAATAATTTCTTGAATGACATACTTTGTTTATTTGGTTAAATAAGGTGTTTCAGTTTTAAAAATAAACAAGTTTCCTACTCGCAAAATTATATTTCACAAAAAAGTACCCCCGCAGCTGTCAATCTACCGATGGCTTTACTCCAAATCCAATGACGTAAGTATGGCAAAAGGACTTTTATATTTCCCGAAATACTTTCGGCTACCCGTGGGGTATTTTTATTTTCGGCACTCCAAAAAACAATAGCGATGAGTCAGCATTTAAGCGAGCAGGAAACAATAAGACGAGATAAACTGAATCAGTTGACGGCATTGGGTATCGATGCCTACCCCGCTCCCGCATTTGATGTCAACTGCCATTCCAAACAGATACTGGAGAACTATAACGATGCCGAAAAGAATTTTCAGCAGGTAAGCATAGCCGGCCGCATTATGAGCATTGCCCCAAAGGGCAAGGCTACTTTTGCCAAAATTCAGGATGAACACGGCCGCATTCAGCTTTACATCGGTATTGATAACATTTGCCCGGGCGAAGACAAAACGCTTTATGAAAAAGTAGTGCTGCATCTGCTCGATATTGGGGATATAATAGGTGTAAAGGGAGAAGTTTTTGTGACCAAAACCGGTGAAACCAGTATCCGTGTAAAAGAGCTCACCCTACTATCGAAGGCTTTGCGCCCGTTACCGGTTGTGAAGGTAAAAGACGGAGAAACCTTTGATGCTTTTGCGGATGTAGAATTACGGTATCGCCAGCGGTATGTGGATTTGATTGTAAACCCCGAGGTGCGCGCTACGTTTATGAAACGCAGCAAAATGATTCAGACCATTCGCGACTTTTTGAACGAACACGGTGCTATGGAAGTGGACACTCCTGTGCTGCAAAACATACCCGGAGGAGCAGCTGCCCGTCCGTTTGCTACCCACCACAATGCGCTGGACGTTCCGTTTTATCTCCGAATAGCCAACGAACTTTACTTAAAGCGCCTGATTGTAGGCGGTTTTGATTGGGTATATGAGTTTAGCCGTAATTTCAGAAACGAAGGCATTGACCGCACACACAATCCGGAGTTTACAGTGCTGGAGTTTTATGTAGCTTACAAAGATTATTTCTGGATGATGAACTACACCGAGCAGATGATGGAGAAAATTGCGCTGGCACTGCATGGCACTACCGATGTGCCGGTGGGCGATAAAATCATCTCATTCAAAGCGCCTTTTAAGCGGGTACCTATCTACGATGCCATTCGTGAGTTCACCGGCTTTGATGTGAGCGAAATGGATGAAGCGCAAATGCGTGAAGTGTGCCGTCAGCTACACATTGAAACAGACAATAGCATGGGCAAGGGCAAATTGGTAGACGAAATTTTTGGTGCTAAGTGCGAAGGCAATTTTATACAGCCTACCTTTATCATTGATTACCCTGTGGAACTCAGTCCGCTGACCAAGAAGCACCGGAGCAAACCCGGATTGGTAGAGCGTTTTGAACTGATGATAAACGGAAAAGAAATTGCCAATGCTTATAGCGAGTTGAACGATCCCATCGATCAGCGGGCTCGTTTCGAGGAGCAGGTAAAACTGATGGAGCGCGGAGATGATGAAGCTATGTTTATTGATCATGATTTCCTGCGGGCATTGGAGTATGGCATGCCACCTACTTCGGGCATTGGTATTGGAATAGACCGTTTAGCTATGTTAATGACCAACAATGCAGCGATACAGGAGGTGTTGTTCTTTCCGCAGATGCGTCCGGAGAAACCGGAGTAGTAGATTATGGACATTCGTCTTTTATAAATTTTCATTCATGGGTGTGTTTTGTTTTATAGTAACGATTCAATAAAAAATGATGAGTAGACTTGTCCTCGTATCTTTCCTGTTGCTAAGTGGCTTTTGGCTTGGCGCGCAGATTCGCCAAAACAATATCCCCGACCAAAAATGGTGGGACGCCCTGCCACAAACAGCTAAAGATTCTATCAATAAATTATTGCTGCAGGAGTTTGAACAGGCCAGGAAAGAGGCACAAACCATGGACGAGATTTTGGCGAATCAGATTCTGGACGATGCTCTGAAAAATGCAGCAACCACCACCGAAATCACCTTTACCTCTTTTCCCAAAGCCTTGCTGCGCCAAGACCTGGAGAAGCTTCGCAATCTGGAATCGTTTTCGTGTATAAAATGCCGCCAGTTGGATTTGAATGCCTTGATGGAACAGTTGAGCAAGTTCCCAAAACTTAAAAAACTGAGTCTGGAGGGCGGAACGTTTCGCGTGCTGCCCAATACCATTCAAAAACTGGGTACCCTCGAAGAGCTATATCTGAAAGATAACAACTTTACCACTCTGCCCGATTCTTTGGTGCTGCTCAAAAATCTTCGCGTGTTGCATCTGGAGCACAATGCTTATTTATATGACGAAGATGTATATGAGCGGCTGAAAGGTATGAACGTGACCACGCTCAATTTTTCAGCATCAGGTCTACTGGAGCTCAACAACAAAATAGGCGAAGTTCAAAGCCTTCGGCACTTAGATTTATCGGTCAACGACATTCGGGTGCTGCCGGCTTCGTTCAGTCAATTGAGCGGATTGGAAGAGTTGAGCTTATCGCAAAATCTGAATTTGGATATGCCCGCAGTGGCTCGCTCTATCAGCGGATTTGGTAAACTGACTGCGCTTCATTTGCAGCAATGCGATTTGCTGGCGTTGCCGGTGGAATTGGGCAATCTGAAAAGCCTGCAGGTGCTGAATCTAAAAGGAAACAAATTAACTGTGCTGCCGCTCACTATTGGTCAACTGAGCAACCTCGAGCAATTGGACTTAGGTTATTTTGAAATGGGCACACGTATGAATAAAATCAGCGATTTAACGCCCTCTTTTACACAACTCAAAAAGCTCAAATCTCTGAATTTGGCCGGCAATATGCTCACGGCCTTGCCGGATGGATTTTCGGCCCTCTCTTCTCTGGAGAATCTTAACTTGAGTTTAAATAAACTCACTGCTATTCCTGATGCGGTAAGCGCTCTTTCTCAACTCCAAACACTCGATTTAAGTCTAAATGAGATAAACAGTGTACCTGCAGCTATTGGTAATTTGCAAAAACTGCAGGTGCTTAACTTAACCGGCAATTTTTTCAGCAAGCCTGATAAAAAGATTAAGTCTTTGCCACAGGAGATTTGTTCGCTTCAAAATCTTCAACAGCTCTTGTTGAAAGACCACGTGCTGGAGTCTTTGCCCGAATGCATTGGCAATCTGAAACAACTTCAGAAACTGGATTTGCGCAATAATCTTATAGGCACCTTACCGGTCGGTTTCACACAACTCAAAAGTCTGCAATGGCTCGATTTAAAAGCAAACGATTTTCAATCCTTACCGGTCGGTTTCGAAAATCTATCACAACTGCAAGAGCTAAACCTGAGTATGAATCTGAAGTGGAATTTTTCAGCCGAGCAAAACACGTTGAAGAAAATGACACAACTCCAATTTTTGGATGTGAGCTATAACAATATAGCGAAGGATAGCGTGGAGCCACTGCGCGAAGCTTTACCCAACTGCAAGGTTATAAACTGGGACTATTCGAAGCGCACCTTGCCACAACCTTCGCAAATGCGCAACGGTCCCGATAGAAGGTAAAGAATAAAAACATTGAACCGGGAGTTAGCTCACTACCCTAAAAAGGTAAACGCTGCACAGCCCGATTAAATCGTAGCAGCATAGCCACCGCAGCCAGCGTGAGACCCACCAGGAAACCAATCCAGATACCCCGAAGCCCCAAGCCGAAAGTAAAGGCCAATACATACCCGGTGGGAATCATCACGAGCCAGTAGCACACAAAGGCAATAGCAGCCGGATATTTTACATCATGCATACCTCGCAAAAGTCCCGCACCGGCAGCCTGCATTCCATCACTCAGTTGAAAGAGAGCCGCAAAAACCAACATCGTGGACGCTATACCAATCACCGAAGATTCCTGCGTATAAATTTCAGGCAGTTGGTGTCGGAATGCAAAAAACAACACGGCAAAAATGATTTCTATGCTAAGTGTTATCAGGAGAATGACTTGCCCGCTTCTGCGTATCTCTTCTTTGTTTTTGGCTCCGAAAGAATAACCCACCATAATGGTTCCTGCATGGGCCACCCCCGATAGCACCATAAAGGTGATGGAGGCCAATCCGATTGCAATCATGTGTGCTGCTTCGGCTTCCACGCTAATCCAGCCACTCATGATTTGGCCGGCATTAAATGCAGCTACTTCCCAAAAAAACTGTAGCCCTGCCGGCACGCCTATCACCAGAATCGGCTTTACAAAATCAATCGGATTTTCCCGATGCGCCCGGTAGGTTTGCCATAGTGCAGCCACTTGTTTATTGCGCCAGATATACACGAAAATAGCTACCGCCATCAACCCGCGCGATATAGAATTGGCCATGGCCGCTCCCTCTATGCCCCAAGCAGGCATTCCGTATTTGCCATAGATAAGCGTATCGTTCAAAAAATAATTGAGTACCAACCCTACCAGTGTGATATACATGCCCACTTTTGTGTGGCCCATGCCATCCAGAAACTGTTTGCCTGCCATAAAAAAGAAAACAAAGCCGGTAGAGTAATTCACGGTATTTAAAAATGCAGCGCCCAGCCGGTTGTCTACCTCCGTATGTTTCAAAATTTCAATGTGGGTCGCCATCAGGTGGATAAGCCCTGTAAAAATAAAGGTGAGTACCACCGATACCAGCAAACTGGCCTGCAATACACCGATACTCCGGTATGCTTTCTGCTCACCAAATGCCTTGCTCACCAGGGGCGACACAGCATACAAAATCCCCATACCCAGCAGAATAATCATCCAATAAAGTCCGTTGGCAAAACCCGAAGCCGCGATGTATTCGTGGCCCAGGCCACCAATCTGCACAGTGTCAAAAAAGCCCATGAGCACCTGCCCCAGTTGCCCGGCTATAATGGGCATGGAGAGCGTGAGCGCTTCTTTGGCTTTTTGTTGGTAGCTTGTGGTGGTGGTCATTTGGTTTCTCCGAAATGGATAGGGCTGCGGATGCCGACAATAAAAAAACCCGTTCAGCCGAGCCGAACGGGCAAAAAAAAATAGGTTTTGCCTGGTTTTACTTCGCTGATTTGTCTACTACCACTTTGCCACGATAAACGAGTTTATCCTCGTTCCAGTGTGCGCGGTGCAGCAAGTGTGCCTCGCCCGTTGTTTGATCCACACCGGTCGTAGGTGCTTCTGCTTTGTAGTGAGTTCTTCTCTTGTCTCTTCTCGCTTTAGAGATTTTATGCTTTGGATTTGGCATGACGTATAGTTTTTAAATTTTTAAGAATGATGTTGTTTAGTTTTTCAGTTTTTTGAGTGCCGCCCACCGGGGGTCCACCGTTTCTTCCGTTTTGGCCGCTTCACCGGCTATGTATTTCAGCACTTCTTTGTTGCAGATGGCTTCTTCACCGGGCTTTTTACACCCCCAACGTTGCATGGGCAAACAAAGAATGATGTATTCATAAATCAATTGCGACACATCAAGGATGGTTTGTTCGCGCGGAATAAACAGCACCTCGTCTTCGTCCTGCAGGGCATCGGCATTTTCCGAAAACTTTACATACGATGTATAATCTCCGAAAATGCTTTTGTTGAAAGGCACCAGACAGCGGTCGCACTCCACATTTACATTTCCATCTATGAAAAACTTCAGAATAAAGAACGTTTCCTTTTTTTCAAATTCCAGTTTCACTTTTACCGAGCAATCCTGAATGGGTGAATCTTTGAAATGATCAAAGAATTTGCGGTCAATTTCATAGTCAAAATTGTGAACGCCTACCTTGAGACCCACGTAGGGGATTTCAAATTCTCTCAAACCTTTCACAACTCACAATTTATAATGACCGCTCAGCCCTGCTCATCGCCTGCTTTGCGAAAAAGGACGGCAAATATAAAGGGATGCCCGAGAAAAGCAAGCTATTTTTTGGCCTCCTGCAATTGTTTTCTGAGCGTTTTAGCTCGCAAATCGGGTCCCTGGTGGCTCCAGCCGGGGGGCATAAAAATGTATTTCAGCTTATTGAGCAGTCCCGGAGCGCGCTGCACATCGTGCCAGATGTCTACGTATTCGTGCGAGGCAATTTTGAAAAGATTGTAGGTGTGAATGTTTTTGGTGATGCCGTAGATGGGTTTCTCTTTGGGGTCTTCCTCGGCAAAGGTGCCCAGCAGCCGGTCCCAGATAATCAGGATGCCGGCATGGTTTTGGTCGAGGTAGCGCAGGTTGCTGGCGTGGTGCACCCGGTGGTGCGATGGAGTGTTAAATATAAACTCGAACCAGCGGGGCAACTTTTTAATGAGTTCGGTGTGTACCCAGTATTGGTAAATGAGCGAAAAACTCATCATCATCATCATCATCAGTGGGTGGAAACCCAGCAGGGGCATCCACAGCCACCAAAAAAATTTATATAACTGCTCGCCCCAGCTTTGGCGCAGAGCCGTAGCCAGATTCATGGTTTGCGAAGAATGATGATTCACATGCGCGGCCCACAGAATGCGTATCTCGTGACTGAGCCTGTGATGCCAGTAGAATGTAAAATCATCGGCAAACAAAATGAGCACCCACACCCACCAGTGCCAGCCCAGCTGAAACAGGCTATAGTGCTCATATAAATAGGTATAAGTGCCGTAGGCCAGCCCCTTCATGCCAATGTCTATTACCAGGGAACCCAGCCCCATGCCTATGCTGGCCAGGGCATCTTTAGGTTCGTAGAGGTTCAGTTTTTCTTTCCAGTTGATGTAGAGTTCTATAGCAATGGTGATCAGGAAAAACGGAATGGCATATGTCACCGGATCATCGGCCGGATTCATAGATTTAAATATCTGAAGGAGCATAAAAAAATTTGAGCAGGTCAATAAATTGAACCACACAAATATGGCGTAAAAAATTCAGCGAATGCTGAGTTTACTCAGTCAGTTTCTTCAGCCACTCTTCCGATGACCATTCTTCTTCACCTACGTGCTTCATCAGTATCTCCTGCCTGCTATTGAGCAGATAAGAGGTGGGAATGGTGTGTATGTCTATACTACTGAGTGGAGTGTTACTGTGCAGAAAGGTAAGCGAATAACCGTTGCGTTGCTGAAAAGAACGTAGCCGCTCCAGAGGTTCATCGCTTATAATGACAAATCCCGTTTGCCCCTTCAGCATTTTTTGTGCCTGCTGTAGCGAGGGCAACTCGGCCACGCATGGGCCACACCAGGTGGCAAAAAAATTGACAAAAAGGCGTTTTTGGGCATATTGATTTAATGCTACCGGTTGGCCTTGGAGGTCGGTCAGGCTTAACGCGGCAAACTGCACCGGAGGGGCCACGCGATATTTGTTGTATAGAAAAAGGCCACCCGTGGTGAGCGCCACCACCAATACAATATTCACCAGGCGGTTCCGTGTCATGGGCTGTATGGATTAAAGGTCCGGGAGTAATCTTCCATGCTTTTCGCAATTACCGAGCGCGCTTCTTCGGGACCATACACCGTTGCAATTTCTACCGTGCGGCCGCTGGTGCCGGGCATGTCTTTATAGGTAAGGAAGTAGTGCTTTAGTTTGTTGAGTTGCTTTTCGTTGAGTTGCTCAATATCGGTGAGGTGACCATACACCGCATCGTCCTTCAGCACGGCAATAATCTTATCGTCTGCTTCATTTTTGTCTATCATCAGCAAGCCGCCAATGGGTATGGCTTGGACCAATACGCCCCCGTTGCTGATGTTTTTTTCGGTAAGTACCAATATATCAAGCGGGTCGCGGTCGCCTTGTATGTTTTGCAGACCCGTGGTGGCCATGCAATGAGCAGCCACCTGCTGGTCGCAATATGTTTGCGGCACAAAACCATAGAGTGCCGGCACTCCCACTGCAAAGTTTTGCGGACGGTCTACCTTTAGCCAACCGCTTACTTTGTCTATTTCATATTTCACGGTGTCAGTAGGCACTATCTCTATAAATGCAGTTACAACAGCCGGAGCCTTTTCTCCTGCAGCTATACCATGCCAGGGATGGGCTTTGTAAGCAATGGAGATTTTCATGGATAATTGATTATTGACAAATTGTTCATAGCACGCTACCAACTGCCACCGGCACCACCGCCACCGCTGCTGCCCCCACCAAAACCGCCAAAGCCGCCACCCCCACCTCCGCTGCTCCAGCCGCCCCCGCCTCCTGAGAATATGACAGGACCACTGCCCCAGTTGCTATAGCCTCTGCGCGAGTAAGTGCCACCCCCGCCCCCGCCAAACATGGAGGAGAATACAATGATGAGGATAATGATAATGAGTATCACAGCCCACATGGGTAATCCTTCTGCGTCATCGGGTTCATCATTTATAAAGGTGCCGGCCAGGCGCTGCTGCATTTCGTCAATGGCCTCGCTGAATCCCTCGTAGTAATTTTCGTTTCGGAAGTTGGGCTTCAGTTTCCGCTCCACAATCCGTTTGCAAACAATATCGGGTAGATATTCTTCTACTCCCCGGCCGGTGACTATAAACATTTTCCGGTCGTTGAGCGCTACATAGATTAGCACGCCATTGTCAGCCTTTTTTTGTCCGCCAATTCCCCAGGCATTAAAAAGACCGATGGCGTATTGGCCTGCATCGGCACCATTCAGTGTTTGTTCGGTTACAATGGCAATTTGTGTAGAGGTGCTGTCATCGTAAGCTACCAATCTGTTTTCCAACGATTCCCACTCTTCCGCGGAGAGCATGCCTGCAAAGTCATTGACTAAGTGTGGAGGGTTTGGGATGGCGGGGTATGTTTGAGCTTTCGCGAAGAAAGTTCCTAAAACAAATAGCCATAACAACAGAGCAGGTCGCCATCTCCTGCTGCTATCTGCGCGCTGCCTCCTGCTCACGGTTTTATCCTTCGCTGATTTCATTGCTGAGTTCGTTCTTGTCGTTATGCTGCAAAGGGAAATACTGCTTCAGGTGAAAGCCCGTTTCTTTAATGGCAAAAACGACTCCCTGAAAAAATTCATGTTTCTGAAAATGCTCGCGCATTACCTCTTTAATACTGTCCCAGAAGTTGGCCGGCACTACGTGGTTAATGCCTTTATCCCCCAATATGGCAAACTTGTGATCTTCGTAAGCCAGATAGATGAGTACTCCGTTTTGTTGCGCGGTCTTATCCATATTTAGCTGGTAGAATATTTCCACCGCACGATCCAGTACATTTTCATTTTTACAGCGTGCCTCCACATGCACTCTGATTTCACCGGAGGTCATGGCTTCCGCCTCGCCTATAGCCTTAACTATGGCCTTTTTTTCTTCGCTGGAAAAGAAGGACTTGTTAAACAGCATAGCGCTCTGCTTAGAATTTTACTTCCGGAGCTTTTTCTGTTCCGGCAGCCGCTTTAAAGTAAGCTTTAGGAGTAAAGCCAAACATTTTGGCAAACATCAACTGCGGAAAACTGGCGATATAAGCGTTGTAATCTTTTACTGCTTCATTGAAAAGATTGCGCTCGGTATTTATTCTGTTCTCGGTGCCTTCCAGCTGTGCCTGCAGTTCCTGAAAAGAAGCCGTGGCTTTTAGCTCAGGATAGTTTTCGGTCACCATCATCAGGCTTTTCAAAGCGCCCTTGAGTCCGTCCTGCGCTTCCTGAAATTTTTGCAGATTTTCTTCGGTAAGGTCATCGGCTGTTAATTGAATGGAGGTGGCTTTTGCGCGTGCTTCCACCACAGCTGTCAAAGTAGTTTGTTCAAAGTTGGCGGCTCCCTTTACTGTATTCACCAGGTTAGGAATAAGGTCGGCTCTGCGCTGGTAAGCACTTTCTACATTTCCCCATGCGCCATTGACTGCCTCGCGTTTTTCTACCATGCTGTTGTATCCGCAGCTGGAAAGAGAAGAAGCGATAATAAATCCAATGAAAAGTCTGAATGCGTTTTTCATGTGTTTGTTTGTTTTTTGATTTTAGAAAGCGAAAGTATGAAAACTTAAACGAGGAACAGGCTATGCTCCCGATTTCTACATTTGACGCTGCAAACAACTATAAATTGTATGAGCCAACTGGTAAATGATTTTAACGAATATCGTTCCAAGATGAACGAGGTGATTTTATCAAAAGATAATCTGACCTTGAAACGCTTTTGGAGTTTAGATAATCAGGCCTATGCCGAGGGTGCCCTACCTGTAAAAACAAAAGAGTTGATGGGCCTGGTGGCCAGCATGGTGTTGCGTTGCGATGATTGCATTAAGTATCATTTGGGCAAATGTTACGAACTGGGCACCACCACCGAAGAAATGTACGAAGTATTCGCCATTGCCAATCTGGTGGGCGGCTCCATCGTAATCCCACACACCCGCAGAGCAGCCGAGTATTGGGAAGAACTGCTAAAGATGTACTGATTTCTTTACATACACCCAAGTACGGTTAGAAGTTTAATGCCAATAATTGATAGCTAAGCGTTGCCTGTACCATATTTTAGCGGAAACGTAATAATGTTTAGGGCTGTATTTATTGTTCCTACATTTTTTAAAAACTCACTATGGCGATGATTTCTACTTTTAGCAGCGCTAAAAACTACTTGATTTTTTGTTTTTGTTTTTGTAGTGGTTTTATTTATGCTAGGGGTAATTTAACCCCATTATGCCAGCCAGATACAGCGGTAATAGCAGAAGATATTGCGCTAAATGGTAATGTAACAACAAACGACAGCGATGTAGACGGCCCTGCTGTAAATATTACCGAAGTGAGTGGCCCGAGCAACGGAACCATTGTATTGAACGGAGACGGCACTTACACCTATACTCCGGACGCTGGCTTCAACGGCAACGATACGGTTACTTACAGCTACTGCGATGGCGGCATCCCTGATTTATGCGACACCGCTATTCTTGTCATTACCGTAACACCTGTAAACGATGCACCGATAGCCAACGATGACAATGCCACCACAGACGAGGATACTCCGGTGAACATACCGGTATTGACGAACGACAACGATGTAGACAATCCGTTACAACCACCGTTAGTAGTGAGCAACCCTGCTGACGGCACTGTAACGGTGAATGCCGACAGCACGATTACCTACACTCCGAACCTGAACTTCAATGGCAGTGACACCTTCACGTATGTAATCTGTGATGGTGGCACGCCAAATTTGTGCGACACTGCTACAGTGATTATTTCCATCAACTCCATTAATGATGCGCCTGTTGCAGTGGATGATGCAATTACTACAGCGGAGGAAACAGCCATCACCATTACCGTGTTGGCTAACGACACAGATGTAGACGGCAACATAGACCCAACACCTGCTGTGATTGACGGGCCCAGTTATGGAGCAATCATTGTAAACTCCGATGGCACGATTACATACACTCCTAATGCCGGATTTAATGGGCTGGATACGTTCACTTATGTGATTTGCGACAGCGGACTTCCGGTTTTGTGTGATACCGCCATTGTAATAGTCACTGTTACACCAAGTAACGATCCGCCTGTTGCAGTGGACGACAACATTACTATTCCGGAAGATAATCCGGTTATCATTAATGTATTGGCCAACGATACCGATCCGGAAGGAAACATTGTTCCGACCCCGGCTATCATTGATGGACCCGAAAACGGAACAGCTGCCGTAAACCCGGATGGAACCATTACCTATACCCCAAACCCTGACTACAGTGGCACAGATACTTTTGTGTATGTGATTTGTGATGATGGAGTACCATCCCTGTGCGACACAGCCATGGTAGTAGTTACCATTACTCCGGTTGCCGATCCACCGGTGCTTACTCCGGGTTCTGTTACCACTGCAGAGGATTCAACTGTTACAGCATGTTTCCCATTTGTTACTGATAATGGGCTGGATAGTGTATCGGTTAACATTACTTGCGGACCGTCCAACGGAACGATAGATACTATCTATGCAGATAACGGTAACGTATGTATAGTTTACACCCCTAGCTTGAATTATAACGGTACCGATTCTGTTTGCATCACACTCTGCGATTTGAACAACGGTCTTTGTGTCACCGAGGTAATTCCTATCACCGTGACTCCGCTGGAAGATCCTTGTTATTGGATAAAAGGATTTTCGCCAAACGGTGACGGACAAAACGACAATCTGTTTGTCAACTGTAACGAAAGCTTCCCGGATGCAACGCTGAATGTGTTCAACCGGTGGGGCGATGAAGTGTGGAGAAGTACTGGTCACTACAACAACGATTGGAACGGAACCAATATGGTAGGCGAAGTATTGCCGGATGGCACCTACTACTACATCTACAAATACAACGATGGCAGTGGCAGAACCCATGCAGGATTTACAACGATTACCCGATAATTCATTAAAAGAAAATTCAGCGATATGAAAAAAATATTCATCGCAGCGTTTATCACAGCACTTTCTTTTGCGGCACAGGCGCAACAGGATGCTCATTACTCGCTTTATATGTTCAACGGAATGTTCCTGAACCCGGCTTATGCTGGCAGCCACGAATGCATTGATTTAGTCGGTATCTATCGCCACCAGTGGGCGGGCATCGATGGGGCACCGCGCACCGGGAACATCAGCATAAATGCGCCATTGCGCAGAAATCAATATGCACTCGGGCTGGTACTGCTGGGCGACCGATTAGGCTTGTCTACCTCCTGGACAGCCACGGGTAGTTTTGCTTATCGCATTCCTATCAAGCGCAAATGGAAAATTGCGCTGGGTATCTCTGCCTCGGCTACCTATTATCAACAGCGCAACGATCAGGCGATACCACAAGAGCTGCAGGCGCAGGGCTATTATGACCAGAACTATTCGGTAAACACCAACCTGTTTGTACCCAATGTGGGAGCCGGTATTTATGCATATGGCAAAAGATGGTATGTGGGTTTTTCGGTACCGCACCTGGTGCCTATGAGCATCAACAAAAAGTTTAAGGCAAGTGCCAGCGAGGGAGTGGCCCGGCAGTATAATCACTACATCCTCACCTCGGGCGTAGTGATCGGCAAAGAAAAATCAGTCGTAAAATTCCGTCCGAGCATTATGGTGAAGTATGTAAAAGGATTGCACAAAAACATTCCTGATTTCGACATCAGTGCAGGGCTCTTGTTTGCCGACCGCTTTTGGCTGGGCGGCACTTACCGTTTGGCGGCAGGGCTCGATAATAAAAAAGGAACCGCTGTAATAGCCTGGATGCAGGTGATGGTCACGCACGGTTTGCGTATTGGTTACGGATTTGACTATGCTTTGACCGGCTTGAATAAGTACGCTCGCTATGGTTCACATGATATTATGATTGGATATGAATTCAACAACAAGAAGAAGCGCTATGTTTCTCCGCGTTTTGTCAGCTATTTTTAAACACAAGCCCAACGACCAAAAACCGAGTATATGAAGTTTATCAGAACGTTTCTTCTCATTATCCTGCTGGCCCCGGTGCTGCATAACCAGGCGCAAAGCCAAGCCCCTAAGAAGCCATACATTGTTTCGCAGGGCGACAAGGCTTTTTCCCTTTTTGATTTTCACACAGCTATTGATTGCTATACAATTGGGCTGAAGAAAAAGAATGCCGATACGCTCTATTGCCATCAGCAGATTGCGGATGCCTATCGCCAGTTGAATGACCCGTTAAATGAAGAAATCTGGTATTCTAAACTGGTGAAAGAGGGAAGCCCGAAAGGGATGAACAAATATTGGTATGCCGAAGCGCTCCGCGAAAATCAGAAGTATGAAGAAGCCAAAAAGATGTATCTGGAATATAAGGCCACCGCTCCGGACGACCAAAACGTGGACGAGATCTTAAAGGGGATTGACAATTTGCGCGAGCTGGCAAAAGATAAAGGGGTATTCAAAATACAGAATGCCGGGTTGGTGAATTCATCCGCCTCCGACTTTGGCCCTGCATTTTACACGGACGGTCAACTGTTTTTTACTTCTAACCGAAACGGAAAACGAGACAACAACTTAATTGACAATTGGAGCACCCGAAACTATTACCAGATATTTCTGGCATCGCCCGATAGCGGCACTTCCAACATATCCAGAGTAAAAACCATTGGCAGCTGCAAACCCAACGGGAAGTTTCATGACGGCCCGGTGGTGTTTTATCCGCAGCGAAGCGAGCTGATTTTTACCCGCAGCAACTACAAAAATGCTACTTCCAAAACCGCCAAGGACAAAAAGACGGTGAATCTGCAGCTGTTCTCGATGGTGTTTCCAAAGAAGAAAAGCGACAAGCTGGTGGCTATGCCTTTTAACGACAAAGAATTCTCCAACGCACACCCTGCTTTGAGTGCCGATGGCAACACCTTGTATTTCAGCAGCGACCGCCCCGGTGGTTTTGGCGGAACAGACTTATACCGCAGTGAACGCAGCAGCGATGGCAAATGGGGCGAGCCCAAAAATCTGGGTGCGGAGGTAAACACGAAGTATGACGAGAAATTTCCGTTCATGAGCGCACAGGGCATCCTGTATTATTCTTCCAATGCGCTCGATGGATTGGGTGGATTAGATATCTACATGACCAAGCAGGAAAACGGAGCATGGATGAAGCCTGAAAACGTGGGCGCTCCGGTCAACTCTAACCGCGATGACTTTACTTTTGTGATGGACAGCGCCAACAAAGCCGGATTCTTTGCTTCTAACCGCGATGGTGGTGCCGGAGATGATGATATCTACTCGTTTACTTATGATGAAACCAAGCTGGATTACAAAGTGACTGTGCGTGTGATTGATGCCAACACCAAGCTGCCCATCGATTTGGCCACTCTGGCTTTGGAGTGTAAAGGCATTAATCCGCAAAATACTCTCACCGATGTAAAGGGTGAACACCTGTTTGTACTCAAAGGGGGTCGACCTTGCACCATTGATGCCTTAAAGGATGGCTACAAACCCGGTATGGCGAATGTGACGTCCAGGGATAAAGGCAAGGCGGTTATCATAGAGCTGGTTCCGGATGTTATCAAGCTGATCGTACGGGTGAAGGAAAAATCTACGCTGGAACCTATCCGCGATGTGGCGGTTTCGCTGGTGCCGAAAGGCGCTCCGGCCATGAACTATGCTACAGGCGATATGGGCAACTTCCAAACCGAGATCCCTTCGGGTGAGTATAGCGTTTCTTCAGCTGACTTTGCCTCTATCACCGGTTCATTTACCGATAAAGATGCCGATGCCAACGGGGTGGTAGTGCTGGAGTATCTGATACCGCGCGAAGAACTGGTGGTGAATGTTCCGCTGACGGCCAATTGTTTTTCATCGGCTGTTACAGTGACCGATTTAACTACCGGCTACCGGATGGATGTGCAGCCGAATACGAATGGCGAAGTGCGCTTAGACCTGCGCCTGAACCGGAGATATTTAGTAGAGCACAACGGTCGCTTAGATACTATTTCTACCGAAGGGCTTAAACCGGGCGATAACATTGAAGGGCCTTGTAAATTCCATGTGGGGCAAACCTGGATTATCCGCAACATCTATTATGATTTGGATAAGTTCTACATCCGCCCGGATGCGGCAAAGGAACTGGATAATCTGGTGCGCGTGATGCGCGAAAACCCAACGCTGGAAATAGAGTTGAGTTCGCACACCGACTGCCGCCAAACCATGCGCTACAACATGATACTATCAGCTCGCAGAGCCCGCTCGGCTGTGGAATATATTGTTAAGCAGAAGATAAAGGCGAAGCGGATTATAGCAGCCGGCTATGGCGAAACGGTGCTCACCAATGCCTGTGCCTGCGAACCTACCAACGAATCTAACTGCAACAACGACCAGCACCAGGCCAACAGAAGAACCGAGGTGAAGGTGCTGCGCTACTAAATCGAATTGTTGTTCGGAATCAAAAGCCGGGGACCTGTCTCCGGCTTTATTTTTTCCATAGCTCACATTTTTTCATTCCTTTATCGGCCTAAACCCACATGGCAAACACACCCGCACCTTCTGTATCGCTCAATGAAAAAGCCTGGCGCAGGCTCCGGAAAAACACCGGTGCCCTGTTTGGGCTGGGAGTGATTGTGCTGGCGCTGCTGCTATCGTTGCTGGCCTATGTTATTTCGCCCGATAACTCGCCCTCAGCCAATGAGCAGATTCTGCAGTTGGAAACCCACCCTCCCGGTTTTAGTATTCATATTCTGAAAAAGAAGAAAGACCATTTTGAAAAGAGCGGGCTGGTTGCTGGACTGTTCAACGGATTTGCCAAAGACTATGAACCTATTCCGCTGGCTTCTTACGTGATGGAGGCCGACAGTCTTCGCTTTGCCGAGTATCGTGGCAAGTCGTTTAAAACAGAGGAGCAAATACTGGCCTACCGCGATATTGCCGGCTTATCAGCAGCCGCCACATCAGCCGACCTGAAAGCACTGGTGGAGCACGACCTGATTGTGAAACGAACCTTCTGGCTGGGCACCGATAAATTCGGGCGCGATATTCTTTCGCGGTTGCTCATCGGAGTGCGGGTGTCTATATCGGTGGGGCTCATATCGGTTATCATATCGCTTATCATTGGTATTATCCTGGGGGCTTTGGCCGGCTATTTCCGCGGCTGGATAGATGAAGTGATTATGTGGGTCATCAACGTATTCTGGAGCATCCCCACCTTGCTGCTGGCCATGGGTCTTTATATCAGCGCGGGCACCTGGATAGAAAATAAACTGGCCATGATATTTATAGCCGTGGGCCTTACCATGTGGGTGGAAACGGCCCGTATTGTGCGCGGTCAGTTTTTGTCGCTGCGCGAAATGGAGTTTGTGAGCGCTGCCAAAAGCCTGGGCTATGGCCACCTGCGCATTATTTTTATCCATATACTGCCCAATATGCTGGGCCCTGTCATTGTGGTGGCCTGTGCCAATTTTGCCAATGCCATATTGGTAGAAAGCGGCCTCAGCTACATTGGCCTGGGCATTCAGCCCCCGGCTCCTTCGTGGGGCAGCATGCTGAACGAATACAAAGATTTTATTGATACGTCCAAGGCTTATCTGCCCCTGTGTCCGGCATTGGCAATTATGCTGATGGTGCTGGCCTTTAACCTGCTGGGCAATGGCCTGCGCGATGCGCTGGATGTAAAAGGCAAAACCGCATAACACCGGTGGCGCCCAATGCTTTCTTATAACCAATCACACATAAAATGAGTAACCGATTCAACCACAAAACAGTCATCATTACCGGAGGGGCAGCCGGCATCGGGCAGGCAGCCGCTACCCGCTTTTTATTAGAAGGGGCCAATGTGGCTGTGTGGGATGTGCAGGAACCCGACACCAAATGGATAGATGAAATGACAGGGGCCTTCAGCGACAGTTATCTTTTTATAAAGGTGAACACAGCCGATTTTGAAGCCGTGGAAGCAGCCGCCATTACCACCGCGCAGCATTTCAAAAAGATAGATATACTCATCAACAATGCCGGCATTACCCGCGATGCTTCGCTGCTGAAAATGACCACCGAGCAATGGCAGCAGGTGATGGATGTAAACCTGACGGGCGTGTTTAACTGCTGCAAAGCCACCGCTCCTTTTTTAATCGAAAATAAAGGCGGGCGCATTATTAATACCTCCTCGGTGGTGGGGCTCTATGGCAATTACGGGCAGGCCAATTATGCCGCCACCAAGGCGGGCGTTATTGCCTTGACCAAAACACTGGCGCGCGAGTTGGGCAAACACCACATTACCGTGAATGCCGTGGCACCGGGTTTTATTGCCACCGATATGATTAAAACCATCCCCGAAAAGGTAATTGAAATGATGACCGAAAAAGTGCCTTTAAAAAGACTGGGCACGCCCGATGATGTGGCTAAGGCCTATGCCTTTTTGGCCAGCACCGATGCGCAGTTTATTACCGGTGCGGTGCTGAGCGTAGATGGGGGCTTAACGATATAAAACCCCGGCCTTATTTATAGGTAGATACTCCGCTGGTGGTGGGGCAGCGGGCCTTCATAATGGTGTAGGAAATGGAAATGCCACCAAAGAAGTAATCATCTTTTTTAGGACTTTGCCCCCGCTGATAGCCGGGCTTGCCTATCTTTTCGCCCACCTCGCCACTGCGGTCGCTGAGGGCACCGGCCAGGCCTCCGGAGCCACCCGGCAAAGAAGCATAGCTGGGATATTTGCCGCTCACATCGTCTAGGTAATCGGTAAAGGTTTTGCGCACACCCGCCTCGATGGCAATGTTCCAGTTGCGCTTAAACGAAAACTTAAAACCGCCCACAATGGGGATGGCAAAGTTGAACAGCCGGTATTTTTTAACGCCCGAATAGCTGGGGTCGTTTTGGCCCTCGGTGCCCAGGGGCTGCAGGTAATACCATTTGCCGTTATACTGCGCCTGCGGGTTAAAGAAAAACAGCGCAATGCCGGTACCTATAAACGGAGTGTACCAATGCTTCTTGCTGCCCTTGTCGTATTTAAAAAAGTTGAACTCTATCACCGAAGAGATATCAAAAATCTGGGAGCGGAACGACAGATTGCGCTGCCGGTTCCAGGCAATATTGGTTTGGGCATCGTCAAACTCTGCGGTGCCCCAGTTGACCGAGGTGCGCCAGGCCCCGCGATACTTAATGTTGTAGCGGTAAAAAACACCCGCCCCGGGGCGCACAAATTTAAAGCTGGTTTTGGTGTTGAGGTCGCCAAAGTAATTGGTGATGCCGCCCCACACCCCTATCTCATGCGTTTGCTCGCTGGCACCCTGCGCCCGGGCCTGCGTGCTGCCTGCAGCGAGGAGCACCAATAAGCAAATGTTTATAGCAAACTTCATTTTAAAGAGTGGGCGAAGAAAACAGTAACGCCCGAATAAGCAAAATGTTGCCCGCAGGGCAAAAGCTACGGGTGTAAAAACAGGTGGGGAGGCCTGCCCGGCTTTATGCGCAGTTTCAGGTGATATAGCGGGACTAGGATTATTCATCCTTTCAAAAATATTCTTCACCTGTTTGAATAGTTAACAGAGCATTATAAAAAACAGAGATAGCCTTTTATAAAGGCTCATAAACTGGATAAAAAGCTGACTTATCTTTATAACAGGATGAGCCATCTTTATATCAAGATAATATACCATTCTATAATGCTAAATAACCATTTTATAAAGTAAGTATATCCTGAGCTCTTTTCAGGCATTTTGGAGCAAAACCCCCTGTATTTGTGCCCAGGGCCCTTGGTTTTGTAGTGGGGTTAAGCGGTCGGCATTTTTAGCTGCTTCAAGGCTCCTTTCGGCAGATCCTGAAGCGTCAGAGGCATAGCTGCCCGCACCATTCCGTCAATCCTTCAATCCGTAAATAGTAATGGGTAAATCGTTCATCGCTCATTGCAAATGGCTTTAATTGCGCTGGTCGCTGCCCCAGTTGAGTTTGGTTTTGAGGGCTGTGAGGAAGCTCTGGTCCGTAAGGCGGATAATGTGGGCATGGAAGGGGGCTTTTTTCACTGCCAGCTGAAAAGAAGAGTCGATGGCCTTGGCCCGCGAATCGAGGGTGCACAAAAAGCTATCGCCCCGGCCCGTAACTTCAAACGAAAGAATGGCATCGTCATTCACCACCATGGGGCGCACGTTCAGGTTGTGCGGGGCCACGGGGGTAATTACAAAATTGCCCGAAGTGGGGTAGATGATAGGCCCACCACAACTGAGCGAATAGCCCGTGCTGCCGGTGGGGGTGGCTATAATGAGGCCATCGGCCCAGTAGGTATTCAGTAGCTCACCGTTCAGGTAAGCGGTCACGGTTATCATGCTGCTTTGGTCTCTGCGCTGGATGGTCATATCGTTGAGGGCAAAGCTGTCTTCAAACAGGGGCTTGTTGCACTCCAGGGCTATCAGCGAACGTTTTTCCACCATATAGGCACCGCGCTCCACGGCATCCACGGCTTCGTGTATCTGGTCTTTGCCCAGGCTGGCCAAAAAACCCAGCCGGCCAAAATTGATACCCAGCACGGGCAGCTCACATTCCTTCACCATCAGCACACTTTCCAGTATGGTGCCATCGCCCCCCATGCTCAGCACCACATCTACCGAAGCCTTAATGGCATTAAAATCGGCAAAGCTTTCGGCATGGATACTAAGCCCGGTTTGCTGCAGCAGGGCATAAAATTTTTGCTCCACCACAAAGGGCATCTTTTTTTGGTGCAGGTAATCAAAAAGTTCCTGTGCCAGGGGCTGATAGGCCGGGTTGAGTGTTTTTCCGTAAATGGCAATCATAGGGGCGGGGGTTGATTTACCCTACAAAGAAAAGAAAATGCGAATGGCACTGCACACATTGAGCCTGAAAAGAAGCGATTAAAATCTCGGATTCAGACCCAGTTTAATGCCCCATGTTTTTACATCGGGCCGGTCGCGGTAGGTGACGCGCCACAGAAAATCTACGCGCAGCACATAGGCTATGTTTTCTATCCCAAACCCCATTTCCACATACGGAATGGGGAAGGGCGAACTCAGCTCTCCGGGCACCTGCAGCACCTCATTGTTCTTTTTATTAAAGGTGCCTATCAGGCTTTTGAAAATAAACACCTCGCGCAGCTTCAGCTTATTGAAATAGGGAATGCGGTTAAAGAAAAACCCATTGAAGTGATGCTCCAGCCAAAACGAAGCATACTGGTCGCTCACAAATTCAAACTCGCGCAGCAGGTTGTAGTTGTATTTATCGAGCAGGATGCCATAGTTGCCCTGGGTAATGTAGGCAGCGGTGTATGGCACGCGGCCAAATATTTTGGCAATGCGAAAGTTGACATACGTAATGCCGGCCGGTGACGACACCCGCTGCTTGTAGTTAAAGTGCAGGTTGTGGTAGTTGTAAAAGTTTTTTTGCATGCTCACCAGCCCCAGCGTGTAGCGCAGCATAAACACGGGATACTTCGTGTTTTGAAAATAGCGGAAGAACACGCCCCAGGTGTATTGGTCTTTGTAGCTGTAGCGGGTGTCTATCATAAACTCGCTCACATTAAACTTGGGCACATTCACCATCTGGTCGCCCACCTTGCGCGAAAAATTAAACACCCCCGGAATGTCGAAATAGGTTTTTTCGTTAAACGTAAGCGAAGAAGAGAACCCGCGGAAAAATTCTTTTTCGTAGCTGATTCTGAATTCGCTCACTTTCATAATGCGCCCGAGTGTGGCCCCGCTGATGAGGTTAAACACATTGTCGAAGGTGAGCAGGTTAGAGTTTTCGTCCTGCCCCGGCACGCGCATATCGTACCGATACATAAACTCCAGCGACTGCCACTTGTCGTTTTTCCTCGGCAGGTTAATGCGCGTGAGCGCCAGATATTTCCAGTCCTTATCCTTCATGCCGTAGGCGAAGTAGCCCGAGAAGAAAAACTGACGCAGAAAGCCATCGGGGTACTGGTACTGGCGCCAGCGCGGGTTGGTTTCAAAACCAAAGCGCAGGCGCAGGCCTTCCACATTATTTCGGCTCACAAAGTTTAACACCCGGCCCACGCTGATGGGGCCCATGTCGGCAAAGGCATTGGTCAAAAACCGCCCCGTCCACAAAAAAACCTTGAACATGGGTATGGTCTTAAAGGTATCGTCTATCACATAGACTCTGCTCTCCTGCGGGGTGAGCGGCTCGTGGCGCAGGCTGTCAAAAAAAGAAACGGGCCTTTTGCGGGCACTGTCCATTACAATCTTGTCGCCATCGGGTTTCATCAGGCTATCCGGAAACTCCACATTCACCTCAATGTTTTTCTTGTGGTTAATCTTAGAAACCAGAATAGCCATCTTGTTGCTGTTTTTAAACAGCGAGCCCACCGTTCGGGTTTCTTCGCGCTCCAGCATCCAGTATTGGTCATTCACCAGGGTATAGTCCTGAATAATGGTGTGGTCGTTGACGAAGTTGAAATTGGCTTTTTCGTTCGGCCGGAAGTAAATAGAGCGAATGGCCCAGGTAGCGGAGTCTATCCAGGCATAGCCTTTCATGGCAAGGTCTTCTTTTACACGGCCCACAAAGTGCAGCTTGTATGATACCCTTCCATTCAGCAGGGCTGTATCGGTCAGGTAATAGAAATAAGAAGCCGTGCCGGTGGGGGCAAAGGGGGCAATGAACGATACCCCGGCCAGCACAAACAAATTATCGTAAGGGTTAATTTCCTGAAACTGAAACTTGGCCAGGTTGCTCACACTCTGGTTATTGACGCCCGTTATTTTTTCGGCCTTCACATATTCTTTGAGCTGCTTGGGTTTTCTGCGGTAATAAAACGTGGATTGCGTTTCTTTCAGCAAGCCGGGGATAAACACATCGCCCTGCTCGGTAGTGTCTTTGTTTTCGAAGGCAAACTGAAAAGGCTTAAATATTTTCCAGCTCAGAAACTTGGGCGGTGCATTCAGCAGCGAGAAAAGCATTTTTTCGTAGCCGTCATATTTGTAGGAGTCAAACGATTCTATCCGGTTTTGCTCTTTGTGCTTGAGCACCTGATAAAAAACATAGTTGGCCGTTGTGTCTATCTGGCGTTTCTTTTTCTTGCCGGCCTTCACTGTTACTTCGGTCAGTATCTTATCATCCGAGCCCATTTCCACATTAATCTCCTGAATCGTATTGCGCTTCACTTTTACATAGCGCGCTTTGTAACCCAGATAGGTAAACTGCAGGCTATCTATTTTATCTAAAAAACGAACGCGGTATTCGCCCAGGTGGTCGGTCATGGTGGCGCGGCCGGTGCCCATCAGCTTAATATTTACATAGCTCAGGGGCTCTTTGGTGCCAGCGTCTGTCACCTTGCCGTACACTTCGGTGGCCAGCTGCGCCTGCAGCGAGGATGATAGCCAGATGACCAAAAAGTAAAGGGAAAAAAAGCGGAGCATTTTTGAGCGCGGCAAATCTAAGAGAAATGGGTTCACGCGCACGCAGCTTTACACATTCAGGTAGCGCATCAGCGCATCGTAGCGGTCTTTCAAATCTTCGGAATAAGCCACCTCGTTGTGCACTTCTTTAATGTCGTAGCTAAACCGTTCAAAGGTGGCCATCAGCGAGGCTACATCAGTGGTGTTTAGCTTGAGGGTAATATTCATGATGCCTGTTTGTGCATCCAGGCCGGAGTAAAACGCCAGAATGGCTACATCGTTTTCGGCTGCCAGGCGGGCTATCTCCGTAAGCGAAAATTCGGGCTGCGCAATTTGCATTTCAATAATAGCTCCCGGGCTTTTTACCGAGTTAAGCGTGGCAAAAGCCCGTAAACAGCTTTCGGCACTCACCAGACCCAGATACTGCTTTTGCTCATCCACCACCGGCACCACGCGCACATTAAAATCCAGCGCGGCTTTCATTACATCAAAAATGTGAGCGGTATGCAGCACAAAAGGCTTACGAAACTTATCGCCAAAATTTTTGAGCGGCTTGCTCAGGTGCTTCATGTTAATCACATCTTCCATGGTCACCAGTCCTATGTATTTATTGCCGTCCAGCACCGGCAACTGGCTCATGTTGTGCTCGTGCATTTGTATTAAGGCATGCTCTCCGCTTTCGTCTATTTGCAAGGCGGTGGTAATGTCAGATATAATTTCCGGTGCTATCATAATCTCTTGATTAGACGAAAAAAACAGAATTTCGGTTGAAACCAACTGTCATTCATTTGTCATTTTCGCGGTTCACGAATGGTTGTCCAAGAATCGTTCCATAATTTGATTAAACCGGTCGGGATGTTCCATCATCGGGGCATGGCCGCACTGTTCAATAATGTGCAGTTCGGCATTTTTTAAAAGTTTGTGAAATGCTTCGCCCACAAATGCCGGAGTCACGCTATCCTCCTTTCCCCATATAAGACAGACCGGCAGCGTTAGTTCCGGTACCCGCTCGCGCAAGTTGTGCCGCAGGGCCGATTTGGCCAGCACCACCATGCGCAATGCCCGCGCCCGGTCGTTGACTACTGCATATACTTCATCCACCAGTTCTTTGGAGGCAAAGGCGGGGTTATAAAAGGTGGCCGCTGCTTTTTTTCGCACATACTCATAGTCGCCTTTGCGCGGATAGGCATCGCCCAGCGAGTTTTCAAACAGACCCGAACTGCCGGTGAGCAGGAGCGTTTTTACTTTTTCGGGGTGCTGTAGTACATACAACTGCGCCACATGCCCGCCCAGCGAATTGCCCACCAGGTGAATCTGATTCAGGTTTTTGTAGGCGATAAATTCTTCCACGTATTTCACCATGCCTTCCACGGTGGTGTAGGCCAGTTCCAGTTCATAGGGTGGATACTTGGGAACAAGAATCCGATACTTGGGCGCAAAGTGATGCAGAATAGCATCAAAATTGCCGTAGCCCCCAAACAGTCCGTGTAGCAGCACAATAGGTTCGCCTGTTCCGGTCTCAATATATTTGAAGGACTGCTCTTCCTTTACGTCCAATGTCATGCGTGTTTTTTAGAATACTACCAAATGTAACTTTCAGGCTCTGGCTGTGTGGCGGTGTAACAGAAAGGATGTAAACGCAGCCATGTGGGATTGACCAATAGCCGCAGCAGCAAGGGCTATTTCTGTTTCAGAAAGGTGTAATCCGATATCAAATTGCCTTGATCGCCTGTGGTGTATTGCGTAATCAGGAAATACCCTTTGTCTTTTAGTTTGTTGATGGTGGCATTGATGGTTTTCAGATTCTCCACCTCATTTTTTTCGGTGTAAGGCAGCAGGGCAATTTCTTCTGTTTGAGAATTCTCGTATACAATAAAAATTTTGGCGGCTATGTAACCGGTGCCCATGCCAATGGCACGGTTGCAGTCAAACACGCGCATGGTGGCATAGCCACCTGTCTGCGCCATGGTCTTGTTAAAGAACAACGAAGCACACACCATTAACAGAAGAAGCGTTATTTTTTTCATATCGTTATTTTTAAGGAGTGGTCTTTCTATCAGGCTGTTTGTTTTTGGGCGCGCATGTAATCTACCTTGCCATCTTTCACACGCTCCACCCGCGAAAAGAGGGAGTAACTGTTATCAAACAAAAAAGTGAGCCAGAGTTTTACCCATGAATTATGGAACTTCAGGTTATCGTAATACTCAGGGGCCATTGCTTTTACTTTTGGTAAATTGTTCCAGGGGATAGACGGAAAGTCGTGGTGCTCGTTATGGTATCCCACATTGAGCGCTACGATGTTAATGGGTCCATAGTAGCTGAAGGTTTCCTGTCCGCCTTGGGGTGTGTAGTGTTCCTGAATCCAGCGGGCGCCCACCGGATGCAAGCCAATGGACAGAAAAAACGAAAACACAAGATAGAGCAAACCATATAAGCCACAGAAATAAAAAATGGCTATATCAAAACTTAAAGCCAGTACCAGGTTAATCCAGGGCCATTTGCTCCACATGTTAATGGACTTAAGCCGGGGCGGACGCGTCAATTGAAAAATGGGGAAAAACGCCAGCCAGAAAGCCTTGCCGATAAAATGATTGCCGATAAATTTTGCCTCCCACACATTGGCCATATCAGCATCGTAATCATAATCGCCCTGGTGGGCGTGGTGTTTTAAGTGATAAACAAAAAAACCCATGGAACCCGGCACCAGATTGGGCAGGTCGGCTAACATGCCTACCCAGCGGTTCCACGTTTTGCTGGTGAACACCAGGTTGTGGCTGGCTTCGTGAATAATCACATACATACAATGGTTGGCAAATGCGCCAATAGCATACGCAGCTATAAATGCAGCCAACAGATTTTGCCAGGCGGGTTGCAGGCCCCAGTGGCCTATAAAGTAAGCAAGGGAAACCTGCAAAGTGAGCACCAAAAGCAGGATGCCAAAGGTATAGGGGTTTTTACCCATCAGCTTTTTTATCTCGGGGTGTTTTTTCAGAATTTCGCGGGTGCGCTGCGGATGCGGCTGGTCTAATTCAGATGCATGAAAGTGATGTTCCATATTGCTCGTATTGGCGCGAATATAGGCCGTTTGCCCTGATCGTAACCGTGGCTATTTTTTGATGACCGTTTGAGTGGGATACGCAAGCATAATTTCTGCTTGTCGGAATCTTCGTACCACTTCCAGATTTATCTCTGTTTGTACCGCCTGAAAATCGCGGCCGGCCTTAATGTAATAAGTAAAATTGATATCGAGCGATGAGGCATTGAATTTTTCAAAAAAGATGAGGCTGTCTTTCTCGTTCACATTGGGCGACTCGGTAACAATGTCACGCAAAATTTTGACTGCAGCTTCTATCTTCTCTGCGCTGGAATCCTGTTCCAGTTGCAGATACGAAATCACTCTGCGCGAAGGTTCGCTGGAAATGTTTTCTATCTGGCTGTCGGTAAATTGCGAGTTGGGGATAGTGACCAATCGGCCCGCTCCATTTCGGATGCGGGTACTTCGGATGCCTACATAAACCACCATCCCTTCCACGTCTTTTATCTTTACAAAATCGCCAAAGCGAAATGGCTTGTCAATAAAGATGACCATTCCGCCAATAATGTTCTTTACTGTATCCTGTGCAGCCAGCGCCAGCGCCAAGCCGCCAATTCCCAATCCGGCAATCAGCGCGCCCACATCAAACCCGGCATTGTTTAAGCCCACAATAGCCCCCAAAGACCACAATACAATCACCGATGCACGCTTGCCCAACTGCATCATTTGCTCATCTACCGTTGCATTTTCGCGGTCCCAGTATTGCTGAAAGTAGTATTCGATGCTCGCCCGCACAATTCGGGTCAGCAGCCAGGTAATGGCCAGGGCACTCATGAGGATAAATGCGCGTTGCAGATAATTTTCGATGGGCCTGCTCAGGGTGAGTTGCTCTATCGCCAAGCGGAAGCCGATTAATACAATGCCCAGCGCCACGGGTGCATCTATACGCGCAATAATGATATCGTCTAATTCACTTTCGGTATGCTTGGTAAACCGCTTTAAAATTAGACTGATCATCCAGTAGATGCCGCGCGCCAGCAACACAGCCGCCAGTAAAATGGCTCCGGCTGTTAACCATTGCTGCAGCGTATTATGATATAACTGCTGATGAAAAATATTCATGCGGCAAAACAAAGAAATACTCAGTAGGCCAGGTTAGGTCTTAACCATTTTTCCATTTCGGCCAGCGACAATCCCTTGGCATCGGCAAGGTTCTGCACCTGGTCTTTCTGTATTTTGCCTACGCCAAAATATTTGGCGTGAGGCGAAGCAAAATAGAAGCCACTCACCGATGCCGTGGGATACATAGCGTAGCTTTCAGTAAGTTGTATGCCGGTGTTTTTTTCGACCTCCAATAGTTTCCAAATGGTCGGTTTATCGGTATGGTCCGGGCAGGCAGGATAGCCTGGAGCCGGACGGATGCCTTGGTATTTTTCGTGAATCAAATCTTCGCTGGAAAGGTTTTCCTGGGCCGCATATCCCCAGATTTCTTTACGCACTCGCTCATGCATTCTTTCGGCAAATGCCTCCGCCAGGCGGTCGGCTATTGCTTTAAGCAAAATACTGTTGTAGTCGTCATGGTCTTTTTCAAATTGCGCAATCCATTTTTCAATTCCTATTCCGGCAGTTACCGCAAATGTTCCAATAAAATCGTTGGCCGGGGCAATAAAATCGGCCAGGCAGAGATTGGGTTGGCGGTCTTTTTTTGTTTGTTGACGCAACATATGAAAAGCGGCCAAGGGCTGACCTTCTTCATTGAATACTGCAATCGTCTCGTTCTCAGATTTAGCCGGAAAAATACCAATAACTCCTTTTGCAGTTATCCATTTTTCAGCAATGATTTTTTTCAATAATGCTTGCGCATCGTTGTATAGTTTGCGGGCTTCTTGACCGTATTTCTCGCTTTCAAAAATTCTGGGATATATACCGCTCATTTCCCAGGTCGAAAAAAATGGTGACCAGTCGATGTATCGGGCCAGCTCTTCGATAGAGTAATCTTCAAATACACGAACACCGGTGAAATTAGGCTGTGGTATGGGTTCTGTGTTCCAGTCAATAGTATACTTGTTTTTGCGCGCCTCGGCCAGCTTTACATATTCTACATCACTCTTTCTATTGGCATGCAGGGCTCTCATTTCCGCATATTCCTGCTTTATACCTGCCGAAAAACTTTCGCTTTCCTCCTGGCTTAGCAGGCTGCTGGCTACCGTTACCGCCTTAGAGGCATCTAACACATGCACGACTGTTCCGGAAAAAGCCGGAGCCACCTTTACAGCCGTATGCAGTTTAGAAGTCGTAGCGCCACCGATGAGCAATGGCTGTTTCATCCCCAATCGCTCCATTTCTTTTGCTACATGCACCATTTCGTCCAAAGAAGGAGTTATCAATCCACTCAAACCTATTATTTGCGCATTCTCTTCGCGGGCACGCTCCAATATTTTATCGGCAGGTACCATTACGCCCATATCAATAATCTCGTAGTTGTTGCAAGCCAGTACCACGCTCACAATATTCTTCCCAATATCATGCACATCGCCTTTTACAGTGGCTAAAAGAATTTTGCCATTGTTTTTTGCGGTGTTTCCCGTTAGTCTTTTTTCTTCTTCAAGGTAGGGGAGCAGGTAGGCTACCGCTTTTTTCATCACCCGAGCGCTCTTGACTACTTGCGGCAAAAACATTTTGCCACTGCCAAATAAATCACCTACGATGTTCATGCCCGCCATTAAAGGTCCTTCAATAATCTCGAGTGGCTTGGCATATTTCTGACGCGCTTCTTCGGTGTCGGCATCTATAAATTCTACCAGCCCTTTCACCAGCGCATGCGCCAATCGTTCTTCCACAGTGCCATTTCGCCATTCTTCGTTTACAATCTCCGTCTTGCCTTTTTGTTTTACGGTTTCTGCAAAAGCTAACAAGCGTTCGGTGGCATCATCTCTGCGGTCCAGCAAAACATCTTCTACGTGCTCCAGTAAATCTTTAGGAATATCATCGTAAACTTCCAGCATGCTGGGGTTTACAATGCCCATATCCATGCCATGCTTGATGGCATGATACAAAAACGCAGAATGCATGGCCTCGCGCACGGTGTTGTTGCCGCGGAACGAGAACGAAACATTACTTACTCCACCGCTTACATGCGCATGCGGCAGATTTTCTTTTATCCACTTAGCAGCACGGAAAAAATCAACCGCATTTTGACGGTGCTCTTCCATCCCCGTAGCTACCGGAAAAATATTGGGATCAAAAATGATGTCTTCCGGTGGGAACCCTACCTGTCCGGTTAAAATTTTGTAAGCCCGCTCGCAAATTTCAATTCTTCGTTGATACGAGTCGGCTTGTCCGGCTTCGTCAAATGCCATCACAATAACAGCAGCACCGTATTCTTTTACCAGTTTAGCCTGCCGAATAAACTCATCCTCGCCACCCTTCAAGGAAATTGAATTCACAATTCCTTTTCCTTGTATGCATTTGAGTCCGGCCTCTATAATTTCCCATTTAGAAGAATCAATCATCACCGGCACCCGGGCAATGTCGGGTTCGCTTGCCAGCAGGTGCAAAAACTTGACCATAGCTTCCTGCCCATCTATCATCCCCTCGTCCAGGTTTACATCAATTACCTGCGCGCCACCGTCCACCTGTTCTTTCGCAATGGCCAGTGCATCTTCATATCTGTTTTCTTTAATCAGTTTTAGAAATTTGGCAGAGCCCGTTACGTTGGTTCGTTCGCCCACATTCACAAAATTGCTATCGGGACGAATTTCCACGGGCTCCAGACCGCTGAGGCGGGTAAAGTGAAATGCTTGCGGAATTTTGCGCGGAGGGAACTTTTTCGCCACGGCTGCAAAAACCCGGATGTGGTCTGGGGTGGTGCCACAACATCCACCAATAATATTTACGAATCCACTTTTTACAAAATCTTCTAAAGCCTCTCCCATCATTTCGGGCGTTTCATCGTAGCCACCAAAAGCGTTGGGCAAACCGGCATTGGGATAGGCACTCGTGAAACACAAGGCCGTTTTAGAAATGGACTCCATGTGAGGGCGCATATCTTTTGCTCCCAAAGCGCAGTTTAATCCCACACTAAATGGTTGTGCATGCGCCACCGAAGTATAAAATGCTTCGGGCGTTTGGCCGCTCAGGGTCCTTCCGCTGGCATCGGTGATAGTGCCCGAAATCATGACCGGTAAATCAGTATTTTTTTCTTGCTGCACCTGGTGTATGGCAAATAAACACGCCTTGGCGTTTAGTGTGTCAAAGATGGTTTCCACCAACAAAATATCGGCACCGCCATCAATGAGCCCGCGGGCCTGTTCGGTGTAGGCCTGCACCAGTTCATCAAAGCTGATAGCCCGAAAGCCCGGGTTATTTACATCGGGCGAAAGCGAGGCGGTACGGTTGGTGGGACCAAAGGCACCGGCTACAAACTTCGGTGAAGGATTATTCCATTTTTTCTGAAAAGCGGCCACCGCTTTTTTAGCTAATCGGGCTCCCTCATAATTAATGCGGTAGGCTTCTTGTTCCAGTTTGTAATCGGCTTGAGCAATCCAGGTGCCGCTGAACGTATTCGTTTCAATAATATCGGCACCGGCTTCCAGATATTCCAAATGGATGTTTTCAATAATATCGGGCCGTGTAATGTTCAGTAAATCATTATTGCCACGAAGGTCGTGAGTGTGATTTTTGAAATCTTCGCCCCTAAAATCTGCTTCGCTCAGCGGATGACGTTGAATCATAGTGCCCATAGCGCCATCCAATACGAGAATACGCTCCCGGCAGAGTTGAGTAAGTTGTTGTTTAACGATAGACATAATATCAAATAGCTGGTAAATAGTAATCAGACAAATACAATTGCCTCTTAAAATTGTTTACAAGAAAGTTGAAGGAAGAAGAATGGTGGTTCTTATCTTTCAGGAGTTGGCACCTTCTCCCGCTTGTAGCGGGAGGGTTGTCAAGACGTCAATGGGCCTGTCCCTCGGTCTTTCTTGATAATTCAATTCTTCAAAGAGCGGGTCAAATATAATGCAATAAGCGGGTAATTAAAACGGATGCTTACATTCGCGCTTCTTAAAATTTGTTGCATGAAGGTTACTGAACACATTGCGAATGCCCAAGGTAAAACCCTTTTTTCTATTGAGGTGTTGCCACCTCAGAAAGGTAAAACGATAGACGATTTATTGAGAGTGATAGAACCTTTGATGGAATTTAAGCCACCCTTTATTGATGTAACTTATCACCGCGAGGAGTTAATCTACAAAAAGCGATCCGATGGTTTAATAGAAGAAATTCCATTGCGCAAAAGACCCGGCACGGTAGGTATTTGTGCCGCTATCAAAGGCCGGTTTAATGTAGACACCGTGCCCCATCTGGTTTGTGGAGGGTTTACCCCCGAAGAAACAGAGGATGCTTTGTTTACGCTGCACTATCTGGGAATAAATAACGTGCTATTGCTGCAGGGAGATTCAGACAAAAATCCGAAAGCCGCGAATCCGAAAAACAATGCGCACAAATACGCTTCAGATTTAGTGTATCAGGTAGCCCGCATGAATCAGGGAAAATTTTTGCATGAGGAAACAGAGAACGAAATGAAAACCAATTTTTGCATTGGTGTAGCTGCTTATCCTGAAAAGCATTACGAATCGCCCAACCTCAATACCGACCTCAAATGGCTGAAACATAAAGTGGACTGCGGGGCCGATTATATTGTAACACAAATGTTCTTCGACAATAAAAAGTACTTCGAATTCGTTGATAAATGCAGAGCAGCAGGCATTCTGATTCCAATTATACCGGGGTTGAAACCGATTGCTCAACGTTCTCAACTTTCCACATTGCCGCGCATTTTTCATATCGACATTCCGGAAGCACTGGCCAACGAAGTGGAAAAATGCAAGGACGATAAAGAAGTGAAACGTGTAGGTATAGAGTGGTGTATACAGCAGTCGAAAGAATTGAAAGCGGCCGGAGCTCCGGTGTTGCATTATTACACCATGAGCCGCAGCGAGGCTACCATTGAAATAGCAAAAGCAGTATTCTAAATAAAAAATGGCAGACAGAAAGCAAACCATACCCGAAGAGATAGCCAACACTATAACCCATGCTGTCGGGGTTCTTTTCTGTTTGGCAGGTATGCCCTTTCTTATCAGTTATGCCGGCACAAAGGGAAACAGCACCACCGTTTGGTCAGTGTGCGTCTTTGGCTTTGGCATGTTGATGGTTTATCTTTCCTCTACCCTATATCATGCTGTGCAGCATTTGAAAACTAAGAAGGCACTCCAAGTATGGGATCACATCAGTATTTTCTTGATGATAGCCGGCAGCTACACTCCTTTCGTTATCAAGTTCATTGCTCCAGGCACGGCCACTGTTTTCCTGCTGATTATGTGGGCACTTGTCCTTTTTGGCAGCTTTCTCAAGCTCTTTTATACGGGCCGGTTTAAAGTGTTATCAGTGATTGTTTATCTGGCGCTGGGTTGGATGGCGGTGTTTATCATTCAACCATTGATTCAGAATCTTCCGGCACACATCTGGTTTTGGATTATTGCCAGTGGATTGTGCTACACACTGGGAGTCATTTTTTATTTGTGGCACCGGCTGAAGTTTCATCACGCTATTTGGCATTTGTTTGTGCTGGGGGGTACGGTCACCCACTTTGTCGCAATTTATAAGAGTGTTGAGGTATCCGTTACTTTTTAATCACATTCCTTTTTTTAAGACACATTTTAATGTCCTGGTATACTGGGGTTTGGTTTTTTAAACCTCATGAAACATATTCGCCCGGTTTCTGGTATAAACAGGGACAAAATTGTTGGAATCGAAAAATTATACATCGGTGAAATTGAAGGCACTTACAGTATGGTTATCAGCGGTGATATTGTTGATGGTTTTTTCCTCGTTTACGTGGAAAAAGCCCAATACCAATGTGGCCACTACCGAAACATGTCCTGAAGATGTTCCGTTTCAGTCGCTGGCCGACTATGCTGCACAACGTGCCTATGCTCAAATAGATTCTTTTTACCGCTTGCGCCACAAAGCCGGTTTTAACGGTTGCGTGATGATTGCCAAAAACGGAGAGCCGATATACAGCGGAGCTTTCGGATATGCAGATTATAAAAAAGACACGCTTACAACTCAAACGGCCATTCAATTGGCTTCTGTAACCAAAACATTCACTTCGACCGCCATCATGCTGTTGGCCGAAAACGGATTTTTGTCGGTGGATGATACACTACAAAAATTTTTCCCCGACTTCCCTTACAAGGGGATGACCGTGAAACATCTGCTTACCCATCGCAGCGGGTTGCAAGAGTATATATACTGGGGCAGCGATTATGTGGGTAGTGATGTAAAATACCTGACAAACGAAAAGTTGCTGCAAACTATTATTGCTAAAAAACCACCCTTGCGCTGGCGGGTAGATTTAAAGTTCACTTATTGCAACACTAATTATGCTTTGTTGGCTTCGGTAATAGAGCACGTTACCGGCATGAGCTATGCAAAATTTATGAACGATGTGATTTTTACACCACTTGGCATGACGAGCACATTCGCCTACACATTGGAAGACCCTACTACTCTTTGTGGTGCCAAATGTTTTGACAGCCGGTGGCGTGTATGGAAGGAGATAATGAGCGATGGTGTGTTGGGCGATAAGGGCATTTACTCTTCGGTGGAAGATATGCTGAAATGGGACAAAGCTTTGCGCAACGGCATGGTGCTCAACGAAGCATCACTGAGCGAAGCCTACAAGCCGCGCAGTTTTGATCGTTACTCGTTTGCCGGTGAAAAAGAAAGAAACTATGGCTACGGCTGGCGCATGATTAAGCAAGCCGATGACAATTATCTCATTTATCACAATGGTAACTGGCATGGCTGTAACAATGTCTTTGCCCGCGACCTGAAAGGCGGCTACACCATTATTGTGTTGGGCAATAAGGCCAATGAAAATAACTACTGGACTCAGCCTGTTTGGGATTTTCTCACCAAGATGAATATGGTGGAAGATGTGTCTGAGGTGCAGTAAATCTTGCGGCCATTTGAGCGTTTGTTTATGCTATCATTGCACCACCAAAAATTAGCTGGATGACAACGTTTAACAAAGAGCAGGTGCTGGCTGACCTCAAAAACTGGAATAAGCTACTCAAGCAATACCAAATACCGAATACCCGCGAGGCACTCATTCAACTTACGAATAGTTTTAGTTTTTACATAGCCTTGTTGGTATTGCAACTGTATTTGTTTGATAAATCGGTATTGCTGTCGGCTGTGGTAGCTATTTTGAATGGATTTATCCTGGGGCGTATTTTTATCATACAGCACGATTGTGGTCACAAATCGTTTACGCGGTATAAAACACTCAATGATATCATAGGTACCGTGTGCAGTATCTGCACCTTGATTCCTTATGAATACTGGGCGAAGAATCACAGTTTTCATCACGCGCACAATGGGCAGTTAGAGTTTAGTGACATTGGCGATATTGAGTGTTTGTCTGCCGAAAAATATGCATCGCTGAGTTGGAAAGGCAAGTTATGGTATCGCATTTATCGCAACCCTTTTTACCTATTTACCATTGGCGGATTTATTTATGTGGTGATTTATAACCGTTTTGCCTTTTTAAAAGACGAGCCCTTTAAAAAAGTACGTAAAAATGTGCTTATCAGCAATCTGTTGTTTGTGGGCATATATGCAGTATTGGCATGGCTTATCGGCCCCACTCGTTTTCTGGTGGTGCAGTTTATTAACTTGCTGTTTTTTGGCACCTACGCATTGTGGTTTTTTTACATACAGCACCAATACGAAAACATATACAAAAGCGGCAAGGACAATTGGGATTATGTAATTGCTGCTGTTAAGGGGAGCACTTATTATAAACTGCCGCGCATTGGTCACTGGCTCACCGGCAACATTGGCTTTCACCACCTACACCATTTAGCGCCCACTATACCCAACTATAATTTATCGCGCTGCAATCGCGAAAATCCGGTCTTTGAAAAACATACCAATGTCATTAGCTTCTGGCAAAGTCTTAAAACCGTACAAGCCAACCTATGGGATGAACAACGCCAAAAAATGATTTCGTTTAGGGAATATGCCCGCATCAAAAAGCGGTATATAACAAAGGGGTAAATACCTCCATACTTTTTTAACCAATCCTGCGGTCTTTCCATCGGTATTTTCCGGTCAGGCTGAGCACTCCGATAAAAGTGACGTAGAGTATGTGAAACACCTCTACCACCGGAAAAACGAGTAGCAGCGTGAACTTTCGAAAGAAGAAAAGGAGCGGTAGGTTAAACAGCAAGTCAGCAAAAATTTTGGTGCCAGCAGCAACTGCTAGTGGAAGCCACGCATAATCTACCAACTGAATGGCATGGGCTGAGCTGATAACTATAAACAGATTAAAAACATAAGCCAGATACAATACCCAGGCACTGCGGTTGCTACCAAACTGTGTGGATTTTGAAATCCAACGAACGCGCTGGGCTATAAATCCGCTCAGCGTTTTTCGGGTCGGGTAAACACACACGCTTCACGATTTTTTACATAACCAATCGCATTTTCATAGTGTGTATTGATCTTTTGCATCAGGAAAATATCGTCACCCGTAGGCACATCGTGGTTGCCTTTAAAGCCCTCTACTTCCTGGAAAGTGCTTTTGGCATACATCAGATTAGCTCCATTACACATCGTGGGAAATCCATTTCGGATAGTGGCCCCTGTAATACCCGACAGGCTGATAACATCCAGTTGCTGAAAAATTTCTACGGGTAGCAATGCAGGCTTCATCAGTATGGGACCGGTCACCAGTTTGTATTGGTGGTGAATAAAAAATTCTACCATCGCACGGAGCCAACCCGGGCCTGCCGTACAGTCTCCATCGGTGGTGACTACCAGCTCACCCTTTGCATTTTTAATGCCCAGAGCAATAGCCTTCTTTTTGTTGGGTATATACTCCCCGGGGTTGCCCAGGTAATGCTGGAGGTTGAGTACCGTCAGATTTTTTTCTGCAATTTCTTTTGCCAGCCGTATAGTGGGGTCGGTGCTGTAGTCGTCAATCACAATTACTTCGAAAAGATGTTTGGGATAACTTTGACTAAAAATACTTTGGAGGCAAGCCTGAATATTTTCGCTCTCGTTTCGCACCGGGATAATGATGGAGACGAAGGGTAGTTGTTTTTCACCACTATCTCCAGCCTCGTGTAGTTTCAAGCGCAGCCAGCCTATCAAAAAATAAAGCACCAGCACCAAGTACAAGGCGGAAAGCACAACCGATATAAAGAATATTGGGCTAAACATTGCGAGCGCGAAATAGAAAAAAACAGCATTAGAGGGTGTAAAAAATACGCACAGTGTTTCTTGCTACGGAACAGGATCGTAACCGCTGCCTCCCCACGGGTGGCAACTACTTATTCGCTTTATAGCCAGCCAAGAGCCTTTGAAAGGGCCATGTTTGGAAATAGCCTCCAAAGCATAGGCCGAACAAGTGGGCGTATAGCGACAGGAGGGAGGTAACCAGGGCGAAAGGAATAATCGGTAACCTTTGATAGGTATTAGGAGCAGTGTGGTTAAAATGCTTCGTATCATTTGGCCGCTGCTTTTTTGAGGCAAAAAGCTACTTCAGTTTGCACCGTATCAAAATCGGGTAGCTGGCGCCCTTTGTACACCCACATAATGGCCAGGTGGCGGTCCGCAGCTATCAAAGCAGTATAAAACGAAAATTTTTGTAGTCGGTAAGCCTCACGGAGCAGTCGCTTTACGCGGTTTCGGTCGGTGGCGTGCTTAAAATTCCTTTTCGGTACCGAAAAAGCCACCTGTGCGGGATAAAGAATTGGTAGAGGGTGGTCCAATAAACAAGGGTAAACCCGTTATGTGAAACAGATTTACCCTCTTTAAAAAGTATATCGATTACTTTTCTGCTCTTCAAATGCTCCGAACGGGTGAGGGTATAAACACCCTGCAACCTGCCCAAGTCAAACCTGACCGAACCGGAAATATTACTTGAGTCTCTTTTCGTCTGAAACGGTGAGTTTCTTTCTTCCTCTGCCCCTTCTGCGCGCAAGAACTTTTCTTCCATTTTTTGTGCTCATTCTTTCTCTAAAGCCGTGTTTGTTTTTTCTCTTTCTGCGGCTGGGTTGAAACGTCATTTTCATAATCTAAAGTATTATGTTTTTTTTAAAAAGGAGGGCAAAAATAAAAACTCCATGCAGTCTACATAGAATCCACAAAAACTCTTTTACTGTTGTTTGCCGCTTTTTACAACCAAAACCCTACTTTTGGCGTCTTTGAGCACCTTTCACTTATAAACTGAGTCCTTTGAGTACATTTTATCTTCGTGCCCTGCTTTTATTTTTTGCAGTGCTTCCTTTCAGCAATCAAATCTACGCCTCACATGCCATGGGTGCCGATTTGCAGTATCAATGTCTGGGTGGCAACCAGTATCGGGTTACTTTGCGTTTTTACCGGGATTGTTCGGGAATTGCTGCCCCCGGTAGTGCGCAGGTGAGCATCAGCGCACCGGGTTGCCCGGGTACCAGTACTATATCGCTCACGCTGAATATGAATAACGCAGTAAACTGTCCTCCGGGTAGCACCAACGGTTGCGAGGTGTCGCAGTTATGTCCGGCTCAACTTTCGCAAAGTGCCTGTAACTGGTCCGGCTCCGGTGCTGCCCCTTATCCGGGAGTAAGGGTTTATGAATATACCGGAGTGGTTACGCTGCCCGCAGCCTGCTCCAACTGGCGCGTTCGCTTCAGTGAGTGTTGCAGAAATGCAGCCATCAATAATTTGACAAATGCATCGGCTAACGACCTTTCCATAGAGGCGATTATCAATAATAACATAGACCCTAGTACCGGACAACCTTATTGCAATAACTCAGTAGCGTTCAGTACTTTGCCCGTGCCCTTTGTGTGTGCTAATTCGGATGTTACTTACAATAATGGTGCGGTGGATGTAGATGGTGATTCTTTGGTTTATAACATGATTTATCCTTTAGGTAACACCTTTGCCCCTATGACCTTTAATGGCGGGTGGAGTGTCACCAACCCGGTGAAGACCACTCCTGTAAACACGTTTGCTTTTAACTCCACCAACGGTCAAATGGAGTTTAGACCATCAGGACAAGAGGTGGATGTGCTGGCAGTACGAATAGACGAATACAGAAACGGTGTCCTGGTGGGGTCCACTATGCGCGATATGCAGGTAACTATTCTCAACTGTGCCATTTCTATTCCTGATCAGGAACCTATTACTAATGTTCAAAATGGTAATCAGGTTGATTCGCTAAGTGTTCAGGTGTGTCCGGGCACTCCATTGCAGTTTGATATTTTGTGCACAGACCCGGCTAATCACAACCTCACGCTTACCAGCAACATCAATGCCGTTCCATCAGCCATACCCGGAGCCACTATGGTGCAAATAGGCTCTGGCGATAGTGTGATTGCTCGCATTAACTGGACCCCTTTGGCGGGTGATACCGGATGCCATAACTTTTTAATTACTACTGAAAACGATGACTGTCCTATCAACGGTGCTTACACGCGGGTGTATTCCATCTGTGTGTTTACCCAGGTAAATTTGTTGTCGGCCAGTACCACTTTTTGTGGTACACCGGTTCAACTGACTGCTACCGGAGGCTCCAACTATCAGTGGACACCTTCTACGGGGCCCAATGCGGTATCTAATCCTAATGTGCTGAACCCCACCGTATCGCCCGCTACCGATCAGATGTATTATTTCACCTCTGATTGCGGAACCGATTCGGTGTTTGTGCAAAGCGACCCTCCGTTTTTGTATGATGCAGGCCCGGGCGGAACTATTTGTCAAAACGGGCAGTTGCAGTTGAATGCCACGACCGATAACTTATACGCACCATATTCCTTCCAGTGGGTGCCCTCTGCCGGACTATTGGATCCCATTGCCAACGTCCCCAACGATTCTGTTCCTAACCCGGTAGCCACTCCCTTGGTGACCACAAACTACAAGTTGTATGTAACCGGTGCCAATGGTTGCACCAATGTGGATTCTGTTCTTGTGACGGTGGCGGGTGTAGCCCCTAACATAGTTGCAAAAGCGCAGCCCACGGCTGTTTGCCCCGGTGAAGATGTGCAGTTGAATATTGTCACCAATCCGCAGAGCTGCGGAATAGGACCTACGCTGTGCAGCGGCTCGCCAGATATTATTACGGTAGGCACAGGGACAGGAGTGATTCCGGCAGGTTCACCCACCCAGTATCCTACTATTTACGGTCACTATAGCAAAAGTGCGCGTCACCAATTTTTGTTTACTGCCGCTGAATTGTTGGCGCAGTTAGGCTCGGGTGGGCAGATTAAAGAGCTCTCCTTTTACGTAGATAATATTGCCACCGCTAACGATGTGATTCAGAACTTTGAGATAAAAATGGCCTGCACGCAGGCAACCTCGCTCAATAGTTGGCAGCCCAACCTGGTGACCGTTTTTACTCCTAAGAACATAAACATGGGGCCCACCACCAATACCGGTTGGAAAACTCACGTGCTTGATTTTCCTTACGACTGGGATGGCACTTCGAACCTTGTCATCGATGTTTGTTTTAATAATGCCTCCGGTAGTGTGCTGAATGCCAAAATGCGCATGACTCCTACTGCCTTCAATTCTGTTTACTACTCGCGGGGAAATTCGGTGCAGTGCGGCACTACCGGCACTCCCACCGTGGCCAATACCCGCCCCAACACCCGCTTCAGTTTCTGTGTAACGGATGTTTCTAACTTACCTATTGCCTGGACCCCCGCTTCTGGTCCCAACGCTCCCGTCCCAACGAATATCGTAGATCCGGTTGCTACACCCGCCTCACCGGTAGTGTATCATGTAGATGTAACAGATTCCAACGGATGTGTCAGCAGTGATTTTGTCTACGTAAATGTTGACACTTCACTTCGGTTTTATGCATTTCCGGACGACACTTTTTTCTGTAGTGCGACCAACGTCACGTTTACGACACAAACAATCGGAAGTCCTCTGCCCGGAAATACATTCAGCTACCAGTGGAAAAATTTGACCACCAACACAGTGGTCGGTAGTAATAGTCCAACTTTTACTTTAAATGCCTCCGCTTCTGCAGATTATTTGGTTACTCTCAGCGGAGGTGCTTGTGTGCTTAGCGATACGATTCATCTGGTGGTAGGCAACAGTATTCCTATAGCTTTACAAGTGGATTCTATCGACTGTTTTGGATATAACAATGGAAAAATACTTGCGTTGCCAACCGGAGGTATACCGCCCATTCAGTATGCCTGGAGTAATGGTCCTACCATTGACTCGATTCTAAACCTGCCACCCGGTATTTATTCAGTAACCGCTTCGGATGCACAGGGCTGCACCGGCAGTGCAACGTTTAATTTACCGCAACCTGCATTACTCTCGCTTAGTGCAGTTGCACAGCCCCTTACTTGTTTTGGAAGTAATAATGGCAGCGTTACATTGACTGCTTCAGGCGGAACACCTTTGTATAATTATACATGGAATCCGGCACAGAGCAATGGCGCCCTTGCCAATTCATTATCCCCGGGGCTCTATGCTGCCACTGTTACTGATGCTAACGGTTGTTCGGCCAATGCTTCCGCTACCGTCAATCAGCCAACGACATTAACCACTAATATTGTATCATCTAATGCTACCAGTTTTGGGGGCAATGAAGGATGGGCTTATGTAGTAGCATCGGGCGCTACAGCACCATACACGTTTACCTGGAGCAATGGGGTGAATAATGACTCTATCGTTAATTTATTGGCCGGGACCTATATTGTTACCGTATGTGATGCTAATGGATGTTGCCTCCCGGATACAGCTGTGATAACTGATCCGCCACCTATCTTGCTTACCTTTTCCACGACAGATAATTTATGTTTTGGTGATTGTGCCGGTGATGCACATGTGACTGCAACAGGGGGGATAGAGCCTTATACCTTTGTATGGAGCAATGCAGTTTCCGATTCTGTGATTTCCGGTTTATGTTCTGGAGTATATACCGTAACAGCTACCGACAGTGCAGGCGTTAGTGTAACAGGCAATATTCAGATTACAGCTCCTTCTCAGCTCACTGTTATGTTAGATACTCTCAGCATTAGTTGCTTTGGTGCATCAGACGCATCTGTGGAGGCCGTTGCCACAGGCGGAACACCCGGTTATTCTTATAGCTGGACACCTGGAGGCAGCGCAAATCCACAAACGGCATTGGGACCCGGCACCTATGCTGTGGTAGTGACCGATTTTAATAATTGCACCGCTCAAAATTCATGGACGGCTATAGAGCCTGTATTGCTTAATGTGGCAGTCATTAGTACGACAGACGTTTCCTGCTTTGGTGGTAACGATGGTGCGGCTACTGCCGCGGCCTCAGGTGGAACTTTGCCCTACAGCTATGCCTGGACCAATCTAACGGGCACTACTCCTTCGGTGAGCGGTTTTAATCAGGGAAGTAAAACAGTTACCGTCACCGACAACAACGGTTGCCAGGCTACGGCTACCTTTACTATCAACGAGCCGGCTCAGGTGGCAGCTACTGTTATTTCTACGACTGATGCCAGCTGTAATGCCTACCAGGATGGTGCTGTAGACATCGCTGTGGTGGGTGGAAGTTCAGTGTATACTTATCTCTGGAGTAACAATGCAGTGAGCGAAGATCTTAGTGCAGTACCTGCCGGCACTTTCACTGTGCAGGTGACAGATACTAAAAATTGCACAGCAACAGCATCGGCTACCGTAAATGAGCCGTCTGCTCTTGTGCTTATATTAGGAAGCACTCCACCGCTTTGTGCGGACGATGCATCGGGTAGTGTGTGGGTGGCAGCCACTGGTGGCACACCCGGTTATATGATTGACTGGAGTGTGATGCCCGGTGCCAGCGATAACGATACATTGTCGGGCTTACCACAAGGCTTGTATGACGTTACAGTGCAGGACAACAACTTGTGTTCTACTCAGGGCAGCATCACCATTACTGACCCTCCTTCTCTAAATGCCTCGTTCATTAACCGATCGGAAATTTCCTGTTTTAATACTTTGGATGGTGCCATAACCGTTTCTGTTTCCGGAGGCACTCCCCCTATTGATTATCTGTGGAATACCGGGTTTACCGGAAATGCAGTGAATGATTTTGGACCGGGGACCTATGACGTGCTCATTACCGACCAAAATGGTTGCGATACAACATTAACCACTACATTCATTGCGCCACTGCCCATTGCGATAACCACAGCCCTTGCCGATTCTGTTTCTTGCCCGGCCTATTCTGATGGTCAGCTAAATGTAAATGCTACGGGTGGCACTCCGGGCAGCACGATAGCCTATGAATTTTCGATTGGTGGCAGTGTGTTTCAGCCGAGCGGATTCTTCAACAATTTGGCAGCGGGAATTTATAATGTAACCATCCGCGATGCAGAGGGATGTATAAAAGATACCACCCTCACCGTCAGTGAACCGCCACAGCCGGTGCTATCAGTATTGCCACAGGACAGCCTGATAGATTTAGGTTCCTCCATTAACCTGTCGTCTGCTTTTTCTCCCTATTCCTCAGCCGATATTAATGCCTACTTATGGTCTCCGCTTACCGGACTCAGTTGTGCCGATTGTGCCACTACACTTGCCAGCCCTTACACCACCACCGATTATAATTTAACAGTAAATTACTGGAAGAATTGCAGCGTTTCGGAAACGGTGCGCGTCTATGTAGGAGAAGGTGAAGATATATTTGTTCCGAATGCATTTTCACCGAATGGAGATGGTAATAACGATGTGCTGGAGGTGTTTGGCATTGGCTTGGCAAAAGCGAATCTTAAGATTTTTAACCGCTGGGGCGAATTGATTTTTGATTCGGTCAATCAATGGAAAGGGTGGGATGGCACTTACAAGTCGCAGTTGCAGCAACCGGGCGTATACACATATGTGGTGGAGGCAGTTTATTTAAATGGAAAAGTGCGCGAAAAGAAGGGAACTGTTACTATGATTAAATAAACTTTTGAAATAATAGTTCAGGAAAAGTGAAACTTTTAGTCTTGAAATTCGATACAAAAAGACGGAACCCCCTGAAAAAATTATGAGGAAGTTTTTTCAGAACTAATTTTTTCTAATTTTAGATTTCTATAAAAAACCGAGATAATGAAGAAGATTTTACACACTCTTTTATTGGCCCTTGTTGTATTGGGTGCAAAAGCGCAGGACCCGCACTTTTCGCAATTTTACATGACTCCTTTGTATTTGAATCCTGCTTTAACGGGCGCTTTTGACGGTTGCTATCGCGTGACGGGCTTGTTTCGCGGACAGTGGGGCGAAGTGCTTCGCAATGAGAGTGTGCCGATGTATCGCACTTATACTGCTTCAGCCGATTTTAGAACGGCTAAAGGTTTTGGTAAAGGAGATGCCTTTGGATTTGGAGCTTCGTTTATGGGTGACCAGGCCGGTGAATCAAGATTCGGATTTAACAGCGGTGGATTGGCATTGGCTTATCACAAGAGCCTGAACTCGCGCCATACCAATTTCTTGTCTATCGGTTTTTCTTCCAGCATTTATCAGCAAACGATTGATTTCAGCCGCTTGCAATTTGGCAGCCAGTGGGACGGACAGGCTTACAATGCCTTGCTACCTACCAACGAGTTTTTAGTAAACAATAAATTTCTGTATTGGGATATTAATGCCGGCTTGCTTTGGTACATGAAGATAGCAAAGAGAACAAACGTATATGTTGGGTTCTCTACTTACCACATCAACCGTCCGGCTATTTCATTCTTAGGAGACAAGTCTGTAAGACTGAACATGAAGTATGTAGCGCATGGCGGTGTTCGTTTCCCTTTAAAAGGAAGATTCGATATGCAGCCTAAGTTCATTGTAATGTTTCAGGGTAAATCAATTGAAACCATTTTTGCTGCAGACTTCAGAATCTTGTTTGAAGAAAGAAATACCGAAGGAAGCCACATGCGGATTGGTGCTATGTTCCGCATGGTGGGTGGCGACCCTAAAGCTCCATGGAGAGATAAAAGTCTGAACCCTGAGTCGGTAGTATTAAACGCAGCGGTGGTATGGAACGGATTGGAAGTGGGTGTTGGCTATGATATTAACGTAAGCCAGCTTATTACCGGTTCGCGTGCCCGCGGAGGATTTGAAGTAGGCGTGGCTTATATTGGAAAATGTAAGAAACGCGGCCCTCAGACGATTTACTGTCCAAGATTCTAACACCAGCATCTTAGATAAATGAAAAGCCCCGAATTTTTTCGGGGCTTTTCATTTATGGATAGGATAGTGAGGTTGAGACGAATAATAACAGATCCCTTAGGGGTACTTTTCGGAAGTTTCTACTCATGTAGGAGGCACTTGGGGCGAACTGTGACCGTGTTAGTGGAATGTGCGACTAAGGTAGTCTTGCATGCGACTAAGAAAGTATCATAAAAGATTCTGTTGGTCATTTAAGAGACTAGGGCAGTCATACAAGAGATTTTGTTAGACCTGTAATTTACCAAGACAGTCCCATATGAGATCAAGGCCGTTTTACTGCCCGATATTCACTTTCACCGATATTGTCCTCAAAAAGGAGTAAAGTTTAAACTATATACATTACTGAGGTGTCCTTGCCCACATCCGGAACCGCTTTTTACCGCATGGTTTCGTAGCGCTGTGTATCTAAACGGATAAACACAAATAAGAGTAGCGTAAACGCCAAAAGAGAAGAGCCACCATAACTAATAAAGGGTAGCGGTATGCCTATCACCGGTGCCACACCTATAGCCATACCTATATTAACCAGAAAATGGAAGAACAAAATGCTGGCTACACAATAGCCATAGATTCTGCTGAATTTTGACCGCTGTCTTTCGGCCAGATACAAGACCCGAAACAGGAGTGCCAGAAATACGGAAATGATAAACAGGCTGCCCACAAAGCCGAACTCTTCGCCAATAGAGCTGAATATAAAATCGGTACTTTGTTCAGGTACAAACTTCAGTTTGGTTTGTGTGCCGTTCAAATATCCCTTGCCCAATATGCCTCCCGAACCAATCGCTATCACCGATTGCTTCATGTTCCATTCTGCTTTTTCGCTTACTTTTTTTCCGAGTAGTACATTAATCCTGTCCTGCTGGTGAGGTTTTAGTTTGCTAAAGGCAAAATCGACCCCCAGCACATACACCGATGCCAGTATAAAAACTCCTACACTGAGCAGCACCAGTTTTTTGTTTCGCCACGAAAAATAGATGATCAATAAAATGATAACCGCCAGGCCAACAATGATGTAATATTTGTAAATAATTAAGCTCATGAGCGCCAGCACCACTGCCGATGCTCCAATAATGAGGTAGTAACTCTCTAACCCATCGCGAAATAAAACCAACGAAAACGCGGCAAATACAATTGCACTACCCGCATCGCCCTGCACAGCAATAATGACCATAGGCAAACCAATGATGGCAAAGGCCCGCCATTTGTAATGCCACTTTCGGATATCTACATTCAGGCCGGCCAAATACTTGGAGATAGCCAGTGCGGCACCAAACTTGGCCAGCTCGGAGGGCTGCATTTGAAACGACCCGAAGCGAATCCAGTTTTGCTGTCCTTTCACTTTTACGCCTATCACCAGTACCGAGAGCACAAAGAGCAACAGCAGCACATAAAATACATACGATAGCGTAACATAAAACCGCGCCTCCACTATCAGAATAATAAACGCAATGAGGGCCGAAGCCACCATCCATTGAAACTGCTTGCCACTGTTGATAGAAGTGTCAAAGATGCTTTTATCGTCCCCACCGCTGGAGGCCGAATAAATAACCAGCCAGCCAATCATCACCAGCAGGGTGTACAGGATCACTGTCAACCAATCTATTTTTCCGGTAATGGAATCTTGCCTTGCCATAATTGTTTTTTCGTGCGCGCTTTATTCGTCCTCCATCTGCAACTGTGCCGAGCGGTTGACCGATATGCCGTATTTATTCAACAAGTTGGCCTCTTTCATTTTGGTTTCGAGTGCCACCCTGCTGCTTTGTATAGTATCGTTTAAATATTTTTCAATCATCAGTGTGGCAATGGGGGCGGCAAACGCGCCACCATAACCTCCGTTTTCTACAATAACAGCAATCGCAATTTTAGGATTCTCTTTGGGCGCAAAGGCCGCAAACATAGAGTGATTGTCGCCATGCGGATTTTGAGCAGTACCGGTTTTTCCGCATATAGAAATGCCTTCCACCCGCGAGCCGCGGGCCGTGCCGGCTTCCAGTACCTGGTGCAGGCCTTCAATCACCGGGTCAAAGTGCTTTATATCAATAAAGGTTTGATGCCTTTCGTAGGGGTGCGTTACATCTTTACCGGTTACAGGGTCGGTTATTTTTCGCACCACATGCGGGGTAATCCAATAGCCTTTGTTGGCAATGCAGGCAAAAAGATTGGCGAGCTGAAGCGGAGTGGTCAGCACTTCCCCTTGTCCGATACTCAAGGAGATAACGGTGGCAAACTTCCATCGGTTTTCTCCATAAATCTTGTTGAAATATTTCACCGATGGAATGTTGCCGCTGGCTTCGCTGGGCATATCAATACCGGTTTTTACCCCGAGGCCAAAACTGTTGCAATGATTTTTCCAGTTTGCAAAAGACTCCGATGTTTTAGTGAATTTCCTGTCCTCCAGAATGTTGCGATACGTTTGGCAGAAGTAAGGATTGCACGACTGCGCCAGCGCGTATTGAATGTTACCGGCAGAAGGGTGATGGTGCGAACACCGTACCGTTACCCCGCCCACAGTGTAGCCTCCGCCACAGTTCACAAAATAATTGGTGGTTTGCACCCCCTCCTGCAAGGCAATGAGTGCTACCAGCGGCTTAAAAGCCGAACCCGGTGGATAGGTGGCCAGCGTGGGTCGCACATAGAGCGGAAGTAAACTATCCTTTAATAGTGCGTTAAAGTTTTTTCCGCGCACAGCACCGGTCAATAGATTGGGGTCATATCCCGGACTGCTGACCATTGCTATAATTTCGCCTGTGCTGGGCTCAATAGCCACCACACTGCCTTTCTTATTCTGCATCAGCTGCTCGCCATAATTTTGCAAAGCAATGTCCAGCGTGGCTATCACATTATCGCCCGCTACGGCTACGGTGTCATATTCACCATTGCTAAAACTGCCCACTTCTTTATTGTGTACATCTACAAACACCAGTTTCTTTCCCCGCTTGCCGCCCAGCTCTTTTTCATATACTTTTTCAATGCCGCTTTTCCCCACATAATCACCGGGTTTATAGTAGCCATACGAAGAATCAATCTGCCGTTCGCTCACTTCGCCAATGTCGCCAAGAATAGTAGCCGCCACCCGTTGCGGATATTTTCTAACCGACCTTACCTGCCCGTAAAACCCCGGAAACAAATGCATAAACTCTTGCAGACGCGAGTAATCTTTCAGCGATAACTGTTTTATAAAAGCATTGGGCTTGTAAGAAGAATAGCCTCGTTGCTTTTTCATGTCGGCCGATTTTTTCAGAAACTCTTCTTTGGTAATACTCAGCAGCTCGCACAGCTTTACGGTATCTACCTTTTTGGCCTGGCGCGGCACCACCATCAAATCGTAAATAGATTCGTTGTATACAATCAGTTCGCCTTTGCGATCGTATACCAGGCCACGGGTGGGATATATATCCAACTCTTTAATGGCATTGTTTTTAGCCAGTACATCGTATTTGGTATCTATGACCTGCAGATAAAACAACCGCAGCAGAAATATACCCGCAAACGACAGGATGATAATCTGCATCACCTGATAGCGGTTTTTAAAAAGATCTTTGCTGCTCAATGTATAGGATTGGAACTACAAGTAAAGCGCAAAGCAATCGGAGAAGCGTGATGTAACTTGCACAGGCTGTTGAAAACGCCCGTGAGTTATAGACACGGGCTTTTAACCTTAATTTACCTTGCGTCCCTTGGCCACGCGCTGCCTGGTTTCCATGTTTTGGATTTTGCGCAGGTCTACCAGCAGTTGCGAAAATTTGCTCTCGGGGTTGGTCTCATATTTTTCACCGGCATAAGTAACGGTGCCAATGCTGCCGTTCCAGTTGCTGGCCAGCAGCGTGTAGTGATTATTGGCATTTGGGTTTACACCAAAGCTCAAATAGTGGTTATCGTCTATCTCAAAACTAACCAGCATTTTATTTTCTCTGGGCATATCGGTCAGCACGCCTTTGGTGCCCACGGGAATAATGATTTCCTGCACTCTGCGGCCATTGACCATTTTTATTTTTCCGGACTCAATCTTGGTATTGGCACTGCTCATTTCTCGCTGCAAAATGATATCGCTGGACACATAGAATTGTATCTTTCTAATCTGACTTTCGTTCAGGTTAAACTGGTCGCGAAGATTGTTGGAATACGGAACCAGATTTTTGCAGGAGGAAAACCCCAGGGCTAATGCGATAAGCAAAATGGATAGGCGCATAATGTTTGATTTTAACGGTCACTGTTCAATTACAATGCCAACATAGCCTTGGATGAAATGTTCGGGCACGGGTTTATTTGCGCAACGAAAATTTTAAAGTTTTTTCAGAACCCGATGCCGTGCGAAGAGTCACAAAATATAAGCCAGCAGGGTTGGAGCTCATATCCAGTTGAAATAAGGAGGTGTATTCTTCACTCACATAAGCTACCGTTTGTCCCGTTATGTTTTTTACAATGACCTCGGTGCCGCTTTGCGGTTTCACATTTCCTGAAATATTCACGATGCCGGTAGAAGGATTCGGATATATAGAAAAAGTGAGTTCCTCTTCATTTTCTACGCCCACTATAGCCGCTTCCAGCACATCAAATTGATCGAGCGCTCCTTCCACAATATTGGGGTTGCCGGAATTCAGATCGTTTACATCTATCAGCAGGCGCATGGTAGCAGTAGGGGTAATGTAGTCGCTGATGCGAAACTGTTTTTGGGTCCATTCATTTTGCGAAGCCGTAACATTTTCAAGGATAGCAGTTTGGGTGCCGTTATTAATTTTTATGAGCATGTTGTCGTCCGGATTGTTGCCGTTTTGCGAACCCGAAAAGAACCACCGATTGAACCGAACATAGGCATCGGTATAAAGCGTGGCATTAAAAGGCGGAGAGATAAGGGTAGTTGTGCCGTTATCTACATCATCGGTGGCCGGCACCGAACTGCTATTGCCGGTTACAAAACATTTCAGGCCATAGTCGCCCGCCACATCCTGGGTTGGGTTGGCTTCCTCACCCTGATAAAAAGAGCCCAGTGGAATGTCGCGCGTCCAATAACCACCGTTGCTGTTGCCGCTGGTGGTCCAGCCAAAATTCATGATAAAATCATCATAATACCGTGGCCCCTGTAAGGGAATTTCGATGGCCGCAGAGCTTCCGTTAAAATTTTGATTGGAGGCAAAAAACTTTTCCATGTAGCCCCATTTACCGGCATATACATTGTAATTGCCCTCATATAAATTGTTGATGGTAAAGTTGCCCAGCGCATCGGTGGTTGCTTCAAAATCCTCGGGGCCATCAAACAACACTTTGGCATCCACCAGACCGGCATTGCTGGTGGCATCCACCACTTTTCCGCTATAGGTAAACGTATTGGCAACATTGGTGCATCCGAGGCTGGATTGCAGCGAAAGCCGCACAGTATTCAAGGTAGCGCGCATCACATCGCGCTGGCCGTAGGTAAACATTTGCAGATTTTCATCATCCACATAATCCATGTAGTTCATCCACATGTCGTATTCATCTACCGGAGTTTCGGTGCAGGTGTTTTGCACCAGATTCGGAGTTCCATAGTTGGCTTCTTTGCTGGGAGGCGTATCGCATATCCGGTCGCCCAGGAACGAACAATCAGCAGCGGAGGTTCCTTTGCAGCTATCCTGAAAAGTATGATACAGCCCCAGCCAGTGGCCCACCTCATGCACAGAAGTTTTGCCCAGTTTATAATTTGTGTTGAAAGGGTTGGCCGGTGCCCGTCCCAGATATCGGTAGTCAATCACTACCCCGTCCTGATTAGATGGGCCTACGTTCGGGAAAGTGGCATAGCCCAGAATAGAGGTACCTAGATTGGTAGTCCAGATGTTGAGATACTTTGTGTAATCCCATTGCGTGGCCGGTTTGATGTTTACATCAAAATTGGCAGTGCTGTTATACTGATGTCGGGTGATGCCCGTGCTAGTGTTGCCGTTGGGGTCGGTAGTGGCCAGGCAAAATTCAATTTCAATATCGGCAATGTCGCTCTTAAACCAGTTGGGCACTAAGGCGGTATCGGCATTACGCTTGCGATAACATTCATTCAGCACATCAATCTGCGATAGAATCTGTGCATCCGAAATATTGAGCCCGCTGCCTACGGCCTGCCCGCTGTGAATAATATGAAACACAACAGGGATGGTGACAATGGTATTTTGACCGCTGCGTCCAGCGTTTGCTTGTATGTAGTTTTCAATTTCTGTCCAGTTGTTCTGCAAACGTGCAGCAGCACCCGGGTCCTGCTGTAGTGTCTGGTTTAATAATTTATCGGTGCCACAATGTTCGTGTTGCGAAATACCGGACAAAGCCATGGCCATCATAAAAGATACAAGTGCAAAATGTTTAAGCATGTAGTAAGTTGATATCAAACGAAAATAGGAGAATGGGCGAAAAAGATGGCATCATCAAAACCGATGCTGAAGAGTAGATAAGTGCTGCTTTAGAGAATCCGCTTGCCGTCTTTACCAAATACTTTTACGCTGTCGTCCTGGCTTTCGCTTTTTACCGTCAGCCGCTCAAAAATGCCATTGATAAACGAAAGCAACAGGCTGAACAAGAGCGCCCACCAGAAACTGCTGACTTCAAATCCGGGAATAATCCAGTCGGCTATCATGATGATAAACGCATTAATGGCCAGAATGAACAACCCGGAGTGTAAAGATGGTAGCGGGTATCGTAAAAATAATGAGGAGTGGTTTTACAGAAACGTTCAATAACCCCAACACAGCAGCCAGCATAACAGCCGCCAGAAAGTTTTCAAGATGCACACCTGGCAAAATGTATGCAGTAATCACTACCGCAATCGCATTCAATAAAAGTTTTACTAGAAAGTTCATGTCTCAATAACGATTAATCACTCGATGTAGTGTAATACACTGAAAATTTAACGGCCTTTATTTTTTATTAAAAGCAAGCATCCCTTTTGCAATAAAATATTGCCCGGCTATGTAAAGCACCATGATAAAAATGCCGGCTGAGGCAAATGGGTGCATAAATTTATTGATAGCAATAATGGAATCGGATACCATAAACAGCAAAGCTCCCAACACCACCCAGTTAAAGGTGGTACTGTTTACTCGATGATATCTGTTTATCGCAAACACCACCATGGTCGCTATAGCGGTGGAATACACCAACACCGGTATCAGGAATGGTTTAGTGGTTTCGCTGCTATTGATGGATGGATACAGCAGCATCAATAAAATACCCATGTATATAGCCAGTGGAGTAAACACCCAAACCTTTTTAGGTAATAGTGCCTGGGCACTTGGCATCGTCACTTTCGAAAAAGAGATAGTATACAACACATGTGTAATTAAAAACCCTACAAGGCCCACCAGAAAATAATTCGGGTCTTTGGCAATACCCATCAGCGATTCGCCCTTTTCGCCTGAAAACATCAGGGCCACATCGCCCACCCAGCTAAACGCAAAGGCGGCCAACATCATTTTATGCATGTTGTTCCATCCGGTATCCAGGCTACGGGCATAAAACAAGATGAGCACCACCATCAGAAGTGGCTTGGTGAAAAAACGAAGGGTGCTGTTACCGCTGGCCTCCGAATAAATTTCGAGGGCGGCAATAATCCAATACAGATACTCCAACAGTTTAGCCATAGCAATAGATTTTCACAATGATAATCTTTCCTAATCTAGTTTTATCTCTTCGTCATTGTCATCAAAGAACTTGTAGTCGGTGATGCCAAAATCTTCGTTTGAAGAAATGGAAATCCACTTTTTGTATTTGAAGAACCACTGCATTCGTAAGCTCGGAAAGCCTTTCCGCAGATAGGCGGCAAAAATGGGGTGGCAATATAACTTCAGCTTTTTGTGTGTGGTCACCAGATGTTCCAAATCGCTGATCATTTCATCTATCAGTAAGAGCGAAGCGTTTATTTCCCCGGTGCCGGCACAGGTAGGGCACCGTTCAGTAGTAGCAATATTGATTTCCGGGCGCACGCGTTCGCGGGTAATCTGCATCAGATTAAACTTAGAAAGCGGTAAAATGGTATGCGTGGCGCGGTCAAGCCGCATGGCGTCCATCATTCGCTGCTGCACTAGTTTTTTATTGTCCGGATTTTTCATGTCAATGAAGTCAATGACAATGATGCCACCCAAATCGCGAAGTCGCAGCTGTCGGGCTATTTCATCGGCACTTTCCAGATTTACTTTCAGTGCGTTTGTTTCTTGTGTGCCATCCATGGTGCTGCGGTGCCCGCTGTTTACGTCCACCACATGCAAGGCTTCTGTTTTTTCCAGAATCAGGTAACTGCCATTGGGCATATTCACTGTTTTGCCGAACAAAGATTTAATCTGTTTGGTCACACCGTGGTGGTCGAAAATAGGCGCGGAGCCGGTGTAATGCTGCACAATGTTCTTGCGCTCCGGAGCCACGTTTTGGATATAGCCTTCCAGTTCTTTCACCATTTTAATATCGTCACACACTATCTTGTTGAACTCCGGTGAAAGCAAATCGCGCAGAATACCGGTGGTTTTGTCCATTTCGCTCAGCACCTTTTTAACCGGTTGAGCGTGGCGAAGATTCTTCATCATGGTTTGCCACTTCTCTTGCAGTTGCATCAAATCCTGATGCAGCTCTGCAGCACCTTTGCCGGCAGCCACGGTGCGTACAATCACACCAAAGTTTTTAGGCTTTAAACTTTCTACCAGCACCTTTAGCCGTTTTCTTTCGTCTGCTGAGTCAATCTTTTTGGAAACTCCCACTCCTTCCTGAAAAGGTGTAAGCACCAAGAAACGGCCCGCCAACGATATTTCGCAAGTCAGCCTCGGTCCTTTGGTGGAGATAGGTTCTTTCAGAATTTGAACTAAAATGGGGCTGTTCGATTTTAAAACCTCTTTTACGTTACCTGTTTTCACAATCTGCTCTTCCAACTCAAAGTTGTTAAGCATGTTTTCAGCACTCATGTTACCGGCAATGCACTGCCCTGTAAATTTCATCAACGAGCGGATATCGGGGCTCAGGTCTGTGTAATGTAAAAAGGCATCTTTTTCGTGCCCCACTTCTACAAAAGCGGCATTCAGTCCGGGCATTACTTTTTTTAGTTTACCGAGGTAAACATCGCCTACATGAAACTGATTGTTGAGTCGCTCCTGATGCAGTTCCATCAGTTTTTTGTCTTCCAGCAGGGCAATGTCCACGCCCGATCCATTGGAATGAATAACAAGTTCTTTAGTCACTATAAATAGTTTGAACCGCACGAAAGCATAGCTTCGAAACGGCAGTTAGTAAATGCAGGTAGGGCCGATGTAAAGGAAAGAGATGGATAAAAAATAAGCAGCAGGGAAGTGAACGCCCTGCTGCCTATCGGAAGAAATTACTTCTTCTTGTGACGATTCTTTCTAAGTCTTTTTTTGCGTTTGTGGGTAGCAATTTTGTGACGTTTTCTCTTTTTTCCGCAAGGCATAATCTTGGTTTTTAGTTTTTGTTGGTGGCCGGGCCACTTAATTGTTTAATATAATTGTCTATTTCTAGTTGGGCGTTCGGGTCTTTTACCGTTTTTTTACACCGTTCCAGCATCTCTATTGCCTTGGGAGTGTCGCCTTTTCCCTCATAAGCTTGCGCTGCTAAAAGCAGTGCTTCCTGATTTTGGGGCGACAAATATAAAATTTTATCGAAGCGGGCAAGGGCTTTCTCAAATTGACCCGAAACTATTGCAAAACGCCCCAGCATCATTTGGGCATCTATATTGGTAGAATCTTTGCGAACAATATCCAGCAGCATACTTACGCCCTGCATAGGTGCCCCCCCTTGCTGAATGATAGAAGATGCGTAACGTATTTTATTGTCGGTGTTGTTGCTGTCTAGTTCATACGACTTTTTGTAGCAATACACCATATTATCCATCAAATATTGCTGTGCCTTGGCATCGGGGGCAGTTTGTAACAGCATTGCGTTATAGTCTCCTGCCTGGGCCAGGTCGTTAGGCTGATTGGAGGCTTCTGCTTGCTTTACGGCATAATAGGCCACGGCCAGGGGTTTATCAAGCTTCACAAATATATCGGCCAGTTCTTTGTAGGAGGAAGTCTTTTGCAATTGCTCCACTTTTTCGCGGGTGGCCTGGTCTTCTATTTTAGCGGAAGTTTCGGCTACATACTCTTCTATATTCAGCGCTTCGGGTTTAGTCATGCCGGGCATGGCAGGTTGTGTCGCTTCTTCTTTTTTGGCTGGTTTGGTGGTGTTGGCAAAAAAGTAAATGCCAATGCCCAGAAGGGCACAAACCGATATCACAATAATCTGATTTCTTTTCATAAGGGCTGCGAAGGAAACAAAAATCCCCTTTTCGGCTACGAAAAGGGGATTTCATGAAATGAAGATTGTTCTATAGTGTTATCGGATTAAGGTACTGGCCCCCTTTTCTTGTGCCCGAACGCCATTCAGATACTCCACATCGAACGTGTACACATAGGTGCCCACGGGCTGTGGTTTATTGCGGAATGTGCCATCCCAACCATCGGAGGCTTGCATGTTTTGGTTTTCGTAAACCAGTTCACCCCATCGGTTGTAAACTCTGAATTGTAACTTTTGCACGTTTTTCATGATAGCAATCAGGCGGTCGTTCACATTGTCGCCATTGGGCGAAAAAGCGGTAGGCACCAATACTACATATTTATCGGGTGTACAACTAGCACCATCCACCTGTGGATCGCTGATAATGGCTTGTCCGCTTACCTGACAGCCATTTGCATCGGTTACCGTAACGCTATAAGTGCCTTTGGGTATTAACTCCAGATAAGATTCGTTGACTGCCGAGGCATTCCATTGATAGCTCAAGGGAGTACTGCCTCCGGTGGTATTGGCTACTACTGCACCGGAGCTATCGCCAATGCAAGCAGGGTCTATAGCTACTACATTGAGGGTAAAAGGCAGAGCTGCATTTACTCCTACCGCAGATGTTGCCGTGCAATTATTGGCATCTGTTACGGTTACTGAGTAAGAACCTGAACTTACCTGAGGATTGGCTTGAGTAGAGGAAAAGCCTCCGCTGCCTGTCCAGCTATATGTGTAAGGCGATGTGCCACCGACTATAGTTGAATTGATGAGGCCATTACCCGAATCGGCACAGAGCGGTTCGGCAGCAGTCAGTTGAATGTCAATAGCAGCCGGCTCACTAATCGTGCCGGTTAAAATAGTATCGCAGCCATTGATGTCCTCCACCACCACGCTGAAAGGTCCGCCATCTAAGCCGGTAACCGAGGCGGTAGTAGCAAAGTTATTCCAGAAATAGGTGTAAGGGGCTGTTTGTCCGCTCACGGTTACTGTAGCAGAACCATTGGTGCCACCAAAACATTGCAGCCCATTACTGCTCACCGATATGTTATATGGCTGTGGTTCGGTTAGCGTGGCGCTGACAGTAGCGGTGCAGCCGTTGTTGTCTGTCACTACTACCGAGTGTGTGCCTGCTGTGGTGTTATTCAAATTTTGAGTGACCGGGTTTCCGGGAGCATTCCATTGGTAACTATACGGCTGCACACCACCATTGACGGTAATATTTACAATACCATCACTTCCTCCACCGCATCTGGGGTTAAAGGTGAAAGACACCGCAGCGGTAAGCAAAGTAGGTTCCGTAATCAGATACACATCACCGGCTGTGCAACCGGTAAAGTCGGTGATGGTGAGCGAATAACTGCCGGGCCCCAGGTTAGGATTATCGAGTGTATTTACATTGTTGCTCCAGGCATAGGAGTAGGGTGTTTGTCCACCGGTGGCCGATAAGAACACTCCTCCATTGGCCGCACCATTACACTGCACTTGGTTTAAGGTATCCAGGGTAATGACAACCGTGGTAGTATTATTCACAGTGGTGCTGGTGCTGGCCGTGCAGCCTTGAGCATCCGCTACGGTTACACTATAATTTCCGGCACAAAGTAGCACGGCAGTTTGCAGTTGCTGTGGAGGTAGTGAGTTCCAGGAATAATTGTATGGGGAAGAACCTCCCGATACGGTAACGGTCGCAGAGCCATCGCAGGCACCACCACAACTAACCGGAGTAGCTGTAGCGCTTACACCTATTTGAGCGGGAACGGTAATAGTAGCCGATGCCGACACATTGCAACTGTTGCCGTCCGATACAGTTACTGAGTAGGTGCCCCCTGCTAAACCCGAAAGTGAGTCTACGTTTCCAGCTGCCGGATTCCAACTATAAGTAAAAGGAGCTACACCGCCCGTTACGTTCGCTTTGAGCGTTCCATTGCTACCGCCAAAGCACGAAACGTTTGTTTGTGCAAGCGTTACCGAATACACAAATCCGGGATTATCCGTTAGGGTTAAGGTAAAGGTGCCCAGGTCGGCAGCCGTTTTGCCATCCACTACAAGGTAATAGTCACCCGCCTGACAAATAGAATAAGCAATGCTCGATTGATTGCCACAGCCATCATCGTTAGAAGCGATGGATGTGCAGCTGGAATTCAGCAGGTATAAATAACTATCGAACTGTGCTCCACTTACACCACACAGCGAGGCTGTAATTCCAATAGGGCTATTTACCGTGAACTTGTAATAGACATCATTGCCAGGAGAGGCTGCGTAGTTGTTACTATAGCATTCGTTGCTGTTGTAATGTGAGAAAGAACTTCCGGAGGTCAAAGTGCCCAAGTTAATGGCCGTAGCGCAGCTGGTGCCTCCGGTATATCGCCAGTAAGATTGCACGTGTGGTCGATAAAAATTGGAGCCCGGACATGCGTTCGGGTTGTTTAAATAACCATGGTCGTACCAGGAACAAGGAGGGCCGAGACGATAATTGAGGCTGGTGACAAATGGCTGAGCATCGCAACGGATATCGTCTCCTTCGGAGAATAGACAACCGGCAAATGGAATATTGACACAGCACTGTGAGCCTTCAAAAGTGGAACCGCTACCATTGGGTACCGCAAGAAGTGAGACCGCTTACAGGCGCAAAGTCGTCCGGAATATCGTTTTCAAATGCATCGATGCGCACATCAAAAAACTGTGGCACGCTAGCTCCCGGGAAAGTGTTGTTGTAAACCACGTCATTAAAGTCAGGCGATAAGCCTGCTGCTGCAAAAGTGGCATTGTGCGGTGTGCCCCCCAATGGCCCCCAGCCTACTCCATCTACATCGGCATTATCGCGTGCCCAAACCCGCATAGAAACCTCATCGGCCGACAAGGACCCTGGCAATCCAAAGTTCCCCACGCTGAGGGTGAAATCCGATAGTGTTTGGTTCGTGTATTGATAATCGCGAAGTTTTACCTGCAATTGGACAGGTCCGTCATTCAACGTTTGTGCAACCGTCATTCCGATTTGAGCACTCAATAGTAAGGTAAAAATCAGTTTGTAAACTTTTTCCATGAAAAAGGATTTTTTGAATAATCAGCTAATCTAATAATTGATGCGATTAACCAAGACGAGCCAATTATTTTAAACGTTGTGTGCGATATCGGGGGACATTGTTTTTTAATTTAGAAACTTATGATTAACATTAACTTTCCAAAAAACACAGCGTTTTTTTAAACAAACATTTCAGCTCATGAAAAAACTGTACGCTTTCGTATTAGCCTTAGCAGCATTCCACTTTCAAGTACACTCACAGGCAGGTCAGCCAAATGGAACACTGGATGATTTTAAAGAGTTTACCACCAAGGTTACGGTTCCTTTTGTAATGCCGGATGGTGTAAAACTGATGACAGACGTTTATGTGCCCCGCTTGCGCGATTCGCTCCGGGTATCTCTGGGAACAATTGACCTTCTTGGACTCACTCAAATAGAAACTGATACCGTAACATTTATACCCTACGGTTCCCAAATTATATTCTATGACAGTTTAAATGGGCAGCCGAATCCGAATCCCTATCAGTTGCCAACTATTTTTACTCGGACTCCCTATAATAAAGGAGAATTTGATGAGGTTGGTGCTATCCTATCCATCTTAGGATACAACTACATGCTGCAAGATATGCGTGGCCGATATTCTTCGGAAGGCGTCTATTTCCCGATGTATTCCGACAGTTGGAATAAAAACCCTTATCACCCTCTTAAGGGGCATGTATTGGATTACTTGCCCACTACCGACCCGAAGCACTCAAATCGTCATGAGGATGGATATAACTCCATTAAGGTAATTCAGGAAATTACATATCCGGGCTTTTATGATGGCGTGCAGCATACCAACGAAAAAATCAGCAATGGAAGTATCGGTATGTTTGGGGCATCTGCATTGGGCAATACTCAATTGCAGCTGGGTACTGCTCACCGTATTACAGATTCTATTCCCGGGCTTCGTTGCTTGATGCCAATTGTGGCCACTACTGAGCACTACATATCCACCGGATACAACAACGGTGTATTCCGCGACAGAATTGTAACAGGATGGCTCAAAGGACAAATATTTAGCGGAACCGATGATGACTTTATCCCAATCGATAACGACCGCCAAAATTCCATTCACTCGTCCAAAGACTACGACCTGCCACAGCAAATTACACTCAACGGAAAAAGCCGTGAATACGGACAAAACAAATTTGAAGCAGCCAATCTATCTATTGACCATTTTACGGCTATCCGCTATCCTGACGAGAGTGGAGTGTTGGGCAACTCGGGTTTTTACCCGAACAGTACCGGTCGTCCGGATATGGATGCAAGTATGGCCCCTGTTAACCAATGGGGAGAGGCGGTGAATCCACTTACACAAAAAGCATTACCCAATTTGAATTACAGTCGTTACACGAATCTGGATGTTCCCGTATTACACATTACCGGATGGTGGGACATTTTCACCGAAGGACAGATAAATACCCGTAACTACACCTATGATGCTTTAAGCTCGCCCAACAAGCAGCTACAGAAAATTGTGATTGGTCCCTGGGCACACCAGACCACCGGTGGTCGCGAGTCTGGCGATCGACTTTATCCTAAAAATGTGACAGACCTTACAAAAATTGATTTATCCAATTTTGACATCAACAACGTGCCATTAAACGATCTGGTAACCTCTGATTTGATTACCTGGTTTCGCTATAATCTGAACTATCAACCCGATAGATTTCTGGGGGAGCCTAAGTTTATTATCAAGGAAAGCACTGTATGGCAAAAGCTAGGCAACTCCGCTCTGCTGGGCGATTTTGAAATTCGCGTTCCTTCCAAGGATTACATAATCACCTTTAACGAGATGATTAACTTTCTGGCAGGTTTTGAAGGACTTAAAAATCTTACCGCAGAAATTAAAAACGCAACACTTGGTGTGGTTCCCATTACGCAGGATGTGCCCAACTTGGGTCCGGTGCTTCCGGCCATTGGGGGACAGCCTTTGAGCAGCAATTCGTTCAATGAATTTTTGAATGTGCCTAATTACAGGGTATATGTAGCCGGGCCGGATTCAGCTGCAGACGCAGCGGCCGGATACCCCGACAACTATAAGTATGGAAATTTCTGGTACGGTTCTGCCACGTTTCCGGAGAAGGATCACTTGCAGTGGAACCGCTTATATCTGCACCAGGATGGCACAATGAATGGAACGGCTCCTACAGAAGATGAAGGTTTCAAAATGTATGTGCATGATCCGGATGATCCTATTCTTACGGTGGGTGGGAATAACATGATTGTTCGTTCACCGGATGGTACACGCGATTCGCAAAGTCAAATGGAAATGACAGACCCTACTAACGCACCATATACTATGGACAGAGAAGGGGTGATTCAATTTAATACAGAGTCGTTAACCGACACATTCACAATTATGGGATTGCCGGTTTGCACGCTCTATGCCAAAACAAACCCCGGTGGGGTAAACGAAGGTCCAACGGATAGCGACTGGTTTATCAGACTGTGTGATGTATGGCCCGATGGTAGGGTTTATTCGGTGCAGGAGGGTTGTGTAAATGCGCGCGCTCGCGATTATGCCCGTGCTTTGGTAGATGATATGGAAGTGCCTGGTTCTCCCAAATATGGAAATGGAGTGGAAGATCCGGATGATAAGAATGTTCCTTATTCCAATATCAATATTGGGGAGACGTATGAATATGTATTCAAGTTTCAGCCTATTGGTTACACCTTTGCTCCGGGCCATAAATTGAGAGTGCTCATCAGTTCGTCCAATTATACCCGCTACCAGGTGAACCCCAATCTTCCTTTAAATGACGGAGAGTTTTTTAGAAGAAAACCAGGAGATGGTCAGTCCTATATTTTTGAAGGGGAAGATATGTTGCCCCGCGTAAGTGTACAGCGGGTACATTTCAGCCCTGAGCATCCTACCAACATCAACTTCCCGATGTTTAACACTTCCTACTTATATAGCAGCGTTGAAAACCCAATAGCCAAACCTGTGTTTGATGCTATGTTGTTCCCTAACCCAACAAGCAACTCTATCCAGATTTTTGCCAACATGCCGGGTCGCCACGAGGTGGTTATTACGGACATATCGGGTAGAAGAGTAACCTCCGGAAAGTTTGACGACAATATTTCTTTCAATATGGAAGGCACTGGTGGCGGTGTTTATTTTGCCACTATCACCGACCTGGATAAAGAGAATGTAAAAGTGGTGAAGAAGTTTATTGTGCAATAAACGTAATACATCAGATGCAACAAAAAGCCCGTGGAAGTCTACGGGCTTTTTGTTTAAAAAAAATTAGAGAATGGTCCAGGTTTTATCTCCGCTCAGGATTTTATCGAGCGGGGTTTTCCCTAGCCGGGTTTGCGCATCCTCCATTTGGTGAAGCATGTCGTCTTCAATACAAGCGCGTTCTTCCCTGTAAAAAACGCCAAACGGCCGAGGGAGGTGGTATGGCTTAAAGTCAGGGAAGTTGGCCAGTATCATCGCTTTATTGCGGTCTGTTTCATCATGAATCCATAAGTCTTCTTTAGAAACGCCTTCTTCTAAATCCACTATCATCGGATTAAAACCATCCAGCCGTATGCCCTTATTTTCGGATGCGCCAAAAATTAAAGGCTTACCATGTTCCAGAAATAAACTTTCTTCTCGTTTGGTCTCTTTTTCGGTGAATGGTGCAAAGGCATTATCATTAAACACCGGACAGTTTTGATATACTTCTACAAAGGCTGTTCCCCGGTGGTCATTTGCCCGATGAATCATAGCCTGCATATGTTTGGGGTCCCGGTCAATCGTGCGTGCAAAAAACGTGCTCTTGGCACCCAGTGCCAATGCTGCAGTATTAAAAGGCTCGTCCACCGAACCAAATGGAGTAGACTTGGTAACAATTCCCTTTTCGGAGGTAGGCGAATATTGGCCTTTGGTTAATCCGTAAATCTGATTGTTGAACATCATGACTTTGATGTTCGGATTTCTGCGCATCAAGTGTATGAAATGGTTGCCACCTATAGAAAGCATATCTCCATCGCCACTAATCAACCATACATACAAATCGGGGCGCATCATTTTTACACCGGAGGCAATGGCTGCCGCACGACCGTGTATACCGTGTATACCATAGGTAGCCATGTAGTACGGAAAGCGAGAGGAGCACCCAATACCAGACACGAAAACCACCTTTTCTTTTTCAAAAACAAAATCGGGCAATACACTCTGCACTTGCTTCAAAATAGAGTAATCGCCACAGCCCGGACACCATTTTACCTCCTGGTCGCTCGTGAAATCCTTTGCTGTAAGCTTGGGCAGTATTGTTTTTTGTTCGAGTGAAGTATCCATTACATCATGTTATTCAATGATTCAATTTTTTCTTTCAGCTCTGAGGTGGTAAAAGGTTGTCCTTGCACTTTACTGAAACCCATGGCCGGAATTAGATACTTGGCTCGTATGAGTTGCAGGAGTTGTCCGCTATTCATTTCGGGTATCAATACCTTTTCAAAGCCTTGTAGCACTGCGCCCAGGTTTTTTGGAAATGGATTCATATGGCGCAAGTGTATGTGCGATACTTCTTTTACGCCTGAAGCATGCAACTCCTGTACCGCAGTTTTTATAGCACCATAAGTGGAGCCCCACCCCAGCACGCAGATTTTCCCCGATTCAGGACCACTGTCAATTTTTTGCAATGGAATGAAGTCTGCGATTCTTTCCACTTTTTCGGCTCGTAAACGCACCATGAGTTCGTGGTTTTTAGAATCGTAACTTACGTTGCCGGTTTCGTGTTGTTTTTCTAAACCACCAATCCGGTGTTCCAGATTTTTTGTGCCTGGCGTTACCCAAGGGCGCACCCCACGTTCATCGCGCTTGTAAGGCAAAAATTTTCCATCCGGATTATTACTATCAGTGGTAAAAACGGCTTGAATCGGTTTCAATTCCTGCTCGTTGGGAAACTTCCAGGGTTCCGCTCCATTGGCAATGTAACCATCGCTTAAAAAAATGACGGGCACCATGTGCTCTATGGAAATCCTGGCCGCTTCGTATACGCTGTCAAAGCAATCTGCCGGAGAACAAGCGGCAACAATAGGCAATGGAGCTTCGCCATGTCTTCCGTGCATGGCCATCAAAAGATCGGCTTGTTCTGTTTTAGTGGGCAGGCCGGTTGATGGACCACCTCGCTGAATATCCAGAATGAGTAATGGCAACTCCAGCATAGTAGCCAAGCCCATGGCCTCTGCTTTGAGGGCCATTCCGGGGCCGGAGGTGGAAGTGATGCCTAATGCACCCGTGTAGGAGGCACCGATGGCTGCACATATAGCTGCAATTTCGTCTTCGGCCTGAAAAGTGCGCACACCATTTGCTTTGTATTTGGATAACTCGTGTAAAATGTCGGAAGCCGGTGTAATGGGATAGGAGCCCAAAAACAAAGGGACGCCCGCTTTTTCGGCAGCAGCTACTACGCCAATGGCCAATGCCTGATTGCCCGATATGTTTCTATACACACCGGCAGGCAAGTTGGCTGTGCCTACTTTATAGCGTGTTGTAAACACTTCGGTAGTATCGCCATAATTCCAACCCGCATTCAGCACTTTCAGATTAGCCTCTAGTATCTCGGGTTTCTTTTCAAATTTTTCTTTCAGCGACTGAATCGTAAACTCCATGCTTTTGTCAAACATCCAAAACAGCAGCCCCAGCACAAACATGTTTTTGCTTCGCTCCATTTCTTTCATGCTCAGTCCGGCATAATCTTTCAGTGCTTCTTTGGTAAGTCGGCTTACATCCACTTTGTATACTCGAAATTCTTCTAAGGTGCTGTCCTCCAGCGGGCTTGTTGCATCTGCAGGATAATTGGCCAGTTTCAGGTTTTTAGAGTCAAAACCGGCTGTGTTGGCAATAACGACTCCCCCTTTTTTTAGTCGGGGCAAATCAACTTTAAGTGCTGCCGCATTCATGCATACCACTACGTCATACAAATCACCGGGGGTGAAAATTTCTTTGCTGCCAAAATGCAGTTGAAAACCGGAAACTCCAGCTATGGTACCGGCCGGGGCGCGAATTTCTGCCGGAAACTCCGGAAAGGTGGAGATGTCGCGGCCAAGTAGCGCTGTGGTATTGGTAAACTGCATGCCGGTGAGCTGCATGCCATCACCACTATCGCCACTAAAGCGCACTACGATGCTATCGGCTTCTACAAAATCGTAGGGATGTTTTTTTATAATCGTTTCTTCGGAAGACATATCACATGGTGTCAAAATAGAGGAGAGAAAGAATATCAAGCCATCAGGCCAGGTGTAATTTCGCTTTTTTGGTGAGAAGTTCCTGTTCTGTTTCCACCACCAGTTCATCGGCTACACAGCAGTCAACCGGACATACGCTGGCACATTGTGGCGTATCGTGAAAACCCTTACACTCGGTACACTTGTCGGCAACGATGTAAAACACCTCATCGCTCAATGGTTTTTGGCTGGCACGCGCATCAATCACGCTACCGTTCATTAAAGTGTAGGAACCACTCACATTTGTTTTGTCCGCAATTTTCCAACTGTCTCCATTGGGGTAAATAGCACCATTCGGACATTCCGGCTCGCATGCTCCGCAATTGATACATACATCGGTAATTTTAATAGCCATTCTTTTCTGCGTTTTAAGGGCGCGAAGATATGCAAATGAAGTTGGTTCCTGTGGCCTTTGTAAATAAAAATAACCATTACCCGAGATCATCTTTTTGCTATAGTTTCCAACATGATTCATACATTAGCCAAACACAAATAGTGTAATCTCTTCACCAAATTTCATTTCTATGAAAAAGATTTACCTACTCCTGACGTCTGTTTTATTGGCTTTTGTTGTTTTTGCTAAAGATGTGGACCCGAATGTGGCAAAACAAGTAGCCCTCCACTTTTACATTCAAAATACAGACAGAGATCCTTCTTCGGTTTCGCTGCAATTGGTATACGCCAACAAGGCGGCAAGCCATGTGGGCAGAGCAACCGATGGGGCACCTGTTTATTATGTCTTTAGTGTTTCGGGTAATGCCGGCTTTGTGGTTGTGAGTGGCGATGACCTGGTACAACCGGTATTGGCCTATAGCACCAGTGGTAGTTTTTCTGCGGAGAACCTGAATCCCACCACCAGAAAATGGATGGAAGGATATGCCCAGCAGATTTTGTTTGTAAAAGAAAACAGAACTGCCACTACCGATGAAATTAATCGCCTGTGGAACTGCTATATTAATAACACACCTGCTACTGATGCCTCTCGTGGCGCGCAGGCTGTAAACCCGCTCTGCCAAACCCAATGGAATCAGGCTCCCAACGAAAATGGATTATGCCCTTACAGCAATCAATACAGCGCACGTTGTGTAACCGGTTGTGTGGCCACCGCTATGGCACAGATTCTTAAGTTTTGGAACTATCCTACACAAGGAACAGGATTTCACTCCTACAACGACCAAAACTTTGGGACCTTAAGTGCCAATTTTGGTAGCACGACATATAACTGGGCCGGGATGCCCAATACGCTTGGCGCACCGGATAATGATGTAGCTACCCTGATGTTACACTGCGGAGTATCTGTTGATATGAATTATGGAGTAGCGCAAACCGGGGGCAGCTCGGCTTATGTGGTTTCTTCACAATCGCCTATTCAGGCCTGTGCCGAATATGCTTACAAAACATATTTCGGCTACGACCCGGCTACCCTACAAGGAGTAGTAAGGCAAAATTATAGTGAGTCTCAGTGGAAGGCGCTTTTAAAAGCAGAACTGGATGCAGGCAGACCGTTGCAGTATGCCGGATTTGGTAACGGTGGTGGCCATACCTGGGTGCTTGATGGTTATGATAACAATGATTTTTTTCATCAAAACTGGGGATGGGGTGGCAATAGCGATGGATTTTTCTCTATCAATAATTTGGACCCTACTTCGCTGGGTGCAGGAGGAGGCACAGGTGGATTTAATGGTAGTCAGCAGGCTGTTATAGGTATAAAGCCATTGGGTGGTGGCGGTGGAGGAGGAGGTGGTGGGGGAACCATTAACCAGGATGGTGTGGCGCTATACTCCCAGATTACGGTGAGTGCCAATCCGGTGCAAAGCGGAAGCGCCTTTGATGTGAATGTAGATATTGCCAATGCCGGTACTGCCCCTTTCACAGGTGATTTTGCAGCTGCTTTGTTTACCAACGATGGGGTGTTTGTCGAATTCATTCAAGAGTACGTTGGACAAACAATCAATAATGGATTTTACTCCTCAGCCACATTTAGCACAGCTCAATTGAGTCTTATTCCGGGCACTTATATTTTAGGAGTGTTTTACAAAAACGGCAGCAATAACTACTCGCTGATTAATCCGAGCACTTATAACAATCCGGTGTCTATCACGGTAACCGGGCCACCCAATAATATTGTGATGAATGGCAATACTTCATTTTCGCCTGCTACGGTGGTTAAAAATGCTGCTTTCAATATTAACACTAACATGGCTAATACAGGTGCCAATCTGACGAATGGTTTTTTATCTGCAGACCTCTATGATGCCAATGGAGATTATGTGGTTAACATTGAAGAGTTTGGCGGTGTAAACATGACCAACGGCAATGCTTATAATGTTCAGTTTGTGAGTAATAATGGACTCAATGTAGATCCGGGCACCTATTATGTGGCGTTTTTCAGTTCGCCTGATGGGCAAAACTGGAATTTGGTTTATGGATTGAATTTTCCCAATCCGGTGAAGGTTACCATCGTGGATCAGTCAGTAAGTCCTGATGTGTATGAGAATAATGATACGGAGGGAGCTGCTTATACTTTAGCAACTAATTTCAGCGGTAATAATGCTTCTACCGGTACACCTGGCAGCACGGTGCATGTTGGCAACGACTACGATTATTACAAATTAAATCTTCCGGGCGGAAATAATTATTCTATTACTGCGCGAGTGCACGATAGCTACAGCAGCAGCAATGGACAGAACTACTCGAACGATGTGCAGTTCAGCTATCAAATAGATAACGGAGGATTGAGCACCGCCTATGACGATGTAATGCCCGGCCCCATTTACGTGCCCGGTGGAGGAACGGTGTTATTCTTTGTATCCGATTACTTTTCCGGAACCACGGGCTCTTATCTGCTGGATTTGCAGATAGTAAGAGGTGCCAATGTGGGCGTTGATGATTTGACATCCGATAACCTGACAGTATATCCCAATCCGGCAAAAGATATTTTGTATTTGGATATGAAAGATAAAGCAGGAAACTATACCCTCCGTTTGCTTAATGTCTCCGGTCAGTTAGTTCAGGAAGAGCAGGGTATTACATCGGGCGGAAAACTGGCCACCGATGTTAGCCAACTTGCAAGAGGTGTATATACGGTGCAGTTGCATGCAGCCGGTAACGTGTACCGCTCCAAGTTGATAGTAGAATAAAATTCAATGCTGAGGATGGGCATGGCTCATCCTCTCTTTACTTTAAAAACAACAACATGAGGGGTTCTATTGGTTTTTTATTAACCATTCTTGTCGCCTTTGCCGGGTGTAAAAGCAAAGAGTCCGTTGTGTCCTATACTTCGGAGCCGGCTATTATTTATACCACTAAAGCAAATTACGGTAACAATGTAGTGGTGACGCTTAATGCGGATAAAAGCGAGATTGTGGCTTACCCTGCACCTAAAGATGTTTATTATAAAGGAAAATTGGCGAAGCCTACTGCGTTGCAAGATGGATTTTGGTTGGATAACCGTGGCATTGGACCTAACAGTGCCTTCCTCAACATCACCTATGAAGAATACTCAAAACTCACTCAGGCTCCTTCACTTGCAGATTTGACAAAGATGATAGCCGATAAAGATCCTTTTGTTTCAATTTATAATTTGGGTAATCGGGACCGGTTTCAAAACGAAGTGAAGGAAATAAACACCCTGATTGCACGAGGCGCATTGAAAAAGTTTAAGCAAATAAAATAGCACCGCTTCAGAAAGTGTTACAGCGTTTCAAAATAGTCTATAATCTTCTTTTTGAGTAGCTCATCTTGTTCCTTTAGCTTGAGTGGTGGCAGCGAGGCATTTGCTTCGTAATGGGGCCACCCGTCTTCATCGGTGTGTGTATACCGATAATACCCATCCGGTGAAAATAGTTTGCAGATAGCGATGTGCATCAGGTCTTGCTTTTCTTCTTTTTCCCAGTTGTCTTTCACGATGCCTACTTCATTCATGCCGATGATATAAAGCATGGCATTGATATCGGGCCTTTGTCCAAATTGTTCCTTTATACGATTGCGCACTTCGTACCAGCGTAGCGCAAAACTTTTTTCTTCCTCGCTTTTATGTTCGTTGAGTAATGGCATTAGTGACTTTTAAATTTTGCTTTCGGGTTAAGTTCAAAATCATCGGCATCCTGCAAAAAGGGCAACTGCTCTCGGGTAGATTTTACGTCTTGAAGCAGAATTTGGATGGTAGAAACAGCTTCCTCATTTTCGATGAGCTGCCGTACATTTCCGAACGGGTCAATGACCGCAGAGCAACCGGAATGATATATGCCGTTTCCATCATGGCCTGTTCGGTTGACTCCCACTACAAATGCCTGATTTTCTATAGCACGGGCTATCAGCAATTGTTTCCAGGCATGCGCTCTCCTTTCGGGCCAGTTAGCAACATACAGTAGCATATCGTAAAGGCTGTTTTTGTTTCTGGACCAAACCGGAAATCTTAAATCATAGCATATCAAAGGACAGATTTTCCAGCCATGAAGCGTAACAATTACTTTTTCTTCTCCAGCCGTGTAATGTTTCTCCTCGCCACTTAGTGTAAACAGGTGGCGTTTGTCGTAGGTCTTGAAATGGCCATCCGGTTGCATCCATATCATTCGATTGTAACAGGCATCATCTTCCTTTATCATCAAGCTACCTGCTACCACGCACTTTTTTTCACTGGCAGTTTGCCTCATCCATGCCACGGCAGTCCCATCCATTTCTTCTGCCAAGGCTCGGGTATGCATGCTGAAACCGGTACTGAACATTTCCGGAAGCACTATCAAATCCGTATCGCATACATTCTCCAACTTACGCGAAAACATTTCCAGATTGGCACTTCTGTTTTCCCAATGCAGATTGCTTTGAACGAGCGTAATGCGGAGTGCTTCGGTATTCGTCATCAGCTTTTCAGTTCTTCAAATGTGCCCGAAGCCTTATTCTTAGTAACATTATTCCACGAGAAATATTTTCCATTCATCACTACATACACTCCCTCCGGCAGCGTTTGTACAAAAGCAAGTGCTGCACCAAGATTGAAAAGCCCGTCACTGCTGCCAAACTTATAGGGAATCATAGCTCCTGTGAGTACGATTGTTTTGCCCAAGTTAGCTTCACCAATTTTTCTGGCCGTGTGTTCCATTGTATCGGTACCGTGGGTAATCACAATTTTTTCCTCTTCACATTGTTTGCAATGGTTGATGATAAGATCTCTGTCCGCATTGTTCATTTCCAGACTATCAATCATCATGAGCGTACGCGTTTGAATACTGAGGTTACAGCGCCCCAGCTTTAATATTTCGTTCACGTGGGTGTCTTTAAAAAATAGTTGTCCGTTCAGTTCATCATATTCTTTATCAAAAGTACCACCGGTGATTAGAATTTTTATTGCCATGCTGCGAAGTTATTGTTCGGTTACAATCTTGCTAAAAAAAATGCTCCGAAGAAGTTCGGAGCATTTTTTAAATGGAAGTGAAATACATTACTTCTTTAAAGCATCGCGAATTTCCATCAACAACTGATCGGTGGAAGATGGGGCAGCGGGTGGTGCTGGCGCTGCGGCTTCTTGTTTTTTGGTAGCGTTCATGGCTTTAATAACCATAAAAAGAACCAAGGCGATAATCAAAAATGAAAATACAGATTGTATAAACTTGCCATAAGCAATGCTGGCCTCACCTACTTTAATTGCAAGTCCCGAAAAATCAATGCCGCCTGTAAGTACGCCTATAACCGGCATTACAATGTCGCCTACCATGGAGTTAACAATGGCACCAAATGCACCACCGATTACAACACCCACCGCTAAATCAACCACATTGCCTTTCATGGCAAACTCTTTAAATTCTTGAACCATTCCCATAGTCTTAAGTTTTATGATTTAATAATGGGATGAATATAAACTGAAATTGGAAGCATGACGAATCAATCTTTTAACACGCTCTATTCGTCTTAAATGCGCTCAAAAGCTTCTTTCTGAAGCCAGCCTACTTTGCCATCAGCCAGGCGAATTTTATACCATGGACCAACCTGATCAAGTAATTGAATTTTTAATCCTTCGTGAATCACAAAAAGGTTATTGGCATTATCGTCCGGAGCACTTTTAATAGAACTGTTCTCCGCTATAAGCACAGCCTGATTTGTGTTTTGCTGTTCCTGATTTCTGGCAACTGCCAGCAATAAAAACGTAAAGGATAGAAATAACGAGCTATACCCTATTGCTTTCGGTTTTTTAGTTGAAAAAATAAAGAGATAAAGTGCTGTACAAACTAGTGAAAGCCATAGAAATGCCAGTGCTATGATGCTCCATGAACCTGCCGATTGAAGATGCAGAAAATTTTTCCATTTGGTTACAAATCCCATTTGCGGTACGCTCTGAACACGGTCAATCGTTTTTAATTGTGCCAGTTTAAGATTATGTATTACATCTTCGTCATCGGGTGCCAGAGCCAGCGCACGTTCGTAATTCACGATGCTTTTGCCAAGTAAATTCAATTTGTAGTAGCAATTGGCTAAGTTGTAGTAAACGTCAGCATTCCTCTTATTTGCTGCAATCAAAGATTCATACAGTTTAGCTGCTTCTTCAAAACTTTGAGCTTTGTAAGCCGCGCCTGCTTTAGAGAATAATGCTGCCGGTGCATCAGTTGCCATGGTGCGGTTGCAGTAAACCAAAGAAACCAAAAGAAAAATTACGGCTACTCTGCTCATGCTGCATTTTTGATTTCGTCTTCTAAATCAGCTATCAGATTCATAGCTGATTCATAATTACTTTTCATTTCACTGCCTTCGCCAGCCGGTGTATACAGGGCTATCTCGCAAATGCTCAATACGTTTTTGAGCGTAGCTATAGTGGTAGATTGAACCTGTTTGTTCAGTAGTTTTTCTTCCACGTTCTGTTTGGTAAGTTCAGCTGTATCAATGTTTAGTTTATGGCTAAGATAACCCCACAAAGCCCTGCTTACTTCATCGTAAAAATTGTTCTTATCACCTTTTTTAAGATGCACTTCAGCTGCTGACAGACGCTTCTTGGCCAAGCTTAATGCTTTTCTCCGCTTAGAACCAACTACATCATTCAATAAAGTATCGTTCCGCTTTTTAACCGCTATCAAGGCTATAAAAATTAGGAAAGGTGAAGCATATGCCACTGCAAACGGAGCGCTGCCGAAGAAAGAATGATTACCATTGAAATCCGGGGTGCTGGTTTTAATATAGCGAATATCGGAACCAAGTGCCACCACATCTGCTTTGTTTGCCCTAACAGTGAATGAGTCGGAAGTGCTTTTAGATGGTTCCCCGGTTACTTTGATACTAAACTCTCCTGATTGGATAGAACTGTATTTGCCACTGGCCGGGTCAAAGTAGGAGAAAGAATATGCTTCTAATTTATAATCGCCCGGCTGACGCGGGATGATCAGATAATCATACTGCTTGCTGCCGCTCATACCCGCTGAACTGTTGCTGATATTTTCTTTCACCTTCGGATCATAAACTTCAAAAGATTCGGGAAGTTGTAAAACGGGAGCATCTGCGAATTTCAAATTGCCGCTTCCTGAAATTTTAAGCGAATAAGTAATGGGCTCATCTGTCTTCGCTTCTTTGCTTGAGAGCGATGCACTAAAATCATATTTGCCAACAGCTCCGCTGAAGTTGTCAGGCTTGCCCGCTTCCGGTAACTCTTTTACACTCACAGCTGCAGCATTTGTATTTAGTTCTAAGGGCACTTGTGCAACGCTGCCACCGCCAAAGAAATCGTCAAACACACTCCGCGATTGTCTGCGAACCGATACGCGAGCCACCGTGCTCACTTCTGCCGGTGACACCTGCAAATTTCCTGCTCGCTGAGGATATAGATTGTATTTCAAAATTTCAACAACGTTGTATTGTTTGCCATTTACGGTTTCTACTCCCGGTTTGCGTTTGGGGTCCAACTCTATTTCCTGACTCCAAAATCCATCAAATGCCGGAGCTTTAGAAATATTAAAGCCGGACAAATTTTGCCGGAAATACAATTTGTAGGTAGCGGTCAGCATCTCTCCTTTGTATACAGCGTTTTTATTGACGGATAGTTTTACAAAGACCTCGTCTTTTAATTGTTTCTGTAAGTCGGTCTGCGATACCTGTGGCTCTTCCTCCATATCGCCAAACGGATCTTCGAAAGGATCAAAACCGAACGGATTTCTTTGTCGCTGCGCTTGTTGTTGTTGCGCTACCGCTTTTGTAATCTCAATGGTCAGTTCATTGCTTTCCAAATTGGCACCACCGATGTTTACGCTGGCGCGCCCTATTTTGAAGGTGCCTTCCTTTTTGGCCCGTAGAATATAACTATATGTTACGCTTTGGGTTACGTTGCCGTTTACCCACTGCATGGAGGTGGAAGTATTGGGGCCGCCAAGCACTTGAAAGTCGTTGAGGTTGGGTACTTTAAGATTGGAGCCTTGTCCGTTTTCAATGGTATAGTTCAATTGAAAATTCTGATTAGCAGCGGCCGATTTTGGAGCTGTTGCATAAAACTTTACCTGTGCATTAATCGATAGGCTAACGAACATACACAAGGCAGCCACCACGAATTGTGGAAGAGAAACAAGCTGACCTATTTTACTGTGTGCGTTCATGGGATGGCGAATATATGCTGTAGTAGGCCCCTATGCCTATGAAACAACCACAGATTAGATTTTTTTAGCAAACACGCTTTCGGTCGAAATCCGGTTCAGCATTTTACCAGTCTTTCTCAATTTTCACATTCGTTACCTTCACTTGCTTTTGCTGCATCTTCTGGTTGGTTTTTTGCTCCTCGTTTTGCAGCGCTTGAAGCATTTTTTCAGCATCCTCTTTACTTAGTTTGGGTTGTTGTCCCTGTTTCTTTTGCCCGTCTTTCTGTTGGTCTTTATTTTCAGATTGTTGGTCTTTGTTCTGCTCGTTCTCTTTTTGCTCTTTGTTTTGCTGCTCCTGTTGCTTTTGCTGTTGGTCTTTTTGCTGTTGTTTATCCTGGCCCTCTCCACCTTGATTTTTGCTTTTTAGTTTGGCGTTTGCATAGGCCAAGTTGTATTTGGTTTCCACATCCGATGGATTTAACTTGAGCGATTCCTTGTAGGCCTTTACAGCATCTTCATATTTTTCACGGCTTAAAAACGAGTTGCCTAAGTTATGGTAAGCTTTGGCCTGCACACTTTTATCACTATTGGTTTTGGCAGAAAGAGTAAATTGTTTTTCTGCTTCTTCGTATCGTTTTTGCTGATATTGTGCATCGCCCAGGTTGAAGTTGGCTTCGGGCATGTTGTTCTTTTTGTCCAAGGCCTTTTTGTAATCCGCTTCCGCTTCTGCATAATTTTCCTTCTCAAACTGCTTGTTGCCATTTCGTGTTGCTACTTTTTCGGGCGCTGTAGAAAATGGCAACTGTGCGTGTGTGTGCATACACAAGCAGACTAATACAATCAGGCTTGGCAGCAAACGTTTACTCGCCTTTATCTCCTGCATGGCATTCATTAATTTCTTCATACGAGTTTGCTCTTTACGGATAGACCGTTCTTTTTTTCCGGTATAAACCATTCAGTTAAAAGGAAGATAAGGGCCAACAAAAGGCACCAAAAAAACTGGTCGTCATAATCAGTAAAAACCAACTCTTCCATTTCTTTTTTGCTGATGCCGCCTAATTCGCGCAGTATGGCATCCATCTCTTCTTTTCCGCTGCCGAGCTGAAAGTATTTTCCATTTCCCTTATCGGCAATTTCGCGGAGCATCTCCGGATTCATTTTGGATAACACAATGTTTCCGCTTTCGTCTCGCTTAAAGTCATTTCCGATTGGAATAGGTCCTCCATTATCGGTGCCCACACCAAGGGTAAATATCTTCACTCCGCTTTTCACGGCTGCTGCTATCGCCTCATCTGTGCCTCCTTCGTTGTCTTCTCCATCCGTAATAATGATAAGCGCTTTGCTTTTCCCTTCATCTTCTTCCGGAAAGGCTTCCATAGCTAGTGTAATAGCTTCGGCAATATCGGTTCCCTGGGTAGGTGCCAGGTTGGTATTAATGCTTTTGAGATACATGTTGCCGGCACTATAATCTACCGTTAGAGGCATTTGCTGATAGGCCTTTCCTGCGAATACAATCATACCCAACCGATCGTTTTTCAGCTCATCCATAAAATTGCTCACAAAATTTTTGGCCCGCATCAGCCTATTCGGTTTCACATCTTCGCTCATCATAGAATTCGAAACGTCAATCGCAATCATTACATCAATTCCCTTCCGCTTTACTTTTTCCTGGCGGGTGCCGATTTGCGGATTCGCAAATCCAATGACGACTAATTCATAAGCCAGCATCAGCAGCAGGAACTTAAGTACTTGCCGGCCATAAGAAATACCGCTAGCGAGTTGGGAAAACAAAGGCTCAGCCGCAAAGGCACTTTGTTTTTTTTGTTTCCAGTTTTGATAGGCAAAAAATAAAATGAGCGCAGGGATTACGCCAGCCAATAGCCATAAATAGGTTTTGTGCTCAAACCGAAAAGCCTGCTCCTGCAACAGCACCAATACGATGCTTATTGGTATAAGCAATACCAGTAACCACAGATTAACTATCGCTTTGTTCTTCACGGTATACTCTTTAAAAGAAAGTAACGAGCTATAATTTCAACAATAATGCTCAGTAACGCCAGCAGTGCAAATGCATGAAATTTCTCAGTTTTGCGTTCATAAGCACTTACTTCAATTTTTGTTTTTTCCAGTTTATCAATCTGCTTATAAATGTCTTTCAGTCGTTTGTTATTAGTGGCTCTGAAATATTGTCCACCTGTTTTTTTGGCGATGTCCTTGAGTATGTCTTCGTCTATTTGAACTTCTGCCAACTGGAAAGCAAGTTGGCCATTTGGATACATGCCTAGCGGAGTCATGGCTTGCCCGTTGGTACCTACTCCAATGGTGTAAACTCTAACGTTATACTGCATAGCAATATCAGAGGCGGTGGCCGGGTCAATGAGTCCTTTGTTATTGACTCCATCAGTCATCAAGATGACAACCTTACTTTTTGATTCGCTGTCTTTCAATCGCTGAACAGCGGTAGCCAAACCCATACCTATTGCCGTACCGTCTTCCAGCAGGCCGTTCTTAATGTTCTCCAATTGTTTTTTCACAATCTTGTGGTCAATGGTTACCGGACACTGCGAAAAACTTTCTCCTGCAAAAACGACTAATCCAATTCGGTCGTGTGGACGTCCGTCTGTAAAGGCCGCAGCTTCTCTCTTAGCTGCTTCCAGGCGATTAGGTTTAAAATCCTGTGCGAGCATGGAAGTGGAAACGTCAATTGCCAGTACAATGTCAATACCCTCCGTAGTTACTTTTTCTTCGTCATAGCTGGTCTGTGGCCGAGCGAGCGCGAGCAACAAAAACACCAAAGCCAATACACGCATTAGAGGCAAGTATTTTTTCAATCGCCCTTTCAACGGATTCGTGAATCCCTGAAAAGCTTTTGCGGAAGAAATCTTAACAGCTGTCAGATTGCGGTGGGCTATGAAATACCACCATCCAATAGCGCACAATAGAACTACAGGTAGCAGGTAAAGCACCCAGCTGTTTGCAAACTCTATGTGTGTCAAATGGTTAAACATACTAGGTGGTCTTTACACTTTTCTTGTTTTCATTTTCTTCTTCCGGCTTCGTCCACTCAATAAATTTGTAAGCAGTTTCCATAACGGACAGATTATGGTTAGGCATCGGAAGTACTTTGGCAAATTTTACCAGATCTGCAGCTCGCAATACTTCCAAGAGCATTTCCTTTGCTTTTTCCTTGGTAATGTAATCGCTGATGCGTGCTTCAATTTCTTCGGTGGTCTCTTCCAGTGCAAACCATCGGTAGCGATACTCCAGATAAAGCCGAAGTATTTCAGTGAGTCGCGAGTAATACAATTTCACTTCATCCTTCTGCCATACTTTTTCTTCTTCCAGTTTTTTCAATTCTTTAATTGCCCAGATGTGCGGTGGGTCTTTAGGAACTGGTCTGGTATACAAAACCGGTTTCTTTTTTTGCTGCTCTTTCCACATTAGATACCCGGCAATAGCCAGCATGATGAGAAACAAGACCGGAATAATCACCCACAGAAATTCGTTCCAGGTATACGGTACCTTGAGTGGCGCTTTAATGGGTTTAAATGGTTTAGCGGTGTCTACATCCAGCGTGTTTACGTTAATCCAAACGGCATTTGAATACAGCGTATCGCTTATCCCATTTTGAATAAATATGATGGGAACAGGCCCCGCCCGGAATGTTCCGGAATCGTAGGCAGATGCAACTATATTTTGAGTGAGCGTTATCTTATCGCCTGTTGTAGTTGTATCCGTAGCATGCACAGCAACAACTTCGAGATTGCCGATGGTGTCTTTCAGTGAGGGGAGCTGCGGTATTACACTTTTGCTGTAATCCACTTGTAACTGTAAAGTTAAATGGTCACCAATTTGAATGTGACTACTATCTGCTTTTAAACTGGCAGAAATGGTTTGGGCGAATGAAAAAGTGCTACAAAGTAGTAGTGCTATCAAACTTACCTCTTTCCTTTTCATCTTTTACCGGCCCTCCTTTTAAACATATTCATGAGCGAAATCACGTAGTTGTCCTCCGTGTGGATGCTTTCAAGTTGAGCCCCGCTTTTCCCAAAAATTTCTCTGGCAGCTTTTCGGTTTTCTTCAAAATGTTTAGCGTAAGCTTCCCGTAGTTTTTTGTCGGAAGTATCCACCCAAAACTCCTGGCCCGATTCGGCATCGCGCATCTGAACCAAACCGGCATCAGTGAGCTTGGATTCGCGTTCGTCATAAATGTGCAGCCCGATTAAATCATGTTTTCTGGCCGATATATTCAAAGCATCTTTGAATCCGGTATCCATAAAGTCGGAGAGCAAGAAGGCGATACATTTTTTCTTTACCACATTGTTAAAGTATTTCAATGCTTCGGCAATGTTGGTGCCTGTTTGCTTCGGGTGAAAATCATAGATCTCGGAAATGATGCGCATGATGTGGCTCTTTCCTTTTTTGGGTGGAATAAATTTTTCCACCACATCGCTGAAAAACAGCACGCCCACTTTATCATTATTCGTAATGGCCGAAAAGGCAAGCACACCGCTGATTTCGGCTATGATGTGATTTTTAAACTCCGTTTTTGTTCCAAAGAAGGAGGACTGACTCACATCTATCAGTAGCATCACTGTCAGTTCCCGCTCTTCTTCAAACACCTTTACAAATGGTTTTCGATTGCGCGCGGTTACGTTCCAGTCAATCATCCGAATATCGTCACCATATTGATATTCGCGCACCTCACTGAAAGAAATACCACGGCCCTTAAAGGCAGAGTGATAGCTTCCGGCAAACACCTGATTGGATAATTTGCGCGTCCGGATTTCTATTCTTCGTAATTTCTTTCTTTTCTCCTCGCTGTCCATTTTCTCTTACTATAGAATGGGCTTTTGCATTAATGACTAAGGCACTTCCACTGCATTTAGTATCTCACTGATTATTTGTTCGGTGGTTACGTTTTCAGCTTCTGCCTCATAGGTTAATCCAATGCGATGACGCATAACATCATAACAAACGGCCCGCACATCTTCGGGTATTACATATCCTCTGTGTTTGATAAAGGCATAAGCCTTGGCAGCCAGGGCCAGATTGATGCTGGCGCGCGGTGAACCACCATACGTAATAAAACTCTTAATCTTTTGTAGTTTGTAGTCTTCCGGTTTGCGGGTAGCAAACACAATATCCAAAATGTAGCGCTCCACTTTTTCGTCCATGTATACCTCGCGCACCGTGTTTCTGGCGCGGGTGATGGTTTCCTTATTGACTACAGCCTGTATTGGTTTGTTTTCCAACGAAAGATTTTGGCGAATAATTAACTGTTCTTCTTCCTTCTTGGGATAAGTGATAATTACCTTCAGCATAAATCGGTCTACCTGTGCTTCGGGTAGCGGGTAGGTGCCCTCTTGTTCAATTGGGTTTTGAGTGGCTAATACCAAAAAGGGTTCTTCCAGTTTGTAAGTATTTTCGCCAATGGTCACCTGCTTTTCTTGCATGGCTTCCAGCAGGGCCGATTGAACTTTTGCCGGAGCGCGGTTTATTTCATCGGCTAGTACAAAGTTGGCAAACACCGGCCCTTTCTTTACTGCAAAATCATTTTCCTTTTGATTGTAAATCATAGTGCCTATCAAATCGGCCGGCAGCAAATCGGGTGTAAATTGTATGCGTGAAAATTTGCCATTGATGGCAGACGCCAATGATTTAATAGCCAGTGTTTTTGCCAAACCCGGCACTCCTTCGAGTAGAATATGTCCGTTGGATAGTAGGGCCAGCATCAGGCGCTCAACCATATACTTTTGCCCTATAATTGCTTTGCCGAGCTCCATATTCAATAACTCAACAAATTCACTTTCCTGTTTGATTCGTTCGTTTAAGGCACCTATGTCCATATTGTGTTTTTTTGAGTTGCCAAAATTATATGGAGCGTCAATCTTTAAACTCAAAAAATGTTAAGCCATAAAAAAGCCCTGCTGCATGTTAGGTTGCAACAGGGCTTAAAAAATTAAACTTGTAGGCTATTAAAACTTAAAGGCAAGTCCGATTCCAAATTGTTCATATATCTGCAACTTGTTGAAAGCGGTGATGGTCTTTCCTGATTTATCATTGTCCGTAATTCCATCCGGGCCTTTCGCTTTTGTTTGATTATTCTTCGTATCGATAGGCACTTGCGCATTATATTGATAAACGAAACGGGTGTTTAACGTAGCACTCAAAAACTTGTTTACTTTAAAAATAATGTCGTTATCCCAGCGGACTACGGGAATGTGTTTCGTTTCCGGCTTTATGCTCATGTAGCCCAGCGAATCTTGTGCTGAGTAATAAGTCGGCAGTTCTGTATTATATCCTTTGTTCATATAGGTTACATACACATTCAGATGACTTTTCCAGTTTACATTCTTTACGATGTCTTTTTGGAAAAGTAAATCGAGATCGAGTCCCAACTCTCCCATAAATGACTTACCAGCCTGCAAGCCAAAGCGAGTTTCATCCACATCATTGTAATAGTTGTCTACCAGTGTTCCATCAATCGCTGTAGTGGTATCGCGCATGGGTCTGTCTTTAGATACAAAAGTCATTTTGCCCCCTACTGGTGAAACAAACAAGGTGAAATAATCTTTCGGTTTCCAAGTAATACCAGGACCGATAGTGATAATAGCGGGGGCGCCAAATTTTGAAATCGTAAATTTTCTGAAACGTCCTCCAGAAGTATCGGTGAGCGAGTAGTCATAGCTTCTGGTAATTTGGCTCTCAGCCGAAAATCGAAAACCGACAAATAAGGCCTTGGATACCTCGTAGCCCATATTGGTTTTAATGGCGATGTAGTCAATGTTTTTTTGAAAGTTTCTTTTTGCCAGAGCCGATTTTCGGATGAGCCCATTGGCCACCATACCCCATTTGGCATCGAACCCATTATCACAAAACCATTTTTCTTTTTTATAGTTGGCATATAGGTTTGCGCTTACCAGAAACGCAAAGTTATTGCTGCCTCCAGGCGCCCATTGGTACAAGGCTACCTGGCTTACTGTTAAACCGGCATATCCACCAATCCGCCACGTAGAATCTTTTAGATAGATACCATCACCGCCTAAGGTGAATTTTGGTTTGGTTTTGGCAGGTTCATTTTCTGCAGCGTTCACTTGACCACACAGGGCAATCAGTAATCCATAGAGTAAAAGTTTCTTCATAATCGGGTTAGTTTTTAAGTTTCAAAAATGCGGTATTGAGAGTAAAATCGTGCCATGTTTTCTTAACACAAATCACTTCCAACGGATATTTTGCACTACAAATGGTCTATTTTTATGATTAATAAACTCTCTTTTTAGGCTCACCCTAAATTAGCGAATAAAATTTATATACTCAAAATCAATATATTATGAATTGTTTTTAAGTTATATAGTATTATGTATTGCATAATACCTTTAAATAAACATATCTTTGTATCGTCAATTAGCTGGCAACGCACATATCGTTCTTTTCCTTGTATAGCTAAGCGATAAACAAAAGCAAAAGAGTAGCCGGTTACGGCTGCTCTTTTTAAAACCAAAATTCAGAATATGAAATCAATCCCTTTTAAGTTAATTGTATTGTCTGTACTGTTTTCGGCCCTTGCGGGAGCAACTTTCGCCAATTCCGTAAAAGAATCGACCGAAACAAAAGTATACCCAAATGTAACCCAACAGCTTACAGAGGCCATCGGTTTCCCCGGGTTTATCCGAAGCAACTCCGAGGAAAATATAGTGAAGGCTATGCTGCAGGTAGACACCACCGGTAAGGTTAGCCTATTGGAGCTGAACGCCTCCAATCCTGAACTAAAAAGGTATGTAGAAGAGCAGATAAATCGTATCCATCTGAAAACAGCAGAAGCCACCACGCCCTTTTTGCTTACGCTGAAATTTCAATTGTAATTTTCTTCTGCCCCCATTCTAAAAAAAATCGAACGACATGAACATAGAAAACACAAAGGCTCAGATGAGAAAAGGAGTGCTGGAGTTCTGCATCCTTTCCATACTAAGTGACGGAGAGCACTACCCAACAGAGATTATTGAAAAGATGAAAGCCGGCAAACTGCTTATTGTGGAAGGAACCCTTTACCCCTTACTTACACGCCTTAAAAATGAAGGATTGTTGGCTTACCGCTGGGAAGAGTCACAGAGTGGACCACCACGCAAATATTTTACCCTCACCGAAGACGGCAAGCTCTTCCTGCGAGAGCTTACTGAAGGATGGAAAGAATTGACCGCATCGGTGAATCTTATTATTTCTCAAAACACAAATACCCAATAAACAATGAAAAAGACTATCAATATTAATCTGGCGGGCATGGCATTCATCATTGATGAAAATGCGTATGAAGTATTGCATAATTATCTGGAGGCTTTGCGCCACAAATTCAGTAATGAAACGGAGCGGGCCGAAATCTTAAATGATATTGAAGCCCGTATGGCAGAAATGCTTGCAGCCAGAAACACGATGGGTAAGCAGGTAGTAAACATAGACGATGTAAACGAAGTAATTGCCATTATGGGCAAACCGGAAGATATTGCCGGTGACGAAGAGCAAACCCAAACAACACAACAAAGGCCTGAACCTGCTACTGCTCCTGTTAAAAAAAGACTATTCCGCGACCCGGACGATAAAAAGGTAAGCGGAGTTATATCCGGTTTGTGTCATTATTTTGGTGTGGATGACCCTGTGTGGTTGCGGTTGATTTTTGTAGGCCTTTGTTTTTTGAGCTTCGGCACCATGATTATTCTCTATCTTATTTTAATGATAGTAATACCTGAAGCCGATACAGCAGCAGAAAAACTGCAAATGAAGGGAGAGCCGGTAAATGTGAGCACGATAGAAAAGGAGATTAAAGACGGTGCCAACAGAGCCGCTGAATCCTTACGTGATTTTACCTCTGGCAACACCTTGTTTGAAAAAATAGGACATCTTTTGCTGACTATTCTGGTTGGCATTGCAAAAGTGGTAGTAGGCGTCATTGCGTTTGCTGGTTTATTCGCCTTGGCTGTCCTGATTGCCTCCCTTTTCGGATTAAGTATTGTTGGAGGAGGTTTGTTTACACAAGTACCCAACATACTTTTTGATGGTGCCAATACCATATTCCTATTCAAGCTGGGGCTTATCCTGTTTTTTGGGTCGATTGTATCGGTAGCGGTTTATAGCCTGGTGCGCCTGGTTTTTGGCAAACGCACACAAGTTAGACCGCTTAAATGGGTGTTGTTAGCTACTTGGTGGGCAGGCGTTTTTTTGTTGATTTTGGCGGGATTTAAAGTTGGAAATAGCTATAAGGCTTCTGCTACCATTAAGGAGGAAGTTGCCTTAATGCAGCCACCTGCGGGCCATCTGGTTGTGCAGCTCAGCGATACTTCAGGCAATAGATACGCAGGGGAGAACGATCAACAGGATACGCATGATAATTGGAACATATCTCTGTTTGGTTTTGAAGTAAATGGAGAAGATGTACAGGGGCTTGATAAAATAACCATTGGTGAACCATCGCTGCAGCTTATTCCATCTCCCAATGATTCGTTTTACGTTTACACATTCACCAGTAGCCGTGGAAGCAATAAAGAAGACGCTCATAAAAACTCATCTTACCTGGTTTATAAGGTAATGCAAACCGATTCGGTGGTTAGCTTGCCGGCACTGTTGTTACTGGATGGCAAAGGAAAATGGCGTGCACAAAGCATGAAGATTCGCATTGCCATACCGGAAGGTAAACAAGTGTCATTTGCCGATAACATCGATAATTGGGCAGCCACCGTAAAAGGCAATGCTGCTTATGACGATACCTATTTTAACAACACTACCTGGACCACTGAAGGCGGGAAAGTGAAATGCCTAAGAGGAGAAAATCACTTTATGAAGGAGGAAGAAGCGGAAGATGTAGAAGTCAATAAGGGGAAAAGCAAGGAGGATGACTACTATCACGGCACTGTAGATGTTAAAAAGGAAGGGGAAAATGTAAAGGTGCATATACAAGACGGCACTAAACAGAAAGTAATAACCATCGACAATACAGACGGAAAGGAAGAAGTGAAAGAAGTGCTGATTGAAAAAAAGTAAAGAGCAACTACTATGCAGCTCCGCAAAGGGGGCATGCATAATAAATTTGCTTTTCACAACATAAAGCGCATATTTGCACCGCATTTAGTGATTGGAAGAGGGGACGAGAGTCCCCTCTCGCTTTTTTAGGGCGACAATTGTGCCAGGGCTAAAAGCAGTATTTTGAAGGTAGAAGCGGAAAGATGAATTTTGAAATTGTAAAATCGAAAATGGAAGAATGGCTGTTGCCATTCTTAACCGAGAGAAATTTATTTCTCGTGGAAATCAAATTTTCGATGGGTAAAAAGATAGAGGTCTTTGTAGATAGCGATACCGGGATTCACATTGATGAATGTGCGCAGGTATCCAGGTTTGTGGAGGCTAATTTGGATGGAAGTGGTTTGGTTCCCGACAACTACATTTTGGAGGTGAGCAGTCCGGGGATGAGTAATCCGCTTAAAGTGCCCCGCCAATATAAACGTAGAATTGGCCGAAAACTGGAAGTGCTGAAAATAAATGGAGAAATGCTACTGGTGCAACTGGTAGCCGTGCATGACGATAGAATTGTTTTAACTGAAGTGAAAGAAGAAAAAAGCAAAAAAAAGCAGAAAGAGGACGCTCCTAAAGAACAAAAAAACCTTCCGGAGTTTGAATTGAAATATTCCGAAATAAAGAGATCCGTTTTGGTATTTAATTTTTAAAATTCATATCACACAAACCATAAAAAATACAGGTTATGAATAGTATAGGTCTTATAGACTCGTTCTCCGAGTTCAAGCAAATGAAAAACATTGACCGCCCCACCATGATGAAGGTGTTGGAGGATGTTTTCCGTACACTGCTGCGCAAGAAATATGGCGATGTAGATAACTTCGACATTATCGTAAATACCGATAAAGGAGATTTGGAAATTTGGCACAAGCGTGAAATTGTGGCTGATGATGCGGTAGAGAATCCAATCACTCAGATTGGCTTATCAGAGGCGCAGAAAATTGAAGAGGATTTTGATATTGGTGAAGAAACCTACGAAAAAATTGAATTGGAGAGTTTTGGCCGTAGAGCCATACTTGCCGCTCGCCAAACTTTGGCTTCGCGCGTGGGCGATTTGGAGAAGGATGAAGTTTTCAAAAAATACAAGGATAGAATAGGCGAAATACTTTCTGCTGAAGTATATCAAGTTTGGAAAAAAGAAATCCTGCTGTTGGACGAAGAAGGTAATGAGTTGCTTTTGCCCAAATCAGAGCAGATTAAAACAGATTTTTTCAAAAAAGGGGAAACCGTTCGTGCCGTGGTAAAACGCGTGGACATTAGAAACGGAACTCCCGTAATTATACTTTCCAGAACCGATGCATCCTTCCTTTCTAAATTGATGGAAGGAGAAGTGCCGGAAATTTTTGATGGCTTGATTGTCATTAGAAATATTGTGCGCGAGCCTGGTGAAAAAGCAAAAGTGGTAGTGGAGAGTTTTGACGACCGCATTGATCCGGTAGGTGCATGCGTAGGGGTAAAAGGTTCTCGTATACATGGTATTGTACGCGAGCTCAAAAACGAAAATATCGATATCATCAACCATACTCAGAACCTGCAATTGCTGGTTCAGCGAGCATTGGCCCCCGCTAAAATAAATTCATTGGATATAGACCAGGACAAGAAGCGGATTTCTGTGTATCTGGAGCCGGATCAGGTTTCGTTGGCTATAGGTAAGCGCGGTGTTAACATTAAGCTAGCCAGCCGTCTTGTAGGTTACGAAATTGATGTGTATCGTGAAAACGAAGAAGGGGACGAGGAAGAGTACGATATTGACCTGGATGAATTTAGCGATGAAATTGAAGAGTGGATGATTGATGAGCTGAAGAAGATAGGTTGTGATACCGCCAAAAGCGTTCTCGCTTTGAGCGATGATGAGTTGGTTCGCAGAACCGACCTGGAGGAAGAGAGCATTCTTGAAATTCGCAAGATACTGGAAAGCGAATTTCAGGAAGAGAAATAGTACCGTATAGTGCCATGACAAGCATTGGAACTATACAAAAAGGTTTTCTGTAGCCTATAGCTGTAATCTGTATTGCAGCCGGCTTACAGATTATAGATATATAGATAACAGATAAACCAACATATGGCCGAAGAAGTAAAAGCATTACGATTAGCAAAAGCTGCCAGCACTTACAATGTGTCGCTCGAACACATTGTGGAAACGCTCAAAAAAGCTAAACACGAGGTAGATAATAAGCCTACCACTAAGCTCACGCCTGAGCAGATTGCGATTCTGGACAAGGAGTTCGGAAGCGATAAGGCTATTAAACAAGCCGCAGACACAGCCAATAAGAAGGAAGAGGTAATAACACCGGTAGTGGAGGCACCTGTTGTTTCCAAAAAGGTTGTGGAAGAAGAAAAGGAAGTGCTGGTTAAAAATAATCTGGCACAAAAAACCAAGGCAAAAGAAACGGAGGAAGAAGCCCCCGAAATGATTTCGGCCCGCAAAAAAGCAGTGGTGGAGCTAAAGGTGGTGGACAAAGTGGATTTGGATGCCGAAAAGAAAAAGAAGGCAGCTGCCAAAAAGAAAAAAGAAGAAGCAGTAGAAGAAGAGAAAGCACCGGTAGTGGTAGCAAAGCCTGTAGATGACAAAGTGCTCGTGCGCAACAAGGCAGAAGCAGAGCCGGAGGCTTCCGAAAAAATTGAAACCAAATATCAAACCATTGATGGTATCAAGGAAGTAGGTCGTATAGATCTCAAGCAGTTTGAAGCTAAGCCTAAAAAGAAAGAGGAAGCAGCACCTGCATCGGGCGAGAAAAAAGTTCGCGAAAGAAAGCTGATTAAAAAGAAAGAGCGCGCACCGCTTGATGATCAATATTACGATAAGAAGGTAGAGAATTTTCAGAAACGAAGAGACCAAAAACCAACCACTAACACACCAGCTGCAGGTGGCACTCCGGAAATTACGGAGAAACAGATTGAAGAAAAAATCAGGGCCACTATGGCCAAGATTCAGGCTCAAACTTCTAAGAGCGATCGTTCTAAATTCCGCAGAGAAAAACGAGAAGCTATCCAGGAAAAAATGGCTGCTCAGGAAGCCGCACAAGACCATGGCAAACTGAAGGTAACTGAGTTTATGACCGTGAGTGAGTTGGCCAGTTTGATGAATGTGCCGGCCGTTCAGGTCATTACAACTTGTATGCAGTTGGGGGTGATGGTATCGTTAAATCAACGCTTAGATGCGGAGATTTTGGAATTGGTAGCAGGCGAACATGGATTTGAAGTAGAGTTTCAGAGCGCAGAGGAAACTACTGCATTTAAAGAAGAAGAAGTAGATAAGCCTGAAGATTTAAAATCACGGGCGCCTATTGTTACCATCATGGGTCACGTGGACCACGGTAAAACATCCTTGCTTGACTTTATTCGTAAAGCAAACGTGGTAGCCAAAGAAGCCGGAGGAATTACACAGCACATCGGTGCCTATGAGGTAACAACCAACAGCGGTCGTAAGATTACCTTTCTGGATACTCCCGGCCACGAGGCGTTTACCGCTATGCGTGCCAGAGGAGCAAAGGTTACCGATGTAGCCGTGATTGTAATTGCAGCCGATGATGCAGTGATGCCACAAACTAAAGAGGCTATAAACCATGCACAAAGTGCGGGCGTGCCGATGATATTTGCATTCAATAAAATTGATAAAGATGGTGCGAATGCTGATCGAATTCGGGAGCAGCTTTCGCAGATGAATATCTTGGTGGAAGAATGGGGTGGTAAATTCCAGAGCCAGGAGATTTCGGCTAAAAAGGGATTAAACATAGACGCTCTGCTGGATAAGATTTTGATAGAAGCAGATTTGCTGGATTTAAAAGCAAATCCGGACAAGAATGCAAGTGGCTCGGTGATAGAAGCTACGTTGGATAAAGGTCGTGGATACACCGCTACTGTGCTGGTAGATGCCGGAACATTGAAGCGCGGAGATATTCTGGTTTGCGGACCTTATCAGGGTCGTGTGAAAGCCATGTTTAATCACCTGGGTTCAAAAATTGAAGCAGCAGGTCCATCTTCACCCGTGCAACTATTAGGTTTAAGTGGTGCTCCACAAGCCGGTGAGCGATTTAAAGTTTTTGATAGTGAAGCGGAAGCAAAAGAGTTGGCAACTAAGCGCGCTCAGCTGGAACGCGAAACCGGTATTCGCACGAAGAAACACATTACGTTGGATGAGATTGGAAGACGCTTGGCCTTGGGCAACTTTAAAGAGCTGAATCTGATTATAAAGGGAGATGTGGATGGTTCTGTAGAGGCATTGACCGACTCGCTTCTGAAACTTTCTACTGAAGAAATTCAAGTAAAAGTAATTCACCGCGGGGTGGGTCAAATTTCAGAAGCCGATGTAAACCTGGCTGCCGCCACCGATGCTATCATCATTGGATTTAATGTTCGTCCTTCGGTAAGTGCGAAGAAACTGGCTGAAAACGAAAACATAGAAATTAAGCTTTACTCTATTATTTATAAGGCCATAGAAGATGTGAAGAGCGCTATGGAAGGATTGATGGAGCCTACTATTGAAGAAAAAATAATAGGAAACATAGATGTGCGCGAGGCCATACATGTAAGCAAAGTAGGTACGATTGCCGGTTGTTTTGTACGCGAAGGCAAAGTATTGCGTAGCAGCAAAGTGCGTGTGATTCGCGAAGGTATTGTGATACATAATGGTTCGCTGGCATCGCTCAAGCGCTTTAAAGATGATGTGAAAGAAGTGGTGAGCGGCATGGAGTGCGGTTTACAGATTAAAGACTTCCAAGACATTAAAGGAGGCGATATCATTGAAGTATTTGAAGAAACAGAAGTAATTCGCAAACTTTAATGAGCCTTCACGGTATACTGAATACGGAATTGTCATAATCAATAGACAATACCGTATTTTATTTTAGGTACAACATGAAGAGCTGTTAGCTAATCGTTCTAAAAAAGTTGCATTACAGCATGCTGTTATATACAGCCATTAACTGCTCGGATAGATTTTTACTATTCATTTTTTGGGCATGAATAACACCGCTGCTAATCATTTCTTGACGAAGTCTTTTGTCGTTTAACACTCGTGTGATTTGCTGAGCAATTTCTGGAGAAGATTGTGGGTCGCAAAATAATGAACCGGGTCCTGCCGCTTCCTCTATGGCACCACCCGCAGAGGCTACCACCGGAATTTCGGAAAGTAGTGCTTCTACGATTGGCATACCAAAGCCTTCCTTCAAACTGGGGTATATAAATGCAGTGGCGTTTTTATATAAAGCCGCCAGAACTTGATTGTGTAGTCCGGTTATCACTTTTACTCTGGCTCCCAGTTTTAACTGATTTATCAATTGCCCTAACTCTTGTTTCAATGGTCCTGAGCCAACTATCCATAATTCCTCCTGCACATTTTTTTCAATAAGGGCATAAGCTTCAATCAAGCGCTTTTGGTTTTTTCGCGCTACCAAAGAGCCCACATTCAGAATATAAGGGGACGGAACATGGATAGGTTGTGCAGTACTTGGTATGGAGACAATTGGATAAACGACTTCAATTTTTTCGGCAGGAACTCTATATCGTATTATCAAATCTCGTTTTGTTTCTTCACTAACAGTTATGACTTTATCCGCTTGCTTGCCAGCGTATCTTGTTTTGGCCTCGTATATTTTTCTATCAAAAGAGGGGTAGTGTTCCGGATACTCCAGAAATAAAAGGTCGTGAATGGTTACTACTGTTTTCGTGCGAGCGCGGTTTATTCCAAACGGTATCTCATTGGACAAACCGTGAAAAATGGTTGTGTGCTCCTGAGCAATGGCATCACTTACTCCCCAGCTACGCCACCAACTTCCAAACGTTCTGTGCCATATTTTTTCCGGCAGCCGGATACGATAGCTCTCTTTTAAGTTATTTATAAACGGCTCGGAAACAGAGGGACTATAAAGCACATATTCGTTTTCCGGAAAATGGCTGAGTAATCCGTTAATCAGATTGCGCGAGTAGTTACCGAGCCCCGTGCTGTTGTTTAAAGCACGCTTTGCATCAAAACCTATGTTTACGAGAATTTGTATTTAATGGCCCGGTAGTATTTCAAAAAAACCTCGCGGCTTAAATGATAGCAAATGAACCACCCATTGAAACCTTCTATCACCCCAAAGTGAAGTATATAACAACGAAAGAACTTGTAAGGCGCACTGAAAATCAATTTGAATAGAAGAAACAAAATGTTCTCTTCTTTTATGTGCAGTGCTGCGATATTGGCAAATTTCTCGCGTTGCTCCAGAAAGGATTCGCGCGTGGGATAAGTGTTATGTAAAATATGACCGCGCAGGGCTTTGGTAGGTTCTTTTCGGTTCATCACCAATTGGTCGTGTGGGTTTACTCCTTTCCAAGTCCCCAGCTCCTTTTTCCAGAGTCTTATTTTTTTGTCGGGATACCAACCAAAGGTTCTATATGGTTTTCCGCAAAAAAAATTTAGTCGGTTTAGTATTAAGCCCGTGTGTGATATTGCTCGATATGTTTCCATTTTTTTATCTCCGAAAACAACACAGAGTCTAATGTCTCATCGGCATCGAGCGAAAGCACCCAGTCACACCGGGCTTGTTCTTTGGCCCAGTTTTTTTGTTGCACATGCCCTTCAAATTTGTGTTGTAGTACACGTGCTCCGCATGCTGTGGCAATCTCACACGTTTTGTCCGTTGAGAAAGAATCTACAACAATGATTTCGTCCGCAATATCACCCGTGCTTTTAATGCACTGTTCAATGTTAGCCTCTTCATTAAACGTAATAATGACTAGCGAGATAGATTTCATGGTTCGGTGGGGTGGTCCAAGTGTTTGATTAAGACCATAAACATAAGCACATAAAAACCGGTTCCAATTTGTTCTTCTAAAGTATGTTCAAACAAAAATGAACTGAGCATCATTAAATGAAATGCGATGTATAGCCAGTTTTTGCCATCCGGTCGAATAAACAAGGGCGAAACAACAGCCATCACAAAAAGCAAAAAGGCAAACACTCCGCAGGATGCCAGCACCCAAAGGAATTGATTGTGAGGTAACTTTCTGCTGAAGTCGTTCAATTGAGGATACTTTTCATCAAATACTTTCATGCAGGCTGCTTTCAAATCTCCGGCTCCGGTGCCTAACCATATATTTTGCTTCCACACTTCTATCCCAACTTGTAGCGATACCAGACGCACACCGTCATTGGTATTAGCAAACTGTCCATTTTGGTATAGCTCCAAATCATACTTCATGTATTTTATTTTATTCTGTAAGCTGGGTAGGCTGATGTATGCCACACACAAAAGAATCACCAAAACACTAGTGATTGCTGCCCCAAGCATATATTTTTTCCTGCTGGCAATAAAGTGAATCAGATATACTGCGCAGCCAATGTATAAGGCCAGCAATCCGCTTCGCACCGTTAAAATGTGTAAGGCAACAAAGGAGAATATCGCCAGGAAAAGCTGCAACCATTTTTCATTTACGTGAAATACAATCAACTTATTCTCTATCATGTAAACACACGCTGCAAAACCAAAAGCAAGCATCAGGGTATGTCTTATATGGCTGAAAGGAACAGGAATGCCACCGCCACTTAAAAAGGATTGATTGATTTCCTGATAGTGTAGCGCATAATTGCCCAGCACGAAGCAAGTACTGCCAACAATAGCCAACACAAACCCATACAGAATAACAGCAAATTGTTTAGGGCTAAATTGCTTTAGCCCGGCAAAGGATAGCGGTATAAAGAGATAGGGAAGTTTTATGCGTACCCAGCTGAGCCATTCTGTTTTGTTATCGGACCATAAACCCGAAACAAACACAACAAGAAAGAGTATCAGAAGTAGCGTTTGTACTCCGGGTCGGCAATAGGCGCTCCAGGTATTTTTAATGCCGTTTTGCAATAGCACGGCCAAAAAGAGCACTATCATCCCTATACTGATGACAGCCCTGGATGACACCAGTCCGGCAAAAATCAGCAGGCAACAAAATACGACCAGCCACTCTAAAGAAACCTTAGATTTGATTTTATTCACTCGGCAATTGAATTTCTGTTTCTTTTTTGATTGCTACAAACATACAAGACTTGAATAACCACACTATAAACGATTTTAAAACCCTGGCCCGCACTATATCGCTGGTAGAGAACGAAGCGGATGGTTTCGAAGAGTTACTTCAAAGTTTGCACACGCACAAAATTCCTTTGATTGGCCTCACCGGTCCACCCGGTGCCGGTAAAAGCACTTTGTTGAACGCTGTGATTGGTGTTTTATTGAGTCAAGGGAAGAAAATAGGGTTGGTGTTAGTAGACCCATCGTCACCGTTTAATCTGGGCGCTTTGCTGGGAGACAGATTGCGCATGAGCGCTCATTTTAATAATCCCGATTTGTTTATCCGCTCGGTGGCATCACGTGGTTCATTGGGGGGCTTGAGCGATAAAATTATGGAAGTGGTTGAGGTAATGCGCTCTTTTACGTTTGATTACATTTTTATTGAAACAGTGGGGGTGGGACAAAGCGAAGTCGAGATTGCAGGATTGGCCGACACAACAGTTGTGGTGTTGGTGCCAGAGTCGGGTGATAGCGTGCAGGCGATGAAAGCAGGACTCATGGAAATTGCCGATTTGTTTGTCATCAATAAAGCCGACCGTGCCGATGCAGATGCAATGGTGAATTCACTTGAAACGCAGATGCACCTAAGTGGTAAAGACTTGATTCCTGTGATTAAAACAGTAGCAGTGGAGGCTAAAGGAATAACTGAATTGATTGACAAACTTCATCTTTCAGAATTGGAAATATCAGAAGCGGCACAAAGGAGGAAACTTGTTTTGTTAACTGAAAAGGCGCTACGCATTATTGCAAAACACCGGATGAAAAACATTGATACGGAACATATTCGTCAGGCTATGAGTCAAGCTATGAACGATACGCACTTTAATATCTACGCTTTTGTAAAGCAATATCTATAGTCGATATGAAGAATCACATTCTGCAGCTGTTTAATATACGTAAGAGTGAGGCTTGGTTGGTCAGTAATCTCTTTTGGATGCAGTTTTTTCAGGGAGTAGGTGTGGCGGTTTTTAATACTGTGGCCTTCGCTATGTTTCTGGAACATTTTTCGGTAAACGAACTCCCCAAAGTATATCTGTTTTCCGCCTTACTGCTTTGGCTTACCGGGTTTCTATACAGCAAGTTTGAACATGCACTTTCTGTAAAAGTGTTGGCACTGGGGGTTATCATTTTTGTATCGGCCAGTATCCTGTTTTTCCGAATGGAGCTGATGCTTACCAATGCACCGCTCTTTCTCTTTCTGATGTTCAGCTGGTATTATGTGATTTATCTCTTGACCAATTTAGAGTTTTGGGGAATTGCCGCCCTCCTCTTTGATATCCGGCAAAGCAAACGCCTGTTTGGTATGATTGGTGCCGGAGATATTCCTGCAAAATTGATAGGGTATTCGGCTGTTCCCATACTCGTAAAGTTTACACAAAACGAAAACGTATTGCTCATCTCTGTTGTTTCGGTGTTGCTGTCACTCGTTTTTTATTACCGCCTTCATCGGGCCGGCAAGTTAGATATTCAGGTAGCCCATGCGCATGAACACCACCATGCTCATGCAGAGCATGCCACCTCGAGTGTAAGAGATATTGCAAAAAGTTTTTTTGGAAACAGAATGATTGCTACAGTAGCCTTGCTCTCATTCATTGTAGTCACTTGTGTAACCATCATTAGTTTCTCCTTCTACTCAGAAATAAAATTAGAGTCAAAAACAGATGAACAGTTAGCCGCTTTCATAGCCATGTTTTATGCCGGTGGGCGGGTGTTGGCCATTGTTATCCGGTTGGTGCTTACAGGTAGATTGACTAATCTGCTTGGCACAAAGGGTTCTCTGCTTATTAGCCCCGTTATTCTGTTTGTATTTTTAGTAGCTATTATTTTTCTGCCGTTCATCACGCACCATGAGCATACGGTCATATACATTTTTGGGCTCATGGCCATCATCACTGAAGTATTAAAAACATCTTTGCAGGATCCCGTGTTCCTCTCATTGATGCAGCCATTGGCTTCTCACCTGCGATTGAAAGGGCATACGATTGTAAAGGGAGTGATGGACCCCTTTGCCTTGGCATTTAGTGGTTTTATGCTGTTTAGTTTATTACAGTTTTCAGGCAAGGTCGATCTTTTTTTGCTAAGCTATTTACTGTTTACGCTGCTCATTGTTTGGGTTGTTATGATTTACGTAGTCGATAAGGAGTATGTGCGAACTTTGGTAACTGCTCTCAATAAACGATACTCTGTAGGACAGGAGATAAACCTCAACGATGCAAAAACCTATCAGGTGTTGCAGCAGAAAGTGCAGACAGGGGAGGTAGGTGAGGCTATTTATGTACTTTACCTGGCCGACAAGAATTACGAAGAGGATAAAAATGATTTGGTTTTGATGGCGCTTGGGCACCCGAAGGAAGAAGTGCGAATGCAGGCTTTACGACTGGCGGAACGCAGGCGGATTGGTGCGGCACTTCCCAAGATAGAAGAAATCATTTCCAACAGGACGGATGTGAGTTTGTTACCGGAAGCGGTAAAAGCAAAATGCATGTTGCAGCCGGATGAGCTGGAAAACTTTGATGAGTTTTTTGATGAAAAAGATACCCGACTCATGAAGGCCGCTATCACGGGTTTTATGAGTAGCGGAGGAATTAATGCAGTGGTAACTGCCGGTCAGAAATTACTTGCATTGATAGCGTCTTCTGTTGCCTCAGAAAGAAAGGCAGCTGCGGAAATTATTGGCGATTTGGGTATTCAGTCCTTTTATAAACCACTCCTCCGGTTATTGAGCGATGAAAATGAAGAAGTGGTAAAAGCCACTATTGCAGCGGCTGGCAGAGTGAAAAATGCGAAATTGGTTAAGCCGCTTCTCCGGTTTTTTATACAAAGGAAGTTTGAACGATTGGTATTGGAAGCGCTACAAGATTCAGGAGCAGTTGCCGTGCATGATATTCGCGAATTGCTCCTCCATAGCAGATTGACCCATCAACAGATGTCGAAACTGATATTGCTCAGTGGCCGAATTGAAGACCACCAATCGGTAAAGATGCTGGATGAATTACTATGGTCAAGACCGGAGTATCGGATGGATATTTTGCACGCCTTGAGTTTGTCGCAGTTTCGTGCAGGTGAGCAAGACCGAAAAAAATATTTGGAACTCATTCATCTTTACCTTGATAAAGCCGTTGTGGTTCATTTTATGATAGAGGAATCTGCGAAGCATAGCACCGCAAAAATATTGGTGGATGCTTTACATCTGGAGCTAAATCATTTGCGCGATTCGCTGTTACAAATGTTTGCTTTTCTCTATGATAGAGACAAAATGATGCGTGCAAAAAGTGCTTTTCAAATGAAGCGCAGCGATAGCATTGCTAATGCACTGGAGGTGATTGAGATTGAAGTGCCCAAAGAAATTTCATTGCTTTTTATCCGCCTTTTTGAATCGGGTGATGTGGCTGAAAAGTGCCGTGTGCTGGAACGTAACCATAAATTGGGAATGACATTTGAAAAAGTGATGGACGAGATTTTTGCCGGACAGGCGTATCATTTTCACCGTTGGACAAAGGCAACAGCCCTGCACGCATTAATCTTTTACAAAGGAGCCGATAGGAAAAAATGGCTCGATGTAGCAGCCACTGAAACAGATGTGATGCTTCAGGAAACAGTGCAGAAAATAAGGCATGAAACTTTAACGGGCGCTTAGAGACTTCCTTTTTGAGCAATACCTATCTGATTCAATTTTCCGGACTCGAACCAACAACTGAGTGTGTAATTGGCCAGTTCATATTCAATGTAGCCGTTGTTGTAACTTACTACCGGTTTACCAAGCAACCGCTTGATATCGGAACTATACATGCCGAATTTTAAATTGTTTGGAAGCTTCCCCGTAAAATTACCATACACAGCACTGCCGCTATAAATATGAATTTCGCTTAGCACTCCGCTACGCAATATCAGTTCGATACCTGAATTGGACAGATAGTGCGTTTCATTAGCCATTTCGCATTTAAAGTTCGACTTTAAATCTTTTAACTCTTGGCTCGCGGCACCTTTACCTAAAAATAGGGTAAGTACATCCCCCTCATATACCGAGGTATTTTGCGCCACTGAGTAACTGCATAGCAAAGTAACGACTATAGCCACCGATACAACACGTATTTTATTATTCATAACAGGGTTTTAAAGTGCTAAATGTAAATGCTTATCCACTAAAAAAGAATTTCTTTTTATGCGAAAAGAACTTTCTTTAGATGCGTAAAATAAATTGTATGGAATTGAAATTGAATAAACCTTTTGCCGGCTATCATTTGCTTATGATTTTATCAGCGGTAGACGGTGAATTTTTTGCCAAAGAAGATTTAGTGATTAAGAAATGGATTGAGAAAGAAATGCCGCTCCATGTTAATCTGGATCCCGAAATTGAAATTTTGAGCGCACTGAAGAAGGAAGACTATATGCTGCATTTTCAAAAGTGCATGGCCGATTTTTATGAAGACACCACCGAAGAAGAACGGAATGACTTTTTGCAATACGCCATACAACTTACCAAGGCGGTTCAACCCATTACCCCTGAAGAGAATATTTTTATTGATGAGCTCTTTAACGAGTGGACCGAGACTCAGATTTAATTCTGTACCCGGTCCGAACCCGCTAAGGCAATATGGGTATCATCAGAAATATTATTGATCGCAAAAAACCCGGTGAAGATATTGGTCTTGACCATGGGGGACAGCGTGGGAGGCAGCGTACGGTCAACGCTGATGGCAGCTACAACATGGAGCGCATCACCGGTAATTGGTTTGGCAACTCTACCGTTTTTCATTGGTTGATTACCACTTCATGGTCGCATTACTGGTTGGCCGCATTTAGTTTTTATGCCGTTATGAATGTGTTGTTTGCCGCTCTTTATTACTGGATTGGTGTGGAATCGCTGAGTGGGATCCGTGGCGAAGATGAGGTCACTAAATTCCTATACTGCTTTTTTTTCTCAGCCCAGTCATTCACCACTGTGGGTTATGGCGGCATTCATCCCATCGGAAAGTTGACGAATATACTCGCTGTAATGGAGGCCTTTACGGGATTGATGACTTTTGCCTTGACCACCGGAACTTTGTACGGTCGATTTTCAAAACCGGTATCGCGAATCAAGTACAGTAGCAAAATCATTATTGCTCCTTTCAAGGGGGCTTCGGCTATGCAGTTTATGGTGGCCAATGAGTTGAATACTACCTTGATGGAAATGGAGGTTAGAGTAAATGTTAGTTGGATGGAGGAGGACAATGCGGGAAGTCCGATCAGGAGGTTTCAGCAGGTGAAGCTGGAGTTTGATAAAATAGCAATGTTCCCTACCAGTTGGGTAATTAACCACCCGATAGATGAAGAAAGTATATTGTATGGTAAGTCTTTAGAAGACATCCATAAAATGGACTTCGAAGTGTTTGTTTTATTAAAGGGCTTTGATGATGTGTTTTCTCAAACCATTTATAGCCGGCAGTCCTATATAGCCTCACAGTTTGTGTTTGGTGCTACGTTCAAGCGTCCGTTTTATGTGAACGAGAATGGCAAACTTATGATGGATCTCACCAAGGTAGGAGATTATGAGCCTGCATCTGTGGTGCTGCATTAATCCAGGGGTACTTCCAGTTGGTTTCTGAGCAGGTCATCTAGTGTTTCTCGCTGGCGAATGAGGTAATCTTTGCCTTTATGTATTAAAACTTCTGCCGGCCTGAAACGTGAATTGTAGTTACTGCTCATGGTAAACCCATATGCTCCGGCATTTTGAAATGCAATCACATCGCCCTCTCTCACTTCACTCATTTTCCGGTCCCATCCAAAAGTGTCGGTTTCACAGATGTAGCCCACTACGGTATAAATGCGTGGTTTGCCGCCCGGATTGCTCACATTTACCATGTGGTGATACGAGTTATAAAACATAGGGCGAATCAGGTGATTAAGCCCTGAATCTACCCCTACAAACACGGTGGCTGTGGTTTGCTTAATTACATTGACTTTTGCCAGAAAAGTGCCACTCTGGCTCACCAAAAACTTTCCCGGTTCAAACCATAATTCCAGATCTCTTCCATAGCTTTTGCAAAAATCTTTAAAGCTATACGTAAGCTTTTCTCCCACTTCCTGTATGTTGGTATAATAGTCATCTGGCTTGTAGGGCACTTTAAATCCGCTACCAAAGTCGATGAATTCCAAATCAGGGAAATGATCGGTTACTTCAAATAGAATTTCTGCAGCCCGAAGAAATACATCTACGTCCAGTATGTCGCTGCCGGTGTGCATGTGCAGGCCGTTGACACGAATGTTTTCGCTTTTAATCACGCGTTCCAAATGGCGCATTTGGTAAATGGATATACCAAACTTGGAATCAATATGTCCGGTGGAGATATTGATATTGCCGCCCGCCATCACATGCGGATTGATGCGAACGCAAACCGGAACTGTATTGCCATACTTGTGCCCGAATTGTTCCAGAATAGAGATGTTGTCAATGTTTATCTGTACACCTTCTTTTACCGCCAAATCAATTTCCTCCATACTCACGCAGTTGGGGGTGTAAATAATGTCCTTTGGCGCAAATCCCGCCTGCAGGCCCACCCACACTTCTTGTATGGAGACGGTATCGAGTCCCGCACCAATATTCTTGAAGAACCGCAATACGTTGATATTGTTCAACGCTTTGCAGGCAAATTTTATTCGTGTATTGGCACCGCTGAAGGCCGTTTTCAATTCCTGATATTTCATTTCCATCACCCCCGTATCATATACATATAATGGGGTGTCATACTTTTCACAAAGTTGACTGATTGGAACGCCTCCAATGTGGTAAACATCGTTCTCAAATTGTAGCATAGCTCATTTTTTAGGAGCGGTGAATATAACAGCAACAAAGTAAGTGGCATGCAGCAGGGCATACAAAAACTAATCCTGATTTTAAATTCATAAGGTGTAACTTATGCTTTACGTGTTACGTAAACTATTCTGTATTATGAAGGAAAGGAACCTGAAATTATGAAGGCCATCTATAGTAGCATTGTATTTCTGATTGCATTCACCGCAGTAAATGCACAATCGTTACTTCCATACGATTCTGCCACCGCTAAAATTACCTACCGGTATTCTATCAAGCGCGATAAGCGCTTGGCAAATGATGCCACCTATAAAATTGTTCAGGATTGGTTTGAACAGAACAGTTGCGAGTTTAAGCGTTGCAATCTGAATCAGTACAGTTGCGTATCGCAGAACGTAAATATCAAAAACCTGGCTGAAGTAGAAAAGGTATTCTCCAATGCCTCCCCCCTGCAATCCATTGATCCGGAGTCTAATCGCATTACCGGAAAAGTAAGTTTGAAGTATACGGGGGATGCGCTGGGAATCTTAAAAGTGCTTTATGTGGAGTATTTTATGATTGTAACGGTGAATGAAAAAAGCATCGATTGCCAGATCACGGATATTCGCTACAACCACTTTAATCCTAAATCCTTTCTGCTGCAGCGCATCAATAACTGGTCCGACTTTACTTCGCTGGAGCCGGTGAATACGTTAGAATATTTGGACCAGAACCAAAAGTGCGGCAGCGACTTTAGTAAGTTTGCCTGCTTTCTGAATGAGGATGTAGAGAAACTATACAGCCATTTGGGCAATTACGTAAAAAGTGCGAAATCGCTATCGCTGAATACAACTCCATAGTTTTGCTGATTATCTATCAGGAAAACTTTTCTTTGTTAAATGACTCTTGAAATCTTAATCATTGCCATCGGTGCGCTATTCAGCACCATTATGATTGGTGTTACTTTTTTCATCAATCGTGCTAATCACCCTAAGGCCTTGTGGATGCTCTTTTTTACCGAAATGTGGGAGCGATTCTCCTTTTATGGTATGCGGGCATTGCTCATGTTATACATGACTCAGGTTTTGTTTTTTTCAGACAAAGACGCTAATCAGCAGTATGGAGCTTACAATGCTTTGGTGTATACGATGCCACTCATTGGCGGGTGGATTGCCGACAAACTGCTTGGATTTCGAAAATCTATTTTCCTGGGTGGTATTTTAATGGCTATCGGCCATTTGGTTTTGGCGATTCCCTCGAGCACCACTTTTTTTCTGGGGCTTGGCTTTTTGATTTCTGGGAACGGTTTTTTTAAGCCAAACATCAGCAGCCTGTTGGGTAAATTTTACGAGGAAAATGATGTGCGCAAAGATGCCGGCTATTCTATTTTTTATATGGGTATAAACATTGGTGCGTTTTTAGGAAGTGCAGCGTGTGGCTATCTGGGTCAAAAAATTAACTGGCATTATGGCTTCGGATTGGCTGGTCTGCTCATGGTGTTGGGCTTAATTGTTTTTGCCTTGTTTCAAAAGGTGCTGGAAAACAAGGGCCACTCCCCAGTGCCCCACGCAATGGAAAAACGTTTATATGGATGGAAGCAGGAACATTGGTTATATCTTTTGGGTTTTGCGTTGGTGCCGCTGGCATTGCTCCTGGTAAAGTTTTATCAGGTGACCAATTACATTATGGTGCCACTCGGCATTGCCGCAGTGGTTTATATTGTATGGATGGGGATGCAATATGAGAGAGAGATGCGCGAAAAACTATGGGCCTGCACCTTGCTTATATTTTTCAGTATTGTGTTTTGGGGTTTTTATGAACAAAGCGGAGGTTCGTTAAATCTGATGGCACTGCGCAACGTGGATATGCGCGTTGGGGATAATCTACTGCCTTCCGCTATGGTGAACAACTCTATCAATCCGTTTTATATCATCTTATTGTCGCCCTTGTTTGCTGTAATGTGGAAGTGGCTAAACAGAAATAATGCCGAGCCTGGCACTCCATTGAAATTCGGAATCGCCTTTTTGCTGCTGGGGATGGGTTATTACCTGTTTACTATAGGTGGAAAGGTGGGTGCCGCAACCGGCCTCATGCCGCTCATTTATTTTGCAGGCGGCTATTTGCTTATCACATCCGGAGAGTTATTCCTTTCTCCCATCGGTCTTTCTATGGTGACCAAACTATCGCCTGCACAAATGGTAGGTTATATGATGGGCGTATGGTTTTTGGCTTCAGCGTTCGGCCACGATTTGGGTGGATGGATTGGTGCACAAATGTCTATTCCCGAAGCGCACGCAGATGGTAGTTTGTTTACAGCAGCCGAATCTTTGCCTATCTACATGAATGGTTGTTATCAGATATCGATGATTTCGCTCGGTGGAGGTGTCTTGATTATTGCCAGTTCGTTCCTGGTTAAAAAATGGATGCACGGAGTAAAATAACACTACGGATGCTCTGCCACTTCCAATCGTTCTGTAACCTGTATAGCCTTATTATTCATTGCATACAGAACTCCTTTTTCCAGGTTCATTGATTTCAAAAAAGCAAGTGCTTCTTCCTTGTTTTGAACCATTCGGATATTTCTGCCAGCATAAAAAACAAGTTGCGGACTTGGTTCTTCATGCATCAAAAAAGCAGTTTCATTCAGCGATGTGTTTTTGTGGATGTAAAGGCCGTTACTTTTGTCGGCAATGGAAGAGTTCTTGTTGATGAAATGAAACTGCACTATCAGCAGCAGCACAGTGATCACCAAACCCGCCCGAAGCATATTGGGCGACACCGCTCCGCTTTTTTTAATCTTATCATACAAGATGCCTAAGAGCACGCTAAAAAAAAGAGAAGCATACAATGCTGTAAAATCGTGCACCGAATAATTTAAGAAGAAGACGTGCATCAATGCCACCGGCATCACGCTTAGCCAGATAAACCGATATCCGTTTTCACTGAATATAATTTTCAGTTTCTTCCTGCTGATTGCCAGCCAAATAAACAAACCAATGAGGAGGTATACTACGATATAGTTTACAAAATAGTTATACATTATAGTTTTTGCGTACCATAGATAGGAGAACAAGAAATGAAACAAACCATGGTCTGTTTCAGCTACACTACCCCGCACTAAATATCGACTCAGCATTTCTTCTACATAAGCACCCAATCCGTTTATTTGAGCGTACTGATAAACGATTAACCGGACGAGAAGAATAGTAACCAGAATGGTAATCCAGATGATAACCCGAAAACCACGGATATCACGAACATGCAGCAAGGAATAAACCAAAACCCCTACTGCAAAGAATGCCCCTAGCCAGGAGGTGTAGAGCATAAGTGCCAAGACCAGTGTGTAGAAGAAAATATACTTGAGGGAATAAAATTTTTGACGAACAATCATCTTTAGCGTAGTGTATACGCCTATTACAAAAAGTGTTTGAACGGCCATGTCGCTCATGTAAACATTTCCCTGAAACCACAGCGTTACCGGTAAAAAAATATAGATGATGAATGCTACGATGGCGCTTCTGTAAGGCATGGCACGCGCTCTGCTAAAACTAAGGAGGCAAACCGTAAAGTATACAAACAACCCGCTTATGAAATGAAGGCAAAGATTAAACACCTGCAGCGGCAATACATCCGGTCGGATATGCAGCAATTTAAAAACGAAAAAGGGAGCGTAATAGGCAAAAGGCGGGTGGCTTACGTAATAGTAGTTCCCGTTTTTGTCAATCATCTTTCCGCTTTGGTTAGCGTAATTATTGATAGCCTTATCGGCTGCATGGTGATAGGTCATTACGGGATTATATCCATAGCTCCCAATGTCGTTATCGTACCAGATTTGCATAATACGAAGCGAAACAGCCGTACAGAATTCATGATGGTTGGAAAGCGGGCGATTGAGTTGGGGCAGACGCACCACCACACTGAGCAGAAATATGCCGAGCAAAATGGGTAAGGTGCGTTTAATAAAATCCATGGGGTAAACTGCTACTACGCGAATGTGGCAATTAACGAATGAAAAACAAAAGTGTTCGGTTGGTTAACCTAATACTTCGGTTATGGCAACAATCTTCCGTAGCTTCTTGGAAATGGAATGGTTTCGCGGATGTGTTGTAACCCACAGATCCAAGCCACCAATCTCTCCAGCCCTAATCCAAAGCCACTATGCGGCACATTGCCGAATTTTCTAAGATCGAGGTACCACTCAAAAGCACTCATGGGTAGCTGATGTTCTTCAATCTTATTTTTAAGCCGTTCAATATCTGTTTCGCGCTCTCCGCCCCCCACTACTTCGCCATAGCCTTCCGGGGCCAGCAAATCCACTCCCTTAGCATACCCTTTATCGGTTTCATCTTCTTTCATGTAAAATGCTTTTACTTCCTGAGGCCAGTTGTAAACCATTACGGGTTGTCCAAACATTTTGGTGAGCACCGTCTCGTCACTGCCGCCAAAGTCGTCTCCGCGTTTAAAGTTTCGGGCGCTGTTTTGCCATTGTGGGATGTTTTGAAGTTTTTCATCCAGGTCCTTTATCTCATTTTTCAACTTATCGATGCGCGCCTGGTTAAAGTTCACCTCCCCCTTTTTCAATTCGCCTGACGCAATTTTCTTTTCCCGCTCTGCAATGTCTGTTTCCAATTGAGCTCTTTGGTTTTTCAGGGCAGCCTCTTCATGAGCCAGCATTTGCAAAGAAGTTTTTCCATTTACCTCTTTCTCGCCTTTAATTACGCTTACGGCATCTTCGTACTTCATTCGGATAAATGGTTCGCGCACTTTCTCCAGATAAGTGGTGTCTCGTTCGAGTGCTTTTAGTTCTTCTTTCATTTCATCCAACACTTTTGAAACCACAAACCGCACAAAATCTTCAATCAAATCCATATCCATTTTTAAATCGTAGAAGGCCATTTCCGGCTCTATCATCCAAAACTCCGACAAGTGTCTGCGTGTCTTAGACTTCTCTGCTCTGAAGGTGGGGCCAAACGTGTAAATAAGGCCTTGTGCCATAGCCATGGCTTCACCGTATAACTGCCCGGATTGAGAAAGGTAAGCCGGTTCGCCATAGTAGTCTGTTTCAAAGAGTGTTGAAGTGCCTTCACAGGCATTTCCTGTAAAAATAGGGGCATCCATTTGCACAAAACCTTTTCCTTGAAAAAACTCATGAATCGCAAAAATGATTCGGTTGCGCACACGCATGATGGCCCATTGTCTGCGGCTGCGAAGCCACAGGTGTCTGTTGTCCATCAAAAAATCTACCCCGTGTTCTTTGGGTGTGATGGGATAGTCGCCTGCTTCGGCCAGCACTTGCAGTTGTGCAACTTGAATTTCGAAACCGCCAATTTGTTTTTCGTCCCGGATTACCTTGCCCGCTATAACGAGTGAGCTTTCTTGCGGCAATCTTTTGGCTGCATCAAACGAGGCCTCTCCCACAACATCCAGGCTTATTACCGCCTGGCAAAATCCGGTGCCGTCACGAAAAGTCATAAACACCAATCCTTTGCTGTCGCGCTTTTGTGCACACCAGCCTTTCAACTCCACAGTCTGTCCTTTGTGTTTTAGTAAATCTTTAATGTATGTCATAAATGATGCTTGATTATTAAATGGGTTGCGAAAATATTGGAGATATTAAAAGAAAAAAGCCGGATGAAATTCAACCGGCTTCTATAGATATGGGGAACAAACCTACCGGCTGAGATCTAAAGGACGATTAGGATTATTAAAACGATTCATTTTTTGATATACGATACGCAATGATAACAATAAAATACTGCTTTTCGGGGCTTGAATAATTCCTTGTTTTTTGAACTTTTGCCCCATGCTCGATCAGCGGTTACAACAGAAATTAGGCCTTAAATTTTCACCTCAGCAAATTCAACTTATGAAATTGCTGCAGGTGCCCACTGCCAATTTGGAACAAAGAATCAAAGAGGAGATAGAGGCCAATCCTGCATTGGAAGAGGGAGAAAGTGAAGACGACCCGATTGTAATGCCCGATGAAACACCTACCGATGAACCTACTATGGAAGAAAGCACGGAGTCGGAGGCAGAGCAGGAGGCGAAGGAAGAGGAGTTGAAGGTGGATGACGAAATGGATATGAGTGATTACTACGATGAAGATGATGAAGGTGTAGCGGATTACAAGACCAAAGACTCCAGCGAGTATCCCGACCCGGATGATGAAAAAAAACACGTACCGGTAGCCACCACCTCTACCTTTCATGAATATTTAGAAACGCAATTGAATATGCTTGACCTGGACGAACGTCAGGAGCAGATTGCGCTTCAATTGATCGGCAGTCTGGATGACGATGGATATCTGCGCAGAGAGTTAGATGCCATTTTAGACGATCTCTCCTTTCGCCAGGGCATTCAGTGCACTGAACTTGAGTTGAGAGAAGTATTGGCGCAGGTTCAAAAACTAGACCCACCCGGGGTAGCAGCAAGAAACCTAGAGGAATGCTTACTGATACAGTTGAAGCGAAAAGAGGAGCCCACTATACATACTGAAATTGCCATTCGCGTAGTAGAAAAATATTTTGACCTGTTTGCCAAAAAACACTACGATAAACTCGAGCGCGCTTTTGATATTGACTCCGAAAAACTAAAGAAGGTAGTAGACGAAATTACCCGGCTAAACCCTAAACCGGGCAGTGCCTTTTCGGGTGGAGGTGGAGAGCAGTATGTGATTATTCCTGATTTTATACTCACGAATAATGCCGGTGAACTGACGGTTTCGCTAAACAGTGCCAATGCTCCCGAACTGCGCATCAGTAACCATTTTAAAGAAATGATAACGGACTATAAAAAGAGCAAGCAAAAGTCGAAGCAGCAGAAAGATGCCATGCTCTTTATTAAGCAGAAAATTGATTCGGCCAAATGGTTCATAGAAGCGATACAAAGCAGATACAATACCATGATGCTGACGATGCAGGCCATTCTCGAATTGCAATACGAATACCTGGCCACCGGAGACGAAACGCAGATGAAGCCAATGATATTAAAAGATGTGGCAGAGAGAACCGGACTCGATATTTCAACTATCAGCCGGGTGGCCAATAGCAAGTATCTGCAAACTGAATTTGGCACTATTCCCCTGAAATTCTTTTTTAACGAAGCACTTACGAATGAGGCCGGTGAAGAAGTGTCTACCCGAGAGGTAAAAAAGATACTTTCGGATTTGATAGGGATGGAGAGTAAACGAAAACCAATCAGCGATCAAAAGTTAACAGAGGTGCTGAACCAACGCGGATACAATATTGCCCGCAGAACCGTGGCTAAATACAGAGAGCAGTTGAACATTCCGGTAGCGCGCTTGCGAAAAGAGCTATAAAACAAGCATCGGTCATATTTGTAACATGAAGTTATTCTATCAATCGGTTTCGTCCGTTTTCCATCCTTTGTTGTTTCCTACTTATGGAACGCTGCTCATATTAATCGTCAATCCGAATTTGTATGGACACTTTCCGGACCGGCTACACATCGTTTGGTTAATCATCGTGTTTGCACTCACATTTTTATTTCCGGTCATCTGGCTTTTTATGATGAAGCGGTTAGACATGATTGATAGCCTTCAGTTAATTACTGCTAAAGAACGGATCATTCCTTTTGTGGCCACGGCTACCTTTTATCTGTGGACCACGTGGATGTTTAAACCGAATGTAGCCATGAAAATACCACCCAATGCACTGGTGTTTTTTATGATGGCAGGAGCTACGCTCGCTGTCTTTGTCGGTTTTTTTATAAATCTTTTTTTTAAGATTAGCATCCATGCTATTGCAGCCGGGTGTTTGTTGGGCTTAACGCTTTCCATCATTAAATTTTCAACCTACGACTTAAGACTTGTAATGGTCGGTGTAATTTTATTAGCGGGCATTATTGGCACAGCCCGTTTGTATTTGAATGCACACGATGCGCGTCAGGTTTTTATGGGTTATCTGGTGGGTTTTACCGGGCAGTTTATTTCCTTTACTATCATTTCCAAATTCATATAATCTTACATCTATGTATAATTCACTTATCTACTCGGTGGAGCAATTTGTTTGCCGAATTACACTCAACCGTCCCGATGTGTTTAATTCATTCAATGAAGAATTGAGCGCAGAGATTATAGACGCTTTTAAAAAAGCAGCAAAAGATGAAACTGTGCGCGTGGTGGTTTTAAGCGGTGAAGGCAAAGCTTTTTGCAGCGGCCAGGATTTAAAGGATATAAAAGGCGAAGTGGGTAAAAGAAGTTTGGGCGAATCGGTATTGCGCAGATACAACCCCATGATTATGGCCGTTCGTGATATGATGAAACCGGTTATATGCCGGCTGAACGGGGTGGCTGCTGGAGCCGGTGCTTCATTAGCTCTTTCCTGCGATATGATTATCGCCTCAGAAAATGCTTCTTTAATAGAAGTATTTGCCAACGTAGGCCTGGTTCCCGACTCCGGATCGTCTTTCTTTTTACCGCACTTAGTGGGTTACAATAAAGCATTTGAACTGCTGACACTGGCTTCTAAAATTTCAGCCAAAGAGGCCTTCGATTTAGGATTTGTGTATAAAGTCGTAGCGCATGAAGAATTGGATAGTGCCGTAAATGATCTGGCACTGCGTTATGCATCAGGCCCCGGAAAAAGCTATGCCCTCATTAAGAAAATGCTAAACAAGGCCTATACCGCCAACCTGAACGAAATGCTGACCGAAGAATACTATGGCCAGGAAATTGCCGGCCGAAGCGAAGATTATAAAGAAGGGGTTACTGCCTTTATAGAGAAGCGGAAGCCGGTGTTTAAAGGTAAATAAGCACTATCGCTTTTTCTTGAAATTTTTGTTTCGGTTGCTTCTGAATTTTCCACCGCCACCCCCTTTGTGCCTGTGGCCTTCGGGGCGTCCGTTATCTCGGCCACCTTTAAATTTATTGGCACGAGCCAATGAGCCGATATCCTGATCTTCGCTGAGCGATAGTTTGCCTTTGGATAAGAGACGCAGGTCGTTTTTAATCGTATCATCATTCACATCTTCCTTGCTCCAGTTTTCATATACCAATTTCATAAAGTTTCCAATACACTCCGTAAAACCGGCCTGCTTTTCGGGATCTTCTGTTTCAATGGCTTTTTCTACCAGTGCCTCTACATTTTTTCCGTAATGCTTATACTTAATTCTCGATTGCGGGTAAGGTAGACGCTCGGGTCTTTTCTCAATTTCGGCCCGGTCTTTAATCGGATAGGGAGAATCCACTTTCAGCGAATAGTTGCTCAGAATGAAGAGATGATCCCACAATTTATGTCTGAAATCCTCCACGTTTCGCAACTGTGGATTCAATTGCCCCATTAATTCAATCAGTTCGCGGGCAAACTGATTTCTTCTTGCATCATCTTTTTCGTTCATGCAGTTGGCCACAATGCGTTGCACATGTCTGCCATATTCTTTCAAAAAGAGTTTTTCTCGCGAGGTATTATATTCTGCCATAACAGCGTTTGGTTTGTACGTAATTTAAAATTGAAACAATAATGAAAAACGGAGATGTGATAGCTAAAATCCAAAGAGGCAAGGTAACGGGAGGGATGGTTACTACTTCTCTGTCTGCTGCTCCGCGAACACTGCAAACATGAAAAGATTTTCCGGGTTTGCAAAAAGGATGCTTACCAAACCTATATTCGCCCTATGGCCCAGCATTTAAAAAAATCTCTCGGACAACATTTTTTAAAAGACGAATCGGTGCTGCAGCACATAGCAGAGGTTGTTGGCGATTTAACGCCTTACAATACCGTGGTTGAAATTGGTCCCGGGGCTGGTGCCCTCACCAAATATCTGGTGGCAAAAAAGCATACCGATTTTTATGTCATCGAATTGGATGATCGTTGGGCAGCGCATTTGCATCAAACTTTCCCATCGCTTCGCGGAAAAATCATTCATGAAGATTTTATGGCAACAGATCTTTCTTTTATGAAGCATCCGGTGCATGTGGTAGGTAATTTTCCTTACAACATTTCTTCGCAGATTGTTTTCAGAATTATTGAGGAGCGCGACAAAGTGGAGCGCATGACCGGTATGTTTCAAAAGGAAGTAGCAATCCGCATCGCAGCCCCGCATGGCAGTAAAGATTATGGTGTATTAAGTTTATTGACACAAGCATATTTTGATTGCAAATATTTGTTTGATGTGCCCCCGGAGAGTTTTAACCCGCCACCCAAAGTAATGAGTGGTATCATTCAAATTACCCGGAAAACGACACCACCTTCTTGCGATGAGGTGCTTTTCAAAAAAATAGTAAAGGCTGCTTTTAATCAGCGGAGAAAAACAATGCGCAATAGTTTAAAAGAGTTTGTATCCGGCAAAGCCATCAGCGAAAACGAAATATTTAACCTTCGTCCGGAGCAACTTTCGCTCGAGAGATTTTATGAGTTAACTAATCTGATAAGCCTTCAGTCATGAAAAAAGTGCTCATTACCGATGCGGCCCATCCTTCGCTTATAGATGGCTTAACGGAACTGGGTTTTTCCGTAGATTATGAACCGGATATTGCCGTGCAGAAAGTGGCGGATGTTATATCGCAGTATCATGGGTTAATTATTAACAGCCGGGTGCCTGCCGACAGGGCCTTGTTAGCGCGTGCTGCGCAGTTAAAATTTGTTTGTCGCCTGGGTTCGGGTTTGGAGGTCATCGATTTGGACTGTGCCAGCGAACTGGGGATTGCTGCATTCAACTCGCCAGAAGGCAATAAAGTGGCGGTAGCGGAACATGCCCTGGGCTTGTTACTTTGTTTACTGAATCATATTCCGAAAGCAAACGCGGAAGTGAAGCAAGGTAAATGGATTCGCGAGGCCAACAGAGGCGAGGAGTTAACGGGCAAAACGGTAGGCTTAATAGCGTATGGGAATAACGCACGTGCATTTGCGAAAGTATTGCAGGGCTTTGAGGTGAACATACTGGCCTACGATAAATACCTGCATAATTTTAGTAGTGGACAGGTTACCGCATCTTCGCTGGATCGAATATTTGCAGAGGCGGATATATTAAGCCTCCATTTGCCTTTGACTCCGGAAACAAAGTATATGATAGACTACAAGTTTCTTGCCTCATTTAAGAAGAAGATTTGGTTAGTCAATACGGCACGCGGAAAAGTGCTGAAAACGATAGACCTGCTGCGCTGCCTGGAGGAAGGAAGAATAGTGGGGGCTGCCTTGGATGTGTTGGAAAATGAAAAACTGACAACGCTTACGGATGAACAAAAAGAAATTTTTCATCGACTGGCAGCAGATGAAAGAGTAATTCTAACACCCCATGTAGCCGGTTGGACACATCAAAGCAAAAAGAAAATTGCCGAAGTGCTGCTTCGGAAAATAAAAGGTCTTCCGTGGGATTAATTTGAATGCCCCCTATTGTCCGGTGGCGGAGGTGAGGTAATCATGCGAAACAGTTCGGGTAACAGTGCATCAAACTTTTCTTGCTGAACCGGGTTGCAAATAGCCCTTAAGTCTTTAAAATGCTGATAGGTCACTGATGCGCGTTGCATTTCCAATTTTCCAATGGCTTGTTGAAGTGAATCTGTTTTAGTGCTATCGCTAAGATTTACGTGGCTTAGGTAGCTTTTTGCGGTTACTTCCATTTGCTTGTCTAAACTTACCATATTGGAATGGTGCTGCTCACGCATGGTGTCAAATGTTTTTTGCTGTTGCTCATCTAACTCTAACTCTTGAATAATAAGTTGCGCGGGTCCGTGTTT
>JADJZU010000005.1 GCA_016715625.1 Bacteroidota bacterium
CTGCATAAATGAATACATCGCAAGGTGCATTTTGCTGTATTCGCGAGAATAGATCTTGTTGTGTAGTGGTGCTTAGAATTTCCTGAGAGGATTGTGCTTTCAACTCTTCGAGGAATCCTTTAGTGGAGAAGCCACGGTCGCGAAAGGCTTTGTCAATGGTATTTATAACTGCACGATAGTTGAAGTCTGATTCTATTTTGGCTCTAATGTCCTCTCCTTTAACTGTGAAAGGTACTACCATAACGGTCATTTGTGTTCGGTTAATAGTGCTGGTGGTGTCTTGTGCCTGCAGCTGACTTAAGTAAAATAGCGTGAGCAAAAGGGTGCAGATTTTTTTCATAATTTTTGTTGATTACAGTGTTGGTTTTTAGCGTAGGCCAAAGGGTGGTATTACATTTTGTTTTTCGAGGGCAGCCCGAAGGGCCGTAAGGTTGATGCTGAGGTCGGTGGTAATTCTTTTTTGTTTTTTCAGCTTTTGTGCTGTGCCATAGATGTTGTAGGCGGTAATAAAGGTTTTGTAGTTGCCGGAAGCAAATAGCTCGGTAAGGTATTTTTCGTTGTTCGTATTTTCTTTTTCGTCTATGCCAATGAGGGGCGTGGACTGCTGGCTGCCAGTATACCGCGATAGAAGAGCGTGGTAAATGCATTTTTGAGGTGCTTCATCGGCACAGGCCTCATCTTTGGCGGCAAGGGTGCAGTAGCCGGTGCTGCGCAGGTTAACTACTCCGTCCCTTGTGCTTAGGTATTTTACTTCGGCAGTGGGTGTAACTTTGCTGCTGCAGCCTGAAGTAAAAAGGATAAGTAACAGGTAATATAGATTGGTTTTCATGGTTTACCATTTAGTGAGTTTAAGAAGCAGGGTTTTACCTTCGTTTTTTGTCGTTTTAGAATTTCTTCTGCTCCATCTTTTACTTTACAAATTGTAAAGTCACCTTGTCTTCATCAACCATTATTTCTCCTACGGGCACATTGCGGGTTAGCTGACTTCCATCCAGTGAGATAGTTTCATTGAAGTATACCTGTAAGATAGGCCAGACATCCGTCCTCTGTGCAAATCCATATCTTCACCCCTTTTTATAAGTGCGTTTTAGGGCGTCCTTTTTTTTGTCCAAGTTCTTCCGAGTTTTACAATTTTCATGGATACAGAAACATTTCATTAGCCCATTCTTTGAGCGGAGTATATCTGTTTGCCATATCAACCAGGGCAATGCTGTTGGCCATAGCCTGTGCTTCGCTGCTTGTTTTCCACTGTTTTGAAAGATTTATTGTTTTTGTTCCTTTTACTTTACCAGTGGCTACGTCTATGGTTTGAATACTAACCACAAATGTTACGTTGTAGCCTTGTGCATAATATTTTTAGGTGGTATAGGGATTTAGACTCACTACTTTTACTTTAGCTATTTATACTGACTGTGCGCTGGCTTGGTTAATGTTTCCTTGTATCAGGTATTGCGCGCCCAGGCTTTTACCTTGTTCTACAACAAATCCTTCTAAGAAGTCCTCTTGTTTTTGAAGGTCTCTTTCTGCTGTTAGTTGATCCAGTTTCGTTCTGTCAACAACCGTAAAGCGCTTTTTTCCTGCAAATACATTTGAAATGGCACTGTGTATTTGCGCACTGTATTTTTTTGCAGCAGGGTCTGTAGCAGTAACGGGGAAAATACCTATGGTAAGGTTTTCTGATGCTTCTTGAGCATTTGTTATCAGTGCAGCAATACAAAGTAGTGCGGCAATTATTCTTTTCATTTTTGTGCTTTTAGTGGGTTATGAAAGGGGGGGGTTACAGAGCAGCTATCTGATGGTTTATACTACTTACCAACTGGGTGACTTTGTCTTTTTCGAGTATTGAAAGCTCGATGACGGGGGCCTGCCCGGCATTGTTGGTTACTATAAAAGTGGCGGTGTAACTGTGAAAAACGAGATTGAGTGCCAGCAGCAGAAGGACCAGAGCGGGTATAAAGGAGGTGGTTATTATAGAAATGCCTGCATACAGCAGAACAAGCCCCAGAATAAGCCGCCAGAAGTAAAATTTGGTGGAGGCGGCTACGCTCGCTATGTTTTTGAGCGGATAAGTAAACTGCTGCTGCCCCATCGGTATTACGCCAAACAAGGTGTTGGGGTGTGTGCCGGTTACCCGTTTGCTTGTGAGGTTAAAGTTTGTTTTAAGCCATACCAGCAGCAGGCTGCTGGTGAATGTTTCTTCTTTTATAAGTTGTTCATCGGGTTGTAGTATTACTTCCATGTTTTTTTTGTTTTATGTTATTTAAAGAGGGTTTCTATTTACTGCTGTAAAGTGTGGTTAGTTTTTCAATTGCCTCTGGAGGCTTTCTATTTGCTGCTGCTGTTCCTTTATTGCCTGAAGTAGCAGCGGTGCCATTTGGAATAATCCATGCCGTTGGCATAGCCACTACCATCTGTTTCGTAGACTACAATTTCGGGTATTACCTTGCCTACTTCTTCTGATATAAACCCAATATCATGGCGCCCTCCTCTGTCTTCTATCCAATCAAAATAGACACCGCGCATTTTTATAATCTTATCCATTGCATGTGGTATGGTCGTCACGTTTTCTTTCCATCGTATAGAAGAAGGTTGCCCATAGTCTATGCCATTTCCATTTGCATAAAAATCATAGGAGCCACTTGCGCCTACGCCCTGTACACCTCTGCCGGATGTAGAAAAGCCTGTAACACCGGTGCCTGAACTGTTATTTCGCCCGGTTACTCCACTGTAGCTTGCGGAACCACATTCGCCATATACACCATCGTTGGCTGTTGCTTTGCCATGTACACCATAGCCGCTTCCGGTGTTGTTACCATATACAGCTTTTCCGCTTCCGGTATTTAAGCCATATACCCCAATGTTACTGCTGGTGCTTTTTGCCGGCAATGGCATCAATGCCGCTTACGTTTACTTCAAATTTGTTGCTGCTGTTTGTAGAGCCGATGTATACGGTAGTTCCATTGTCTCTCAGTAATGAATTTCCACCGCTGGTAGATGATGTAAACTTGACTACATAATCAGTAGTGCCGCTTAGGCTTCCGCTGCCTGCGGGGCCCTGCGGGCCCGGGTCGCCTTGTGGTCCTTGTGGTCCCGCGGGTCCTGCAGGCCCTTGTGCACCATCCGGACCTGGAGGCCCTGGTTCGCCTTGTGGGCCGGTGGGCCCGGCAGGGCCGCTGCTTCCGGCTGTTTCGGCATAGAGTGCGTAGGGAACGCTTACTAACTGTGTAGTTCCCATGTCGCTGAAGCCGCCTCCGTTTATATTGGTTTCTACCTGCAGGTATTTAGTACCGGTTTGCCAGTTCACGGTGTTCAGGCTGGCACTGCTACCAATTTCGGCCGTAATGAGTCCAAACTGATTAGCCGATTTTGTGATGGTTTCGGTAAATACCGGAAATGCCCGTTCGGAGAGTTATCGTGTATGGTGAAGCGCAACTGTATGCTTGTTCCAATACTTACATGGGTGCTCCGTTTCCATCGCGTACAGCCTGGTAGTTTAGTTTTTGAGGTGATTGTGCCTGAGTGGATATGAAGAGGAGCGTTGCTGTTATCAAAAAGGTAAATTCGTATCATTTTTTAGGGATTTTATGGGTTATTGATGTTTGATTTTGTTTCACCCCACGCATTTCATCATCAGAAATGCCAGGCACAACAAGAGCACAAAGGCCAGCAGAATAAGGTCGTCTTTTTTCATGGTGTATCATGCGGAGGGGGTTAGGATACCTCTACTTTCCAGCTGCCGTTGAGGTCGCTTTCGTTGTTTTGTATTAGCAGAAAGTATTGTGCAAATGCCGGCATGGGTTCGGTGTAGCGTATACGCTGGCCGGGGCCCAATTCCAGCTGGGTAACGGGGTTGAGGGTGGGGTTGTCGTTGATGGAGAACAGGAGGCTCACCATGCCATTGTTTTCGAGGTCCAGGTTGCTGCTGCGGGTGATGGTGCCGGGGCCTATGGCTGTAATAGTGGCTTTGGCATTTATTAGGCCGCTGAAAAATTCGGGACCCTCGGTAAGGGGTAGGTAGCGGGGGTCGTAGTAGTCGTCAAATGCGTCCGTATTTTCTATGTTATTGCTGGCGATGATTAAAAAGTTTTTGGTGAGCTGAACAGTCAGCAGTTGGCGGTCTTCGTTTTTGCCGGTGATTAGATTATCGATTTGGCTGAGTGCATTGCGCTGGGCACTGTAGGCGTTTTTGTAGGCGGTAACAAGGGTAGTAAGCGATGCTACTTCGGACGGAAAATCGGCAGTAAGATGGGTAACAGCCGAGGCCTGGTAGGCATCTAAGAGCACTTCGAGGTCGGCATCTTTGGCGCGGTAAAAGGCATCCATGCCCTGCGGGTAAAATTCCTGATATATGGCGCTGGTTTCGCCCCATTTAAATTTGATAAGGCCCTGCAACTGGCTCACTTTGGCTTCGGCCAGCGTGCGCGATTGGTTTTTGGTGAGCGTGAGGCCCTCTTTTATCTGGGTTTGAATGGCTTCGCTGCTCATTTTGCCATAGTAGGCATTGTAGGCGCTGGTGGTGTCGCTGATGAGTGAGCTGTAGATGGCTCCGGGGTTATTGTTGGCCAGCCTTATCAGGTGGTCTTCGCTAAAGGCGCGCAGATTGGCATCAGATAGCCTTGGATCTGCAAATATGTTATTGGTAAGTCTGATGGGGTTAATCATGTGCTTGTTTGATTTATGGGTTTGAATAAAGGATGTACTGGGTTTTGTTTTTGAGCAGGACAATCGTGAACTCATTATGCCACCTGTAAAAACTTACAATGGGCATCGTGAACTCATTATGCCACCTGTAAAAACTTACAATGGGCATCGTGAACTCATTATGCCGCCTGTAAAAACTTACAATGGGCATCGTGAACTCATTAAGCCACCTGTAAAAACTTACAATAGGCATTGTGAACTCATTATGCCGCCTGTAAAAACTTACAATCGGCATTGTGAACTCATTATGCCGCCTGTAAAAACTTACAATAGGCATTGTGAACTCATTATGCCCATTTGGGGGGCTTTTTCAAGAGTTTCTTGATTGCTTATGCAAAGAACGATGATTGCTGTGTGCTCTTGATTGGGTATTCAAATCAGTGTTTGTTTTACCGCTTGGTTTTTATTGATTTTAGTTTGGTAGTGATTTATTTGAGTTTGGTGCATTTGGCTCGTTAATCGGTAGTTGCATGTCTTTGGCATCCGCCTCGGGCACACAAAGCGTGCGCAGGGCATGCAGCAATACCGGTTTTTGCTGCCGCGATACGGGCAGCGAAACCTGGTTGAACAGCAGGGCCACATAGCCGCCCTCCACTTTTTTTATCTGCTTTATATGCAGCAGCTGCACCAGGTGGCGGGCATGTATGCGCACAAAATGGTGTGGCTGCAATATTTTTTCGTAATAGCTCAGGTTTTGGCTCACCACTATTTTGCGACCATCTGTTAGCAGCACTTCGGTGTAGGAGTTGCAGCTGCAGCAGGCTATAATGTCCGGTGCGGGCACCGGAAATTTTCCATCGCTATTGGTAAGCAGTAATATGGGGCATGGGTAAAAAGGGTGCATAGACCGGGCGTTTACAATTATTTTTTTGGCTTCATTACAGCGGCAAATGAAGCCCCGGCACAAAAGCACACCAAGGACAGATTTTGGTAATTTTCCGGCTTTAAGTGGTAGTTAAAGAGGCTTAAATGGTGGCCCCAAAACCCTGAAAAGCAGATGCAATAAGGGTTTCAGCAAAAATAAAGGCGGCCTTTTTTTTCCTGCATTTGGGGCATAAAAATATTTTTGAAGCTACACCAACCCCCTGTTACCGCATGCATCTGGCCAAACTTTGCAAAACCCTGCAGGCACTTGATAAGCCCGCCATGCAGCGCCTGCTGCTCTTTGCCCGCTCCCCTTATTTTAAAACCCCCGATGCTGCGGTGCAGCTGCTGGCTTACATGGCCGACAGCCACCCGGCATTTACCGAAAAAAAAATAAACCCGACCGCCATAGCCCGCAAAATTTCGCAGCTGACCGATGCCAAAAAACAAAGCAATGCCGCCACCATGCTGCTGCGCACGCTTCAGCACTTTATAAGCATAGAACATTGGCAGCAACAGCCACTGGCTATAGACCTGGCCGCCCTGCAAGGCTGGCAAAAGCTGGGCATGGCCGATAATCTACACGACTCAGCCGAGCAACTGCGCACTAAAACCGATAACCAACCTGAGCAGGATTTAGACGCCTTTTTGTACCGCCACCTGTGCACCGAAACCATGCACAATGGCTACATGGCCCGTTTGACCCGCAACACGCACAACGATTTGCTGCCCGTAGTATCCACCCTCGATGCCTACTACGCCATTAAAAAACTGCGCTACCACTGCGAGCTCATCAGCCGCCACCTCGTAGTAGGCACCGCTTACCAGCCCGATAACCTGCCCTACCTGCTGCAGGTGCTGCAGCCGTTTACCAATGAGCAATACCCTTATGTGCTGCTGTTTGTAAACACCTATCAAATGCTCGCGGCAGCCAGCTTCGAAGAAAGCGTTACGCACTACCTGGTGCTCAAAAATTTATTTGACCATAATGATGCTTCGTCCCTGTCGCCCAGCCTGCGCGAGTGTTTTGCTTATCTTGAAAATCACCTGCTGTACTGGGCCAATAAGGGAGTGGCCGCTGCACAGGCCGAACAAATGTGGTGCCTGAACACCAAGATTAAACTGCAAATGATACTGCAGCATGGCAAAATACTACCGGCAGAGTTTCGCAACCCCATCCTTACGGCCATCAAAAACAACTGCCAGCCATCCTGGATCCGCACATTCATTGATACCTATGGCCCCGCTCTGCCACCCGAGCAGGCCGCTACCAATCTGGCTTTTGCCGAAGCACTCTACCAGTATGCCGCCCGGCAATACCACCTGGCCATGCCTTTGTTTCAACAGGCGCAGGTAAAAAACGAACCTATCTTTAATGCCATTGTAAGGCGCTGGCAGTTTATGTGCCTCTATGAACAAAACCCGCACAACCACGGACCTCTCTTCGATTTTCTGGATGCATATGACAAATACCTTACGCGCAATGCTGCCGAGCTGCACCGCTACCTGCCGGTGTTTCATCGCTTTATAAAATATGCCCACAAACTGTGGCCGGCAGCCAACCAAAAGCAGGCCGAAAAAAACCTGAAAGAACTGCAGGCCGAAGATTTTTTTGCCGGCAAAGACTGGTTGCTGCTGCACCTGCAAAACAAAACAGGGGGTTGAAACCACCGGGCCTCAACCACCCTGCACTCAGCGTTCTTTGACAAGCTGTGCTATCGCACAACTATTGCATTACAACGTAATGTAATCCACATACACCGTATTGGCGCATATCACCTTTACCTCGTAGGTGCCGCTGGGCAAACCATACAGGCTAAAGCCGCATATATACCCATCGCAATACTGCACCACCACCGGGGTGCGCGAGCCTGCGGGTATCACCTGTACCTGGCTTATTTTACCATCGGCCGGCTCCGAGGTGGCCACCAGCTCCCAGCCCGTAAGGTTTACCTCTACAATACGTTTACTCATGTTTGCTTTGCCCGGTGCTGCATACCCATGCAGCAACAAGCCCATGCCAAGCAGGCAAGTGAAAATCCGTTTCATAACAGTTGTTTTTTGATTGAAAAATTTCAATCGCAAACCACCGGAAACAGAAGCCCTGCCACGATTCAACCCATGGCTATCTGGGTATTAACTTTGTATCAACTCAAAACATAAAACCATCCATTCAAATGCTCTACAACACCGTAACAGAACTCGGCAATAAACTGCTCAAACAATACTGCCCCGATTATCCCGGCAGCATTACCACCCTCACCAAACAAACTTTTCGCGAAATGCTTATTTATAGCATAGCCCTGAAAACAGGAATAGAATACAAATACCTGCCCGATGAACAAGTACTTTACAGAGCATTCCGCAAAGCAGATTACTCCACCGCCACACTCGAAAAACTTTCCTTCCTGTATTATGCCTGTGCAGATTCGCTTGATGCCTTCAAAATTCAAAAACAATATGAACGGCTAAAGCCCAGCCAGCGCGCCCAATACACCCCTTACTGGAACCGATTCGTAAAAGACATAGCTTCGGAGTCAGCAGTGCTCCATACGATTCACCATACAAGAAAAGTAGGTTACGAAGCCCTCAACGAATTGGCGCTACGCCGCTCCGACTACCGATACTGGCTGCGGGCCGCTAAAAATGCCACCGAACTATTTCAAAGTATTGAAATTTTAAAACTCGGGCTCAAAGAATTACCCGACAACCCTCAAATACATAAAAACCTATCTGTAGCACTCAACGATGCAGGTAGATATGCCGAAGAAGAAAAATACATACTGAAGGCACTTAAAGCCAACCCCCACGATGCCGACCTGCACTCTAACTATGGTTTACATCTTCACAGGGTGAGCAAAGACTATGATAAAGCAGAGTTCCACTTCCGCGAAGCTCTCCGGCTATGCCCCGAACATATCAATAACAATGGGCATTATGCATGGTTCCTTCATCAGATTAGAAACCGCTATCAGGAGGCGCAAGTGCAGTACGAGATTGCGCTGAAAACAAACTCCAATAGCCCCTCTGTATTACTGAACTACTCTTTACTGTTAGCCTACCACCTTTTTGATTTAAACAAAGCCTTGCTGTTGTTAAACAGGGTCAAAGAATTACTCCCTAATGACCCTTGGGTATTGGGGGCACTGGCTTTTTTTTACACGACCTATGAAATAAACTTTGACTTAGCCGAGCAGTGGTATATCAAAGCCATCAATGGCGACCCGAACAATTATATAAAACATACCAATTACGCTCAACTGCTCTTTATCATTGGTAAAACGGATCAGGCAATGGCTGAATTAGAACTGGCCAAAAAATCAAAAGACATAAGCGAAGAGTCGCTGCTGGTTCATCAGTTCTACTTGTATTGCCACCGCACCAAGCATTGGAGAAACGCCAAACTTAACATTCAAAAAATGCTGGACCAGGGCATTGCCTCACCACATTTGAACCTTACAGCGAATCTAAAAACAGCAATACGCGATGGGCACCCAGAAATAGAAACACTTTTAAAATATGCATCTTTAATATCACAGATGCCTTATTCAAAAGACGGTAAAATGATTTACACACCACTATCTGTAGTATAAAAATACCCTACCCCATGGTAAGCATAGACACACTCCGCACACTGGCACTTTCGTTTCCCGAGGCCACCGAGGAACCCCATTTTGAAAAAACATCGTTCCGGATAAAAAAGAAAATCTTTGCCACCTATGATGCTGCCACCGGGCTGGCCTGCCTCAAACTGTCGGAGGCGGAGCAGGATGTGTTTGCCGTGGCTGCTAAAGGCATTATATATCCGGTGGCCAACCAATGGGGCAAGCAGGGCTGGACACTCGTAGACCTGAGGAAAGTGCACAAAGCTTTGTTTACGGAGGCTTTAAAGGCGGCCTACTGCGAAGTGGCCCCCGCTAAACTATCGGTGTTGGTGAAGCCCACAGAAAAGGAATAAAACCATTTTTCTTATCGTTGGGTACCCCTACCCACCAACACACCCACCATAAAACAAAACCAAACATGAAATACACGACTACCCCAAACGCCATGGCACTGTTCTGCATTTCTGTTTTGCTGCTATTTGCCGGCAGCTGCCAAACCGCACGCCCATTGGCTGCATCCACGGCAGGGCAACAACCGGACGATAGCCTCATTACCTTGCAGGTATTGGACAAAGCCTATCCTGCCCGGGTGCATGCACTCGAGTTTGCGCAGGAGGAGGCAGCACCCGTGCCGCCCATGTCTTTACTGTCGGCCCGCACCACCACGTCTTCTGCGTCCTGTGCCAAATGGGGCAGTGTTTGCGAGGGCGATATTTTTAGTGGCTGCATGATGCGCGACATTAAGCTGAGCTATGTAACGGGCACCTATCAGCGGTATAAAAATCCGCGCACGCTGTTGCGCTCGCTTACGCGGAATAGTAACGATGCACTGAAAGAATTACCTCGCGATGAACACCGCACCCGCGTAGCCGAAGAAAACAGGAATGTAATTATTGAAGAAGCCTATCTCTATTATGTATCGCGCGAAGAAGATAACGACTACCACCTGATACTGGGCGACAAGAAAAACTACAAAACATCGGCTCTTTTCAGTGCCGAAATAAGTGCCTTGCCCGAAGATGAAAATGCCATAGGCTATCATCACCTGGCCGATGTGCGCGAAAAGTTTTTGAATCAGATAGGTGCTCCTCCCAGGTGCAGTAATACCAAAAAGTTCTCCATAGATTTAACGGCAAACCCTATCCGGATGACTATAAAAGGCTCTCTTCTTTTTGATGTGCAGCACAAGGAAGGTGGTTCGGGCTATGGCGATGTAAAAACAAAAACCGCCTGGGAAATACATCCTGTAAAAGACTTTGATTTGATAGATTAGTGAGGATGCTTTAGCCTTTGTTGGTCTTATTACCCGCAGCGGCAAAAAAATTTGTAATGCAGAATATGCGCTATGGTCAGTTGCCCCCACACACCGATAGCGTTATAATGAGTCGGCATCTTTCTGCTTTCGTAGTCTCTCTTTTTTTGCCTATCATAGCACCTGATAAACCCCAAACATCATGAAACCTCACACCCTGCTTGTATCGTTTGTTTTATTACTTGCTCTTTACTCTTTACCCGGCTGCAAGGATAAATGCAAAGGCGTGAACTGCCCGCCTAATGGGCAGTGTGACCCCGAAACCGGTGACTGCATCATTGATTTTTGCGCTACGGCTAATTGTGGTGCACACGGCACCTGCAACCCCGCCAACGGAGTTTGTAACTGCGACACAGGCTATCAGGGCGCGAATTGCGACACTACCTGGTCAACAAAGTTTGTGCATGCAGCCGGATGGTCCGCATCGGATAACACCACAGCCTCTACAGCCGGCACTCCGCTGGGCATATTTACTTATGTGCCTACCATTACCGCTACCGCACCTGCAACGGTTCGGGTAAACGGCATGAGCGGTTTTGCCAATAGTCAGATAAATTTTAGCCTGACTTCTCCTACGGCTTTTACCTGTAACCAGACAGATGCAGCAGGGCGGGTTTATACAGGCAGTGGCAGCATTACCGGAGATACCTTAACGGTGAACTATACAGTTACCTACACCGATGCTACCAATGATGTAATTACGGGTAAGTGGAGGAAGAATTAATCGCTCACTGATTATAGGGATTTTTTTATTTGCGCCCGTGCTGGTGTTGTCACCAACACGTGTGTATCCCTACCCACCAAAACAGTTCGGGCGGGGGGGCGGGCACCCGCTGGCGAGTAAAATAATAGCCTACATCCTCTCTTTCAAACTATCAATAGCGAACGAATACTTACTCAATATGGAGTTTAAAGTGTCTTGAAGTGCCTCAAAATTGGGTGGCAGTTTATTAAACTCGGTTCGCACAGTATCGTTGGTTTGTGCGGCTTCTTTTAAAGCAAAGTATGAAATCTGGAGGTTGGTAAAAGCGGATTCCAGTTCGCTGTGTATGCGGCACAAGCCGGTGTAAAAATCTATGACTAACTGCTCTACACTTTCGTCCGGGTCGTTTGCCACTTTATTCTTTCTCACAACAAACTCCTTCAGATAATCATTAGCCATGATTACCAGTTTTACGCTTAGTGTATGGTCCTGTACAAAATCGTTGACCACCGGTTCGGTTGTTTCCAGCTGAAAGTAATTGTCGTAGTTTATGGTGCTGTTGTCTTCCACAATTTAAATATATAACAGACTCCCTGCACTTGCAATACCGCCCGGGGGAGGTGTCAGTTAGCAGCGGCAATACAACTGCCCGGGCTAAATAATGCTTCATTCCTTATTGGCGGGTGTCTCACCCGCCTGAGATGTTGCGGTAGGTGGGACACCTACCGGTAGAAAAAAGACACTCGCCTCTATATGAAAGTGCTAAAAAATATTTGTAAAGTTGTGATATGACAAAGAACCAGACATACCCCCTTATTGCTGTATTATTTATGCTGTTGTTTGCATTTAACGGATGCAAAAAAGATAAAGATGAAGAACTGGTAAGTGCCAGGGTAAAAACACATTCGTTAACCAACTCACAGTCCGGGTACGCATTGAGCGAAACATACAGTTATGATGCGGAGGGCAGGGTAACGCTCCTTGAATACAGCAACGGAAACCGCGAAGAGTATACTTATGCTGCCAATCAGGTGACTGTTACAATAAGCGATACCTCGTCCTCCCCACTTTTTATTACGACCTACAGTTTAAACAGTAAGGGCCTGGCTGAAAGCAGTTCGGACGGCAGAACCTTTGAATACAATGCCGAAGGCTACTTAGTAAAGGAGAATCTGGGTGTAGACAGTTTTGTTTACTACAACTACATTAACGGGAACCTGGTTGCAAAAACAAGGCTTGGTCCGGGTGGAATAATACTTGACTATTCATTCAGAACTTACACTGCAGACAAGTTGGAGCTTCGTGATTATGGGCTTGCATTCCGGGGCAAAAGCAACAAGAACCTTGTGCAGACCATGCAGTTTAGTGCGTTTATCGGTTTTCATACGTATGAATTTGACGCAAAGGGCAGAGTAAGTAAGGAAACAGTAGCCACTAATGGTGGTCAGGTAATCGAAAATCTATACACCTATTACTAGTTATATCCTTTCCTTATTGGCGGGTGTCTCACCCGCCTGAGATGTTGCGGTAGGTGAGACACCTACCGGTAGAAAAGTCACTACAAGGGAGCGCTAAGAAAACTCCACAAAATACATCTTCATTTTGCCTTTGTTCTTTGCTTCAATTTCGCCCCTGTATGCACAGTTGAATTTATCTTTCACCAGCTGGTAAGTGGTTTGCGAGATATTTATTTTGCCGGCTTCGCTGTTTTGCTCCATGCGCGCAGCCGTGTTTACGGTGTCGCCCCAAATGTCGTAGGCAAATTTCTTTATACCCACAATACCGGCCACCACGCTCCCTGAGTTTATTCCAACCCGCATCTGATACAGGCCTTCCGTGTTTCCCCTCCGGTTGCTTCGTTCTTTCATAAACTGCTGTATTTCTATAGCCGCATTAATTATATCTACAGCATGGTTCGGGTTAGCCACCGGCAAACCGCTTACTGCCAGGTAGGCATCGCCTACGGTTTTTATTTTCTCTATGTTGTATTTGTGCATGATGTTATCGAAAGCCGAAAAACACTCATGCAACTCGTCCACCAGCTGCTGGGGCGTAAGCTTTTCGCTGATGGTGGTAAAGTTTTTAAAGTCGGAGAAGAAGACCGTTACATCATCGAAATGCCGGGCACCGGCTGTGCCTTTTTGTTTGAGTTCAAGGGCTACTTCTTCGGGTAGTATGTTGTAGAGTAATTCATCGGCCCGCTTTTTTTCGCGCTCCACCTCTTCTTTTCTTCTGCGCTCGGCTTCAATTTCCTTTTTATACATGGCAGCATCTATCTGCCGCTTCATATCGTTTGCGTTTATCTCTTCCACCTGTTCATGAAACAACTTATAATACTTAAGCGCGTGGTGTGTATCGTTCAGTTGCTCATAGATGTAAGAAATGTAGTTGTATCGTTCCACCTGCGCCTCGCGGTAAGGACAATTCTCCAGCAGAGGGTCATTTAACCACTGCAAAGCTTCGTTTAAATTGCCCTGTTCTTTGAGTATGTTACCAATAGACAAATAGATAATGGGCACCCGGTGGTCATTGATGGACTTAAACAGCTCCAGACATTTTTTAAAGCTGAGCAATGCCTTGTCCAACTCTCCTGTTGAGTGGTAATAGGTAGCAAGTTGCTGCTGAATAACCCCTTTGAAGTCGGTTTTTCTGGAGGGTGACAAGGTGGTGTTGTCGTCAATCCTTTGTTGCAGATGAGCAGTGATTTTATGAAAGTCAACTGCTCTTTTTAGGTGCAACAGCGCGCCTAACATTCCCAGTTCAGATAAAATTATTCCTTCATCATCGCCTATTTCTTCAAATAGCTGTTTGGCGGTTTCGCAATTCTTTAGACCACGCTCTGAATCTCCAAGGGTTACATGAATATCACTCATGGAATATAGCAGACGTGCCTGCAACTTTTTATCCTTTCTCTTTTCTGCCAATTCCAAACCTTCGAAGTAACTCTTAAGCGCACCGGAAGAATCACCTAATATTTTCAGTTGGTTTGCTTTGTGAACGAGTAAAACGGTTACATGTTCTTCGCTACCGATACTCCGGGCTATTTCCTCGGCTTCTGTCGTATAATTTAAAGCAGCAGCAATATCGCCCCTGGTGGTGCAAAGCACTTCCAGTTTAAGTAAGGCCAGCATACGCGCTTCTGTGCCGGGAGCAAGCCGTGTGAGTTGTTCTTCTATATCTTTAGTTTCTTCTTCAATGACCACAGGTTAGTATCGTTTTTTCATATTCAACATTTCAAATCTATATATAATTCCATGACCCTCCACCTCCGCAGATTCGGGACGCTGCGCCATTCAGATTAGCCCTTTGCAAACAGCCCCCGCGTAGCGGGGGCTGTTTTTATTTGGTAGTATGAGATATAGTAGGGTAAGAAGCGAAACAGAAAGGTTAGGGTATATTTGAGCTATGTGTCATGCCTGGGGTCACTGCTGACATCTAAATTCCGAATGCTGATAGATGAATGAAATGACTGCTTTTTACCTGACAATTGTGTTTTCGCTGCTGGCTTGCTTTATAATTCGGTGGGCAAACATTAAATCGGAGTTTCTGTTACGGCTTTTTAAAACATTGCATCGCCCTGTTTTTATTATTCTTTTAATAAACATGGTTTTACTTCCATACCACTGGAGTATTATCGGTGGTTACACTAATCAAATTCTTCTATTGATAACTGTAGTGACCGGGATTTTCACTCATGCTTTTTTGAAAAACCAAAACCGCGATATAAAACCTCCGCTGTATTTTAGACTATTTTTTAGCGTTTGTTTAATCCTGACAATAATAGGGGCGGTTCCGTTTCCGCTTATTTTTCCTAACAGCGGTGGGCTTGTCTTTCAACTTTTTGAAAGAAATTACACCCTGTATAACCTGGAACATCCCTATTATTTGAAACGGACTCAATATGCAAACAGTCATTGTTATGACTTAGCTTTATGTAAGCAGTATTTGTTCCTGGAGCGTGAGATTCCGATTTACCAGGGGTCAGATGTGCATTATGATTGTTTTGGTGATGGGATGCAAGTGACAATCACAGAAGATGAAGCCAACCAATTAAAAGCGCTTATTACTATGCCCAATGCTGATACTACTGATTTAACATTGAACTACGGTAGCAATACAATGGAAGTAACTAATCATGTTTGGTATGGAATCAAAACTTACAAAATTGACTTCTCCAATCTTCAATACAAAACCACGTATTCTCTAAAGACAGAATATGAATACATGCAGGACAGATAATCACTCCATATTTTTAACTGTTTTAAAGATCCACCTACGCAGAGTCACCGCTTGCGGGACTCTGCGCCATTCAGATTAGCCCTTTGGCACCAGCCTCCGCTCAGCGGGGGCTGTTTTTGCTAAAACAGGGCTTTACATACATTTATGCCCATGAACAGGCTTTTTAAATTTCTCGGCATCACCGCCATGGTTATGGCGGTTCTTTTTTTTATGGTCAAATTAAGAGGCGATGAACACCTTTATAAAGCGCTTTGGGCCTGTTACCTGCACGGCAACAGCTCTGCCACCATTGACGATGCAAAATTTTTCGACACACATACGGTAGAAGCCGCCAAAGAAAAACAGGACTGGCCGACAGGTGCCGCTTACAATCAACCGGTGCCCGAACAACTGCAAAAGGTTTTTGATGAAACCGGCACCGTTGCTTTTCTGGTCATTAAAAATGATAGCCTTATCAGCGAACATTATTGGGATAATTATTCCGACAGCTCGCAATCGAATTCGTTTTCAATGGCCAAAAGCATGACCACCATGCTGGCGCAAATTGCTATTCAGAAAAATATTTTGACCGGCTGGCACCAGCGGGTGAACAGTATTCTGCCGCGCGTAAAAGGCCCGCATGCTGCCGAACTGGAACTGTGGCACCTGAGCACCATGAGCAGCGGGCTCGACTGGGAGGAGAGTTACCAAAACCCGTGGTCGGTAACCGCCAGGGCGTATTATGGTACCGATCTACAGGAGCTGATGTATACCCTGCCCATTAAGGATACACCGGGCAGGGCTTTTAATTACCAGAGCGGCTCCACGCAATTGCTGGCTATGTGCCTGATGCAGGCCACCGGTAAGTCGCTTTCGGAACTTGCCAGCGAGTGGCTGTGGCAACCGCTGCAAACCACACACGATGCCACCTGGCATACCGATACCAAAGGAAGCGAAATGGCGTATTGCTGTTTTAATTCCAACGCACGCGATTTTGCCCGCTTAGGCAAAATGATGCTGCACCGGGGGAACTTCAACGGCACACAGCTGCTCGATTCTGCTTTTGTGCAGCTGGCCACCACCGGTGCGCTGGCGCCTCATTACGGTTATTCGTTCTGGATTGATGAAACACAGGGCACCAAGGCATTTTTCCAATGGGGCTTTTGCGGGCAGTATATTATTACCGTGCCCGAACATAACTTAGTGATGGTGCGGCTGGGCACTACCGATATGGTTGACCCTAATGAACAGTCGGAGTACTGCCGGGTGCTGGTGAAGGAAGTTTTGGAAATGACGAAAAAATAAAACGTCATTTTCGCCTTGGTTGGTAGTATCACCCACAGCGGCTAAAAAAAACAAGGGGGAAAGCAGAAAACCGAATAGCATAGACAAACAAAAAAAACATACCAATGAAGAAATTTATGATTGATATTCTTTTACAAGGAATAGACGATGAAACAAGAGTGAAATTATTGCCGAAGGAAGTAGAAATGATAAAGGAATGGGAGGCTAACGGAACACTCTTGGCATCCTATATAAAAGGTGACACGGCCGGTATTTACCTGGTGCTGATGGCTGAAGACAAAGCAGACGCAGACAAAAAACTTTCCACCCTGCCTTATTATCCGTATATGAAAATTGAAATAATTTCCTTGCGGTCTTAGCAAGTAGGAGAGGTCCCTTACTTCAACTCCACCTCTTTGCTTTGCAGCACCTGCTTGCTGTTGGCAAACTCGTGCACGTAGGCAACCACATACATGTCTTCGGGTTTCCAGCCGGCATCCAGGCTCTTTTTAAACACCTTGCGGATCACCCGGCCGGGCTCTATAGTGGCGCTGAGCAGGTCGCCCGTTTTAGCGGTAACAAAAGCGCGGGTAATGTCTTTGTGCACATAAAAAGTGTCGATGGTGGCTCCATCCAGTTGCGGGGTTACCAGATTGCTTTCGGTAAGGGCTATGGTCAGCTTATGCTGCTCGCTGCTGGCCTGGGTGTAGTGCAGTTCGGTCACAATGGTCACCTCGCGCAGCACCGAGTCGTAGCTGCTCTCCAGCACGATATTCACGGGCACGGCCACGCTGAGCTCGTCATTCACTTTGGCATTCCATTTACTTTTATCCAGCAGTATTTTGGATTCACCGGCAAACAGTTTGCGGTTGATGCCGGCAGCGGGTTCCAGCCCTATCTGCCCCAGGTAGTCGAACAGGTCCTGCGCATCCTGCGAGCGGAAATCGAGCGGGCTGAAGGGATAAGGCGCCCCCAGCGAGTTGATGGGGTGCAGGCTCAGCGAGTTGATTCTACCCGGGTTGGCGGCTTTAATATTGGCAATAATCACATGGCCCTGCGGGCAGTTGGGGCAGCGCACGCCTGTAAACTCCTCTATGAGCACGTTGCGCGCCTCGGGCGATTGCACCGGAGATTCCACATAGGTGGTGTCCTCAATGGCGTTTTCGTTGTTCTTTAAGTTGATGTCGGGTCCCACTTCGCGGCACGATGAGATGCCGAGCGATAGGAGAAGCGTGAGGAAGAAGAGCTGTTTCATGATAGATAAAGACTAAAAAGTTGAATTGATTCCGATTTTAACCCCGCTGAAGGCCGGCTCCAGACGGCACACGCCACCGGTGCACACAATGCCCTCCACCTGCTTCACATAGCTGATGGAAAAACGGTTGGCCCCGATGGTGTAGCCCGCAAACACAGAGTAATAGTGATTCTTGTAAGGATTGGTATCGGGGTTGGGGTCAAAGTTCCACATGTCCGACACGGCAATGGAGAAGTGTGGCGCAAAGTTGTATTCCAGCAAACCATAAATCCACTGCCCGAACACCTTTTCTACGTGCTGATATTGCAGCTCCATCCGGATGGAATGTTTCTTGTTGATTTTGTATTTAAACTCGGCAAAGGGCGTATACACATCCACTTCGTGGTCGCCTTCTTTGCGATACAAAAACTTGTTGTAGCGCACATATTGAAAGCCCACTTCCACTTCCATATTTTTAGTGGGCTTGAATATGGCATCCACATAGGCCTCGCCAAAAAAGGCGGTGTCGCTGGGGTTATACTTTTTCATAATAAAATCGCGGATGTAGCTTCCCTGCAACGTAAAAGTCATTTTCTTATTGGGCGAGAAGGTAGCCTCTACACCAAAAGCCAGTTCACGGTTCTCCTGCGAAGGGGCAAAATACTGCGAAGGCAGGCGCAGCGAATTCTGGCGGCCCACAGGCGGCAGAAAGGAGATAATGCCGTCAAACAAAGCTTCGGTGGGGTTGGGCGAACTGTGCAGATAAAAGTTTTCGGTGCGCTTAAACTGGAGGGTAAGCCCAAAGCCTTTCTGCGAATAGTTCAGCGTGCTGAACACACAGTTACCGGCCGAGTTGATTAAGGTGTCTTTGGCATCGCGTATCTGGTCTTTCTTAATGGCTTCGCTGGTTTTGTAAGCGCCTTCCACATACCAGGTTACATTGCCCACGGTCAGTGTATTATAAATGGTAGCGGCATAGGTGTTGAACTTAGGCACAAAGCGACCCAGCGTGTCGTAGCTTTCAATAGTAGCCACCACCGATTCCATGCTTTCTTTATCCATGCTCCGGTTCAGGAAGCCCACGCCCGGCACCAGGGTTACTTTGTCTTTGATATTGAAATTGCCTTCCACGTTAGCACCCACTATAATCGGTTTGCGCACGCTGAACTTCAGCTTTTGAACGCCCGCAAAGGCCTTCACCTTCACCATATCTTTTACATTGTATTCCACCCTTGCGCCCAGTAATGCATTATCAATACCTAAAGCACGTTCTTCATACGTTCTGAATATAATGCCGGTCCCTATCTGGTCGTAGATATAGCCCCCCGTAATGGTTAAGTCTTTCACTTTCTTTTTTACGAAGAAGTTTCCCAGCCCCACAGCCGTGTAAGGCGTAGTAGGCACGCGTAAAATGGAATTGTAAAACAAATCGAGGCGCACGCCCAGGTCTAATCCATATTTATCGTTGTTGTAGTTGAGGTTAAACCAGGCATCGGTGCCCACTTTCAGATTATCGTAGTGCGGCAAGTTGGCGGCACCTATTTTTTCGTCCCGGATAAAGAAATTGGTATTGGATTGAAAGGAGCCGGTAAAGTATCCCCATTGCGCGCTGACGTCCGATAAAAACAAGCCGAGGAAGGTAAAAAGAAGGTAGAATTTCTTCATTAACTATAATTATGATATAGGGTAAAAGTATTCGAATTGAGAGTGGAACAAAATTTTTTTTCGAGCGGTAAATATCATCATCGTTTTTTACATTCGGCTTTCTATTAATCATTTGGCACACACCTTGCTTTATCATCCTCTAAAAAATAAACTATGAAAAGAACCTTTGTCAGTGTTGTATCTGTCTTATTGTTTTCCCTGTCGCAGGCGCAGGAATCCAAAACCCTTCAGGAAAAAATATTAGGAGAAAAAACACTTCCTGCTGTGGTGTTGTCCGACATGGATGGCAAAAAAGTGAATGTGGCCGATTTGAGCAAGGATGGTAAAATTACGGTGCTCAGTTTTTGGGCTACCTGGTGTGTGCCCTGCAAAAAAGAGCTCAGCAACCTGGCCGAGTTGTATGAAGAATGGCAGAAGAAATACAATGTGCAGATTGTAGCTGTTTCTATTGACGATAGCCGCAGTACTACCAAAGTAAAACCATACATCAGCGGACAAGGTTGGGATTATCAGGTATTGTTAGATGTAAACCAGGACCTGAAACGCGACCTGGCAATACAAAACGTGCCGTTTACGGTGTTGGTGAATAGTAATGGCAAGATAGTATACACCCATTCCGGGTACGTGGATGGCGATGAATATGTGCTGGAAGAAGAGATTCAGAAGTTGAAGAAATAGCCAAGGCCTGACGAAAAATAAAAACGCCCCGGTTTTCGGGGCGTTTTTTATTAGCAGAAGCTGGTTTTTTACTCGGATTTTGTGATGGTAGAACTGGCAATCATTTTGCCGGCAGCGTCTACTGCTTTTAAGATATAGGTGCCGGGTGCTGCTTGTGGCATAGCTATTTCAAAGGCACCGGCATTCGAATTTTTTACCTCTGCCGGAACCAGGGCACCTTTCAGGTCATATATACTAAGCGAAACATTGCCTGAGTTTTCTAAACCGGAAACGGTAAAAGAAGACTGAAACGGACTCGGATATACTTTCATGGCAGCATTGCTCACGGTGGCAATACCGTTCGGGCAATTGGCCGTCAAATCGGTGGAGTAATGCAAAACAACAGCCGTGTTGGCGCTGTCACCGGTTACATAAATCACCACATCCGACCATCCGCTGCCGCCAATGCAATAGGGGGCAAACTGCATTTTCATATCCATCGTGTCGCCCGGGCTCACTGCCAGAGATTCGTAAGGGCCTGCGTTAATGAGGAGGTCGTAACAGTTATTGTTGTCGCAGATAGCAACTCCCCAACCGTTCGGTGCCTGATAGTTTTTCAGTTCCCATGTATAGGTCACATTATTGTTTCCGGTGTTGATGACATAAATGTGTATGTCTGCCGTGGCAAACTCATCGGTTTGCGTAATGTTTTCGTGCAGCGAATCGTTGGGCGTGGTGACAACCAACTGGGCTTGCGTTAAAAAGGAACCGGCCAACAGGAACAGAACGAAGATGCTTTTCTTCATGAAATGAGATTTTTTGATTGAGGTAAAGATTATCATCGGCTAATTTACTTATGTAGCGGTGTTCAGCAAATTTTTTCATTGCTACTACTTTTTCAGGAAAATAATACATTAGCAATGGCTTCCGTCTTTTTATTCATTAATCAATCTTTAATTAGTCATGAAAAAATTTACAATGACGTCCTTGATGGTAACTGCGTTCACCATCGGGCTTTTTGCGCAAGCAACTATTTATACGCAGAATTTCTCTTCTACCTCCCTGCCGTCCGGGTGGCAAAATGTGGATGAAACCGGCAACGGAGCAGGAACATGGACCAGAAAAACTTCTGCCCACGGATTTGCTTCTACTTCAGCCGCAAACGGTTTCTATATTTTCGATTCAGATTTGTTGGGGAACGATAGCAAACCGGAAAATGCCAGTTTAATATCAGCCGCCATCAACTGTTCTGCCAATTCACACGTAGCGCTTCAGTTCGAGCATTATTTTCAGCAGTTTCAAAGTAGCTCAGGAACAGTATTTGTGAGCACCGACAATTCCAACTGGACACAGATATACCAGGCCAACAGCACCAGTCCGAATCCGGAAACTGTAACGCTGAATCTTACTCCTTATGCCGCTAACCAGGCAACCGTTTACCTGAAGTTTAACTACTCCGGCAACTACGATTACTGGTGGGCGATAGATGATATTAAATTGTTTGAGCCGGCTGCATTGGATATTGCTGTTACCGCCTTAGACGTTCCTAAATATGCTTCTTTGAGCAATGAGTTTGTAAGCGGTGTAGTTACCAACAAAGGATACAACACCATCAACAGTTTCGATTTGACCTACACGGTGAATGGTGGAGCTCAGGTTTCACAAAGTTTCCAGGGCTTAAACATCGGAGCGTTTGAAACATATTCCTTCCAGTTTACTCAGCCCGTTCAAATGCAAACACCTCAATTGTATGCATTAAACGTAACTGCCATAGGTCCTAACGGGAATACTGATGCCGATCCGTCTAACAACGTGAAAGACGGAGAAATTAACGCACTCTCTGCCATTGCCGATAAAAACGTATTGTTCGAAGAGTTTACTACCACTCCTTGCGGCTATTGCCCGGATGGTCACTTGGTTTCAAAAGATATGGAGGACCAATACAGCTACTATATTCCCGTAAACCTTCACGCAGGGTTTGGAACAGATGGTATGACCAATGCCGATGCTACTGCCATTGCCAATGCTTTTGCCGATGGTGCGCCTACCGCTTGCGTGGACAGAATTTTGTATGATGGTCAGGAGCGAGTAGCTATTAGCCGCAACATTTGGGAAGATAAGGTGGTGGAAAGACACACCCAGTTGTCACCGGCCACTATTGCCGCTACCAGCAGCTATAACAGCAACACCCGCGAAGTAACCGTGAACTTAACCGCGAAGTTTTTTGGTGCTATTACCGGAAACTTCAGAGTGAATGCATACCTGGTGGAAGATAGCGTAACCGGCACCGGTTCAGGCTACAACCAGACTAACTATTACAACACCACTGCCGGCCACCCGATGAACGGATTGGGAAATCCAATTGTAGGTTATGTGCATCGCCATGTGGTGCGCAAAGCACTGGGTGGCTCATGGGGTTCCACCGGTGTAATTCCGGCTACCACAGCAGACCAAACCGAATACACTAAAACACTTACTTACACGATTCCGGCCGGTAACAATGCCGACCGTTGCAAGATTGTAGCCTTCATTCACGAATACAATGCTTCTCCTTCTACCGGTAAAAATGAAGTATTGAATGCAGTGGCTTTGCCATTGGATGGTTCTGCTTCACAAAACGCAACACCGGCTGTTTACAGCACCATTGCTGAAAACAGTTCTGTTAACAAGTTTGCATTGTATCCGAATCCGGTAAGCAATCTGCTGAACATCGATTTGAATGTAAACAGCGACACCAAGTTAAGTTTTGATGTAACCAACATTTTGGGTCAGCAGGTATATAGCCTTCAACCGGCCAATTTCGAGAATGGCAATACTAAATTGCAGATCAGCACGGCTAATTTTGACAATGGCGTTTACTTCATTTCTGTAAAAGAAAACGGTAGCGTATTGAGCACTTCAAAATTTGTTGTAAGCAAGTAAGTTTAGCTCCGTTATTGATAAACAGCGATGCCACCCAAGGGGTGGCATCGCTGTTTATATTTGAAAAATTATCTTGCGCTTTCCTAAAACAAACCACACATGAATAGATGGCTACCCCTACTCTTTGTCTGCATCACAGCGCAGATATTTGCACAAACCTTCAATAGCCCCGAGAGCGTAGAATATGATGCCGCACGTGATAGATACATTGTATCCAATACCGGAGGCAATAATCTGCTTGCGGTAGTGCCGGGCAATGCGCCCACTCTTTTTAAATCGGGCGTCACTGCTCCTTATGGTATGGTCATCCTGGGCGATACTGTTTTTGTATGCGCACAAAGTGGATACATAAAAGCCTATGATTTAACCACCGGCAATATGCTCAGCAATATCAATCTGGGGGGCACTTTTCTGAACGGCATCTGCACCGATTTTGCCGGCAATCTTTATGCGACAGATTTTTCGGCCAAGAAAATTTACCGCTATGATATTGCTACGCAGCAGTTCAATGTATTTGTAAATAATATGGCCAAGACTCCCAACGGTATTGTGTACGACCCTTTCCACAACCGATTGGTGGTAGCTACCTGGGGAGCTAATGCTGCTGTGTTGAGCGTTAATATGTCGGATTCTTCGGTTACCACTTTAGTGGGCACCTCCCTCAGTAATATTGATGGTATATCAATAGATGAGGATGGTAATTTCTATCTGGCGGAATGGGGAACAGATGATATTTACTTTCTGGATTCCGCCTTCTCCACTGCGCCTATTGCCGTAGTGAATGGAAGTGCCACCAACCCGGCCGATATTCATTACAACGTTTTGCGCGATACGCTGGCAGTGCCCAATACATCCACGAATACCATTACCTTTCATCCCTTCCCCCGCCCGCAATTGCAGGATGATACTTTATCGCTGTGCACTGATTCTGTAAAAGTGATCTGCGTGCTGGATAATGATGCGCTATCCTCAGGAACGATGGCTATACAGAGTTTCACCTTTGCACAGTTGGGCAACGCGGTTCAAAGCAATGAATGCATAGAATACACCGCGCTGCAAGCAGGCCAGGACACCATTTATTGTAAGGTGTGCACCAATGCATTGCCTTCTTTTTGCAAAACCAGTGCCTTGGTAGTTACCAATACTTTTTGCGGAGATACCACCACGCCTTCATCTATAGATAAGCCTGAAAATGCGTTTGCGGATGCAAAATTACTCCCGAGCGGCACTGAGTTGGTTATCTATACCGGCAATAGCATTGTAGGGGAAGTTAGCGGTTCATTGATGGATGTTTCGGGGCGAGTAGTAAGTGTGGCGGCAACCAACGATGCAGAGCTGCATTTGCCTATCAACGGTTTACTGCCCGGTATTTATTTTGCTACGCTCCGTGCAGGACAGGCACGAACTACCTATAAGGTTTTTATCCGGTAGCGGCATTTATTTACCTCTGCCATACAGCACCGTTTGCACGGTGTATATCATGATTTTGAAATCCATGAGTATGCTCATGTTTTCGATATAGATGATATCGTATTTCAAACGCTTAATCATTTCTTCTACGGAGGAGGCATAACCATACTTGACCATGCCCAGCGAAGTGATGCCCGGCTGCACTCTGAACACATGCCGGTAATAAGGGGCTTCTGCGGTTATTTTATCGGCAAAATATTTACGCTCGGCACGGGGTCCCACGATGCTCATTTCGCCCTTAATCACATTCCAGAACTGCGGCAGCTCATCGATACGGTATTTGCGAATGATTTTTCCGATGGGGGTAATGCGCGGGTCTTCCTCGGTGGTGAGTTGCGGACCATGTTGCTCGGCATTGGCATACATAGAGCGAAACTTATAAATCATAAAGGGTTTGCCGTATTGTCCGAGCCGTTCCTGACTGTAAAAAATATCGCCTTTGTCGGTCCACCAGATTTTGAATGCTACATACAGCGTAACCGGCAGGGTAAGCACGATAGCTGAAGCAGAGGCAATAATATCAAACCAGCGCTTGGTGATGCGCTGCCATTCGCTCAGCATCACAGCCGGAATCTCAATAAAGCCTTCTCCTACCACATGATTCATTTTCACTGTGCCGGAGAGAATATCAAACATGTCGGGGATAATGCGGATGGTTACGTTTTTATCGGCTAGCCGGGTGATGATGTCATTCAACTGATGATGCTCTGAACTTTCAATAGCGATAATCACTTCCTCTATAGCTTCGTTGTGGCGTAAAATATCCTCCAGTTGCGCCAGCGTCCCCAGCATCTTTAACTCGGATGAAAGGGGATTGGATTGTTGCCCGTTGAGTTCTATGTAGCCTATAAATCGGAACCCGAAGTCATGCTGTTTTTTGGTTAGCTCTATATAGAGTTCGTTGGCTTTTACGCTGTTGCCAATCAGCAATGTTCCAAAGGAGACAGCCCCGGTTCGTATGTTTTTTTTCACCGCGTTCAAGACCAGCATACGAAGCGAGGTTGTAAACAAAAACTGCAGGGCAAACAACACAAAGAACGTGAGATAGTAATCGCTGTATTTTCTAACCCAATCGTCCAGGAGCAGCAGAAAGAAAATAACGATGGAGCCCAAAAAAGAAATCAGCAGCGTTTTGATGGTCTCCTGCAGGCGCGATTTTTTATAGAGGTCAGTGTAGCTGCCGGTGAAATAGAAAAAGAGCAGCCAGAGCTCGGGCACAATCAATATGGCTACCCAGAAATTATTGTTATTGAGTGGCAGCGAAAACGAAAACGGCAACTGCTCAAACACAATTTTGCGGAACATGAACAGACCATACCACGATAAGATGGCAGCTACATAGTCGCTTAAAAGGTAAAGCCAGATAGCATTCTTTCTTGTTGCTGTCATGTTCTTCAGACAATCCGGTGTGCAAATCAGGGGTTAAAGTAAAGCAGTTTTACATTGTCTATCCACACACTGCCTCCGCTGCTGGTGGTGGGCCGTAGTGCTTCAAAATAGAGATTGTAAGTAGGGGCAGGGTTGGTGCCAATGGCCGTGCTCAGTTTAATGTAGATGTGGTTCCAGGTGCTTTTCGGATTAATGAAAAGAATAGGGTTGCGGATAACAGAACTACCGTTGGCGTAGTATCCGGCAAAAAAGGGCACCTCTGCTTTGTAGTCAAACTCTAACCAGATTTCCTGCCCGGCCGGAAGTGCATAGCTGTTAATCTGTGCGGCAATCTTATTACTGTCTACACTGTTGACCGATAATTTTCCGCACCACAATCCGTATTTCACATCTCCATCGCTCACCGGAGTGATGCCATTAAACCCGTTGGTGCTCTCAAAGGTTTCGGTGGCAAAACGGAATTGCGTGGCGGCTCTGTATCGGAAATACGGGCGATAGCTGTAAGTGGTATCCAGCCTGGCAAAAATAGAGAAGGTGTCGGGTTGATAAAAAGGATAGTTGATGCGAATGCCCGATTGTCCGCTCTCTTCAATTCCGGCATTGACCAAAAACAACACCTCGTCTTTTTCCAGCACCGGAAAATTGGCCGGCAACTCATACGCGCCCAAATTGGTGGCACCTGTTTCCATCCACACATCGGTGATGCCGTGCGAGGAGCCGTCTTTCATGCCGGCTGTATCTATATTTAAATAAAAAGGGATGCCATCGTTGGGCATGGGTTTGCAACCGGGCAACCAAAGGCCCAGCGCACACAAGACCCAAAAGCAGGAGCGAAATTTCATAGACAACCAAACGCGAAATTGTTCCATAGATTGTTGCGAATAAAGCAGATTTAATGCTTTCGTGTACTGCTGCAAGGGCGATTAAGGCTTGGTCACCAGTTGCTGGTTGATCTTATCTACAATCTGCTGCGCCACCAGCATAGCCTTGTAGCCATCTTCAAAACTCACCGGCACCGGTTTATTTTGAGTAATGGATTTATGAAACAACTCCAGTTCCATTTTAATGGCATTCACATCTTTCTTTTCGGCTGTTTCGTACGTGATGTATTTTTTGGAAGAATCGGGCAGGGCAATTTCAAAGTGCTGGGTTTCTCCGTTGGTTTCCGGGGCCACATCTTCTATTCGGAACACATCGCTTTTCTTTTTCAGAAAATCCATGCTGATGTAAGCTCCGGGCTGAAACACCCGCATCTTGCGCATGTTTTTGACCGATACCCTGCTGGCTGTAATGTTCGCCACACAGCCGTTGTCAAACTCGATGCGCGCATTGGCAATATCGGGGCTCTTGCTCAGGATGGCCACTCCACTGGCGCTTATCTTTTTCACGTTGGCCTTCACGATGCTGAGGATAATGTCAATGTCGTGTATCATTAAATCCAGCACCACACTTACATCGGTGCCCCGCGGATTAAACTCCGCCAAACGGTGCACCTCAATAAACATGGGTTTCAGATTCTTCTTATTCAAACTAAGCACAGCCGGATTAAACCGCTCCACGTGCCCCACCATGGCTTTGGTGCGCACCTCATCCATCAGCAGCATCAGCTCGTGGGCTTCTTCTACCGAAGAGGCCAGCGGTTTTTCGACAAACACGTGCTTCGCTTTTTTAATGGCATCATGTGCAATTTTGAAGTGCGTGGTCGTGGGCGACACAATATCCACCGCATCGCAGGCTTCAATCAGTTTTTTGGGAGAATCGAAACGGGTAATACCGAACTCAGCGATTGCTTTTTCAGCCTGGCTATCATCCGGGTCGTAGAAGCCAACAATTTCAAAGCCGGAAATTTCTTTCAGAATCCTGACATGTATTTTGCCCAGATGCCCCACTCCAAATACGCCTATGCGAACCATTTTTGCCATGAAACGAATGTAGACCCCGTTTGACGCTTTTATACGGCATGTATGCAAGGGCCGTTGTTGATTGCATGAATAAATAGGCAACCCGGGCTTTGCTTTACCAATTCGGGCAATTAAGAATAAATTCGCCCCATGTTTTACAACAGAAAGTTTGCGCTGCACACCCTGGGGTGCAAACTCAATTTTTCCGAAACATCGGCCATTGGCCGCATACTCACCGAGCAGGGCTTTCAAAAAGTGGAGTTCAGCGATGCGGCCGATTTTTACATCATTAATACCTGCTCGGTAACGCAAAATGCCGACAAGGAAACCCGGCAGATTGTGCGCACCGCCAGGCGGACCAACCCCGATGCCAAAGTGGTGGTCATTGGCTGCTATGCGCAGCTCAAGCCGCAGGATATAGCCTCCATTGCCGGGGTTAACATGGTGCTGGGGGCCAGCGAAAAGTTTAAGATACATGAACACCTGGAAGCTATGGAGCAAAGCGAGGCAGCTGTGGTGCTCTCCGGCAATATTGAGGAAGTGGGCTTTTATGCCGATGCCTATTCGCAGGGCGAGCGCACCCGCAGTTTTTTAAAAGTGCAGGATGGCTGCGATTATTTCTGCTCTTTCTGCACCATTCCCATGGCGCGCGGCAAAAGCAGGAGCCACACCATAGCGCACACGGTGGCAGTGGCACAGAAAGTAGCCGCCACCGGAGTAAAAGAAGTGGTGCTCACCGGGGTGAACATTGGCGACTTTGGAAAAACACAAGATGGCAACGAGCGCACCGGGGAGAATTTCTATCAACTCATTCAGCAGCTGGATGCCGTAGCGGGAGTGGAGCGTTTTCGTATTTCGTCTATTGAACCCAATTTGCTCACCAACGAAATTATCGACTTTGTGGCCGGCAGCCGAAGCTTTCAGCCTCACTTCCATATTCCGTTGCAGTCCGGTTCCGATAAAATTCTGAAGCTCATGCGCAGAAAATATCTCACTAAACTGTATGCCGAGCGCGTGGCCAGGATTAAAGCCGCTATGCCACATGCCTGCATAGGAGTAGATGTGATTGTGGGTTTTCCGGGCGAAACGCAGGAGCAGTTTCTGGAAACGTATCAGTTCCTTACTGAGTTGGATATTTCCTACCTGCATGTGTTTACCTACAGCGAACGCGCCAATACCCGCGCCCTGAACATTCAACCGGTGGTGCCGGTGGCCGAGCGCAAAGAGCGAAATAAAATGCTGCGCATCCTATCCGAGAAAAAGAAACGCCAGTTCTATGAAGCGCACACGCAGACCGAACGCAACGTTTTGTTTGAAGCCGAAAATGACGGAGGCCTGATGTATGGCTTCACCGATAACTATATCAAAGTAGCGGTGCCCTATGAGGAGGGCCTGGTAAACACCATTCAGCCCGTGTGGCTGAGCGAGGTGTCCGATTTTGGATATGTGAAAGGCACGCTGGTGCCGGCCCTTAAAATGGCCTGATATTCTGCTATGCTCCAACAAAAGATTCAACAGCTTTCCGAAAAATACTTTCCGCGGGTGATAGCCTTGCGAAGGCAACTGCACGCTCACCCCGAACTGAGCTGGGCCGAAACCGAAACATCTAAACTGGTAGCGCAGGAACTGATGCGCTGTGGCATTGAGGTGCAAACCCGCGTAGCCAAAAATGGCGTGGTGGGTTTACTGAAAGGGAAAAATCCGGAGGCCCGGTGCCTGGCCCTGCGGGCCGATATGGATGCCTTGCCCATTACCGAAGAAAACGAGGTGGACTATTGCTCGCAAAACGAAGGGGTGATGCATGCCTGCGGGCACGATGTACACACCGCCAACCTGCTGGGGACGGCCATGATACTCTCCGAACTGCGCGATGAACTGGAAGGCACCATCAAATTTATTTTTCAGCCCAGCGAAGAAAAAATTCCGAGTGGAGCCGAGGCCATGATACAGGCGGGGGTGTTAGAAAACCCGAAAGTGGACAAGATTTTTGGCCTGCATGTTTCGCCCGAGATAGAGGCCGGTCAGTTTGGGTTTTGCCCCGGCAAGTTTATGGCCAGCAGCGATGAAATTTACCTTACGGTGCATGGCAAAGGCGGCCATGCTGCGCGCCCGGAAGAACTCAAAAACCCTTTGCTCATTGCCGCTGAAATTTTGCTGGAGCTGCGGATGCTCTCCAACCCGCAGGTGCCGGTGGTGCTCTCGTTTGGCAAAATAGAAGGCAAAGGCGCTACCAATGTGGTGCCCGACAAAGTGGAAATAGCCGGCACGCTTCGCTGCTTTGACGAGCAACTGCGTACCCAGCTCCATCAGCAGATTGCATTTTTGTGTGAGCGGGTGACAGAGAAATATCATACCCATGTCGACATTCATATCCTAAAGGGATATCCCGTGCTGCTGAACCATACCGAAACCACCCGGCAGGCTAAGGAGCAGGCCATCGCCTACCTGGGCACCAAACAGGTGCTGGACATTCCATCGCGCATGGGCAGCGAGGATTTTGCCTATTACACCCATCAGGTGCCGGCCTGTTTTTATCGCCTGGGCGTGGGCAACAAAAAGAAAGGCATTACAGCCGGGCTGCACACCGCTACTTTTAATGTAGATGAGGATGCGCTGAAAGAAAGTATCGGGTTAATGAGCTGGCTGGCCATGAAGGCCTGATTATTCTACTACTACCTTTCCGCTCTTCACTAGTTCATTCGAAGCGGTTTTAAGCTGATAGAAATACACTCCGGCAGCTGCGTTTCCCATGTCCATATTCATTGGATTGGTTTTTACTTCCTTCCGGCTTATCAAATTTCCGTTTAGGTCCTCCAATTCAAAAAGCAAAGGATTACTTAAATCGTAACCCTTCAATCGTAATTCGTAATTCCCTTTATTGGGGTTTGGAAACACACTCACTTCTATATTGCTTTTCAGTGCTTCCACACCGGAGGCAGCACTTGGCGTAATTTCTAAAATGCGCACCGGTGTGCCATCGCTCCAGTTGCCCATGCCGTGCTGCTCGGGCGTGTCGCCAAAGGCATATTCGCAGTTTTGGTTGTGCAGCGCGCAATCCATAAGCGCATCCTGCAGTTTCCAGGTGCAGTAAAAATCAAAAGCATCTACCGGTCCGCTGCCCGAGGCGGCAATAAATAAATTGGTTTCGCCATTGTCGAAGGCGGCATCGCCCGCCAGGGGGTCAAAGTGCGAGGCGGTGATGCCGGGCGAACCGTGATTGTCGGCATAGGTGTGCACCAGATTTTTAATGCTCGTGGGGGTGTTCACCGCCTGATTGTAAATAGTAGTGCCGGGGGCGGTGCCCACAATAATGTCGTTCTCACTCACCAGCGACAGATACATCACATCGGCCGGAAAGGCCGAATAATCAGGCGACAGAAAACCCGCAGCACCGGGCTGCATAGAGAATGCCGTCAGCGGCTTGGGCAGGCCATACTGCTGATACAGCATACTCATATTGGCCGTTAAAATGCCGCCCACCGAATGCCCCAGTATAAAGAAATGCGCGGTGCGGGGTTTCACATGCCCCGGCAATTGCAGCGTATCCAGCGCGCGCAGAATGCCCTTGGCGCAGCTATCGTTAAAGGTGGTGTTGCTGGTGTTGAGGTCTTTTTGGTAGCGCGGATAAATCACAATGTTTCCCTTCCGCACCAGGTGCTTAATGAAAGCTCCGTAGAGCTTGGGATTGGTTTCGCCCAGACCGTGGATAAACACCACCACATCGGCCGAGTCGGGGGTGGGGGTATTGGGTTCATAGAGCCAGAAATCGCTGCCGCTGCCGTTGGTGCCATAGTCGTATTGTGTCACATCGCCAAAGCTATAATCGCTTCCCCCGGGGCCCGTGGCGGGTTGGCCGGGCTGCGTAATTTGAGCCACAGAAAACAGGCAGGCAAACAGGGCGGGTAAACTGAGCAGGGCTTTCATATCGTATCTGTTTTAGTGTTTCTAAAGGTAAATAATTTAAGCAATAATCAAGGCGCAAGGAGCGATGAGGCTTAACGCTACTATCATAATCTATGCATTGAAAATTCACCAAATGGACCTTTTTAACTCACACCTGTGTATCTTTTCGTCATAATGATGGGGTCAATGACTCATACTTTGGAGGTCATTGACTCACTATAGGTACAGTTTTTACGTATATGTTATACCTGTTTAGCATACAAATGTGATTAAAATGGGTATACCTTATACATATTTTGAGCACATCACATACATAAAAAATGTATAACGTATACCTATTTTATTCCATCAGAGCGGTTCGCTCCCCCGCATTTTCTGTTTTTCGTCCCGCCAGGGCCTCCCAAAGCCCGGCCTAAGCGCAAGCGGGGAGCCCGAAGCTACAAAGTAACGCTATTGTTCATTGCCGCCCCGATAGGGGAGGAGCGATTTGCCTTACCCAAATAAATCGCTGCTGAGGTAGCGGTCGCCCCGGTCGCAGATAATGGCTACGATAAGACCTTCGGTGAGTTCGGCTGCCAGTTGGGTAGCAATATGCACGGCCCCTCCGCTGCTCATGCCGCAAAACACGCCTTCTTCGCGCGCCAGCCTGCGTGCCATGGCCGTGGCTTCGGCCTGCGACACATCTATTACCCGGTCCACCCGGTGTGGTTCAAATATTTTAGGTAGATACTCCACCGGCCAGCGCCTGATGCCGGGTATCTTAGAGCCATCGGTGGGCTGTGCCCCCACTATCTGTATGGCTGCGTTTTGCTCTTTCAAAAATCTTGACACCCCCATAATGGTGCCCGTGGTGCCCATAGACGACACAAAGTGCGTTACCTGGCCTTGCGTATCGTTCCATATTTCGGGGCCGGTGGTTTGGTAGTGCGCACCGTAATTGTCGGGGTTGGCAAATTGATTCAACATCAGGTAGCCGCCTTTACTTACCCGGGCAGTGGCATAATCTATAGCCGCTTCCATGGAGCCCGCAGCGGGGGTGAGGGTCACCTTGGCACCAAAGGCTTCCATCGTGAGCACCCGCTCGCGCGTAGAGTTTTCGGGCATCACCAGTTCTATCTCCACTCCAAAGAGCCGCGCTATCATAGCCAGCGCAATGCCCGTGTTGCCGCTGGTGGCTTCTATCAGTTTCATGCCGGGCTTCAGCTCGCCCCGGTCCAGTGCGCCCTTTATCATGCCATAAGCGGCACGGTCTTTCACGCTGCCCCCGGGGTTGTTGCCCTCCAGCTTGCCGTAGAGTTTCACGCGCGGGTTCGGGTTAATCTGCTTTAATTCTACCAGGGGCGTATTGCCCACCAAATCAAGAAGTGTTGCCATATAGCGCGCTTAGATAAACATTCTGCGGTGTGTCAATACCCGGTTCTCCGGCCGCGAAAGCCATCAGTCTATTTACTTTATAGATTAAGCATGAAAAGATATATTCGCGCCCTCGAAGATGAACAGCCGCTCGCACCATATTCACCCGTTTAATCACCTGCTGCCGCGCCAGAGCAAGGAAGCGCTCCTGCAGCAGCAGGGCAAGGTGCTGTGGTTCACGGGCCTCAGCGGCAGTGGCAAAGCACCATTGCTCAGGGCGTGGAGGCGGCCCTGCATCAGCAGGGGTATTATGTGGTGGTGCTCGATGGCGACAATGTGCGCACCGGCATCAACAACAACCTGGGTTTCAGCGAAGCCGACCGCACCGAAAACATCCGCAGGATAGCCGAAGTGGCCAAACTTTTTTTGCAAAACGGAGCCATTGTTATCTGCTGCTTTGTGTCGCCCACCCGGGCGCTGCGCGCCCTGGCCCAAAGCATTATAGGCGCGCCCGATTTTGTAGAAATATACGTCAATACCCCGCTGGAAGAATGCGAAAAGCGCGATGTAAAAGGCCTCTATGCCAAAGCCCGTGCCGGAGAAATCAAAGATTTTACCGGAGTGAATGCCCCCTTTGAAGCACCCGAAAACCCCGACCTGGAAATTCGCACCAAAAATAAATCGGTGGAAGAAACAGTAGCCGAAGTAATCCATTACATCGTTGCTGCCATCCAAAATCCGAAATCCGAAATCTGAAATTAAACGATGTCCTACACGCTCAATCACCTCAAAACCCTGGAAGCCGAAAGCATCTTCGTATTGCGCGAAGTGGCGGCCCAGTTCCAGAACCCGGCCATCCTCTTTAGCGGAGGCAAAGATTCTATTTTGGTCACCTATCTGGCCAAAAAAGCCTTTTACCCGGCTCCGATTCCTTTTCCTCTGGTGCATATAGATACCGGCCACAATTTTGAAGAAACCATTACCTATCGCGATAATCTTGTCAAGAAGCTCAACGTAAAACTGATTGTGGGCTCGGTGCAGGAATCGATAGACACGGGCCGGGTGGCCGAAGAAAAAGGCTATAGCGCCTCGCGCATTCGCCTGCAAACCACCACACTGCTCGATACCATTGAGAAATACAAATTTGATTGCTGCATGGGCGGAGCCCGCAGGGACGAAGAAAAAGCCCGTGCCAAGGAGCGCTTCTTTTCGCACCGCGATGAGTTCGGGCAATGGGACCCCAAAAACCAGCGACCCGAGCTCTGGAATTTATTCAATGGAAAAATGCAGGTGGGCGAAAACTTTCGGGTGTTTCCTATCTCCAACTGGACCGAGCTGGATGTGTGGCAATACCTGGCCATGGAGGGCATTGAAATGCCTTCGCTTTATTTTTCGCACAAGCGCAGAGTGTTCGACCGCGATGGCACACTGCTGGCCGAGTCGCCTTACATTCCCATGAAACCCACCGAAGTGGTAGAAGAAATGGTGGTGCGCTTTCGCACCATTGGCGACATTACCTCCACCGGGGCTACGCTCTCCACAGCCGCTACCTTAGACGATATTATACAGGAAGTAGCCTCCTCGCGCACCACCGAGCGGGGCGGACGTGCCGATGATAAACGCAGCGAAAGCTCCATGGAAGACCGAAAGAAGGAAGGATATTTTTGATGGCGGATTTCGATTGGGGGTGGGGGGGGGGGGGGGGGGGGGGGGGGGTGGGGGGGGGGGGGGGGGGGGGGGGGGGGGGGGGGTGGGGGGGGGGGGGGGGGGGGGCCCCGCAACATCCCCCGCTCCCCCCGGGGGGGGGGGGGGGGGGGGGGGGGGGGGGGGGGGGGGGGGGGGGGGGGGGCCGGGGGGGGCGGGGGGGGGGGGGGGGGGGGGGGGGGGGGGGGGGGGGGGGGGGGGGGGGGGGGGGGGGGCGCTATTGGGGGATTGAAGCCCCCCCCCCCCCCCCCCCCCCCACCCAAAACCCCCAAAAACCCCCCCCCAAAACCCCCCAACAAAACCCCCCCCCCCCCCCCCCCCCCCCCCAACGAACTTACCGCATTTTTACTCCCCCGAAAAGGACTCATTCAAAATATAAAAAGTAATTATCATACAAGGCTTCGAACTAATTCGAAATCTGAAATCCACAATCCGATATGACCACTTCCGAAATCCGAAATCCGCAATCCGAAATTTTTGACTCCAACAGCTACCTCAACATGGAGCTTTTACGCTTCACCACAGCCGGTAGTGTAGACGATGGCAAATCCACTTTGATAGGGCGCTTGCTCTACGATTCCAAATCCATTTTCGAAGATCAATACGAAAATATCAAAGCCACCTCCGAAAGGAGAGGCGAAAGCACCGTCAACCTGGCCCTGTTCACCGATGGCTTAAAGGCCGAGCGCGAACAAGGCATCACCATCGATGTGGCCTATCGCTATTTCTCTACGCCCAAGCGTAAGTTCATTATTGCCGATACCCCCGGGCATATTCAATACACACGCAACATGGTCACCGGTGCTTCCACTGCTAACCTGGCTATCATATTAGTAGACGCCCGGCAAGGCATTGTGGAGCAAACCCGCAGGCACAGCATTATTGCTTCCTTGCTGGGCATACCGCACATAGCGGTGTGCATCAACAAAATGGATTTGGTCAACCACGAGGAGGCGGTGTTCAATAACATAGTAGCCGAGTATCGCGAGTTTGCTACCCGTCTTAAAACAAAAGACATCCACTTTATTCCCATTTCGGCCCTCAATGGCGACAACGTGGTCCACCGTTCCGAAAACATGAAATGGTGCGAAGGGGTTACCTTAATGTACCTGCTGGAAAATATCCACATCGCCAGCGACATCAACCATATTGATATGCGCTTCCCGGTGCAATATGTAGTGCGCCCCTATAGCGATGAGTTTCACGACTACCGGGGCTATGCAGGCCGAATATCGAGCGGGGTTATCCGCAAAGGCGACAAGGTGATTGTGTTGCCTTCGGGCTTTACCTCTACTGTCAAATCGGTGGAACTGGATGGCAAAGAACTGAAAGAGGCTTTTGCGCCACTCTCTGTCACCGTGCAATTGGAAGATGACATTGACATATCGAGGGGTGATATGCTGGTGCGCGAGGGCAATGTGCCCAAGCAAAGCCAGGATATAGAAGCCATGGTATGCTGGATGGGGGAGAAGCCCATTCAGCTCAACGGGAAGTATTTTCTGAAACATACCTCTAAAGAGGTGCGGGCGGTAGTCAAAGAGATAAAATACAAGATGGACATCAACTCGCTGCACCGCATCACCGAAAACCCCAGCATAGGCATGAATGACGTGGGGCGCATCAGCCTGCGCACCACCGCCCCTTTGTGCTTTGATGCCTACACCAAAAACCGCGACACCGGCAGCTTCATTTTAATTGAAGAGGGAAGCAACGTAACCGTAGGAGCCTGCATGATTATAGATTAATATATCTGTCGGCTTATGTTTTCTGGAGTTTAAAAAAACGCGAACAAATAGTTGCTCAAATCGTTTTTGTATTATATTCACGTTCACTTAAGCACATTTTATCACACACTAAATTTTAAGCACATGGGAAATTTTACAAAACAAACATGGCTGATGATGTTCTTGCTTGCCATTATAACGGCAAATAATAACGTCATAGCCCAGGTAGCCACCGCTTACTCCTTCACACAGTCGGTTGGCAGCTACACAGAGATAACAGGAGGCACAGTATTGGGCACACAAACCACTACTGCAACAGCGGCTTCCTCCTTGGATGATGTAGTTTACAACTTACCGAGTGGTACCATTCCTTTCACTTTTACATTTGATGGGGCGGGTTACACCGGTTTAAATGTCAACTCCAATGGATTTATTTCATTTGGTGCAACTGCACCTGCAACCGGAAATTATGCCGCAATTTCATCCACTGATGCATATAGCGGTGCTGTGGCTGCATTTAGCAGAGACCTTCAAGGAGGGGTCTCCTTTACCGCCAATAGAACTTCCGGCTCCAATACGCTCACCAACGTAAGCAGCACATATGGCTTAGCGGTGGGTCAGTTTATCACCGGAACCGGTATACCTGGTACCACTACAGTTCCTACCACTACCATTACCAATATTTCCGGAACTACCATTACCATGTCAGCTAATGCCACATCAACTGGAACCGCAGGCGTAGTAACAGCCGTAATAGGAAGTGATATCAGATACGAAACTGTTGGCGCATCCCCCAACAGAGAGTTTGTTATTCAGTGGAAAAATTTCAAGCGCTGGGGAACTACTGCTACCACGGTAGCCGGTATGTATTTGAATTTTCAAATCAGATTGGTAGAAACATCAAATAGCATTAAAGTGGTCTATGGCGCATGTAGTCCGGGTGTAACTACTATTACTACAGTTATTCAAGCAGGATTAAGAGGCCCTAATAATACATTTGCTACAAACGTTAACAACAGAGCCACAGACGCTACAAAAAGCTGGGACGCATCCGTAGCCGGTACTGCCAATAACTCCGGAATGGTATACAACAATTCTGCACCAGCTTCGTCTTTATCCAGCGGTCTAACTTATTTGTGGACTTTGGCTGCCCCTCCTACATGCGGTGCTCCTACAGCCCTGAATGCTTCGGGTTTAACCGGCACAGCTGCGAATTTTACATGGTCTGCATCAGCAACCGGCACACCTGCATCTTATGATTGGGAAGTGCGAACCAGCGGGGCCGGAGGCTCCGGTGCCACCGGCAGAACCGACTTTGGTAATGTTGCTACTAACAGTGCAAGCACTTCATTATTATCCAGCGGTGTTACTTACAACTTATATGTAAGAACTAATTGCACCGGTGCCGATGGATCCAGTGCCTGGGCCGGTCCTTTTACTTTCCTCAGTCCTCTGGTAAATGATGCCTGTTCGGGTGCTGTTACGGTTACTTGTGGCAATACCTATTCAGGAAGCACTACAGCAGCTACAGCCGATGCGGTACCTAATTGTCATGCCAGTGGTACGGGGCTTACCGGGGTTTGGTTTAAATATGTAGGCGATAACAGTGCAGTGACTATCAATCTTTGCAATGCCGGTACCAGCTATGATACCAAAATTTCCGTTTACACAGGAACCTGTGCCGGTGGACTCACATGCTATGCCTGGAATGACGATTTAGACGCAGCTTGCACTACCGGACCGGGTACTCCGGGCTTTAAATCAGGAGTTACATTTAATGCCTATACCGGTACCGATTATTATGTGTTTATACATGGATTTGGTACTGCCTCTACCGGTAGTTTTTCATTTACACCAACTTGTACCGCTCTATGTCTGCCGGTTCCTACAAATGAAACCTGTTTAACAGCTGCAGCATATGGCGCTTTGCCTACCAGCTATACACCGGCTGGTGCCAGTACTAATTGTGCATCTGCAGCGGCAGCAGCACCCACCGGCCAAAGTGCATTTGGTACTTACCCTGATATTTGGTACAGCTTTGTTTATCCTACCGGAGCAGATGCTGTTGTAAGAGTGGATTTAAACGGAACAGCTACGGACGTAGGTCTTGAGATTTACGGTTCTTGTGGTGGTGCTCCCATTGCTAACGTAGCCAGTGTTACGAGCGGCACAGCCTATGTAACTGCTGGCCTGGGTTTAGTAGCCGGTCAAACTTATTACCTGCAGCTTTACTCCACTCAGTCGGGTCGTGGTTCTTTTGATTTTGGTCTTTATTATGAGCCATGCGGCACACCCGTAAACGGCACAGCCACCAACATTACTCCAACGCAGGCCGATTTGGGCTGGACTTCTTCCGGTACTTTATTCGACATTGAGTTAGGCACCTTTGGATTTACCCCAACCGGAATACCCACTCAAAGTGGCGTGAGTAACCCATACACTTACACCGGATTAAGCGCATCTACCCAATACACTTATTATGTAAGACAGGATTGTGGAGGATTGGGCACCAGCAGCTGGAACGGGCCATTTACTTTCACAACCCTATCACCACCACCAGCGAACGACTCTTGTTCGGGTGCTATTCCGGTGTCTTGCGGTTCGGTAGTGAATGGAAATACGCTGAACAGCACAGTGGATGGGCCGGGTACCGACTGTAATGGAAACAGTGTGGCAGCTGATAACTGGTATACTATTTTGGGAACCGGTGCTACAATTACTGCCTCACTTTGCAACCTCACTACGGATTACGATACTAAAATGGATGTATATACAGGTTCTTGTGGTTCTTTAGTTTCTGTAGGTTGTAATGATGATGGTGCTAGCTGTGGTTTAGAATCTGAATACACCTGGGTATCGGTGATTGGTACGGTCTATTATATTAGAGTGCATGGCTTTTTAGGTGATGTCGGTAACTATCAGATGGATATTTCATGTGTTGGCGGACCAACTACCTGGATTGGAAACAATAACAACTGGTATGATCCATCAAACTGGAGCACCAACACAGTGCCTACCTTGTGTGCCGATAATGTATTGATCCCAAGTTCGCCAACCGGTGGTAGTTTCCCTATCATCAGCGGAGCTAATCCGGCTACTACAGTGGGCAACCTGATTATGGATAACAACGCTCAGCTGAGCTTATCCGGTCAAACACTGACTGTCTGCAATAATTTTATAGGCGGTTTGGGTAGCGGTGCCAATGTGGTAGCGGTAACCGGTGGTGCGCTTATCATGGGAGGTTCAGCAGCTCAGAATATTGCCGGAAATTCATCGGTAGATGTTCTATATATTGCCAATGCAAGCAATACCATAGCTGTTCAATCCGGAGCATCCGTTCGTGTAAATGAAGAACTTCGTCTGTCTGCCGGAACGTTTGATAACTCAGCCGGTGGCAATGTTATACTGGGCTCTACAGCTTCCAGAACGGCTAACCTGAATAACTTCTGCGGAGGTTGTGTAGGCACTTATACCGGTCCGGTAACCGCTGAAAGATTTATACAAGGCGTATCCGGTACTACCTACAATCAACACCACATTGGTTCACCGGTGAACACAGTTCCGGTAGCTGCTCTGGCCGATGATTTGAATGGTGGACTATATGGTGCCAACAACGTATTCGTAACTCCTACACCTACCTGTAACCCTGATTTTCTGGATCAAAATTCCAACTACGGTAACGTGTTTGAATGGGAGGAGACAGGTCCGGCCGGTAACGGTGTGTTCCCGAACAGTTGCTATCAGGCAGGATTTAAAGTAAGAAGCTCCGGCAACTTGGATAATGGAGTGGGCTACGTAGTAAATTCGCCTGCTGCCAATGTTTTGGATGTTACCGGAACTCCTAACACCGGTGATATCACCGTGTCAGGTCTTACCAATAGCAATTATACCAACTCTGCGGTGAACAATTTTGTCACTCAAAGCGGTTGGAATGAATTGGCCAATCCATATCCTTCTTCTGTTTCCCTGGCTGCTCAGGCAGGCATTGACCCGGGTATTGCTATCTGGCATACATCGGGCGAATACACCGGTACTTTCCAACCTTCTATTTTAGGTGCCAATGCTGACTTAGCGCCATGGCAAGGATTTTGGGCGCGGGTGACCAATCCTCAAACATCCCCTTCCTTTAGCTTCCTGCAATCGCAGCGTAAAACAGACCAGAATGTTTATTACATGACTATGGGCGCCAATACACTGTTGATGAAAGCAAAAGGATTTGGTTTTGCTGATGCCACTTATGTGAAGTTTGATGCTAACGCTACTCCGGCCTATGACTTAGGCTATGATGTAGAGAAAATATTGGGCGGTCACAAACAACCTCGTTTGTTTACGTATCAATCGGCCATGCCGGACACCCGCTTAGCGGTGAATGCTATTGCAGATGGCGCACAGAACAACACCGTGCCTATGCAGTTATTGCCAGGTCAATCAGGCACTTTGACGCTTGAGGCTCATGGTGTATCCAGTTTTGATCCTACGCAGTATATTTTCTTAGAAGATAAGGTAACCGGCACTATGCAGGATTTGCGTTCGAATGCGAACTATACCTTTAGCATGAATGTTGCTGAAAATCCGGATCGTTTTGTATTGCACTTTACACCGGCTGCGCAATTCAGCACTACCGATGCGTCTTGCAACACGCCCGGAACTATCGATGTGGTTCAACCGGGCGATGCTTCCTGGAGCTATGCTATTACCGATGCCAATTATAATATGATTGGTAGTGGTATGTTAGACAACGCACACCCTGTGTCAGTAGCTGCACCGGCTGCCGGAGTATACACCATTACTATGGTGGACAACAACGGATACGTGGTAGTTAAGAATATTACTATTAATGGTATTTCGGCTGCCTTGGCCGGATTTACTCCAAGCGCTGCTTTGGTATCTACCAACGAAGATGTGACTTTCACTTCCAGTTCAGCAAATGCTACCAGCTATGTTTGGGAATTTGGTGACGGAAGCATGATTACCGGAGTAGCAAATCCTACCTATAGCTACCCAACCGAAGGAACTTATGTAGTAACCTTGACGGTTACCAGCCCGGATGGTTGTGTGAGTACTTCATCCAGCACCATTGTAGTTTCCAAAGTATCTTCTGTAGCAAATGTGGTAAACCAACCTATCACTACATGGAGTGCCGGCAACAAAAGTGTATGTTGACTTCTCCAAGCAGAAAAATGTGAATGCCTCTATTGAGGTTTACAACATACTGGGACAGCAATTGGTGAACGATAAATTTGGTAAGAGCAGTATCTATGTAAGAGAAATTGCTGACATGGAAGCGGCTTACATTATGATTCGTGTTCAAAATGAGGAGAAAACCATCGTTAAAAAACTGTTTATCTCCAATAGATAATGGATAGTAGGCAGGCCTGGCCTGCCTACTATTTTATTTCTTCAAAAAGATTCTATATTCGAACTTCCAAACAACAAAAAAACATGAAAAACTTAATCTTTAAATCGTACGCTGTATTAGTTCTTATTCTGGCATCAGGCTTCGGTGCATTTGCACAGATTCCTCAGCCGCAGGCGGCCCCGATAGACGGTGGTATTACCGCATTGGTAGTAGCTATTTCAGCATATGTAGGCAAGAAATTATACGACAACAAGAAGGATAGCAAGTAGTATTCTTCTTTACATATCAGGAACGGCTTCAGTTTTGAAGCCGTTTTTTTTTGACCCAATCGTGAAGCATATTTTTCAAGCATACAGACAAATACCCACCGCTATACTCTATTTAGTAATGGCGGATGTAGCCTTGCAGTTGATTCATGCGGCTTTCACACTTTTGTTGAATTATCTGATGCTGGATGCCGGTTTCGCCTCTCACGAAATTGCCTCCATGATTGGTAACCGATACCTCACCGTATTGTTATGTTCAGTTCCGCTGGCACTTTTGGTGAAAGGGCGAAGGCTCCGACCATTTATGATGGCGGGAGCTATACTTTCACCATTGGTAGCTTTGTTGCTTGTGTTTGTTATTCAAATGCGGAATACAGAACTTATACGGCTATTGATGGCAGCATGGGGTGTTACTTTCTCATTATTGCAGATATTGGTGATGCCTTACATATTACTGAACGGGAATCAGAAGCACAATACTGAATCGATAGCCTTGTTTTTTTCTGCGGGCAATGTAACCATCATTATTGTGGGCGTGTTGAGTTATCTATTGCCGTTATGGAACTCCTTTTTTGATACACAAACACTACTCATCTTGTATTCTGTGGCGGGATTTTCGGGTGTGTATTTTCTATTTCAGTTACCGGTGCAGGAGAAAGTAGGAAAGCGAGTTCCGCTTTCCAGCTTGCATACCGATTACGACTGGCATTTGATTCTGCAAGCGGTGGTCCCCACGTTTTTGATTGCGTTAGGAGCGGGGTTTACTATACCCGTTATCAATTTGTTTTTTCATGACGTGCATGGGATGGAAGCTCCTGCTTTTTCGATTATGAATGCGGTGGCTTTCAGCCTGGTTGTTATTTCAGGCTTATTAATTCCGGAGGTAAAAAGAGCATTTGGCTATCAGGTGGCTATTACGCTCATGCAGTCGCTTGCCGTCCTGTTTTTGTTTTTAATGGCGACTACAGAGTGGTATAATCACCTGCCCATAGCGATTGTAATAGCGGCCGTTACTTTTACCCTCCGGCAACCGCTGATGAATATGGCAGGGCCAATGACCAGCGAACTTACCATGAATTATGTGGGAGAAAGAAACAGGGAGATGATTTCGGCTATGAATGCGGCTATATGGAGTGGATGTTGGTTTATGAGCGCTAAAGTCTTTGCGGTTTTGCGCGAGGCCGGAGTTACCTATTCCAACATTATTTTCATTACCGTGGTGTTGTATATAATTGGAGTGGCCTGGTATTACGGCTTAATAAAAGCTCACGAAAGACGGATACAGCATGATTAAAATTGGATTAATGAGCGATACGCACGGTTACATAGATTCTTCTATCGGAGAAGTGTTTAAAGAGGTGGATGAAGTATGGCATGCGGGTGATTTGGGCTCCATAGAACTATGCGAAAAACTACAATCGTTTAAACCGTTTTATGCAGTATATGGTAACATTGATGGCACTGACATTAGGTCGGAGTATCCCGAAGATTTGATATTGGAACGGGAGGGACTAAAAATATTCATGACTCATATAGGAGGCTATCCGGGAAACTACCCACCCCGGGTGCGTAGAAAACTGGAAACGATAAAGCCCGATGTTTTCATTTGTGGTCATTCGCATATTTTAAAAGTAATGCGCGATTTACAATTCAATAATATGCTGGCGATGAACCCCGGGGCAGCCGGTGTTCATGGTTTTCATAAAATGAAAACGGTATTGCGGTTTTCTATTCACCAAGGGAAAATAGAACATCTGGAGGCTATAGAGTTGGGTAAGAGAGGAGAAATAAAATAATATTGCCATCTGCAATGAATCCATCCGCTCACCACGATTTACTGACCAAGGCGCTCCATATAAAAAAGCGTTTTTTAGCCATGTATAAGTCTGCCGGTGCCGGACATGTGGGATGTTCCTTAAGTGTAGCAGAGATACTCACTTTTGTCCGTTTTGGATGGATGAATGACACAGACGAAATTATTCTCAGCAAGGGCCATGCAGCTGCCGCACTCTATGCGATGTTGGCAGAAGATGGAACCCTGAGCGAAACCGACATTCAATCTTTTTACCAGAACAACACCTATCTGGCAGCACATCCTCCGGTAAATAAATTAAAGCGGATTCCTTTTGCTACGGGTAGTTTAGGTCATGGATTGTCTATCGCTGCGGGTTTAGGTTTTGCACAAAAACTGAAAAAAACAGATAAGCAGATTTTCTGCATCACCAGCGATGGCGAAATCAACGAAGGGAGTACTTGGGAGGCTGCCCTGTTCATTGCGCATCACCAGCTCACTAACGTAATCTGGCTCATCGACAGGAATAGATTGCAGGGTTTTGGCAGAACAGAAGATGTGATGAAACTGGAACCACTCGATAAGAAGCTGGAGGCTTTCGGATTTAATGTGGTGCAGGCAGACGGCCACGATTTTGATTCCCTGCAGTTATCGAAACAAAAAGCCATGGTATCATCAATACCTGTTGCCATTATCTGTAATACAGTGAAAGGACATGGCTGGACGACTTATGAAAACCAGGTAGACTGTCATTATTTACCCATGAAGGATGGCGAATATGAATTAGTAGTTAAAGAAGTGGAGTCGGATTTTGCTAAACGAATCAATGATTTGGAGATAAAGAAATAGTATGCGTGTAGAGTTTGCCCAATCTATGATTAGTGCGTTTGACAAAAACAAACATCTTGTTTTTGTGACCGGTGATTTGGGCTATATGGCTTTGGAAAAAGTGCAGGAAAAATTTGGTGAACACTTTATCAATGCCGGAGTTGCGGAGCAAAACATGGTGACCGTAGCAGCATCGCTGGCACACGAGGGGTTTATTCCCTGGGTGTATAGCATTTCTCCTTTTGTTACGCTGCGTCCTTATGAGCAAATCAGAAACGATGTGTGTCTTCATAATCTGCCGGTAAAAATTGTGGGCAATGGCGGTGGCTATGGGTATGGTATTATGGGGGCTACCCACCACAATATTGAAGATATTGGAGCGATGCGCATATTGCCCAATATGCGCGTGTATGTTCCATTTGTGGCCTCGGATGTGGAAGAGGCCGTTGCGCAGATGATAGCGGATAAGCAACCCAATTATCTACGATTAAACATTGGAGCAAAAACGACTTATCCGGTTTCCGCGTTTGCACCATGGCGTAAAATTAAAGATGGGAAAAAAGGCGTGGTGGTAGGCACAGGACCTGTTACGGAAAATGTGTTGAACTCGGCCCTGGCGGATGATTTAGCCGTTTGGGTAGTAGGTGTGTTTCCCATCGTAGAGCTTCCGGACGAATTGGTGAATGCTATTAATGCCACTCGTAAGCTAATTACCATTGAAGAACACCAGGGCGAATGCGGACTTCGCGAAACCTTGTCGTATCACTTAATGAATCACCTGACTTCATCCATTAAAATACTGTCGCTGTCGGCAAACGGTTATCCATCGGGTAAATATGGCGACCAGAAGTTTCACCAGGCCGAAAACAACCTGGGTGGCGAAGGCTTACTTGCCCGCTTAGCCGGGTTCTTATAGCTCTGCATTAATTTTTCATCTTCGCGCTATGTCATTACAGGATAAAATTCGTACGGAGGTTTTAAAACTCGAAGGACCTATTGTGGTTTTTGGTGCCGGAGGTTTTATCGGTGCCAATCTGGTGCGGGCTATTCTGGAACACCGGCAAGATGTATATGCGGTTACGAGCAAACCGTTTATCCCTTGGCGCTTAGATGACATAGCTCCTGCACATATTCTGCATTGCAATATTATTAAGCGCCACCAGCTGGAGAATCTTTTCCATGACCACCGGTTTAAAACCATTTTTGATTTGGCCGCTTACGGGGCTTACAGTAAGCAGAGCGATGTGCAACTAACCTACGAAACAAATTTTATCGGCTTACTGAATCTGCTTGAAGTGGCCTCTCAATTTTCGATACGTGCTTTTGTGCATGCCGGCAGTTCCAGCGAATATGGGCTCAATGCTGCCGCTCCCAAAGAAGATGCTCCGCTTAGTCCTAATTCGCATTACGCGGTTACCAAAGCCAGTGCTGCGCAAATGATTAAGTACTACGGCACCGTAAAAGAGATGCCCGTGGTCAATCTTCGTTATTATTCCATTTATGGAGCTTATGAAGAACCAGACCGCTTGATTCCACGCCTGATTGAAATGGGTATGCGCAAAACGTATCCGCCCTTAGTGCAGCCCGATATTTCGCGCGATTTTGTTTACATCGATGATGCTGTGCTGGCTACTTTGCTATCGGCCAATAGCATGGAGCAGGTAGCCGGACAAAGCCTGAATATTGCCAGCGGCAGCAAGACGACTATACGCGATATTGCTGCTACGGTGCAGGAAATTTTCGGCATAGCGAGCAACCCGGAATGGGGTGACTTCCCCAATCGTAAATGGGATTTGAGCGAGTGGTATGGCGATGCCACGCTGGCCAGGCAACAGATAGGCTGGAGCAACGAAACGACTTTGAAAGACGGGCTGCTGAAAACATTGGAATGGCAAAAAAGCTACTCTAAGCCACTGTATGAAAAAAAACTGGCGCAGGATAAAATCCGCCATAAGCTAACGGCTGTCATCGCTTGCTACAAAGATGCACAGGCGATTCCGTTTATGCATGAGCGCCTGACCAAAACGTTTCGCAAAATCGGAGTGGACTACGAAATCATTTTTGTGAATGATTGTTCACCGGACAATACTGATGAGGTGTTGCAGAAGATAGTGAACGAAGATGACCATGTTATTGCTATTGAGCATTCCCGCAATTTTGGTTCTCAGGCTGCTTTTTTATCGGGCATGGAAATCTCTACCGGTGATGGTGTTATATTGCTCGATGGAGATTTGCAGGACCCGCCCGAGTTGATTGAAGAGTTTTATAAAAAATATCTGGAGGGATACGATGTGGTGTACGGCAGGAGAGTAGCACGCGAAGGCAACCAAACGCTCGTTACTTTTTACAAATTGTTCTATCGTCTTTTCCGCAGTGTGAGTTATGTGCCCATACCGCTCGATGCCGGGGACTTTAGTTTGATGGACAGAAAAGTAGTGGATGAGTTGGTGAAACTTCCCGAAACCGACCAGTTTATGCGTGGGCTTCGAGCATGGGTAGGCTTCAAGCAAACGGGCGTAGATTATGTGCGACCAGAGAGAATGTTTGGTGTAACCACCAACAACATGCGAAAAAATCTTGCCTGGGCACGCAAAGCCATCTTCAGTTTCAGTTTTGTGCCGCTCGAGCTGATGACCTATCTGGGATGGTCGCTCACCATTTTTTCATTCATAGCCATCATCGCTCAGATTGTTATGTATTTTGTAATGCCGGGCAATCCACATGGGGTTACTACCATTATAGTGCTCATTCTGTTTTTTGGTGGTTTGCAGATGCTGGGAATCTCTGTATTGGGTGAATACCAGGCTAAGATTTTAGAAGAAACGAAACGCAGGCCGAAGTTTATCAGGAGAAACGTTTATAGAAAGAATTACTAATGGCTGAAGAATTCCGCCCCGTCAACAACACCCCACCCGATTCATTCACCGGAAAACTCAAGTTCTTCGGTAGAATGCTGTTGGATTTACAGATACTCACCATCTATCGCCATATAGCCAAAACTATTCCTACCTATAAAGGAAATGTGCTGGATGTGGGCTGCGGACAGTCGCCCTATAAATTTTTACTCAACGCATCAGAAACAAAGTATTTCGGAGTTGACATTGTGGACGCAGAAAAGTTTGACTACAACAATGCCGATATCACGCCCTTCAACGGAGTGGACATTCCGTTTGAAGATAAAATGTTTGATGCGCTCATCTGCACCGAAGTGCTGGAGCATGTGCAGCACTACCAGAAACTGATTGATGAAATGCATCGTGTGATGAAGCCGGGGGCTGTTGGAATTGTTACTATTCCCTGGAGTGCGCGCTACCATTATGCTCCTTACGATTTTTTCCGTTACACACCGAGTAGCCTGAAAACCATGTTCTCCCGATTTTCAGAAGGTAAAATCATACCGCGTGGTTCTGATATCAGCAATGTGGTCAATAAACTGATTGTGATGTGGGCGCGCAATTTGTATTGCGATACTGTCGGTAAATTCATTCTGGTTCCTTTCTGGATAATTACCTTGCCCCTATTGGGCGTTGCAGTGGCCATCGCGCACCTTTCTTTATGGCTAAACTTGGGCAGCACAGACGACCCGCTGGGCTACACCATCATTTTAAAGAAGTAATGGAAAACATAAAAGACGACAGAGGATACAATCAGGTGTGGGCCGATACGAAGTCTACCCGTGTGCGTGCGGAGCGCAGGTGCGATTATATGATTTCCAAAATGGAAGTTCATCCTTCCAAGAGCGTGATGGAAATAGGCTGCGGCACCGGCAAAAACTGTTTTATGCTGGCGCAGAAAACAGGCATGCATATTTTGGGCACAGACCTCTGCGTGCCTTTTATTGAAGAAGCAAAAAAGACATATACAGCACCCAATCTCCGCTACGATATTTTGAACTTTAACGAAGCTGCGCAATTCAAAGGCGAGAAGTTCGACTACATCATCGGCAATGGTATTCTGCATCATCTCTATTATCATTTAGATGAAGCATTCCTGAATATGAAAGCGCTGCTGAAGCCGGGAGGACGCATCATCTTTATGGAGCCCAATCTTTACAACCCATACGTTTATTTTATTTTCAGTTACGAGGTGTTGCGTAAGGCGACCTATCTGGAGCCCGATGAAATGGCTTTCTCCAAAAGTTTTGTGACCGATAAATTGCAAAAGGCGGGTTATAAAAATATTGCCGTAGAGTATAAAGACTTCCTGCTGCCCGGTGTGCCCGATTTTCTGATTACTCCATCTGTAGTGGTGGGCGATGTGCTGGAAAAAATTCCTGTTGCAAAAATGATGAGCCAATCTATTGGCCTGGTAGCCGAGGCTTGATTATCGGCAATGTTCTACCCATTGCACGGGCATACATTCATCGCTATGCCAACTTATACATTTTTCCCGGCAGCGATAAAATCAGATTGTTCATCTCCATTTCAAGTAAGGTGGCCGCCAGCACTCCGGTGGACAGGCCGGTGCGGTCCGATAGTTCGTCAATGTGTTTTTCGCCTTGTTCGTTTAAGAGGTTGTAAACAAGTTGTTCGCTTTCCGATAAATGGATGGCCAGCGTGCGCTGCTGAGCCGACTTCACTTTCTTAGACTTACCTTCAGGCAAATCCCAATTCATTTCGCGCAACAAGTCAGCTGCGTTTTCTATCATGGTAGCGCGCTTCAGTTTTATCAGGTTATTGCATCCTGCGCTCCATTTGTCGTTGGCTTTACCCGGATAAGCAAACACATCCTTGTGATACGAGTCGGCCACATTTGCCGTAATCACCGCTCCGCCATCTATGGCGCTCTCCATTAAAATCACCGCATCGCTCATGCCGGCTACTATCCGGTTGCGGTTGGCAAAATGGCTCGGATGCATTTCTTGTGTGCTCCGGTATTCGGTGAGCAATCCGCCCTGCTCCACCATCTCTTTGGCCGTAGCTTTGTGTGTGGCGGGGTATATGGTATTGAGCCCATGCCCCAGCACCCCCACTGTTTCTAACCCATTTTCCAGAGCCGCTTTATGCGCACAAATATCAATGCCATAGGCCAGGCCGCTTACTACCAATACATTATGGGCGGCCAGCTCTGCAATCAGTTTTTTTGTTTGCTCTTTGCCATAGTCTGTGGCTCTGCGGGTGCCTACTATGGCTACCACCTTAGCCGCATTCAAATCTGCACTGCCTTTGTAATACAGTAATACAGGCGAATCGGAACAGTCTTTCAACCTTTGGGGATATTTATCATCAGTATACACAAGAGGAGTAATATGATAATCGCTGATAAATTTCAATTCTGTTTCGGCTATCTTCATCACATCGGACAAGCTCACTTGCTTCGCCTTCTCGCTGCCAATGCCCGGTATTTTTTCCAGCTTGGTTTTGCCGGTTTTAAACACCGCTTCGGCACTGCCGCAGTAGGCAATCAAGTTCTTTGCCAGCACATCGCCTATTCCTTTTACAGAACTCAGCGCAATGGTATATAGCAGTTCCTCGGGTTTCATTGTGGCTCCAAATCAAAAAGAATTTTTATGAACCATTTTATGGGAGGGCGCGCCTTCAGTTTGATTTTCTGTAACGCTGGATAGTCCCTTCGCTGCATGGCAAAGATACAGATGCCTGTCCCGCCACCTGCAAGGGTCATTGCGCTACCCTCCGAAGGCGTTGTATTAGTTGCCAGATCCTTTGCATACAAAAAAAGGAACAAAAAAAACTCGAGGAGGTACGAAAAAAACTGGTGGAGGTACGAAAAAAACAATTGGAGGTATAAAAAAAACTGAACAAGGTGCTTTGTGAACTAAAAAGGGTACTTAAAAAACACACACAGTATGTTTTCGAACACAATAAGGCATTTTGCGAACTGTAAAAGCATCTTAGAATACTTTCGTCCCGCTAATGTTTTCCGGAGGAAGGCTTGCCTACAGGCATTACAATGCTTGAATCTCTCCAGCTATAACAATCTCATTACCACCACCGCCATAAAATCATTTCTTTGCCCGCCAATGCGGAGAACCATGCACCATTACAGACCATACATTAGATGCGGAGCGCTGGCTCTGTTCGCCCTGCTGCACACCCTGCTATGGGCACAGGGCTATAGCGATATGGGCCCTTACAATCAGTTTCGCACGGCCCAAAACGCCCTGTACTGGAAAAACAAAATGCCTCACCCCGGCTATTGGCAGCAGGATGTGCACTACAAAATACAGGCGCGCATAGATGAAACCACCGATATAATTACAGGCGAAGAGGAGTTGACCTACTACAACAACTCGCCCGACACGCTGCACTATGTCTTCTTTCACCTGTATCAAAACGCTTTTCAGCCCGGCAGCTATCTGCACGATTTGCAGGAGCACAACGACCTGCACCCCACCTATGGTAAATACGAAAACGCCAAGCTGGGAACCACGATTGATGCCATACAATGCAGGAAAAAAGATTTAAAAACAGAGCTCGATAACACCATTCTCAAAGTATATCTCGATGAACCTTTGGCACCGAATGCATCAGCTAAAATTTTTATGCGCTTCCGCACTTTTTACGATGCCGGCAGCACCCGCAGGCGCATGAAAAAATATGGCGCCTGGGGCTTTAAACATTACAACGGTTGTCAGTGGTATCCCAAGGTGTGTGTCTACGACCGCAAGTTTGGCTGGTGCACCGACCAGCACCTCAACCGCGAATTTTATGGCGACTACGGCACCTTTGATGTAGACCTCACCTTCGCCTCCAACTACATCGTGGAGGCCACCGGCCATTTGATGAATGAAAACGAAGTGCTGCCCGATACGCTTCGCAAAAAGCTCGACATCCGAAATTTTAAAGACAAACCCTGGGATGAAAAACCTTCCGTTATTATTCCTTACAAAAAAGGACAAACCAAAACATGGAGCTATCATGCCGAGAATGTGCACGACTTTGCTTTTACGGCCGACCCATCGTACCGCATTTTAGATACTATTATTTATCCCTCGTTGCAGTTTCCTAATCTGGCATTGGGCAAGCAGGCCGATGTGCGCGGTGTGCGTTGTGTGGCGCTGGTGCAGGAACCACACGCCAGCGGCTGGCAAACGGCTCATGAATATCTGGCCAAAATCATTCATGCCTTCTCGCGCGATTTTGGCGTGTATGAGTATCCCAAAATAGTGGTGGCCGATGCGGCCGATGGTATGGAGTATCCGATGTTGACCCTCGATGGCGGACGCGACCCGGAGTATCGCGGCTTGCTGGTGCATGAAGTGGGGCACAATTGGTTTTATGGTATGATAGGCAGCAACGAAACCTACCGCGCGGCCATGGACGAAGGCTTCACCCAGTTTCTCACGGCATGGGGCATGGAAGCCATAGACGGCACGTACATTGTGCAGGATTCTTCCAAGAATAAATACATCCGCAAATTCTGGCAGGCTACGCCCGTGCGCGACAATAAATTTTTCTACAGCTACCTGAGCGATGCCATCGTTCACAACGATGAACCGCTGAACACCCATAGCGATGGGTTTAACGGAGCCCTGGGGCAGGGCGGTGGCTACCGGCATGTTTATTCCAAAACAGCCACCATGCTCTATAATCTGCAATATGTGTTGGGCGACTCTTTGTTCCTGGCCGCCATGCAGCACTACATGCAGCAATGGAAAATAGCCCATCCCTATCCCGAAGATTTTCGCAACAGTATCATCCGGTTTACGGGGGTGGATTTAAACTGGTTCTTTGATCAATGGATGGAAACCACCAAGAACATTGATTACAAAGTAGGGCGCGTGCGCAAGGGGCAGTTCACCGATGAGTATCACATTACACTCCGCAGAAAAGGCCGCATGCAAATGCCGGTTGATTTGCGCGTGGTATCTAAGCGCGATTCGGTGTATGATTTTCAGATTCCGAATACCTGGTTTGCGAAGCAGGAGAGTAATAAGCAGGATGTAAAGGTGCTCTCGCGCTGGATAGGCTGGGATAAACTGCGCCCCACGTACACCGCCACCGTCACCATACCGCATGGCATTAAGAATGTAATCATTGACCCCAGCGAACGAATGGCCGATATCAATATGCTCAACAACCGCCAGCGCGGCACGGTAGATTTCCGATTTGATTCGCGCATTTTCCCATTTCCTTCCTGGACCAAATACAGAATGTATATGCGCCCCGACATTTGGTGGAATGCCTACGATGGTTTTAAATTGGGTATTCACCTGCATGGCAATTACATGAATGTGAAACACGTGTTTGCATTCTCTGCTTGGTTCAACACACACCTGGCGCAGGGTGGCAACGCTTATTATATAAGTAAGGAAAGCAAAAAGCGAGCGGGCTGGTTCAGTTATCGGTTCGATTACAGTACCACTCTCGACCCTGTCATTAAAAAAGGAACATTCTATTTCAATAGCCGTTGGCTCGATGGTTATGAGATGTATAAGCTCGGCCTGGTCAAACAGTTTCCGCACAACGTAACGCTCGATGTGCACTTCAAAGGCTTTACGCGCAACAAAGAAGACTGGCGCAATTATCTCCTGTTTCCATCGGAGTGGAGCACGATATGGACCAGCAATAAAAAGTTTAATGCCAGCCTCAACATAACCGCTACTTACAGCTACAATCATCCTAAGTTTTACGGCTACCTGAGCGGGCATTTGCGCACCGGCATGCTCAGTTCCTCTTACAACTATCATTACTTCGAGCTCACCAACATCCTCAAGGCCAGTGCCTGGAAACTCGATTTCCGCACGCGCGTGTATGGCCGTTTCGGCACGGCTAAAGACTTACCCTCTGAGAGTGCCCTGTTCTTTGCCGAAGGCAACCCGGAGGAAATGATGGAGAGCAAATATTACCGCGCTGCGGGCTTTGTGCCGGCTGCCATGGCTTACACCTATCGCGACAATATGAATCACCTGCACTATGGTGGCGGCCTGAACATGCGCGGTTATGCCGGCTACCTGCTGGCCGAAAAAGATGCCAGCGGGGTGGTGTTGCCGGCCTACAAAGGCGCATCGGGGTTTGCGGTGAACATAGAGATGGATTTTAACCGGATAGTGAAAGTGAAAAATGCCAAACTCAAAAGCATCTTTGACCTGAACACCTACCTGTTTGCCGATGCGGGTGCCATTGCTTACACCAATACGCTCAACAAACAGCAGCTATCGCAAATTCGTGCCGATGCCGGAGCGGGTGTAGCTCTCACCATTAAAAAATGGGGACCGTTGCAAAACATTAAGCCCCTCACGCTCCGCTTCGATGTTCCTTTCTTTATCACCCATGCCCCGTTTGTGAATCAGAAGCATGTAGATTTCCGGTGGGTGGTAGCGGTGAGTCGCGCGTTTTAAAGCGGTGCAGCGCTTTTTCTTCCGGCAACAGCGATTGTGCCTATATTTAACGCGTGATTACCAAAAAATCGAAATACGCTATTAAGGCTTTAGTCTACCTCAGCAAACAGGAGAAAGACAAACGCATACTTATTGAAGAAATAGCCCAGGCGGAGCGCATCCCCAAAAAATTTCTGGAAGCCATTCTGCTCGACCTTCGCAAAGCCGGCTACTTAGGCAGCAAGAAAGGCAAGGGCGGTGGGTATTATCTGCTCAAGCCGGCCGAGGAAATTAACATGGCCGAAATCATGCGCCTGTTTGACGGGGCCATTGCTCTGGTGCCCTGCGTGGCGCATCGCTACTACGAAGCCTGCGAAGAATGCCTGGACGAAATCACCTGTCCCATTCGCGAGGTGTTTCGCATCATCCGCGAGCAAACGGTAGCCACCCTCAAAGACAATACCTTTGCCGAGCTGCTGAAAAAAGAAAAAAAACTGAAGCGCTATAGAAACTAAACCGAGAGCGGCACTTTTCTATTTCGCAAAGGTTCAACTTTTCTTTTCCCTCATATTCCGCCCAATACTTATTTCAAGCAATCCGTAGTGGTGGTTTATGAATTACAGTTTTACTATACGCTTTATATGTGTTCCTATGATTATAAAATAAGTGCCGGCCTGCAGGGAGGAAAGGTCAATAGTTGATTGTTCTGTTTGTAATACGATGCGACCCCACATATCACTTAGCGTAATTTGTCCTACACCCTTTAAGGCTGTTCCGCTAATCTGTATCCGGTGGTTGGTGGGGTTGGGTACGATGGATACATCGTCATCCTCTACAGAGGCAATATCCACCGGTTGTTGCAGCGTTACTACGGCATCCGGTTGTGCAGGTGCATCTTCTATGTTCCCTACACGGTCGCGGGCAATGGAGTAAAACTTATAGGTGCTGCCGTATTGCCCTTTTACGCCTGCACTGTCAAATGCATAGTTGTTCAACAGCAGATAGGTAGCGGTATCATTTACGGTTACATACACATCGTAATCCTGTATGCCGGAGTGCGGGTCGGTTCCCTGCAAGCCAATGTAGAACGTAGTGTCGCTAAGTATAGCCGGCAAGGGTAATACGTTGCTGGATGGCTTCTGCTTGTCGATGGTGTTCAGCCAGGTATTGGTTACAATAGCCGGGTTGCTGTCAAACACATGGCGTATTATTGACCTGTTGCAAATGCGGACGGTTGGCTTTTGGCATAATGCTGTATGATACATAGCCCTCTCCCTCAGGCGAGGTAACGTTAGGATTCAGGAAGCCGTCATTGATAGTGGTTACTACTTCTTTAGTGACCGGGTTCAGCGAAGTAAAGCTCCAGGTAATAACATGGCTCTGGGTATCGAGCACCGCCTCTATGCGCACAATGGTATTTTTAGCGGGGCGCAAATCTATTTCCTGCGCATAAGTGCCTGTTGCATTGGTTAGGAAATAAGCCGTATCGGCAAAACCAAAGCCGGTAAAACGCAAGGTAGACAAGTCAAAGAAACTGGCATCGAGTGTGTCGGTAACCTCTACACGCGCGGGTGCCGTAGCCGTATCAACGTTTTCGAATCGGATGCGGTAGTGCATACGGTTTTTATCGTTGATGTAGTTTTCGGGGGTAAAGCCTACAGGGCCTGTTTTATCGTTAGGGTCTAAGGAAGAAGCACTCTTGAAGAAAAAGTTGCTTTCCATAATTTCGGAGAATGGCTTACTGAGTACATCGATACAGCTACCCGGTATGTTTACATCGAGCGGAGTGAACCCGGTAGGGATGGATACAGAACTGCCCGAAAGCTTGGCTGCAGCAGCATTCAAGCCCTGTCCAAAAAACTTAATCAGAAAATCGTTGATTTTATCTTTGGGAGAAAAAGGGCCGCCCGAGCAAGTAGCTACACCGGCAATATCCGATAGCAAATTAAATACGTCTACTACATACTTATCGCGAAGCCCTTTGCGGTTGCGTGTTCCGGCTATATCGTTTACGCCATTACCGATAGCGCAACCCAAACTTAAAGCTGCTGCTCCGCAAGAAGTAATTGGAGTAGGAATTTCACCCGCTGCATCCAGCAGGCAGGCCATGGGGTCGGCCAGAAAATCGCAGGAAGTGCGCAGGCCTAAATCCACTAATTGGGCCGAGTCAAAAATGGGTTCGCCTACTTTGGCATACAGCAAGCGGTCGCCCAGACTGGTAGTTTTCATTCTGAACTCAATAATTTCGCTGCTGTTGGCGGGCACTACCGGTATCAGGAAAGCACCTATCAAAGCAGAGTCGTTGGTGGTGCTGTCAAAAGCCAATACAAAATCCCCCCCCAGGGCCGCTGTCATCAGCACGTTAATAGAATCGCGAATGATATGGTTCCATACATCATTCAATACAGTTTTAGGATTAGTGCCTATATACACCGGCACTCCGTATTGGTTCACATTACCCGGATTGCTCACCGCTACCTGATAAGAGTAAAACACGTTGATGACTACGCGCGGTTCTCCTATCACCTGCACTTGTGGCAGCCTTATATCTTCAGGCACCAGTTCTACTCCGTTCTGTAGTGTATCGGCAAAGCCTGCTGAACTCACCACTACATCATATAAACCCAGCGCTTCGTTATGGAACAGGAAATTGGCTTGTATGGTGCTGCTGTCAATTACTGCAACCACTTCCGGGGTTAAAGTTGCAGCCCCTTTAATAAACTGAACGGCAGCCGTGGTAAAAGGAAATCCGCCTTTAATCACTACCGTTTGCAACTGGTTGTTGGCTATGCGGGGAGGCAACACTTTTTGTATGCCTTTAAATAACAGGTACAAGGTGTCAGTCCTTACTGAACAGTATTTTTGTGTAGTAAGCACCACGGTATATAAACCCGGGGCAGCGTATTGGTGTGTAGGATTTACCTGAACGGTGGTAGAGTTGCCATCACCAAAGTTCCAGGAAACAAATTCCCCATCGGTTAAGTGGGCATCAAAAAATACCTGGTAGCCTTCCCGTAAATAGGTGGGTTTCACGGCCGGCAAATCAACAGGCAGGTAGTCGCGCATGGAAAACAGCTGCATACCCGGCAGGTTGGTGTAAGTTTCGCACGGAAACATCGATTCACCGCCATAGGCTAAACCTGACAGATACAGGTTGCCGTTATCGCCACTCACAATACGGTTAACATAGTCGGTGGCAGAATTGGTGCTGCCACTGCTGCTTACCCACAAAGCTTGTCCGGTTCGGTTAAACTTCAGTATCATGTTATCGCCATTAGCGGAAGCGGGTAATTGCAGCCCGTTCGGAAACTCCGTATAGCCGGTTTGCCCCACCACATAAAAACCCTCATTAGCATATATCATATCCAAAATGCGGTGAGAACCGGATCTGTATAATGGCATCATCTTCACCGGATTGAGCAGAGAATCCATTTTCAGCAATACGATATCGAGCAAGGTATTAAACGGAGTAATTGAATCATTGCCAAAGTAGGCTTTGTTTACATTACAAACAGCCGGTGCGTATACAAAGCCACTATCATCAACAGCCATAGGGGTCATGTAATCTCCAATGTTACCCAAAAAGCTGCCGTAGGCTTTATATGATTTGACTGTAAGAGCAGTATCTATTCTTAAAAAAGCCAGATTACCTCCATTGCCCTGTGGCGAAGGTGTTAATGGCAAAAAGGTGGTGTCTACCGTCAGCCCATCGCTGTACATAGACACCAGAATATCGCCATTAGGGGCCACCGTCATGCCTTTGTGTGAAATGGTTTGCCCGCTGATGGACAGTACATTCCCCAAGGCTGCTGATTGGCAGTTAACACGCTGCATGCCCGCGCATGTTTTTAAGAAGATATAGCCCGAAGAGTAAGCCAGATAAACTCCGCAACTGGGAAAATACGGCACACTGGTGAGCCATACAAAATTACCGGCCGAATCCAGCTTACTGAGGTTGGTGGTTTGAGGTACCTGCACCACCGTATCGGCAAATGATAATTGTGTGGTGTTGCTGTTCGACAATATGTAGATATTGGCTGAATCGTCTATGGTTATATCGTATGGAGCATCGAAACCGCCACTGAAAATAGTGCGGTGCCACAGTTTATTGCCCAGCGAATCAAACTTACCAATCCAGATGTCGACATTACCCGGGGCAATGGGGCTGATGGTATCGCCCTGTATATACACATCGTTGCCAAAGCTATTGAGCACATACAGGTTGCCTGCTTTGTCGCGCACCATCGATTGACCACTGGAAGGGCCGTTGCCTTGTGTGCCGGCAAATGTTTTCCAGAGATATTTCTGCGAGAAAACAAGAGAAGTGTTACAAATAAGCAGAAGGAGTAAAAGCTTCATTTTCATGTTCCGGTGATTTTGATCTGCAATCTAAAATATCATTCCGCTTCATCAACTGCTGTTGCTGTGTGGGATTTCGCCTAAGCCCACCCCGGGCCTATCGAATAGCTTTCCAGCGCTACGCTACCTTGCCCCGCCTTACCTGCGGGCAAACTGGATGAGGTTTTGCACCTCAAAATAGGAGAGATGCGGATTGCCGCCCTGCGTGGCATACATGGGCTGTTGGTCTACTCCCACACCACCGGCCAGCCAGATATAGTCGGGATATTGCAGATAGTTGCTGTAGTTCTGTGTATCCAGCTTTTGCCATTTGCCCCCCACAATCCGGTTGTTTTGGTCTACATACAAACGATACTGGGTGATGCGGGTTTTGGTGAGCGTTTTGTTGGCAATGCCGGCTGCGGTGGCGTTATTGTTCAGGGGCAATTCGCCCAGCAGGTGCAGCGTCAGGCGGACGTCCACCGCTTTTTTGGTAGCGGGCGGCATGCCGGTGAGCAGGGCCGTTACGGTGCTTTCCTTTAATACCTCCCGTTTGTAGCCCACCACCGATTCGTTCCATTTCTCCTCGCCCTGTTTCACATCCACAAAGAAGGTGCGCTTTTGCCGCCCCAATACTTCGCGCAGCAGAATATCAAACGTGCCGGCATCGGGCATGCGGCTGTTGTTTTCGCCCACCGAGGCATACCATTGCGCATAAAAGCAGGACGCTGCGGCCAGGGCCTTGAGGTCTGCGGGATAAAACCGAACATAAATGTCGGAGCTGGTGTCGTACGATTGTACGGTAATGGTGCGCTCCGGCTCGGGCAGCCAAGCCCCCGCCAGGCGCATGCCATCGCAGAAACCCTCCCGGGCCTGCACGCGCACCGTGTCGGGTCGGGCCACTCCGCTTTCCACCACCACATTGCGGATAAGCAGGCGCTCGGGCCCGCGGTGCAGCAGTTCGTTTCTGGTAATCCTGAAATCGGAGTATCCCAGGTAGATATCCATTTTTTCGGCCGGGGACAGAGCCGCTATTTCGGCTATGCTCATTTGCTGCACCTGCGCCCAGCTCAGCAGCGAATCGCTGTGCGGATGGCTGGAAGGGGTCTGCGTCCAGCGCGTAGCCAGTCCGCCCTGCAGCAGGGGCATGTAGTTGCCGCCCCAGGGCGCCTGCTGGGCTTTGGGGTGATATTCGTTCAGTCCTTTGGTGTAAGTGAGGTAGCTCTCCTGCAGGCTATCGTGCTGGGGCGAATGAATCAGGAACTTTTTTACATAGCAAAGGTCCGATTGGTCTATGTGCAGGCTGCTGCAATCCTGGGCAGCTGCACGCAGGGCCAGCAGGCTGCAAAGCAGGGTCAGGAGGTAGGTTTGTTTCATGTTTAAAATATGAGGCGGTGAATGTATTACCTGTGGCTGCATTCGCAAGAGGGGATGAACGATGGAGAATTTAGGATTTACGATTTACGATTTTGTTCATTATCAAATTGGCATTGCTTCATTCTTTTTCTTTTGCGGCAAACAACCATCCGCCCTGTGTGTTTCTCTTATTATTGTTTACTTCGAATCTGCAATGAAAATGCTTAGTCACAGAGCCCTGTTAGCCGCTATCGGTATCCTCTTAGGGAGCCTGCACACCTATGCTACCCACTACCGGGCCGGAGAAATAACCTATTCCATTACCGGCAATTTTCAGGTAACGGCTCGCTGCACCACCTATACCACGGTCAACAGCCCGGCCGATAAAGATTATGTGGAAATTAAATGGGGCGATGGCGCGCTGGATACCATCTACCGCGTAAACGGCAATGGCGAAAACCTGGGCAACAATGTGCAGCGAAACATTTTTGTGGGCGTGCATACCTATGCCGGAGCCCCCCCTCCGCCCAATAAGTATTACATCATTGGCGTGCTGGACCCCAACCGCATAGATGGCATCAATAACATCGACAACGGCAACTCGGTCAACATTCCTTTTTATGTAGAAGATACCCTCAAGTTCCCCACCGATGCCGCCAATATCGGGCTCAATAATTCGCCAATCCTGCTCTATCCGCCCATCGACTATGCCAATGTGAACGATACCTTTTATCACAATCCCCTGGCCTACGACCCCGATGGCGACAGCCTGGTGTTTATCTTTAAAGTGCCCCTGCAGGAGCAGGATATCAATGTGCCGCTCTTTGAGCAGCCCGACCAGTATTGCCTGGCGAATGGTGTGGCCAACAATACCTTTACGCTCAACAAAGACAACGGAGAAATAATCTGGGCACTGCCCTGCCAGCAGGGGATTTTCAATATTGCCATATTGATTAAAGAATACCGGGGAGGCTTCCATCTGGGCACCATGATTCGCGACATGCAGATTATAGTGCTCAATAACCCCAACAATCCGCCACAGCTGAGTGCCGTGCGCGACACCTGCATCCGCGCGGGCGATTCGCTGGTGGTTTCCGTTTCGGCCACCGACCCCAACGTAACACAAACGGTTACTATATCGGCCAATGGCGGGCCTTTCTTTGTCAATCAATCCAAGGCTACGTTTGATAGCACACAGGGCAATCCGGCCTCGGGCATTTTCCGCTGGACCACCGTATGCAGCCATATTCAAAAGCAACCTTATACCGTGTTGTTTCGCGCAGCAGACGATTACATGAAACCCGGCCCCACCGGCCCCGAACTGGTGCCGCTCGTAGATTTAGAAACCTGGCAGATACGGGTGATTCCTCCCCCGGTGCAAAACCTCACGGGCATTACCACCACCAGCAGCGTTATCCTCAATTGGGACAATCCATATCTCTGCGGCACCGATGCCGACTTCCGGGGCTTTTCGGTGTGGCGAAAAACCGGCTGCGACCCTTTTACGCCCGAGTATTGCGAAACAGGACTGGCCGGCAGAGGCTATACCAAATTAACCGGGCAAAATATTTTTACCTATACCTACACCGACTTTACCACCGTGGTGGGGCAGGAATACAGTTACAGGGTAGTAGCGCATTTCAGCAAAACAGGGCCGAATGGTTTGTTCCAATACGATTTTGTGGAGAGCGTGCCCAGCAACGAGGTGTGCGTGTTTATGCCCATCAGCGTGCCGGTGATGTTGAAGGCCGATGTGCAGCAAACCGATGCGGCTGCCGGACAGGTAGACGTAGCTTGGAGCAAACCACTGGCAGGCGGGGTGAACCTGGATACGCTTCAGTTTCCACCGCCTTATCGCTTCGATTTGTATCGTGGCAGAGGATTTAATTTATTGAATCCCGTGCTCATTCATTCCACACCGGATGCGCTTTCTTTCTCCACGCTGAACGACACTACCTTTACCGACTCAGGGCTCAATACACAAGACTCTGCCTGGAGCTACAAAGTTATTTTCTACAGCAACAACGATACGGTGGGGGCCACATCGTCCGCATCCACGGTTTATCTGAATGTGCTGCCCAGCGACCAATCGCTTTTGCTCACCTGGAACGAAGTAGTGCCCTGGACTAACGATAGCTTCGCCATCTTCCGGTTAAACAAACTAACCGCGGTCTACGATTCCATTGGCATCACCACCGCGCGCACCTACACCGATGTGGGCCTGCTGAACGATTCCTTGTATTGTTACTACGTAAAATCGTTCGGGCACTATGCCATAGCTGCACTGCCGAAGCCTTTGCTCAACAAGAGCCAGAAAGACTGTGCAGTGCCTATCGACACGGTGCCGCCTTGTCCGCCTGTGTTGCGCGTGACCAACGATTGCGAACAGTTCAATAATCAACCCTGGACAGCCGCTTCGTTTGTGAACTATCTGCGTTGGTCGCTGCCCGACAGCACTTGTTCCGATGATGTGGCGGCATACTACATCTACCGGGGCGATGCCAATGAATCGCTGGTGTTTGTGGATAGCATCAGCAACAAAGCCGATTCTTCGTTTAATCATATTCTGAGCGATAATTTGTCGGGCTGCTATGCGGTAACCGCGGTGGATAGAATCGGCAACGAAAGTGCCTTCAGCAATGTGTTCTGCATAGACAATTGTCCTTATTACATACTGCCCAATACCTTTACGCCCAATGGCGATGGCTCCAACGAAATTTTCCATCCGTATAAGCCTTACCGCTTTGTCCCTAAGATTGAAATGAGAATCTACAACCGTTGGGGCGAAGAAGTGTTCCGCACCGAAGACCCCGAAATAGGCTGGGATGGCAAAGACCAGAAGACCGGCAAGCCGGTGAGCGATGGGGTGTATCTCTATGCCGGTTTTTATTACGAGCAGCGCTTGGGCGGCCTCATTAAAAAACCACTCAGTGGCGAAAAGAAGGGCGGGGGAATGATTCATTTAATCAGAAGCAAGTAGATGTTTACAGGTATTATTGAAGGCATGGGGCGCATCGTTGCGCTTACGCGGGAGGCGGGGAATCTTCACCTTACGGTGGAGTCCGCTATATCAGGGGAGCTGAAGATAGACCAGAGTGTAGCCCACAATGGGGTATGCTTGACGGTGGTGGGCTTGCAGGGCCAAACGCACACCGTTACCGCTATTGCCGAAACCTTAAGTAAGACCAACCTGGGCAGTTTGCAAATAAACGATACGGTTAATCTGGAGCGCTGCACCCGCGTAGGCGACCGGCTCGATGGCCACATCGTGCAGGGCCATGTAGACCAAACCGGCACCTGCGTATCGGTGGTGGAGCAGAACGGCAGTTGGCTCTTTACGTTTCAGTATAGCCCCGGCCCCAACCACGTGGTGGTGGAAAAAGGCTCGGTGTGCATCAACGGCATTTCGCTCACGGCATTTAATGCAAACGATAATTTGTTTTCGGTGGCTATTATTCCTTACACCTGGCAGCATACCAATATGCAGCACGTCCGCGCAGGCGATGCGGTGAATCTGGAGTTTGATATCATTGGCAAATACGTAGCCCGCATGATGGGCTTCGCCTCTTAGTGCGGAAAGAGGGTGTTGGCCTCGCGCAGGCTTTCTTCAAAATTCGGTATGCTGAAGGCCGGGCCTAATTGCTCAGCCGAAAAATAGTTAATCAGATTTTCGGTAGCCATATTGCCAATCAATTCATCTTTGGCCATGGGGCATCCACCGTAGCCTTTGATGGCAGCATCGAATCTGCGGCAGCCGTTCTGGTAGGCGGCATCTACTTTCACTTTCCAGTTGTGCGGTGCGGTGTGCAGGTGCGCTCCGATTTCCAAATCGGGAAATGCCGGAATCAGCGAAGAGAACAAATAGCGAATGGTATCGGGCAAAGCCACGCCCACGGTGTCGCTGAGCATGAATATCCGTATGCCCAGGCTTTTTAAATCGGTCATCCAATGGCTTACAATCTCCGGATTATACGGGTCGCCATAGGGGTTGCCAAAGCCCATGCTGATATAAAGAATAAGTTCTTTGTGGCTTTGGGTGCAGAGTTCCTGAATGCGTTTCACCCGCTCCACACTCTGGGCAATGGTGGAGTTGGCATTTCTGCGCTGAAAAGTTTCGGAAATCGAAAACGGAAAGCCGAGGTAATGAATGTTGGCGTGTTTGCAGGCTTCCAGCGCGCCCCGCTCATTGGCGATAATGGCAATGAGTTGGGTGGATACTCCATCCAGTTGCAGTCCTTCCAGCACCTGAGCGGTGTCGGCCATTTGCGGTATTACTTCCTTGCTCACAAAACTGCCGAAATCAATAGAATGGTATCCCACCTTCAACAGCTTATTGATATAAGCAATCTTCCGTTCGGTGGGGATGAACTCGCGCAAACCCTGCATGGCATCGCGCGGACATTCAATGATTTTTACTTCGGAACTGTTCACGGTTCAAACCTAAAAGAAAATTTTATCCGTCTTAAAATTTTGTCCGCGTTCATCCGTTGCTCTTTTATATTCGAAACTTTTTAAACACAGCACGTAAACAATATCCAAAGCAGCCTTATGATGAATTTTCCGGTACTATTAAAGTGGCAGATTCTGCGAACCCGTTTATACCTTGACCGGCTGCGTGCAAAAAATTTTGTTTTTCCGCTTGTTGTTTTTGTATTGACTACCACCGGCCTGCTGGTGTATTATAACCTCTTTCAATACTCCGGATTGTGGCAGGAGTGGAATATTGCATCGGGCAATGCCTTTCACTTTTGTGAAGCCAACCGCATGGACAGCCTCATCCGTCAGCCGTCCAATACCTGGAGCAATCTTGGCTTTTTCATGGTGGGCTTGTTTACGCTCACCCTCGGCATTCAGGATTTAAAATACTCGCAGCGCAAGGAGAGCGACAATTTTTTAGTTCGCTATCCCATCTTCTCCATTATGTTTGGTTTGTCCGCTATTTATGTGTTTATCGGCAGTTTCTTTTACCATGCCTCGCTCACCTCTTTTTTCCAGAAGATGGATCAGGCCGGTATGTATTCGCTGGTTATCATGGTCATTACCTTCAACATCTATAAAATATTTCCACTCATCCGCATCAAAGGCGAATGGAAAAGCTCACATGCCTTATTGGTAGCCTTTGCTATGGGTATGAACTATCTGATATTAACCACCATGGTTAAATTCAATATCAATATCCTCTTCCCTGCATTGGTGATTGTAGCTTTTCTCACCAGTGTCTATTACCTGTTGTTTGTGAGCCGCGAACATTATTTTACCAAATACCTCTGGGCATCGTTTGTTATTCTGGTGATGTCGGCCATCATCTGGATATTAGACAGAACCAATACGGTTTGCAGCCCCGAGAGCATCTTTCAGGGACATGCCTTGTGGCACATCCTGAATGCCGCCAGCATTCTATTTATCTATATGTATTATCGCTCCGGTGTAGTGCCAGTTCAAAAAACGGTGGAGTGGAGAGAAGAGCGCAGAAAAAGAAGACGCGGTGAGTTATAGTATCGGCTCGTAATCTTCTTTTCTTTGCCGGCAGATGATACTTCTGAGTAATCGCAACACCGGCAATCCCTATATCAATCTGGCCATCGAGGAATTTGTGGTCCGCCATTCGGATTTCAGCACCGAAGATTTTTTGCTGCTCTATATCAACGAGCCTGCTGTGGTGTTGGGCAAAAATCAGAGTGTTTACAAAGAAGTCAGTTTCGAGGCTCTAAAATCAGGAGCCGTACACCTCTGCCGCAGAATTTCGGGCGGTGGAACCGTGTATCACGATGCCGGCAATATCAGTTTTGCTTTTTTCTCGCCCTTCGCTGAGCAGAAGGTGAACAACTACCGTTACTTTAACCGGCCGGTGGTGGAAGCGCTGCAAAAGCTGGGCGTGCCTGCCGAAATGGATAGCCGCAATAACATCCTCTGTGCCGGCAAAAAGATTTCGGGCAATGCGCAGTTTACCAATCGAAAAGTAATCCTAAGTCACGGCACCTTGCTCTTTAATTCCCAACTGAATTTGCTGCGCGCAGCATTGGCCATCAATCCATTTAGGGTAGAATCCAAAGCCGTGAGTTCGGTGCGCAGCGAGGTAATGAATTTGCAAACCGTATTGCCCGATATGCAGGATGCACAGCAGCTTTTAAATTATCTGATAGCCGAACTGAAGCCTGCCTCCACCTACGCTTTCAGCGAGGAACAATGGGCGCAGATAAACCGGAGTGCCGATGAAAAATTTAAGTCAGCCGGTTGGGTTTATGGCCGCAGTCCGCACACCACCATTCACAAAAAGGAGGGGCGCATTACAGTAGAGGAGGGGCGCATTGCCTCCATAACATGGGATGGGCCTGATCTTCAATTCCTGATTGGGACGTATTACCACTACTCTGCTTTGCAAATCGCCATCGCCAGCTCAGGCATTGCCGACAAAGAGGAATTACTGGCGCGCTTGTTCTAATGCTTATTGAAACTCGTAGCCTATATCCTTGCGATAATATTTGCCTTCGAAGTGTATTTTTCAATGGCTTGGTTGGAGGCTGATACGGCCTCCTGAATGTTTTCTCCATAGGAAGTAACAGCCAGCACTCTTCCACCATTGGTGAGCACTTTATCGCCCGCTTGCCTGGTGCCGGCATGAAACACGATGGTATTGGGATCAACAGTATTCAGTCCCTGAATCTCCAATCCTTTGGCGTAGTCGCCCGGGTATCCACCTGAAGCCACAATCACGGTGGCAGCAGCCCGGCTGTCGGTCACTATGTCTTCGGCAGCCAGTGTTTCGTTGCCGGTGGCTATCAGGTGTTGCAATAAGTCGCTCTTGATTCGCGGGAACACAATCTCCGTTTCAGGGTCACCCATCCGGCAGTTATATTCTATCACGTAAGGTTGCTCGCCTACCTGCATCAGGCCGATGTAGATGAATCCTTTGTATACAATCCGGTCTTCTTTCAAGCCCTGAATGGTAGGGCGAATGATGGTTTCCTCCACGGTTTTAAGTAGTGCATCCGATACAAAAGGCACGGGTGAAATGCAGCCCATACCACCGGTGTTGAGTCCTGTATCGCCTTCGCCAATTCGCTTATAATCTTTGGCATGGGGCAATATTTTGTAGCTCTTGCCATCAGTAAGCACAAAGATGGAGAACTCTATTCCTTTTAAGAATTGTTCAATCACCACTTTATTGCTGGCATTGCCGAATTTGTTTTGTTCCAGCATCGCACGCAGTTCGTTTTTAGCTTCTTCATGGGTTTCGCAAATCAATACGCCTTTGCCGGCTGCCAGTCCATCTGCTTTCAAAACGATAGGCGGTATTTGTTCATCAATAAAATCAAATCCTTCCTCGAGGGTAGCCAGGGTAAACTCCTGATATGCAGCGGTGGGTATGCCGTGCTTGATCATAAACTGTTTCGAGAACGCCTTACTTCCTTCCAGCAGGGCTCCGTTCTTGGAGGGGCCTATCACCGGTATGTGCCGGAAACTGTCGCTGCCAGTGAAGAAATCGTAAATGCCATTTACCAGCGGTTCTTCGGGACCTACTACGAGCAGCGCTATCTCTTGTTGTAAACAAAATTGACCAATGGCTTCAAAATCATTGACGCTGATATGCGACACATTTTCGCCATGCTGAGCAGTGCCTGCATTGCCGGGCAGGATGAAGAGCTTTTCGCACAGGGGCGATTGGGTAATTTTCCACGCAAAGGCATGTTCGCGACCACCGGAGCCGAGTAGTAAAATTTTCATCAGAGTTAATCGTTGCTGTAAGTTATAGAAAGGTTTTTTGGGTGTATGATTCCCGCACAATCATGAATCTTTACATCCAAATCACCAAACTTTAAACATTAAAAAATTAAACTCGCGTTTACACCTCAAAATCAGCAATTATGTATCAGGTAGGCACAGGAAAAGGCGACATCACCGCGTTTGTAAAAGGCGTGGGTATGTTGGGCTATGGTATTTATTACAACACCATGGAAAGCGTGGAAACATCGCTGACAGCAAGGGCCTATATTTTTATGGATGAGAAGCGCGATAAGAAACTCTGTTTTGTGAATTGCGAAATTGGTTTTATCACCATTGCTATCAAGAAAGGAGTACTCAAAGATCTGGAGCGCAAGCATCCTGAATTCAGATATGATGAAGATAATCTGATGCTGACCGCACAGCACACGCACAGCGGGCCGAGTGGTTTTTCTTACTACGGATTATACAATATCAGCACACCGGGTTTTAGCATGGAAGTATACCGGATGGTGGTGGATGGTATTGTGGCCTCCATAGTAGCGGCAGAAAACAACATTCAACCGGCTAAGCTTACGATTGGGGCCTCTACTTTTGAGCCCGATAAAGAAGTAGCCTACAACCGCAGCCTGGATGCTTACAACAAAAATCCGGAGGTGAAGCAGAAGATTAAGTTTGAAGAAAGACACCTGGCGCTCGATAGAGAAATGACCTTGCTCAGCATAGAAGGCATGGATGGCAAACCGATTGGAAGTATCAACTGGTTTGGGGTGCATACTACCAGCTTGCCGAATACCAATCACAAAGTGTGCTATGATAACAAAGGCTATGCTTCTGCTTTTTTAGAAGAGCATTTTGCCACATCGGGTCATCCGGATTATCTGGCTTCATTTGCTCAGGGCACAGCCGGAGATGTAACCCCAAGAATGAAATACAATCCCGTTTATCCGTTTCAGCGTGGGCAGTGGGAGGGAAAGTTTCCAAACGATATAGAGAGCGCTAAGTTTAACGGTCGGTTGCAGTACGACAAGGCGAAGGAAATTTTGGATAACAAGAATCGCAGAGAGGTAAATGGCGAACTGGATTATGAATTGATGTATATCAATCTTTCCGATGTAGTAGCTGACCCCAAATTTGCCAATGGGAGAGAAGATGCGCAGACCGGGCCTGCCGCCATGGGGGTTGCCTTTTTTAAAGGCACATTTGTAGATGGGCCAGGTATGCATGCTTCTATTGCCTTCTTTGTAACAGCAGCTGCCAAAATGGTGAAGCGCATCGAAAAGTTAAAGTCCAGATTCGGCAGCGAGCAATACCGCAAAATCATTGAGCGTAAATACAAAGCCCAGGGCAACAAACAAATTTTGGTGGAAAGTAATGCCAGGCGCGTGTTGGGCACCGATAAGCTGGACCGGCTAGTGGTGCCGGCAGGCATAGACCCATCGATTGCAGCATTTAAATACTTCTATAAAAAGGATGGCTATAAAAAACACAAGCCCTGGACACCAAAGATTTTACCGATTCAATTAGTGATAATAGGCGACCTTGCCCTGGCGGGTTTTCCGTTTGAGATTACCACTATTGCCGGTAAACGATTGCGCGAATCATTGCTGGAAGTGCTGCAGCAGCGCGGTGTAAGTCAAGTCATTTTGTGTCCGTATGCCAACGGCTATTCCGGTTACATTACTACCTACGAAGAATACCAAACCCAATGCTATGAAGGTGGACATACCGTATTTGGCGAATGGAGTTTAGCCGCATTGCAAACCAAGTTTGATGTGCTGGCACACGAAATGATTAAACCCAAGGAAGAGCGAAAGTTTACCCATGATGCCATTCCTCCCGATTTTACCGAAGAGGAGTTGAGCCATTTTCCGTTTTACAAGCGCGCTTGGTATATCCGTCAGGAGTTAATAAGGGCGCGCAGAATGGAGCGCAAGGGAGTAGATTATAATCCTTTTGAGTAAGCAGCAACTTACTCGTATTTCAAAAACTGTTTGGCTCCGCTAACTTTAAGAATCAGCGATTGGGCCGAGTCGCCTTTCATTTTCAGTGAGCGCACATGATAGCTGAGGTGGAAACGGTGCTGCTCTTTGCAGGCTGCATCATTGGCCAAGAATAATTTTAGGGATACCTGTGGCGGCAAACTCTTGGTGGTTTTCCCATTCCACAACAGCTTGAAGTTTTCGCTTTCACAAGCTCTTATTTTTGAGGTGAGCAAATGCAAGGAATCTTTGGAGAGATAAATGGTGTCAATCAGTATGGCATCGGTTACTGCAGCATATAATTCAGCGTCTTTGATGATTTTTCGATTGCTAAGGTCTGTCACCGTATCGTTTACAACAGGCGCTATGGTACTCGATTTTGCTTTCTCCGTGTTCTTGCACGATTCAGTAAGAGCAATCAAGGCTAATGCGGCAAAAAATATTCTTTTCATTCTTCGTGTTTATTCCACTATGATTTTTTGACAATGCTCGTTCACCCGCACAAAGTAAATGCCGGCCGTTAATGCCCCTAAGTCAATGGATACTTGCGATTGTTCGGTTGATTGAACCATCACATTTCGACCGGCCACATCGGTGATAATGATGTTTTTCTTTCCTCCTTCTGTAAAGCGAATGCTGCAGAAATTCTGAGCCGGGTTCGGGAAAATTTCGTAGCTGCTCTTCGAGCTAATGGGATGTGTAATTGATGTAAAACAATCCGCATTTTTTCCTCCCACCGTAGTGGTGCCGGTGTTATCGGGGTCTAACCAGGGTTTCAATTGTGTGTTCGCAGTGTTTCCGTTTAGTGTATAGTGATACGACATCTTGCCGAAAAAATCGGGAGAGTTGGGCGAGCTGCAAAAAGAATCGCCACCGGTAAGTGTGCCCACCAGTTTTTTGGCTGCATTGAACAAGCCGGAGCCCGAAGAGCCGGGTTCTGTTACACCATGTCCGTTGGTGGAAATGACCCATTTAATTCTCCAGTGTGTGCCGGGTGAAGAGCCTCCCCAAGAAGTGCTCACTCCGCTCTGTTGATACTCGGATATCTTTTTGATATCGCCTTCCGGGTGATGGATGCACACTCCGCCCGATGGAGCAGTGAGCGCAGCGTCCCAGCCTGCATAGTAAACGTTGTAGTCAGCGGGTGGTTGTTCATTCAGCTCAAGCAAAAGAAAATCGGAGCCTGTGTCGCCACCATTGTCATCGCTGTCGGCTTTTTTAGTGCAACCTACTACAAAGTCATCGTCCAGAGTGCCCAACGTGTTGGGGTTGTTGCAGTCAGGAGATTCATAGTTGAAGTGAAAAATCCATTGCGCATATTGGTTGGCTGTTACAAACTCGCTGCAATGTTGTGCGCTCAGCAGATAAGGGGTGCAGTCTTCGCGTAAGTTATTAATCAAGGTGCCCGAACAAATTCCCTGCCCTTGTTGACTTTGAACAATGATGCAACTCACGGCTCGTTTTTCGTTTTGCCAGTCGTTTCCTTCTGCGCAGTTGATATTTACTTCGCAGGCGTCCGACTGGTTAAAGCCCAAGGCACTGCCACCTCGTGCTGTCGGGAAAAGGTTGTTTACCCAACGGTAGGCATGCCCTACTTCGTTCAGCGAGAGGATTCCCTGTCCTTTTACCCGCAATGGTTCGTAATATTCTACAATGCAACTTTCTCCATGTGTGAGTCCGGTGGCATAATAACCGTTTCGTGGGTTATTAACGGAGGTAAAGGCTCCGCGTATATCTTCATGGTCTTCAGTATACACATGCAAGGTTGACCCTGGCGGTAAATAAAATTGGTTGTAATACAGCAACAGCGCCTGCGCTCCTGGCGACACTATTTTCACCCGCCAAAGCCTGTCGCCATTTGCCAAACTAATCCAGGAGCCTGCATTGTGTAGGGTGATATCTGTAAATATGGATCTGGAAAACTTGGGCAGTTCGCCTTTCTTTTCATCCTCTGCATCAGCGGAGGCGGCTTCGGTCAACTCAAAATCCGCAAGTCTTTCTACGGCTATGTCTTTTGAAATTTTTGACAGCTGAAAACTGATTGGTTGTCTGCTACTGTTTACCTGGCCAATGGACAATAAAAAGGTGATAGTGCATGCTAAAGTCAGCAGTTTATTCATGATTACACATTGTTGTTCGAAAATAGTTTTTTTCAGCACCGATACTCTTCGCATTTTCCCTGCTCAATTTAATGCGACTATTTCCGTTATTAATAAAATGAACCCATCCAACCCATCTGTAATTTCACCTTCCAAGCCATGGAAAAAAGTGGTATGGGTGATGGCCATTGTGGTGCTATCTGTTCCATCCATACTTTTTGTAACAGCCAGGTTGATTGAATCCAAAGTAAAAACGGAGATAATTACCCAACTGAACGAGCAGCTGTCGGTGCCCGTGGTAGTAAAGGGAACCATAGACCTGTCTTTGCTCAAACATTTTCCGTATGCATCGCTCACCTTTAATCAGCTATCGGTAGACGATCGTTTGCGCAAGGGCAATGCAAAATTGCTCCAGGTAGATGAGTTTTCGCTGCTCTGTAATATGTATTCGTTGTTTACTGATAAGATTGAAGTGAAAAAAGTCCTGCTTCGCGATGGGTCCTTGAATATCTACTTCAATGAGAAAGGAGCTTCAAATGCGGATATTTTTAAATCAACTTCGGGCGGTAATAGTAGTCCCTTGGCCGTGCAAATTAAGAGTGCTGAATTCAGACGCATTCGCTTCGAATACAATGACCGAACACAAGATTTTTATGCTTTGCTTGATTTTGAGAAATCAAACATGCGCGGAAATTTTAGCGCTTCACAGTTTGAATTGGATGCTTCCTCGCGACTTAGCGTGAAGAAACTGAATATTAATCAGGAGCACTTTCTGGAGGGCAGAACGATAAGCACCACACTTTCGCTCACGGTCGATAAGGTATCGCGAAAGTATATGCTTCGCACCGGAGAGATTACAATTGGTGAGTCAGTATTTAGTGTCAATGGTTTTTTGGCTGCTGTAAAAAACGGAACAAAGGTGGATTTTACGTTTAAAAACAGCGGAGCCGATATGCAGAAGTTGTTTGCACTGCTACCCGATAAATACAGAAAAAATTTTGCCGATGCCGATGGCAGCGGAGCCTATACCATTACTGCTACAGTAAAAGGCGTTGCCGGTAAATTTTCGTCACCCGCGGTGCAGGTAATGGCCGACTTGAAGGATAGTGAACTCAAGTTGGGCAAGTATAATAAGTTTCTGAAACAGGTAAATGCCACGGCAAAGTATGAAATGAATGCTGCCGGCAGCGACCAACTTACCATCAGCAATTTTAACTGCACACTGAACGATTTACCATTTCGGTTTTCGCTGGTGCTTCAAAACTTATCCAACCCAGACTTTGATTTTGCCGCTGACGGCACATTGCATCTGGCCGAACTTTCATCTTTTATTCCCGATTCGGTATTGCAGGATTTGGAAGGTAGTGTACGCTTTAGTCAGTTTAAACTAAAGGGAAAGAAGAGCGACTTTTCGAGCGTGGAAAATTCCAGCCTTACGGGCTCCGGAGTGTTTGAACTTCAGGATATAGAGTTTAGGCAAAATGGTGTTACTTATGGTAATATCAATGGCCAGCTTACTTACGATAATCAGGTAGTGGACGCAAGAAATTTCACACTTAACTTTCTGAGTACCGATTTCAACTTTACCGGAAGTATTCGAAATCTCTTTGCTTTTATTTATAACCTGAGTGCTAAGCGAAAATCAAATGACGTGATATTGGGCGTAAATGGTTCGGTGAAAGTGAAAACGTTTAACCTTAGCGGCATCATTGATAGGGAGTTATTCGTGTCAATCGTTTAAGCGCAAAAGCGATGGGGGGAGAAGTGCGCACATCAGGCAATATTTACTTTACAGCGGACAATAGTCTGCAAATGAACATAGATGTATCCGCTGTTTCGCTGGACATTCCCAAGATATTTTATCAGTGTGAAAACTTTAGTCAATCTACCTTAACCGACCGTCATTTAAAGGGCACTATCACCACTACACTCTCGTTGAATGCTACTTGGAATAATTACAAAGAGCTCGATGAAAATGCACTGTCAGCTGTTATCGATTTCCAGATAAAAAATGGAGAATTGGTTGGTTTTGAGCCTTTGAGGGCCGCCTCAAAATTTATACGACTGGAGGAGCTGGAACGTATTCGCTTTCAGGATTTATCCAATACCATTCAAATTGCCAACAAAACATTGGTGCTTCCGGAGTTTGAGATAAAAACCAATGCACTCAATCTCATCATCTTCGGTAAGCATTATTTTAATAATGATATAGATTATCACTTTAAGATAAACCTGCACAAGTTGCTGGCTAACAAATTTCAGCGCAACACACAGAATGAAAATTTTATTGAAGAAGATCCCTATCAGGGGCTTAACATCTACCTGAATATGAGTGGCAATTTGAGCAACCCGGTGATTAAATACGATAAAGCGGCTACTCGCAACAAACTGAAAGATGATTTCAGAAAAGAAAAAGAGGTGTTGAAAGCACTGCTCCAAAATCGTCCGGCACCGAAAGATGAAGAAGAGCAAAAGCGGGAAGATAAATTCTTTGATACCCGGGACGAGCCCCAGTTCATGGATTTTGATGAGGAACCTAAGTAAGGCCCACAATAATTTTTACATCTTCACCACGTTATTCATTCCTGCATGGATATTTACACCCGCAAGTCAAATCTTAAACTTATCCTGTTAATAATAGGAGTGGTGATTGGCGTGGCTACGGTGGCTTATACCAATCATTTGGCCAACAAAATGGCCAAGGAAGAGAAATACAAAGCCCGTTTGTGGGCCGAGGCCATAGGCCGGAAAGCCCGATTGGTGCGTTACACCAAAGAACTCTTTTCGCAGCTGGCCAAAGAAGAGCGCAACAAGGTGAAAGTTTATGCGGAAAGTACCAAGTTCATTTTACAAGTGAACGACAACGACTTGCTCACTTTTTTTAATGATGTCATCACTTCCAATAATGATATTCCGGCTATACTCTGCGACCAGCGAGGAAATATTCTTGGTGCACGAAATATGGAAATTCCCGAGGGTACTCAATATTTTAGCGAACTTCCATTGGCTATTCGCGAAGAGTTTTCGCAATATCCTCCCATTGTTGTGGATTATAAATTCAGTTTAAATCACATATACTACAAAGACAGCAACCTGTTTACCAAATTAAAACAAACGCTGAGCGATCTTATCGAAACGTTTATCAGCGAAGTAGTGGTTAATTCTGTTTCGGCACCGGTGATACTGACCGATGAAAAAATGAATGTGATTGATTTTGGTAATCTGGATTCATCACAAGTAGCCAATGAAGCTGTAACGCTCAAATTGATAAAAAAAATGCAAGCCGAACATGAGCCCATTGTGGCTGATTTGGGTGAGGGGGTAAAGAGGTTTATCTACTATGATGATTCAGAAACGCTTCAGCAACTGCGCATTTTCCCGTTTGTGCAGTTGGGAATTTTTGCGGTTTTTTTACTCGTAAGTTATCTGGCTTTCAGCAATGCCCGCAGAAGCGAGCAAAATCTGGTGTGGGTAGGTATGGCCAAAGAAACAGCGCATCAATTAGGTACGCCTATTTCGAGCATTGAAGGCTGGATAGAATACTTGCGAGAATTAGATGGCATGAAGGGAAATGAGCAGATATTGGACGAACTGCAGAATGATGTAAACCGTTTGGCGCTGGTATCGGAACGTTTTTCAAAGATTGGTTCTGTTCCCAAACTGACACCTCATAGCCTGCACGATACGCTGGATAAAAATGTGAGTTATATGCAGCGCAGAGCCAGCAGTAAGGTAAAGATGGAGATTCATCAAGGCAACGATTTTCAGGTAAATATCAATCCTCAGCTGTTTGACTGGGTATTAGAAAATTTGATAAAGAACGCCATTGATGCTATGGATGGCGAAGGTGAAATTGACTTGCAGGTAAGCGAAGATTCCTCACAGGTGATTATTGACTTGTGCGACAGTGGCAAGGGAATTCCCAAGGCAAAATTTGAAACAATTTTTGAACCCGGCTTTAGCACGAAGCGTAGAGGTTGGGGGCTTGGCCTGTCACTCACCAAACGAATCATAGAAGAATATCACCAAGGTAAAATCTTCGTAAAGCAAAGTGAGTTGGGCAAAGGAACCACGTTCAGAATTGCCTTGCCCAAAGTAGTTTGATTTAGCGGTTCCACTCCGGAGCGCTCCGCGGAGTTTCTTTAATAATCTCAGCACTGTATTTGAAGTAGTCTACTTCTATGAGATGGCGAGCAGAGCGGGTATACCAACTTCTGTTGGCTTCAATTTCGGCATCTATTTTCTTATTCATATCAGCCGGTAACTGGTAGTTGCCTGACAGATAATTGGCGAGTAAGCGTGATTGAAAATCGGCTAACTTCCAGAAGCAACCACTGGCCTGTATGAGCCCCACAAACATCAGGTTGCGATAATCGGGATGGAAAATACGTTTATATAGCCGCACATCTTTGTCTTCAAAATCAACTAACGATTTATCAAAGAACGGAAAGGTTACTTTAAAACCTGTAGCAGCAATAATTACATCCAGTTCTTCCACACTACCGTCTTTAAAATGCACTTTTTTGCCATCCAGTTTAGCTATATCCGGTTTGGGGGTTATTTCTCCATGGCGGATGTAGTACAACAATTCCGAATTGCTCACAGGGTGCGACTGCCTTACTCCATGGTCAGGGCGTTGCAATCCAAATTTGGTGATGTCTCCGTTCTCTAAACGCAGCACCACATCATAGACCATATCCAACAGAAAATCAGGGACCCATTGAAATTTATTGGCGATAACATCGGCCGGTTGGCCAAAAACAAACTTGGGGATAAAGTGATACCCCCTGCGCATACTGATGAAAGATTTTTTAGCCACACGACAAATCTCCACAGCTGCATCACAGCCGGAGTTTCCGGCACCTATTACCATTACACGTTTGCCGGCATAGGGTTTATTGTTTTTGAATAGATGAGAGTGTATAAACTCACCATCAAAAGTGCCTTCATACGAGGGATAGCGAGGATTCCAGTGGTGTCCATTACTCACAATCAAAATGTCATAAATGGCCGTGGAGGTCGTTCCGTTATTGGAAGTTTCCACCGACCATTTGCCATCATCGGTCCTTGTAATGTTTTGAACGGTTGTGTTAAACTTTACCTTGGGGCTTACTCCAAACTTTTGAGCATAGTTGTGGTAGTATTCCGCCATTAACCAATGCGATGGATAATCCGGATAGGATTCAGGCATGGGGAAGTCCAGATAGCTGCTATGGTGCTTAGATGTAATGATGTGCGTGGTTTCATACACACTGCTATGCTTTACATCTTCGGTGTATACCCAGTTTCCTCCTATTTTATCGCTTTGCTCCAGCACGGTAATGTTTTCAAAGCCACATTGAATAAGATTTTTGCAGGCAGCAATACCTGACGAACCTGCGCCTACTATAGCAATACTTGAATTTTTACTAAATTCCATATCTGTTGTGTTTATGTGTTTTTATTAAAAGCTTTATCTCTTGTTTTTTGTCAACCACTGCAAAATAAACTCCGCTACATTTTTCCATTTTATATCTAGAAACATATCGTGCCCTACATCTTCAAAAACTTTGAAATCTGCGCCAAATAGTTCGGCACTGTGTCGCATTTCATTTTCAAATAACACCACGTCCAAACCGCTATGCAGCATTAGCATAGGCGTTTGCAGCTTTGCGGCCCGATGGTGATTTAATATCACCAAATCAAGAAACGCGCGATACGATTCGCTCTGCAACTTGCTTTGTAACTGACGAACCAACTCCACTGGCGCGGCTTCACTTAAACACATCTCGCGCACTATTTTTTCGGAGGCGGAAAATGGTGCCGTGTCCAATCTTAAATTGGCGAGCAGAAACGGAATCGGATATCGAAAAAGCAGATTGAACGCTCCTCGCCACATACCGGTGTGTGGTACTGCAGCCACACCTATATAGGCCGCCAAATCATCCTCCTTCAGCAAATATTTTTGAAGAATAAAACCACCCATCGAATGACCCATTACGATGGGCTTTTGCGGCAGCTGTGCAATCGTTTGTTTCACGTCTTGCAGATAATCATTGATGGAGGCCCAGCGTAACCTTTCCCTTCCTTCACTCGTACCATGGCCGCGCAAACTCATGGTATAGCAATCATATCCCCCGGCATTAAAGAATGGAACAAAATTCGCTTCCCAGGCCCAGGCCCCATGTGCCATGCCATGCACAAAAAGAATGGGCGGTTTTTGTTCGCCAATAGACCCGCGGTGATAATTTAACTCCAGTTTCATGATGTTGATTGCCGACACGAATATGCGCTGAAATTCTAAAATTCAAACAAGTGTTCGAATTTCTTGAGAGAAAGGTTATTAGCTGGAGTGATTTTCGTTTTTCCAGGGCAACACAGTGTGAAAAGGGAAAATTTGAAAGTTCATTAGTCCCGCCTGAACAGCCGGGTCGCCATTGGCAAGTGCAGTAGCAGATTCCAACGATTCGCTGTTGAGTATTAAAACACCGGTATTGTGAATATCGCTAACCGACAAATCTGTTTTACCTACATAGAAAATTTCACCTTGTTCATACAGCATTTTCAAATAGTATAAGTGCGATTCAATGATATCATTGCTTTCTTCAGTCCAGTTATCGTCCTTTTTGTAATATTCATTTAATCGAAGCAGCTGAATAAATTGCATAAGGATTTTTGATGTAAAATAGCAAGTGTCTGCAATTTCAAATCGCTAACTACAGCAAACTATATTTGTCTCATGCAATCTTTCAGAACTGTTCTGCCATCTGTCAAATCACCATTCCATATTTCACACGCGGACAGGCTGATGTTTATCGGTTCATGTTTTTCTGAAAACATTGGTCGCAGATTTCAGCAAGCCCGGTTTACTGCCACTATCAATCCGTTTGGTCAGCAGTATAATCCGGCCTCTATTGCTCAATCCATTGAATTGTTGCTGCGAGGCAAAGAATTTACGGCATCCGATTTGTTTTTTTACAATGAACAATACCACAGTTTTGCTCATCACGGTAGCTTTTCGCGAAGCACTGTGGAGGAAACGCTCGAGTTGATAAATGCTAAATTTTGGGAAGCTGCCACGCAGATTAAAACAGCCTCTGTTTTGTATTTAACTCCCGGTACATCGCATGTGTTTAGATGGAAATCCTCTGGGGAAATAGTATCCAATTGTCACAAATTACCCGGTCATCAGTTTGAGCAGCAGATAATGACACCGCAAGACATTTACAGTAGCTGGCAAAAGGCAATTGCTGCTCTTCGGGAGGTTAACCCCGCCCTAAAAATTGTGTTTACTGTAAGTCCGGTTCGCTATTTGGCAAATGGAGCCTACCAGAACAGTGTGAGTAAAGCACATCTTTTTGCCGCTATTTTTCAGCTGCATCAGGAACTTCCGAACACCTGCTATTTTCCGGCCTATGAGCTAATGATGGACGATCTACGTGATTATCGTTTTTATGCAGAGGATATGATACACCCCAACGCCATAGCTATTGATTATGTGTGGCAGTATCTTGGGCAATATTTTTTTACTCAACAGACTACTGAAATCATCAAAACGGTGGATGATTTAACAAAAGCCATGAATCATCGCCCCCGAAATGCGGCCTCGGAAGCTCACCGCAAATTTTTAAAGGACTGTTTGCATAAAATGAAAGATTTATCGTTGGCCTCGGGCCTAAATTTTGATAAAGAGATAGCCATTTTACAAGATAATTTAGGGTGAATCGTTCATTTTCGGGCGAGACTACAAATCGGCAGTTTGCTATTTCAGAAAAACCAATCATTTTCGAACCATAACAACAATTTATTATGACCATTAAAGAAGCACAGGATTTTAAAAATTATGCTGTAAAAGAACACGGCCTCAGTAGCATGCATGTAGAAAATTATGTAAAAAAAATATACAGCAATGGAGGCGTTCAGAACTTGACCAGAACGGTTATTGAAGAACGTCAAATGCCTTTTCGGGAGGTGGATGTTTTTTCACGACTCATGATGGATCGCATTATTTTTTTAGGAACTCCGATAGACGATTACATAGCGGCTATTATTCAAGCACAACTTTTATTTCTGGAAAGCAGCGATTCGCGCAGTGATGTGCAGATTTATATCAATAGCCCCGGAGGCGAAGTGTATAGCGGGCTTGGAATTTATGACACGATGCAGTATGTGAGCATGGATGTGGCCACCATCTGCACCGGTATGGCAGCCTCTATGGCAGCTGTAATTTTATGTGCCGGTGAAAAAGGGAAGCGCACAGCATTGCGTCATGCGCGGGTAATGATTCATCAGCCACTGGGTGGTATCGGTGGCAAGGCCAGCGAAATTGAAATTTCGTTGCGCGAGATTCAGAAAATTAAAGAAGAACTGTATACCATTATTTCTGACCACTCCGGCCAAACGTTTGATAAAGTAGCAGCCGACAGCGATCGCGATTACTGGATGCGCGCACAAGAAGCCAAAGATTATGGAATGATTGATGAAGTTTTGGTACGGAGTGCCAAAAAAGACTAATTCATTCAGCGCAACCTTTATTTTGACATCATCATCTTTCTGTTCCATTTAATATTATGAAAAAAGAAAACGAACCCGTTTGTTCTTTCTGTTCTCGAAAGAAAAAAAGAGGTCAATATTTTGATTTCGGGTGTGGAAGGCCACATATGCGAAAACTGCGTGGCGCAGGCCCAGCAGATTATTGATGAAGAACTGTTTCACAAGAACAAAAAGTTTCAGTTTAATCTTCCCAATAATGTGAAGCCGCGCGATATCAAAAAGTTTCTCGATGATTTTGTTATTGGACAGGATGATGCCAAGAAGTATATCAGCGTGGCGGTGTATAACCACTACAAGCGCCTGAATCAGACTAAAAATGATGAGGTGGAGATTGAGAAAAGCAACATTGTTTTGGTAGGTCAAACCGGAACAGGTAAAACGCTCCTGGCCAAAAGTATAGCGCGTTTTCTGAATGTTCCCTTTGCCATCGTAGATGCTACGGTGTTCACGGAGGCTGGTTATGTAGGCGAGGATGTGGAGAGCATATTGTCTCGCCTGCTGCAGGCCTGCAATTATGATGTGTCAGCAGCACAGCACGGCATAATTTATATTGATGAAATTGATAAAGTGGCCCGCAAAGGAGGCGATAATCCCTCCATCACACGCGATGTTAGCGGGGAAGGAGTGCAGCAAGCGATGCTCAAGTTGCTGGAGGGCTCTGAAGTCTTGGTCCCTCCTCAAGGCGGACGAAAACATCCGGAGCAGAAGTTGGTAAAAGTGGATACTTCCAATATCCTGTTTATCTGCGGAGGTGCATTCGAAGGGATAGATAAACTGATTGCCACACGAATGAATCAGTCAAAGGTTGGGTTTAAGAAAGGCGAAGAAAAAGATAAGGTGGATACGAATAACTTTTTGAAGTATGTATCGCCACTCGACCTGCGCAGTTTTGGTTTAATACCGGAGTTAATTGGCCGTTTACCGGTCTTGGTTCACCTCGACCCTTTGGATGCAAAGGCTTTGCGTTCCATTCTTACTGAGCCAAAGAATGCACTGTTTAAGCAATACAAGAAGATTTTTAAGGCAGATGGAATTCAACTCAATTTTGATGAAGATGCAATAGATTACATTGTAGCGAAAGCAATCGAGTATAAGTTAGGCGCTCGGGGACTGAGGAGTATTTGCGAAGCGGTAATGACGGACGCAATGTATGATTTGCCGAGCGAAAAGGATGTAAAGCAGTTTACGGTTACCCGTGGTTTTGTGAAAGAAAAACTAGAGCATACACAGGTAAGTAAATTGAAAGCAGCTTAATGTTCCATTGATATTCAATTCCTTTTTTTGTAAGAAAATAAACGCTATGAAACAACTATTACTTCTCTTAACAGTGGCATTTTCGTGGACATTAAATGCGCAGGAACACTTAAGCGCATCTCGCTCCGATGTGGATGCCGCCTTGGCCCCCTTTTATCACGGTGTGGCTTCCGGTGACCCCCTAAGCGACCGGGTTATATTGTGGACTCGGATTACTTCTCAAAATCCGACTGAAACAGTAACCTGGCAAATAGCTACCGACCTTGCCTTTACAAACATTGTGAACTCAGGTGCTGTGTCTACCGATGGTTCTAAAGACTACACCGTAAAAGTCGATGCTACGGGCCTTCAACCTAACACGTGGTATTATTATCGTTTTGGAAACAACGGAGTGTTTTCTATCACCGGTAGAACAAGAACAATGCCTGTGACAAACGTGGGCAATCTTCGTTTTGCTGTAGTGGCATGTTCCAATTATCAGAGTGGCTTTTTTAATGCCTATCGCGACATAGTCAACAAAAATGATGTAGACGCTGTCATCCATCTGGGCGATTATTATTATGAATATGGTCACGATGATTTTGATCCCGGAATTGATTCTTCGCGTTTGCACGAGCCGGCAACTGAAATTCTAACGCTGGCCGATTATCGCCTGCGACATTCTCAATACAAGTTGGATCCGGATTTAAGAACCATTCACCAACAATATCCATTCATCTGCGTGTGGGATGATCATGAAACCGCCAATGATAGTTGGGTAGGTGGTGCCGAAAATCACACGAACGGAACAGAAGGAAACTGGGAAGACAGAAAGAATTATGGGCGCCAAAGCTATTTTGAGTGGATTCCTATACGCGATGTTCATAATAGCGTTGATACTATTCACCGAGTGATACCAATGGGTGGCCTGGTTGATTTAATTATGATTGATACACGTTTAGAAGGTCGTGAAATACAAGCAGGAACCACCGGTGCTACCGTTACAGATACTAACCGCACGATGTTAGGAGCTCCCCAATTAGCCTGGCTCAAACAGCAATTGAGCAATTCCACAGCAAAGTGGAGATTGATTGGCAATCAAGTGATGGTTTCTCCGCTTAAAATTTTGGGACAGGCCGTAAATCAAGATCAATGGGATGGTTACCCGGCTGAGCGCAACAAGATTCTGACACATATTCAATCTAGTAATATTGATAACGTAGTTGTTCTGACCGGTGATATTCATACTTCCTGGGCGAATGATATCCCGGTTGATTTGGGAAGTTATACCGCTTCCACAGGAGCCGGCTCGGTAGCTGTTGAATATGTGTGCACCAGCGTAACCAGCGGGAGCTTTATTACTTTCTCTGTTCCTGTTTCCATTATACAGACATTTAATCCAAATGTGAAGTATGCTGATTTAGCCAAGCGCGGCTATCTCTTATTGGATGTGACCGATGCAAAAGTACAGGGCGACTGGATATACATGAGCAATATTGAAAGCAGAACATTTACTTCCAACACAGCAGCTTCCTGGTGCGATTTAGATGGCAATAATCATTTAACGCAATGTGGATCGGCATTAACTCCGCGTGGCACTCTTCCTCCTCAGGCACCTATTATCTCTTCTATCCGTGACAATAACCAAATACCGGTGTTAGTTGCTTTGTATCCCAATCCTGCATCCGGTATAGTTGCTTTGCAATATTATGTCGCTGCAGCCGGACTGGTAGAAATTTCAGTTGCTGATTTGTCAGGCAAAATGCTGCAAGCACAAAAAGAAGTTTGTAATACAGAAGGACTATATACCAATACCCTTAACTTTAGTAGTTTGCCTGCTTCCAGTTACCTCGTATCTATTACTTCCAACGGAAAGACATATACAACCAGAGTAGTAAAGCAATAATCTTCTGAATGATTTTTTTCTGCGCCACGATTTATCGTGGCGCATTTATTTTATACGGAGGGTGCCAACCAGCAACTGCTCAGTCAGGATAGATAACTACGCGGTTCCAAACAACTTTTTTTGTTTTTCCGCTCAGCGCATCCACTTTAAAATAGACCGGTGTCGGTTCCTTTAGCTTCTTTATCTCATGCAAGGCAGCCATGCTAAGTGTATCACCGTTGGAAGGAAACTGTTTACCTTCCTTCTCATACAAGGTAAGAGAAATGCTTTGAACTTCTAGCTTGTTAAGCGATACGTTGTTGTCATACATCGCCATAAATGGTTGAGCATCGGTAAAAATATTTTTGGGATATGGCTTGTTTCTTTCCAGCCATATTTTGTCATTCAGTTTCATCAGATTGGTTTGCGGATTGCTGATAACCGGAAACAGTTTTTCAGGAACATGGATGAGAAATTGTTTTTGAAAAAGCATAATTCTGGAACCTGATACACTCGTTACAATTACACGAAGTGTCGCAGTGTCTATGCTTCCATATTTGGTGCTGTTGGGCGAAATAACCAATACGCTGTCATTGTGCACGGCAAGCCCCTTTTCAAATAAGAACTGTGATATCTTATACTCTTTGGCTACGCGTATCTTGAATTCATATTTTTTTAGATTTTCCAGCGTGTCCACTTTAGGCTTAAGCCATATTTCGCTGCGATTGTTAAGCGGGATGAAAATTTCTGCATTCGTTTTTTGACTGCTGCCGGGCAGATAAGCGCAAACCACCAGAAAAATTATAAACGCTTGTTTCATAATCCACCCCCTTCAGTTACTTATACGCAAAATACGGAGTTCAGGTTAAGTGTCAATGGCTAGCTACCGCTTTATTCAACAAACAGGCGGCAGTTGGCTAATATAAGGAACGAATCAAAGAGAGAGTATAAATGAAAGGGTATCCTTTCCGTCTGCGTAGTCGCTGAGTAGCGGGTGCTGCGATTCACCAAAACCAACCGAAGAAGTAAATTTGAAGTCCTCGGGGATAGAAGAAACAATACACTGTATTCTCTCGCTATCGTTTTTTAGTTTAGTCAACAACACATTTTTATCATGCCAGGTTTCGTAATGAAGCGTAGCAATTGGAGATGCAATGCTTTCATTCTCCACCAGCATTAAAAATTCATTAGCCAGGTGCTTCGTTTTGTTCATCAACAGCAGCGTGCGCTGATAGTCATAATTATTCATGTATTTACTATGATGATGAAGCCAGTTGTAAGATTCAAACCTTGGGAAAATTTGTGTTAGATCATATTCAACGGGCACATAAATCTTAGAGACATTTCTACAACCGAAACCGAAGTATAGAAAAACATCGTCTGCAAGTTTCTTTAATTCCTCTTCCGTTTCGTTTCCGGATAACACGGCCACCGAATTTCGATTTTTTCGAAGTATGTTGGGGTATTTTCGGAAGTAGTAATCAAAATAGCGATGCGTATTGTCGCTTCCTGTAGCTATTACAGCATCAAAATCATCCAACTTGTCGACTATTTGGATGCGATGCTGTAACTGGGTGTCAATGGAACACAATAACCGAATCACTTCGGGAAACAATTTTTCATCCTTAGCGCTAAGCTTTATCTTCATATTGCAACCTGCCACGTAGCAGCATAAAAAGTCGTGAAACCCCACCAAGGGCACATTCCCTGCAAAAATGAGCCCGATAGTTTTATTTACCTCGCGAAGGGTGTAGTTTTTTAACCAGCTAACCAATGCGCTTTCATCGAGCATATAATCTGTTATAGCATGCAAGCTTTCGTTTACAAATTGCTTTGTAAACCAGGGATTTTGTATACCGGCATTTTGTACCACTTCCAGAAACTGCGAGTCGGTCTTTAATTTTTCTTTAAGTTGTGTGAGGTGGCTGATAAAATGCATTGTCCAGAATTGTGAATGCAAGAATAAAATACTTGTTGCTTGTTGAAAATATATATCCAACGGAGTATGTTTTTTTAAATCTTGCATGGTAAATAGGAACTATGAAAAAAAATATTGCTGTCATTACCGGTGGCGATGCTGCCGAAGCAGGCATCGCTTTGAAGAGTGCTTCTGTGGTTTGCAAGCACTTGAATAAGGACAAATACAATGTGTATAAAGTACTGATAGAAGGACAAGATTGGGTAGTGGAGCGCGAAAATCCTGTAAGGCTGTTCATCGATAAGAATGATTTTACATTTTCTGTAGAGGGACATAAGATAAGGTTTGATGCGGTATTTGTGGCTATACATGGCACTCCTGCCGAAGATGGAAAATTGCAAGGGTATTTTGACTTGCTTAAAATTCCATATAACTGTTGTGGTGTATTGCAGGCGTCCCTCACCTTCGATAAAAATCGTTGCAAAGAATACTTGTCAGGCTTTGGAGTAAAGTCTGCTGCAGCAGTTTGTTTAAAGAAGTTAGATGACAGGGAAGTTGTGCAACGTATGGCGCTTCCGCTTTTTGTAAAGCCTAATAAAAATGGAAGCAGCTACGGGGCTTCAAAAGTGACAGAGGCGGAAGCTTTATTGCCTGCCATTGAAACAGCCTTTCAGTATGATGATGAAATTCTGGTGGAGGAATATTTGCAAGGAGTGGAGGTGACCTGCGGAGTTATGATGATAGATGGTCAGATAACCGCTATGCCTATCACCGAAATCAGAAGTAAAAAAGGGTTTTTCGATTTTGAAGCAAAATACGAAGGTGCTTCACAGGAAATTACACCTGCAGAAATTGATCCCGCCATGGCAGCGAAAATTCAGGAAACCTCCGCTTACATTTACAAGAAACTTGATTTTAAAGGAATGTGTCGTATCGATTACATCATCAGAGAAGGGGAGTATTATATGCTGGAGGTGAACTCGGTGCCGGGCCTCAGCGAAGAAAGTATTATCCCACAACAGGCTCGTGCGCTCGGTATATCGCTCGAAAAGTTATTTGAAATATCTATTGAAGAAGCCTTAAAGTAAAAATCTATTTTAGCCCCGATGCTTAAGAAGTATTTTACCAAGGAGTTAATGTATAACGTATTGCTGGCAGTCGGCATTGTGGTGATGCTATTGTTAATAGTGCAATGGAGCCTTAAATCTTATACCCGCCATGGTGAGGGAATTGCAGTGCCTGATTTAAAGGGGTTAAATGTGGAGCAATCCAGAGAGGTATTGGATAAGATTGGCCTCGAACTGCAGGTGATGGACTCTATTTTTGATACCAAAAAGCCCCCTCTTTCGGTAGTGGAACAAAATCCCAAAGCCAATGCAAAAGTAAAGAGCGGAAGGATTATCTATTTGGTAGTAAACGCCACTAATGCACCTACCACAGAATTGCCGGACTTAGTGGGAAGAAGTTCCTACAAATATGCCAAGATGCAATTGGAGAGTTATGGACTTGTGGTCGGGGAGCCCATTTACAAGCCCGATCCACACTTGAATGCCGTTATTGGCTTATTGGTTAACGGCAAACCGGTGACAAGAAAAACGAAGGTGACCAAAGGAGCATCGGTTACATTGATACTAGGCGATGGTTTAGGAGGAGGGAAAATCTCTGTTCCTTATTTGCTGGGTCTTCGCTACGATGAAGCGGAGTTTAAATTAAAAGGATATTCGCTGAATGTAGGTGCAGTCATAGCAGATGACGGTGTGGTAGATACATTAGGTGCTTATGTCTACAAGCAAGAGCCCGGATTTGGCAAAGGCAACACCATAAAAATGGGAGAATCCATCGATTTATTTTTATCTAAAGACATGCCCGAAGGTGTTGATCCCTCGCTCTACGATATAATTGATTCGGTGGAAACTGAGCCCTAGATTTAGCTTACAGCACCAATGACCATTCCTGCCGAAAACAGCAAGGCAAAAATAAAAGTAGCCAAAGCCAATTGCTTTAACATAGGGTCAAAATCTTTGAGATGACTGGTGTGCTTTACCTGAACGAGATGTCGTCTGAAAAGGGGCAGAGTGACAATGAAAAGAAATTGCATAGTAGAATGAAAGTGCAAAATCACAAAGGCAATAGCAAACAGGAAAGCTGCAGCAATCAGCGTCAGGTGATAGGTTTGCGCATTTTCTAATCCGATTTTTACAACGAGCGTGTTTTTATTGGATAGTGCATCACTTTCCGCATCGCGCATGTTATTTAGATTCAATACTCCGGATGCAAAACAGCCGATGCTAATCGCAGGTAAGAGAATGGATGCCTCAATGCTATTTGCCTGCAAAAAATAACTGCCACACACTCCCACCACACCAAAAAACAGAAGAACAAATACATCGCCAAACCCGCGGTAACCATAGGCAGATTTACCCACGGTGTATTTAATTGCCGCAGCAATGGCAGAAAGACCAAGTAGAAAGAAGAAAACGGATACACCTAAATTATTGGATGCCGAAAATATGAGTGAAACTCCGCTCACTAGGCTAAGTAATACCGTAATCAATATCCCGTACTTAATCTCCCGGACGGAAAGCAGGCCGGATTGAATTGCTCTTTTGGGTCCGATTCTGTTTTCATTATCGGTGCCTTTTTCGCTATCGCCATAATCGTTGGCCAAATTGGAGAGAATTTGCAAAAGCAATGTGGTGAGCAAACAAAGTGCAAATACCAACCACGAAAACTTCGAACGATGAAAGCTATAGGCAAGGAAAGAGCCGGTAATAATGGAGGAGAATGCAAGCGGCAGCGTGCGAAGCCGAAACGCATACAACCAGGCCTGCACTTTACTCACCGGTTTTCAGATTTAATTCCTGCTGGTAAAAATGACCGGTAGTATGTAGGTATCCTAATATAAGTTCCACTACCCGTTTGATTTTGCCGGCTGGTAGCAACACATCAAAATTATGACTAAGTTGATTCACGACATGTTTAGTTAACTCCTCCTCACGAATGAGTTGACCGGCACTGGCGTCCCACTTTTCGATAAAGGCATTGAGTATTGTATAGGCTTCGTCCTCGGAGATGTGGAACTCTATGTGTTTATACACGAACTTCACCGTATCAAAATAATCAGGCTTATCTGATTTTGCTGGATTCCAGTTATCGAGTGGGCTGCCCATGGGGGTTTGAATATACTTCCTTATGGAAATTTAGGAAACTTGCTCCAATCGGGTTTGCGCTTTTCAATAAAAGCGTTTTTACCTTCTTTTGCCTCATCGCTCAAGTAATACAGTAAGGTTGCATTACCGGCTAACTCCTGAATACCGGCTTGGCCATCCAATTCCGCATTAAAGGAAGATTTGAGCATACGGATAGATAAAGGAGACTTTTCCTGAATTTTTTGACACCATTTCACCGTCTCATCTTCCAGCATTTCTAGTGGCACTACTTTATTTACAAGACCCATATCCAAGGCATCTTGAGCATTGTATTGGTCGCACAAGTACCATATTTCACGCGCCTTCTTTTGACCCACCACACGCGCCAGATAGCTTGCACCAAAGCCACCATCAAAACTGCCCACCTTAGGTCCTGTTTGACCAAAAATGGCGTTTTCGCTGGCAATCGATAAATCACAGACTACATGCAGCACATGTCCGCCACCAATGGCAAAACCGTTCACCATGGCGATTACACATTTAGGAATAGAACGAATTTGCTTTTGAAGATCCAATACATTCAAACGCGGTACGGTGTCTTTTCCAACATAGCCACCATGTCCGCGCACATTTTGGTCGCCACCACTGCAAAACGCCTTGTCTCCTTCACCGGTCAACACAATGATTTGGATATCCTGGCTATCGCGACAAATATTCATCGCATCTATCATCTCCTTCACCGTTAATGGTGTAAATGCGTTGCGATATCTGGGCCGGTTGATGCTTATCTTAGCAATGCCTTCAAAAAACTGAAACTTAATTTCCTCGAAATCTTTAATTGTCTGCCAGTTCCTTTTCATTCTATTCCTTTTCGTTTTAGCTGTGAAAAATAATTTTTAAAGATTGCTGCACTCAGGGCTCCGTCTGTCTTTATCTCCATTATGGCCGCTTTGCCACCTTGTGGCTGATAGAATTGCGGCAGCATTTGTTTCAATTCCGCTTCACACGAGCAAATGTAATAAGGCAAGCCATACATGGAAGCCAGATGCGATGCATCCACTGTATGGCAGGTTTCAAAGAAATCTTCGAAATGGGTAACACTTGCCGGTCCTTCAATCAGTCTGAAAATATTGCCACCACCATTGTTAATTACGATAATCCGAAGGTGCTCGCTCAGTTGTTTATTCCATAGCGCATTGGAATCATAAATGAAACTTACATCACCCACTATGTTGATGGTCAGTTTTTGAGAAACGTATGCTGCACCGGCAGCTGTACTCACGCATCCGTCAATGCCACTGGTTCCCCGATTGGCATTTACCGTCACTTCATTTTTGTGATCAAATAAATTGGAATATCTCACTGGCGATGAATTTCCATACTGAATGTTCGCACCAGCCGGATACGAGTCTATGAGCGTTTCAAATACCTTTAAATCGCAATACGGAGCTGCAGATAAAAACGCTTCATGTCGGGCACTAATCTGTTTACTTAATTGCTGCCACAGCAAGTGGAAAGAAGATGCCACCGTTCCGCTTTCCGCCAATAGTTTCAATACCTTGAGTTCTTGATACGGAAGTTGATTCTTTTGGAGAGATCCGAACATATCCCAATTTCGGGCATGGTTACTTCCCGGAGCAATATCAAAATGAACGGGTCTGTATTTTTTTAAAAATGATTTCGCGCGTTTGGATACAATTTGCCGGCCCAGTGTAATTATAATATCGGGGATAAATTTTGAAGCTTCCTCATCATCTATATAGGCCAGGCAAGCATCAACATTAGAAACTGCAGATGAAGCACCATAAAAGTTAGATGTAGATTCTTTCCAAATTACCACATCGTCTCTTTGGCTTAGTTTCTCCAATGCTACATCATGTTCATTTATATTGGGTCGCATGCCCAATATCACCAGTTTTTTTGCGGATGAATTCCATTGGTTTTGCAATTCTGTTACATCCTGAAATTCCTTTTGAGGCTCCACAACGGTTGTAATAGGAAATGATTTAAAGCGTGCTGGAGAATCAGCCTTACCATAAAGCGGTTCTTGTAAGTGCACATTCCAGTGTACCGGTAGCGCATTTGGATTTTGAAGAATGGAAAAGCTATTCTCTACGATTTTTTCAATATGAGATAAATTTTCGTTTGTTGCTTCTTCGCCATCCATTGTTGCGGAAATGCCTATATAATTTCTGAAAATATCTTGCTGTAGGATAGCCTGGTTTTCTCCTTGTAAATGAGCGCCTGCTGGTCTGTCGGCTGTAATGGCAAGCAGGGGCAGGTTTTGATAATAAGCTTCGCAAATGGCTGGTGCCAGGTTAAGTACTGCGGTCCCGGATGTGCAAATGACCGCTACAGGTGCTTGTAACTGCTGCGCCATCCCTAGCGCAAAGTATCCGGCCACTCTTTCGTCCGCTATAACACTTGTTGTAAAATCTTTTTGATTGGAAAATGCAATAACCAAGGGAGCGGAGCGTGAGCCGGGCGATAAAACCACATGACGAATCCCGTTTTCTGCACAGCGCAAGGCAATGAGTTGTATGGCTACTTTATCGGTGGTCATTTAATCTGTCGGATAATTTTCTCCAATGTCATCATTTTTAACTCGCTTTCTTTCCATTCCTTTGACGGGACGGAACTGGCAGTAATGCCGCAGCCGGAATAGAGCGCATAATGATTATCAAACAACTGCATGCAGCGTAGGTTTACAAACAAGTGAATTTCATCCCCGACATTTACCGGTCCCAAGTAACCACTGTAAAAACCGCGCTCATTTTGCTCCTGCTTTTTGATGAACTGAATTGATTTCTTTTTTGGCAAACCCGCAACAGCCGGAGTAGGATGAAGCACCTTTACCACTTCATTCCACTTTGTTTTAGGAAGCCCGGTGTACACATAGGTAGTCCGCAGATGTAGCAAGTCACCGGCCTTTGTGCTCTCTTGCAATTCCATGTGAGGTTTTGGGGCGCCTAATTTTCGGAACGACTGCTGAATGTAATCAGCTACTAATTTATGTTCTTCCAACTCCTTGCTGCCCCATTTACGGGCAGATGACTTTGCCGGCATGGTGCCTGCAAGGGCAAATGTTTTGTAAGTATTACTTTTTACTTCTAACAATATTTCAGGTGTAGCGCCTATCCATAGCCCATACTGTGAGGTGTAAACCATGCTTACAAATGCTGAGGGATAAGTTTTGCACAAGGTATGGAAGAGAGTGACCGGGTGCAGCTGCTTAGGGGTTTGCTTTACCAGGGCTCGCGCAGCTACAATCTTTTTGTAGGCACCACGAGCTATTGTTCCTTTAACATGCTTTACTAACTCTTCGAATTGTTTTTTTGTGGCGCTTACCGGTGGCCTGTTAGCAATTGCCGGGCGATTCTTTTTGTTCGACTTGTTACTGGCAGATATGAATACAGGCTGCATGTTTTTGCTACTACAGAAGGGTGCAAAAAGAAAACCGGTCTTATTACGATGTTTTTTTTCGTCAAAGAAATGTAACGAGGCATTTGGTTGTTCTATCAGCACGGTCTGCGGTTGGTCGGGGAGTCTATAGCACGCAAACGGGATTTCGCTTTCGGTCAACCGGTCGAATGATGCTTTGCTGATAATTGATGTATAAGATTTGGAACGCACGTATGATGCAAAACTATATTTTGGCTCCATGATTGAAAAAGAGATTTACATCGTCCGTCATGGGCAAACAGATTTGAACGCGCAGGGCATTGTGCAAGGCAAAGGGGTCAATCATTCGCTGAATGATTTAGGACGGTCTCAGGCACAGGCATTTTATGAGGCATACAAGGATTTGAATCCGGAGGTGATGTTTTCATCTACACTTAAACGCGCGCAAGAAACACTCGCGCCATTTCATGCACACAATATACCGCATATTATAGATTCAGATTTGGATGAGATAAGTTGGGGCAAAGCCGAAGGGGTAGGAGGCTTATCCGACACCTCGGACGAATTTTATAAGTTAATGAGCGAGTGGGATTCGGGTAATATTCACCACAAAATAGAAGGCGGTGAAAGCCCATACGAGTTACAGCAGCGCCAGTTAAGATTTATTGAAAGGCTAAAGCAAGCCAGCGAGCGAAAAATTTTGATAGCTACACATGGACGATTCATCCGGGCCTTCATGTGTACCATTACCGACCGCCCACTTCAGGATATGAATACCTTCCAACATACTAATCTGTGTCTTTATAAGGTGAATCTCTTAGCAGATGGCCGATTTGAGATAGAAATGAGTAATGAAACAGCCCATCTCGCTCATCTATAATAAAAAAGGTCCGGCATTGCCGGACCTTTTTTATTTCGGGGATACCCTTTGTTATTTGTTTACTACAAATTTGTTGCGGGCGAGTACCAAACCGCTTTCGCTAACAAGCTGAAATCCGTAAACCCCGTTACCTAGTGTTTTTACAGATAAAGCGTTCGTATTACCAGTTAAGTTATTCTCCAATACCAAATTGCCAATCATGTCGAATACGCGAATGGTTGACTTGCCGGTATTTTCAAATTGTATGTTAAGCACATCTCCTGTTGGCTGCGGATAGAGAGCAACAGCTACTTGTCCATTTTCTTCCACACCTGTGTTATCTAACACGAGCATGCGAACGCGTGTAGCGATAGATACATTAACGCCATCATTCAATGTGTAGTAGAAAGTGTCTAATCCTACGTAGTTATTAGCTGGTGTGTACAAAATACCGGTAGTGCCCACAACTGTAGCTGTGCCATGAGATGGCGCTTGTTGTATTTGAATATTTACATTGGCAATAGGGTCATTGCAATCATCATCATTTAGTTTTACAAGCACTGTTTTAGCCACGTTTTTGGTGGTGGTATCTTGGTCTGCCACGGTGATAGGAGGAAAGTTGTAGTTGCCCGGTAAGGTAGTATAGCTTAGACTATCCAAAATAAACTCGCTGCCAGCTACCAATCCTGAATTTCCGCTCAAAATAGCGGCAATATTAGGCACACTGGATGCCACCAGAATAACCAAGGTATCAGGCAAATCGCAGGTGAAATATTCAAATGGCTGGTTGAAAGATACGTAGTTGCCATTTGTGTTGCCGGTGCTTTTGAATACGGCCTGACCTACAAGTGTAGTGCCTTTCCGAAGCGCTGCCCATACCAGACAGGTATCAGCAATCGTTCCACCACCATTCAATTGCGGAGCATATTTGTAATAACCGTTCATGCTACTTAATCTCTGATTAAACGGTTGGCCGGCACCTAGAATAGACATGGGTGAAATAGTGCTTCCGCTGGTCAGCAGGGTGTTAGCAGTGATAGGCACTTTCCCATTCACAGCAAATCCAGGTATGGTCAATTTTGAAGAAGGTGCACCAGGTATCAAAGGAATACGAAGTGTGTCGGTTACCATCTTAAGAGCGCTGCTGCCGGAGTAGGCGTCACTGCTTTGTGTAACGAAAAAAACACCACCGGTGAATCTGTCCCAGTCAATGAGTTGGAGGAAGTCCAATCTACCGGGTTGTTGGCCGTAAATGTATCGGCAGGAATGGTTGAAATAGGGGGAGAGAAAATGGTGTCAATGGCCCAGTTCTCAAAGTCGTTGTTGACGATTTGTGCTTGCGTGGATACCGCAGCAAATATCGCCAGGGAGAGTAATACTTTTTTCATGTGAAGATTATTATGTTTTAATGAGTGCCGAAGATAAGAATCATAAGCAGGTTTAGAAACCGGCCGCTTGACTTTTTTGCGCAGCAGTTTTCAAATGTTAATCTGAATTTCTCCGCTAAAAACCCTTTGTGCCGGTCCTTCCAGATAAATAGAATGATATCCATTGCCGGCTTGCTGAAAGCGAACTTGAAGTGTTCCTCCCGGAGTGTCTACGGAGACAGAATGGATTGACATGCCGCTTTTATACGCCAATGCAAGGCTGCTGGCTACCACACCGGTTCCGCACGATAGTGTCTCATCTTCTACACCCCGCTCGTAGGTTCTTACAAAAATTTCCTGATGACTTTTCTTTTCTACAAAGTTTACGTTGATGCCTTCTTTGGTAAAGTGGTCACTATATCTGACTTTTCGAGCCTCCTCCACTACATTCATTTTGCTAACTTCATTCATAAAACAAACAAAGTGTGGTGAGCCGGTGTTTAAAACAAATGCGTTTTCATAATTCTCGATATGCGGCACGTCTTTCATCTTCAGCGATACAATCCCGTTGTTTAATATCTCCCCTTCATGCGACCCATCGATGGCCCAAAAGGTGCATTGGTTGCCAATAAGTTCTATGTCATGCGCAAACTGAATTAAGCAACGACCTCCGTTTCCGCACATGGTACTTTCGCTACCATCGCTGTTGAAATACACCATTTCAAAGTTGTATCCATTCATTTCCTGTAGCAGAATTAAGCCATCGGCACCAATCCCAAATTTTCTATCACACAAAAAAGCAATTTCATTTTTCATGTCGCGTTTAAACCTTGTGTCGCGATTATCAATCATGACAAAATCGTTTCCTGTTCCTTGGTATTTATAGAACTTAACAGTCATTGATTATTTGTGTTAAAGGAGGTTAAGCCTGGTGGCAATTCTTTGGCGAATCTACTAATGATAAAATACATTTGAACAATAATCGTTCACGGATAAACAAAACAATTTAGTTATGAGTATCAGAAAAATTTTTCCCACAGCGCTTATCTCATTTGCAAGCGCTTTTGCAGCTATCGCAGTGTTTAACCACTTCGGGTTTTTGAAGCAGGAAGTAGCGGTTATAGAAAATAAAACACCGACTTCCTTGGCTGCCCTCACATTGAGTAATCAGGTGCAGCCGGTTGATTTCAGGTATGCAGCGGCTTCGTCCACTCCCAGTGTGGTGCATATTAAAAGCACGTTCAAAGTGGAAAAGGCTTCCTACGGGATGAATGATCCTTTTCGCGATTTTTTTGGCGATGACATTCTTAAATACTTTCAAGGACCCAATCCTTACCGCAGCACACCGCAGGTGGGCACGGGTTCCGGTGTAATTGTATCCGAAGATGGATACATCGTTACAAATAATCACGTGGTGGAAAATGCTTCCGAAATTGAAGTGGCATTAAACAATAACAAGACCTATAAAGCAAAATTGATTGGACGGGATGCTGACACCGACCTTGCGCTTCTTAAAGTAGAGGAGAAAAATATGCCGGCAGTATCTTTTGCTAATTCTGACTCCGTATTGGTAGGCGAATGGGTGATGGCTGTGGGAAATCCGTTTAATCTGGAATCGACAGTGACGGCTGGAATCGTGAGCGCCAAAGGGCGAAATATTAATATTCTGGGAGGCGATGCCAGGCAGAAAAGTAACACCGCTATTGAAAGCTTTATTCAAACAGATGCCGCAGTCAATCCCGGAAACAGTGGCGGTGCTTTGGTGAATCTTAGCGGAGAATTGGTAGGTATCAATACCGCCATTGCATCCCCTACAGGTTCTTATGCCGGATATTCGTTTGCTGTTCCTTCCAACATCGTAAAGAAGGTGATTTTTGATTTGCAAAAGTTTGGTGTTACACAGCGTGGATTTTTAGGGGTGAGCATCAGGACTATGGATGATCAAACCGCTAAAGAGCTTGGTTTTGATAAACCAATGGGAGTATATCTTGATGGTGTAAACGCAGGATCAGCAGCGGAGGAAGCCGGATTAAAGAAGAAAGATGTGGTGACTAAGATTAATGGTATTTCGGTGAATTCATCACCGGAACTTCAGGAGCAAATTGCCAAGTACCGTCCTGGCGACAAATTGCAGGTGGAATACATACGCGATGGCAAACTTGCGACCTCCACACTTACGCTAAAAAATAAATACAACACCGTATCTACAGTAGATAACTCCAAAGATGTACTTGACCAATTGGGTATTACGGTAGAAAACCTTACAGATACAGAAAAGAGAAATCTTGGAGTGAGTGGAGGTGTAAAAATCACAGATTTGAAATCGGGCAAGCTGGCAGAGTTTACCGACATACGAAAAGGATTTGTGATTACTCAGATAGATGATGAACCGGTAAGAGATGTAAATGACTTTACTAACATGCTGAAGCAGAAAAGCGGGAAAGTGTTGGTGGAAGGACTCTACCCCAACAAACCTATGAGTTACTTGTATGCATTCAGAATGTAGGTTCCTTATTTGATACAAGCTTACATAATAACGCCTCTTTCATGGAAGAGGAGTTATTATTTTGGAAGGGAAATGGATGATAGATTATTTCTTTTCCAGTTGTTTCAATCTTCTTTCCATAGAGAATAGAAACAGAAATAGCAATCCCAAAATGATGGTGAGCACCGCAATAACAACATTAATTTTAAGGTTGCTGCTCATAAAGGTTTTGTTGACGTCCGCTTCTCCTTGTGCAAAGGTTATCAAAGCGATAAAAACATAAAGGAGGGTGATGCTTACTTTTTTCATTGATGAGGTTATTTTTCTTCCAGTAATTTAATGCGAACCCGAATAGCGAGAATCCAAAAGCCTAATAAAATCCACCCGATTACCGCAGGGTAGAAAAACATGCGCAGGGAACTATCTAAGTCATATTTGCTGAATGCAGGATTGCCTCCGTTGCCCGGGTGCATGGAATCCGTTAGCCTTGGGATTACGAACACCAGAAACATGAAGGCTATCATCCCAAAAATGGAATAGTAGGCTGCTACTTTTGATGCTTTGGATTTGTCTTCAATCAATTCACGAATAATCAGGTAAACAATATAAACTAGGACTGCCACCAGAGCACCTGCCAACTTAATATCTTCAATTAGTAATTTGGAAACTACTGTTCCCCAATCCAGTCCTATATACCATGTATACTTGCTCCAGATAAGCCCTGTAAAATAGCCACACGCTCCAAAAAGCAATGTAACTACAGCTGCCTGGTGCGCTATGATATCAGCATTCTTATTGCAATTAATCAGGAAAACAAGGCTAGCTACAAAGCAAACCAATACCATCATGGTCATTACGAACCACATGGGAACGTGGTAGAACGTGTTGCGTATAGTTTCATATAGTATTTCGCGATATGGAAAACTGAACGTTGTGTGCTTGTTGTGTTTAACTTCAGGTTCACAGAGCTCCGTTTTTACGGTTATTGCTGTATCTGTTGCAGCAATTTTACGCAAGGTTAAGGCATCGCGCAAAGCAAAGGTTCCATCCAAATCATTATTAATCACAATGTCGAAAGATGCTGGTTTTAGGCTATCCTGCATTGATACAGGAATTGCAAATTGGGCTTCCAACAGATTATCATCTATAACATGAAAGTCCAGCGGGCAGTAATAATTGCTCTTGTGCTTAAACCACACTTGAACCTTTCCTGCATCTGCCGATTGCAGGTGAGCATGATATGTTTTGATTTGAAAAGTGAAAGTGGAATCAGGTTGAAAGGTGGCAGGCGATATTTTGGTGATACCAGCTCCCAGCGGCACAAAAAAACTACCAATAAGAGCATAAAATAATATGGCTACGCTTAACCATTTCCACCATTGCGCCCGAAGAAAATTCATTTATACAACCGTTTTGTTGTGGCAAACCTAAGTGAATTTAGATTACACCCAAACATTATTGTTGCATCTCTCTGGGTTTCCCGGTATACTGCCAAGCCCACCAGATTAGCAGAGGTTGAAATGGTAGCCTGATGATCAAAGGTAAAGGAGATTCGCCCCAAAGTTGCCAGTTTAAGGCCATATACACGTTTGCCGGAAATACCGTTATCAGTAGAGCAATCAGGCCGTATGCGGAAGCACGTCTCGTGCTCATAAAGATTACTCCGGCTCCTAGGACAATTTCAAAAATACCACTCAGATTGTTTAACAGTTTTGGCTCCGGCAGAAAGGGAATCATTTTGATGTAGAAATCGGGATGAACAAAATGATTGATTCCGGCTGCTACATAAAGCAGACCCATTACGTATATTAAACAATCTTTTTTCCTCATTTCTTGGTTTAATGAATTCTATCGCCTCGCAGTTCCATACTGTGCATTACTTCTGCTTCGTATTTCAACCATTCTTCCCACCGGCTCAATACTTTTTCCTTTCCCCCCAAGTTGCAAGACATGTCCAAGAATAATTTGTAATGCCCAGCTTCGCTCACCATTAAGTTTTTGTAAAACTGTTTTAACTCCTGGTCATTAATTTCTTGTGAAAGCAGCTTGAACCGTTCACAACTTCTTGCTTCAATCAGTGCCGAGAAAAGTAATTTTTCAATGAGCGAAGAAGTTCGCGAGCCTCCGTGCTGTATGAATTTGTTCAGTTGATTAACGTAAGCATCTTTTCGTTGTAAGCCTAGTTTTAATCCTCGCTTATTTAATTGCTGAACTACCAGCTCAAAATGTCCCCATTCTTCTTTCACAATAGGGGATAAATTTTCCACTATCATGGGGTAGTCAGGATAGTTTTGAATAAGCGAAATAGCAGTAGAAGTGGCTTTTTGCTCACAGTAAGCATGATCTGTCAGTATTTCAGCGATTGATTTTTCAGCAATTCGCACCCAGCGCGGGTCGGTTGGCAATTTTAATCCAAGCATAATTCTTAATCGATGGCATGTACTCCATCCCCGGTTTTTGTTTCATAAATCTCGCAAGTGAGTCCTGTTACACGAAAATAATTGTCGGCTACTTTTTCTTTAAACTCCGATACCGCAGTTTGGTGTACTACGGCTATAGCACAACCGCCAAACCCAGCCCCCGTCATTCTTGCGCCTAAACAGTTTTTTATCTGCTGTGCATACGACACTAAAGTATCTAACTCTATGCCGCTTACTTCGTAATCTACTTGGAGGGAATAATGTGAAGCATTCATGAGTCTACCAAAGGTGCTCAAATCATTCATCTGTAGAAATTTTGCAGCCTCTTTCACTCTTATGTTTTCAGATATTACATGACGGGCCCGTTTTCGGATGACCTCATCAGTAATGAGGTCTAGCCAGACAGGGTCTGCTTCACACAAATGATGGATATCGTGGTTTGCGTTATGTATAATCTTGAGGGCCTCTTCACATTCACTCTTTCGCTCGTTATATTTTGAATGAATCAAGGCTCTTGGTTTTTTAGAGTTCATAATAAGTAACCTGTAATCTCCCAATTCAAACGGTATGTAGGTGTGTGATAAGTTCGCGCAGTCGATCAAAAGCGATTGGTCTTGCCGACCTAACGCAATGGCATATTGATCCATTATGCCACATTGCACTCCAATGAAATTATTTTCTACCAGCTTGCAAAAGTTTGCCAGCCAAACGGAATCTAACTTTACTCGATGTATCTGTAGCAGTGCAAAGGTTGTTACGATTTCCAATGCTGCAGAAGAAGAAAGGCCACTGCTTTCCGGTAGGGTGCTCTCGAAAAATAAATCACATCCGTTGATTCGATAACCCTCCTCTCTCAAATGTTGTATCACCCCTAATGGATAATTTGTCCAGTCATTAGCGCTGTTATATTCCAGAGTGTCCTCTGCCGAGATTTCTTTGGTGAGTGGATGAGATTTGCTTTGGAGTGTTACGATGCCATCGGTTCGCTCGAGCAAAGTAAGGGTAATGCCCAGATCGATACATACGGGTAGCACTAACCCTCCATTATAGTCCAGATGTTCGCCAATAAGATTAACTCTTCCGGGCGCAAAGAATCTTTTCATAAATGCTGAATTTTATCACGTAGAATCTTGGCACAAATATCCACATCCAGTGGGTTGGCCGCTACACCTGCGCCCATTTCGCTGCCTGCATACCATTTTATCTTGTCTTTGGCGCGCAAGGGCGTATAGAATTCTACGTGGAAAGTATAATATGACTCAGCGTCCTTATACCGAATGTCGTTTACCGGTGTTTGGTGCAGGCACATCATGTATGGAAATGGCCGGTCAAATACTTTGTCAAAAGCTGCCGTTATTTTCTGAATAGCCTGCATTAAATTTTTTTTCTCGTTGTGGTTAAAGAGCGTGATATTGCCCTTCTGTTTTTTGTTTACGATAAACACCCCGAAAGGGTAATCGGTGAAGTAAGGTATATAGGCTATAAAATTCTTATTCTCGAACACTACCCGCTTTTTATACTTCTTTTCTGCAGTGTTTAAATCTGAAAATAGATTGCGCCCGTTTTTCGTATAGTAGGCTTTTGCGTTTTTAAGCTCCTCTTTAATTTTGGCGGCATAAAGGAGTAAGCATACAACTGTCCATGGGGGTGCGGTATTGTTACTCCCACCTCTTCTCCTCTGTTTTCAAATTCAAAAATATACTTGATGCGTTTGTCTTTTTTTAATTCCTTGTATCGATGAGCCCATAGTTCGGCTATTTTTAAAAGATGGTCATCACTCAACTGGTAAAGACTCTTGTGATGTTCAGGAGAATACAAAAATGCCTCACATTTCCCTACGGCAGGTTTGTTCCGGAAAATGTCATTTCCATTCAGCGCATTTATCGCATCCGGTTGTAGCGACATGGCAGGAAATCATTGTCATAAGCCAACACATCATACTTCGGCATGTTTTTATTTTGCGAAGGACAAAACGGGCAATAATCCTTCGGCAAGTGGGGGCGGTGCTGCCGGTTGGTAGCTACCAACGTGTAAGTGTCCAGTAAAGGATTCCATCGAAATTCAGCCATGCTGCGAATATGCAAAAAGTGTTGAGAGCACTTCCCCGGTTGGAAAGTTGTGTGCAACATACAAACTACACCAACTATATTTGTTAACGTGAAACAGATTGAAATGTCTCTTCTTGGTATGGATCAGTTGCCGGTTTTGGCGCAAGCCATCCTTGATTTTTCGCAAGGGAGAAAACTTTTTGTATTGTATGGTGAAATGGGTTCCGGTAAAACAACACTCATCAAAGAGCTTTGCCGGCAACTAGGTTCATCCGATCATTTTTCCAGCCCTACCTATGCTATTGCCAACGAATATTGGAGTCCATTAGGCAAAATATTCCATCTTGATTTATATCGACTAAAGAATACGGAGGAGGCACTTGCCATGGGGGTAGAAGAATATATTGATGGGGCGAACTATTGTTTTGTGGAATGGCCCGATATTATACACAACCTGTTGCCGCCCGATCCCGTGCACATACAGATAAAAACGGATGGCGAAGTGAGGAATGTATCTATCTTTACGGAACCCAAACTTTGAATCGGATTATGGCTGAAAAGAATAAAGATTTTGAAGGCATTGTTTCCAAGTTAGGCTTGCAGCCAATGGAAAGCCCTACGCTCACCGCCTCCGGAAAAGCTAAACTTCATATTGGTATACCGAAGGAGCGGAAGTTTCAGGAGCATAGAATTGGGCTTACTCCGGAGTCGGTGCGCACCTTGGTTGCTAATGGTCACAGAATTGTAATAGAACGTGGAGCCGGCAAAGACTCCCATTTTGCCGATAACGATTATTCCGAAGCCGGAGCAGAAGTCACCTCCAACACCGAAGAAGTTTTTAAGGCAGATATCATCATTAAAATAGCACCTCCAGAGTTAGAGGAAATTGAAATGATGCAGATGAATCAAACGCTTATTTCGCCTATACATCTGCCCACGCTCACCAAAGATTATGTTCAAAAGTTGATGAAAAAGAAAATTACTGCGCTAGCTTTTGAGTATACGAATGACGAGGCCGGTCGCTTTCCTTTTGTACGTGCCATGAGCGAAATTGCCGGTAACAGTGTGATTCTTCTAGCTGCGGAGTATTTGAGCAACGCCAATAATGGAAAAGGAATTTTGTTGGGGGGCATCTCCGGTGTGCCTCCTGCCAAAGTGGTTATATTGGGTGCGGGTGTGGTAGGCACTTTTGCAGCACGTGCGGCTATTGGGCTTGGGGCCATTGTTTCGGTGTTTGATAATAACGTATATAAGATGCAGCGCTTGCAGGAGAAAATTCACCAACGTGTTTTTACGTCTACTCTATCTCCACAGATTTTGGAACAGGAACTGCAGAGTGCAGATGTAACTATAGGAGCCATCCACAGCAAACAAGGGCGCACTCCTGTAATTGTCACCGAAGAAATGGTGGCAAAAATGAAAGCCGGTAGTGTCTTAATTGATGTAAGCATTGACCAGGGCGGTTGTTTCGAAACATCTGAAATGACGTCACATGCAGAACCTACATTCAAGAAATACGATGTCACTCATTATTGCGTACCCAATATTCCATCTCGGGTATCGCGCACTGCGTCTTATGCATTTTCCAACATTCTCACTCCTATTTTGCTGAAAAGCGGGGAGATGAATGGTATTAAAGGTTTAGTTTTTCAAGACAAAGGAATCCGTAGCGGCATTTATATCTACAAAGGCAACTTGACCAATGAGCATCTCGCTAATTTGTTCCATCTGAAACATAGCAATCTGGAATTGCTTTTTGCGACCAACCTTTAGTTCTACTCCGAACCGGACTCCTCTTGCTTCATTTTTTCAAATTCGCTGTCTATCAGCAAATTTTTGCCATCCGCTGCGGAAGTAGCCAATACATCGCATCGCTCGTTCATGGGATGATTATTGTGTCCTTTAATCCAGTGAAATTTAACGTGATGTTTTCGGTAAACGGCTAAAAAGCGTCTCCATAAATCGGGGTTTTTCTTTTTGACAAATCCTTTCTTTTCCCAACCAAATACCCACCGCTGTTCCACCGCCTCTACCACATATTTAGAATCGGAGTAAATGTCGACATCCAGTTTTTCGCGGGTGAGTGTCTCTAATGCTACAATAACTGCCAATAGCTCCATGCGGTTATTGGTGGTTAACCTATAGCCCTGCGAAAGTTCTCTTTCATGATGTCCATACCGCAGTATAGCACCGTAGCCACCCGGCCCCGGATTCCCACGGGCAGAACCATCTGTGTATATCTCAACTTTTGGCATAAATAACGCTCTAAAGTGCGCAATTTAAACTTTCTGTGTACTGGGACCAGAGGGTGCTGGCAGGTCCACACATAGCGAATGCATTATTATTATTACCACCTAAATCTTAGATGGCTTGATTAGTAAGTATTATTCACAATCAGATATTACCAAGGCGCATATTCAAATGCACTTATCTATTCTTTTGTGGGGATTTACAGGGGTGTTGGGCAAAATGATTTCACTGAGCGAAGGGATGTTGGTATGGTACAGGATGATGCTGGTAACTGCTTCGCTGTTGTTGTATATCAAGTTTACAAAAACCAGTATACATGTTTCGGCTGTGCAGTTGCGAAAACTTTTTGTGGTGGGAACACTCCTGATGGTGCACTGGTTATTTTTTTATGGTGCGATTAAGTATTCCAACGTAAGCGTAACGCTTAGCCTTTTTGCTTCCACCACTTTGTTCACTGCTCTTTTGGAGCCGCTCATAACTCCTAAAAAATTCAATAAAACAGAATTGCTATACAGTTTCATGGCTTTGGCAGGTATTGGAATCATTTTTTACTCTGATGAAAACGCCTACACCGTTGGGATAGTCTTGGCTTTGTTGGCTTCGTTTATCGGAGCCTTCTTTAATATCATGAACAAGGACCTAGTGCATGAGGTAAAAAGCAGCGTTGTATCCTTTTATGAAATAGCATCCGGATTAGTTTCATTGACTGTCTTTTTACCTGTTTACATTCATTATCTCAAGCCTCCGGTTTTGTATCCTTCCTTTCAAGATTGGACTCTATTGGTTGTGTTAGCAGTGGTGTGTACTCATATTACTCTTATACTTTCACTTAATGCGCTTAAGCATTTATCGGCTTTTACATTGAATCTGGCCATTAACCTGGAGCCGGTGTACGGAATAGCATTGGCTTTTTTATTTTTTGGCGAAAACACTCAACTCAACAAATGGTTTTTTGTTGGCTCATTCATTATTATGCTGAGCGTGTTGTTGCATTCCTACTTCGCTTCTAAGGAATAGAGTTTATACACTCACAGCACCGCTTTTTAAAGCTCGTCCGCAGAAATACTAATTGTTGTATGATGAATTTTTAACACCCATTGATTTAAGCTTAGACTGTAGCTCCTTTCTGGCAAAAAATATTCTGCTCTTTACAGTTCCCAAAGGCAGATTCAAATGTTCAGCAATCTCCTGATAGTGATAACCATTGAAATACATCATGAACGGCTCTGTAAAGTCTTTACTTACTTCTTCCATAGCTTTGGAAATATCTTCAGCCAAAAAATTTCGCTCGCTACCATTGCTTTCCGTTTTGTAGGTGCTGTTCAGCAAGTATTGATTTTCGGATGTATCGGTAATGGTGTTACTTTTTTTGCTGCGTCTGTAATTGTTAATAAAGATGTTGCGCATGATGGTGAATAACCAGGCCTTAATGTTGGTTCCTTCCGAGAACTTATCCTGGTTCATAATTGCCCGGTAGAATGTATCCTGCAACAAATCTTCTGTTGCTTCTTTGCTGTGTGTGAGATTAAATGCAAATGGACGAAGGAGTTGCTCATACTGCATGATGTCGGTGCCGAAGTTTAGTGTTGTTGCCATGGTATTGTTTTTTTTGTTTAATGTATTGAATTAAATCTTAAACAAATATATGTTTATCTATTTCATATTTCCAAATCGTGTTTAATAAAAGTGAAAAAAAATTAAACAATATTTAGAATTGAAATTGTAAGTGTTTGATATTGTTTAACTTAAATGGCTTAGAAGTACACAAAAAAAATCCGCACTTAAGGCGGATTTTTATCAAATACAAGACTTTAATGGCTATTTAGATGTATTTCACCAAGCTATTAATGCCCGTCAACGGTTTCACGTTGTAAGGCAACAGCCCTATGAGCGGTTCTATTTGGCTTCCACCGATAAGAATATCGATTGCCGGGAAGGATGCCGATAGATTAGATACATACTCCTTCACATTTCCGTTATGGAGAGGAACGGTGATAAAAGTTATCAGATAATCAGGCTTGAAGTGCTCGTTAATGTAGCTGATGTCCTCAAAGGGCAGCGAGCTACCCAGGTATGCTACGTGATGGTTTTTCTGGCGAAGTAAAAACTCTGTAAAAAGCAGCAATAATTCATGGGTTTCACCTTCCGGTAAAAAAAGCACATAACGTTTGCTGTTTTCGTTAGGCTCCACAAATTGATTATCAATAGCGACAGATATTTTTCTTCTGATAAGGTTGGTTATAAAATGTTCTTGAGCCGGCCGTATAGCCCCTGTTGCCCATAGTACCCCGGTCCGAATCATGAAAGGGAATACAAGGTTGTTGAAGGCAGCTTCAAACCCTATTTTCATGATGGCTTGCGAAAGTGTTCTTTCAAAACGGTGCTCGTTAAAATCAAGCATCGATTGAGTGAGTTGATCTAATAAATGATCTGCGTGGTTGGTAGTGTCCGCAATTCTCATTACCTCTTGGCCCAATTGCTCTCGGGTCATTTCGGCTATTTTTGAAATTCGGAAGCCTTCCCTGTTTAACATGCTGATGTTGAGTAACATCCTCAGTTGGTCATCGGAGTAATATCGTATATTGGTGTCTGTGCGATGCGGCTTAAGAAAATCATACCGCTGCTCCCAAATGCGCAATGTGTGCGCTTTTACGCCCGATAAGGTTTCTACTTCTTTGATGGAATATTGGGCCACTTTAATTTAGTTAAAATAACAAGCACAAGCCAGTTATCAGCATCAAAACACACCATCTGGTTAAAAGTTTAGAATGCTGTAATTAACCACGAGAGTATAAAAAATAAGTTCTTGTTAAAGTTGATTTTTTAAACCTAAAGTGCTTTAATCGCGGGAATTGGAAAATAAACCATTCACTTTTTTTGAACACGAAACTTTTTCTCCTACATTTCAGTTTAACATATTGAATTATAGACCGGCCATGCAACACTTGCTCGGCCTTTTAGCATCTGATTTAAAACGCATTTACTCCCGTGAACAGTAGAAACTCGGCTCTCTTTACTCTATTAGTTTTTTTTTCGATATCAACTCATGCACAACAGGTGCAGTGTTTTTTCTCGTCTTCTACTTTATTTGGTTGCCCGCCATTAGTGGTCAATTTTCAGGATTTAAGCACCGGTAGCCCTACATCACACAGTTGGGATTTTGATAATGGAAATACCTCTACCACACAAAATCCCACAGCCACTTTCATCAACGGAGGTATTTACAACGTAAAACACGTTGTGAGCAACGGCACTTCCACCGATTCCTGTTTTTTGCAAATCAGAGTATTTATACCGGCCGCGCCCGATTTCACAGCCGGTAACCGATATGGATGTATTCAACCTTGTCACAACGTTGGCTTTACGAATCTTACTATACCAGGGGAGAGCCCTGTGCTGCAATACATATGGGATTTTGGTGATGGAGCGCTGCCGCAGCAGGGCTATAATGTTAACCATTGTTTTGCCAATACCGGTGCTTTTAATATCACCTTGGTTACATTAGATAGTAATGGTTGTCAGTCGAGCGTTATTAAGAACAATTATGTGGTTATCGGTAACTATCCCACTTTAAACGCAATTTCTGCCAACCCTACACAGTCGTGCACCTCTCCGCAGGTGGTAAACTTTACATCCAACGCTTCGTCCACTAATGGGCCATTGTCTTATAACTGGAATTTTGATGGTGCCGGATCTTCTACTTTAGCTAATCCTACTCAGGTAATGTTTAACGGATTATACGATGTTGTATTAACGATTAGCGATACCTTGAATTGCCAGCGCTCCGATACGGTACAAGTATCGATAACAGATGTAGATGCCGGTTTTTTTGCAGCGACACAAAATGCTTGTAACAGTATCAGCGTACAGTTTAATGATACATCCAACTTTGCCAGCAGTTGGTTGTGGGATTTTGGTGATGGAACAACATCTACTCTGCAGAACCCAACTCATACCTACACTACAAATGGCTCTTACAATGTATCGCTTACTGTCAGTTACAATGGCTGTAATGATACAGAAACTCAGTCTGCTTATATTAATGTTTCTACTCCTGTTAGTGCTTCTTTTACTGCTGATGATACCTCGAGTTGTACGGCTCCACTATCAGTAAACTTTACCGGAAACGCACCCGGAGCTGCCAGTTACAATTGGGTATTTGGCGATGGAGGTGTTTCTACAAATATGAGCCCGACCTATACCTACAATTCCACCGGTTCATTTACAGTTACCTTTAATGCTGTAAATGCTGCGGGATGCGTGACTGCTGTTACTCGACCAGGATATATTGATGTAGGAACTCTAAGTGCCACTATCAGTGCAGATTCTACGAATGGATGCACCCCACTCTTGGTTAATTTTTCTAGTAATGTAACCAGCAACTCTCCTATTACCTCTTATTTATGGGATTTTGGCGATGGAACTTCTTCTGTATTAGCGAATCCTTTACATTATTACAACACAACCGGTCAATATGTTCCTTCATTGGATGTCACGAATGCTGAAGGTTGCATAGTAAGCGTTATATTCCCCGGTCAGATAAACGTAGGTCAATCGCTTTCACCTGCATTCTCAGCATTGCCGCTGATTCAATGCGTAAACCAGACGGTCACCTTTACGAATCAAACCTCCGGTTCCAACGCACAAACAATCTGGCTTTGGGAGTTTGGCGATGGGCAGACTAGTGCAGCACCGTCACCCACTCATGCTTATTCAGATACCGGCACTTATACAGTTACTCTGACAGTTATTAATCAAGGGTGTTCGAGTGACACTGAGATTGTTGATTATATCCTAATCGTTGTCCCTAAAGCAGACTTTAACTTCGAATTTGATTGTAATAACCCAACAACAGTCCAGTTTCGTGATACTTCTCAGGGGGCAGATTCTTGGTTTTGGGATTTTGGCGATGGCACCACCTCTAACCTTCAGAATCCACTACATACCTTTCCCTCCCCAGCTAGTTATGACGTAACCTTGATTGTGGAAAATTTTACAACTGGATGTATTGATTCAATCAAAAAGATGCTTCCCATCGGCACACCTGATGCTTTGTTTTTTGCTGATACCACACAAGGATGTCGTTCATTAACTGTTCAATTTAGTGATAGCTCAACGTTCGCAAGTGGTTGGTTTTGGGACTTTGGTGATGGCACTGCTGGTAGCAGCGTTCAATCACCTACTCACACCTTCACTGATACCGGAAGATATACGATTACGCTGGTTATAAACCCGGGGCAAACCTGTTCGGATACTGTCAGGCGAATCAATTACATTACTGTTTATGGTGTTTACGCTAACTTTTTCCCGAACCCCACGGTTGCTTGCGTTCCTATGAATACGGTGTTTACCGATAGCAGTAAATCTTATTTAGGTTCCATAACCTCCTGGAAGTATTACTTTGGTACTGGCGATAGTAGTTCACTTAAAAACCCCACATACACTTATAATAACTCTGGAAACTTCAATGTATCATTGCGTGTAACGGATAGCCGTGGTTGTAGCAGCACCGCTACAAAAAATGTAGCACCACAAAGTGTAACGGCTGGATTTACTTCTGATACGGTAGTTTGCCCGGGAGAGACTACCAGATTTTTTAGTTCAACACAATCAGGCGTTACTTTTATATGGGATTTTGGCGATGGAACCACAGGAACAGGACCTACCCCAACTCATACTTATGGGAGTGTTGGAAATTATTCAGTAACTCAAATAATTATTCTTAATAACATTGGTTGCCGCGACACTATTTTTGTTCCCAATTTGGTAGACGTAGATACCCCAGTAGCTGATTTTTATGTGACTACTAATTTTTCACCGTGCCCACCTTTCCCTGTACAATTTTATAACACTACTAATCGCTTTGACTTAAATTGGATTTGGTTTTTTGGCGATGGTGACACCAGCACTTCCCGCGATCCACTTCATGTCTATTTTTTCCCGGTGATTATGATGTAAAACTGGTTGCATGGGATTCTTCCGGTTGCGCGGACTCCATTACATACATAGATTTAATACGCGTAAGAGGTCCAATAGGTAATTTTGAAGCCGTCCCTGATTCCGGCTGTGTTCCGTTAACCACCAGTATTGTAGGCTCAGTAGCTTCCACCGTAAACATTATTGCTGATTTGGGCGATGGAACATCTTTTAACGATACCGTTAATCTTACACACACCTATACTATGCCTGGCACCTATTACCCTATTTATACACTTACTGACAGTGTGGGGTGCGTAGTATCGTACCCGGTAGATACCATCGTTGTAGGTCTAATTCCTTACCCGGGATTACCCACCGACACTACGGTTTGCAAGGGTAACTATGTGCCGTTTAACTTACCTTATGGTGATTACTTTGTTTGGACAGCCAATCAATCACCCAATTACCTTTCTTGTGATTCATGTAAAAATACTCTGTCCACAGCTCCTGACACTATTGTTTATTATGTAACTGCCACCACAAACATTGGTTGTGTAGCCAGCGACACCATTACAGTGAATGTAGACCCATTGCCACCCATACAGCCAGGACCTTTTTATCGTATCTGTCCGGGCGACACGCTCCAGTTAACTGCAGGTGCGGGAGTCAACAACGCTTTCTGGACGCCCAATATTTTTATCAATGATACAACCATTGTAAATCCATTAGTTTTTCCACCCGATACTCAGTTCTATAGAGTAACGGGATATAACCAAACTGGATGCTCTATCTCAAAGTTGGTGAGAGTTTATGTAATTAAAAATGTGGATGCCGATTTACTTATATCGGATTCGTTAGTCTGTGAAGGGGGAGAAATTGTTTTGGATGTAAACGTGTATGAAGCATCCGTCCTTGATACTAGTTTCCTTTGGATACCATCCACCTATTTGGATGCCGACAACATCGAAGACCCTACCGTTTCTGCTCCTTTTGGAAGCTATACCTATACCGTCATTGTAAGCAGTACCAATTGCGTTCCGGATACAGATAACGTAAATATTACCATAGCTCCAATACCTTCCGTAGAAGCCGGAGACGACCAAACGGTCACCGATGGAACAGTGGTTCAGATTTACGCTTCGTCACCAAATGACGTTACTTATTCCTGGCTGCCAAGTACGAATAATCTGTCATGCGTAGATTGTAGACGCCCATTCGTGACTGCACAAACTACGGAAACCTATTATGTAGCGGCCACTAATCAGTGGGGCTGCTTTGATGTTGATTCGGTTACTGTCAGAGTGGTAAAGTGTGATCCTTCCATGGTTTTTGTGCCAAACTCGTTTACTCCGAATGGAGATGGACTGAACGATGTGCTGTATGTCCGTGGAATTGGTTTGCGCAAGCTGGAGTATTTCCGGGTATTTGACCGCTGGGGGCAAATGGTTTATCAAACACAGAACATTAATGAAGGATGGGATGGCGTTTTTAATGGCAAGGCGGCCGATATTGCTACTTACGTATACACCGCGAAAGGGGAATGTAGTAGTGGAAACACCGTGGAAGTGAGCGGAAATGTGACTCTGGTCAGATAATCTAATCTTAACTTCTCGTTAAATTTATTGCTCACTCGCGAGTAGGCATGGTTTTTTAGTTTAGCAGCTCAAATTTTCATATGTCGCGTATTCTTTTCGCTTGTTTACTAGCGTTCCCTATTCTTGCAATTGGTCAGGAGAAACAATACAATGTTGGTGTAGTAGCATTTTATAACCTGGAGAATCTGTTTGATACGTTAAACGACCCTGATAAAAACGATGAAGATTTTACACCCACCGGTGCGTATGGCTACACAGCACAGGTGTATCATGATAAGTTAGGAAAGTTATCACAGGTATTATCCGAACTTGGAACACAAAGCTCACCGCACGGTTTTGCTTTTTGTGGAGTGGCTGAAGTAGAAAACAGAAAAGTGCTTGAAGACTTGGTGGCTCAACCGTTATTGAAAAACAGAAATCTGAAAATTGTTCATTATAGCTCGCCCGATGAACGCGGTATAGATGTAGGATTGCTCTATAACCCGAAATATTTTAAAGTAAAGCATAGTGAAAGCCTCTTTGTGAAATTGGAGAGCAATTCTTCTAAGCCGTATTATACGCGCGATGTGTTGTGGGTCAGCGGTGATTTTCTGGGCGAAATGATTCACATATTTGTAAACCACTGGCCAAGCAGGCGAGGAGGAGAAGATGCCAGTGCGCCCGCCCGTGCAGCGGCAGCCGCAGTTTCTAAACATGTGATTGACTCTTTAATGGCAATTGACCCAACTACCAAAGTAGTAGTTATGGGTGATTTAAATGATGATCCTGTAAGCCCAAGTGTGACTCAGGTTATAGGTGCTGTAGGTAAAATTAAAGAAGTGAAACCTGGTGGAATGTTTAATCCATGGGTTGATTTTTACAAGAAGGGCATTGGCACATTAGCCTACAATGATTCCTGGAATATCTTTGATCAAATACTACTTTCCTCAGGTTGGCTGAGTAATACACAACCAGGTTTTTTCTACAAAGATGCTCATATCTTCAATAAGCAATACATGGTTACTAAAACCGGAAAGTATAAAGGGTATCCTATGCGCACGTTTGATGGGAATGTGTATATAGGCGGATATAGCGATCACTTTCCCACCTATTGTGTAATGCTGAAAGAGGCGAAATGATTTTCGTTTTTGACCTGGATTAGTTGCTGATAAAATAATTTTCATGAATGTTTTTTCTTCGTTTTTTTTCTTGTTGTTTTCATTGTCACTAAGCGTTGGGCTGGCACAGGAACCCTCAGCAAACCCCAGTGCGATGCTTTTTACCAATGCTAAATCGTATGGTTTTAGCATGAGTTTTACACCTTCCACGGCCGATGGTTTTCTCGTTCTTAAAAGTGAGAGCCCAATCACTTTCTCGCCTGCCGATGGTGTGGTTTACCAAAAAGGACAGGGTGTGGCATCAGGAGTCAAAGTTCTATCCGTGAATACCAATTACTTTTTCAATATACGCGAAGTTTTAGAAAACACTACATATTATTTCAGCGCATTTGCCTTCAACGGCACCGGTGCAAACATAAATTACAAGCAAGCAAGTCCTCTGCAAGGCTCCTTTACCAGCCCGGCCTCTTTACCCGGAAACTATTATGCAGGAATTGATTCTTCCGCTTATTCTTTATTGACTGATTTACGCAACCTGCTGCGTCCGCATACCGCTGTTTCTTACACCGCATACCGCACACTCATACTCCCGGTAATGTATGAAAGAGATACTATAAATAACGGTGCGGTAGTAGATTGCGAATACAGTAATGTAAGCACTGTTTACTCACCACCTTTCGATTTTACTGCTCAGCAATACAACCGCGAGCATGCATTACCTAAAAGTTGGATGCTCACCGGAGGCAATACACTGAATGCGGATGGCTCGGATTATCACAATTTATTACTCACTTTAGCACAGCCGAATCAGGCAAGGTCCAATCACCCGCAGGGTATTGTATTGAATGCCACCAATACTTTTGGGGATGCTAAAATAGGTACAGATGCTATGGGTAACACAGTGTTTGAGCCTAAGGTAAATCGCAAAGGCGATGTAGCCAGAAATATGTTTTATCAAATGGTTACCTATAATGGCGATGGTGGAAATTGGGGCTTCGAAAATTTGCTAACCGAAGCCAGTCTTCAAGATCAAAACGTGCTTAAATTGTGGCACGCACAAGACCCTCCCGATAAGTTTGAGCGAACTAAAACAGATTACATCTTCTCTATTCAGGGCAATCGAAATCCATTTATAGATCATCCGGGGTGGGTAAATTGTATTGATTTTGATAGCTTAGTTAAAACTAATTTTTGTGGTGCTGTTTCATCTGTAGACGAGCGCGATTTTGCCTCTGATATCCAGTTGCACTACAACGGCTATTCGCTTGCCATAGAGCTAAAGTCAGACTATAATTCCATGGCCACTTTCATCCTCTATGATTTATCAGGAAGAGAAGTGGTGGTTTCTGAATCTCATGTTCAGCCGGGCGTGCATTCGCATGCCATGGATGTAAGCGAGTTGAATGCGGGTGTTTATCTTTTACAGGTTTCTATTGATGGCAAACGGGCCATCAAGAAAATTGTAAAGTAGCAGAGAATAATCTGTTCCGTTCAACCTTCTGACCGGCAAATATCGTCTTGCTGCCGATAAATATTTGGCTACATTAGCCTCGAACACATTCACTCACTTTTTTACATTATGAACGTAAAGAAAATTACCCACTGCGTTGCGGCATTTGCATTGTCATTATTTTTAATGCTGTCCTTTCAGGAATCCAGAGCTTCTCACGCTATGGGTGCCGATATTGCCTACGAATGCATTGACCCCAGTACCAATACATATAAAGTCACTCTGCGATTCTATCGCGACTGTTTTGGTATTGATGCGTCTACTTCTGTATTTGTAGATGTGACTTCGCTTTCCTGCGGTCAAAATTTGTCTATGACCCTGGATCGTGAAGCTTGCCCGCCACAAACAAACGGAGGTGCTCCGTGTGAAGTTTCTCCTTTGTGTCAATCGGCTATTGGCCAGTCAACTTGTAATGGAGGAAGCTATCCCGGGGTAATGGCCTACACTTTTACAGGAATCATTCAATTACCTATGAACTGTGCCGATTGGGTCTTTAGTTTTTCGGAGTGTTGCCGAAATGCTCAAATTACAAATCTTCAATCCCCAGATACTGAAGATTTGTATGTAGAAGCACGCTTGAATAATCTGGTTTCCGGTTCTAACAATTCCCCTGTGTTTACCACCTTGCCGGTGCCTTTTATTTGTGCCAACCAACCCTTCTCGTATAACCACGGAGCGGTAGACCCGGATGGAGATTCGCTTTATTACTCTTTGGTAAATCCCTTGACTTTGGGCGGTGCACCGACCACTTACGTTTTCCCTTTTACTCCTACTCAGCCAATGAATACCACACCGGCCAACTCTTTCAACTTTGATAATAACACCGGCCAGATGTTTTTTACACCCAATGGTGTTCAGGTTGCAGTAGCTACCGTTTTGGTTGAGGAATATCGCAACGGTGTGTTGATTGGTTCCACAATGCGCGATATTCAGGTGGTAGTGGTTAATCTGCCCGGTTGCGCTAATCCGGCTCCACTCTTTACAGGCGCTATTCAGCCCACTGTTACAGGAGGTTTTTATATCAATCCATTTAATGTGCAGGTGTGTCCGGGGACTACACTTACCTTTAGCACATTGGCAGTGGAGCAAACTGGCGATTCCGTTTTTGTGGAAACCAACGTTGCGCAATCCATTCCGGGCGCTCAGTTTAGCAGCCAGTATCTTTCAGAAGACTCCATTTCCTCCTTTTTTAGCTGGACTCCAAGCGGTTTGGATACCGGTCAAAATGTATTTATCGTAACTATTAAAAACAACAATTGTCCGCTTAGCAGTAATCAGGCTTATGCCATTACTATAGATGTATTGGCAGGCACCTACGCAGGTCCCGACCTAAGTTATTGCCCTGCAGGCGGTCCGGTGCAATTGCAGGCTTATGGCGGCAATCAGTTTACATGGAGTCCGGCCTCCGGATTAAATAATGCAAACATTGGCAATCCGCAAGCTTCACCCAGCCAAACCACCACTTACATTGTAACCAGTAACTTAAGCAATACGTGCAAAAACAAGGATACGGTGACCGTCTTCCGTGTCCCTGATTTTAACTACACTATCACTCAAAGCGATGATACCATCTGCCGATTTGAGTTTGTGAATTTTAATGTGACACCCGATGCCGGTTTTGGTCCTTATACTTATTCCTGGACCCCAAGTATCAGTTTAAATGCTTCCACGGTACCAAATCCTACTGCACAACCGGATTATTCTACCACATACACTTTGGTAATCACCTCCGATACGGGCTGTGTGATACGCGATACCAGCACTTATGTGGTGGTGGAAGGACAGGGGCCACTCGTTCGTATTGCAGCAGATAAAACAAAGGTGTGCCAAGGTGATACCATACAGCTAAGTTCTGTAATCTCTGTATTGCCTTGTGGCTTAAATGTGGTGCCTTGCCAGGGTAATTATGTATTGAAAACAATTGGAGCGGGTACCGTAAATGATGCCACCGGTGCTACTCCATTTCGTGGATTTTACGAAGATGCACGAATGCAAATTCTCTTTAGAGCCAGCGAGTTGCAAGCCATGGGAATGACCTCGGGCACTATCACTGATATTGCCTTTGATGTTTCACAACAAGGAAGCACACAGCCGTATGACGGGTTCTCATTAAAAATGGGCTGCACGGATTTGATTGCGCTAAGTGCATTTGTCCCTAACCTTCCGGTGGTAATGATGCCTACTCAGGTTCAGCCAACAGTGGGCTCCAATACCTTTACGTTTACAACACCCTATGACTGGGACGGAGTTTCAAACCTGATTTTGGAAGTTTGTTTTGACAACAATTCCTGGACGAATGACGATGATGTAAATGCTACTCCTACTGCTTACAACTCAGTTCTTTTTCAATTTCAGGACGGAGCTTCCGGTTGTAATCTCAACGGCTTTTCGAACATTTCCACCAACCGCCCTAATGTTCAGTTTGTTTATTGCGTAGAGCCGCCAGCAAACATAACTTACAGCTGGTCTCCAACCACCAATCTATATTCTCCGGATAGTTTGAATCCTTTTGTGGTATTGGATGATAATCGCGAATATTTCTTAACTGCCAATGATGGTTCTTGCAGCGGAGGTTCATCTATTGTCTTGAACATTGACACTTCTTTTGGCATCAATGCCGGATCTGATTTACCTTTTTGTACCGGCAACCCTGCTCAGTTGAATGCATTGATTACCGGCACACCACCTACCGGACAGTTGGGCGCTTGTGGCACCAATGGTACCCCTTGCAACAATGCAAGCGCACCCCTGCGCACACTCAGTTTGCCTGGAGCGGCTGCAGGATTCAATACGCCTTTTGATGGCGATTTCTTCTCTACGCAATTTGAAGATCAACGCACGCAAATTTTGTATCGCGCAGCTGATTTAATTGCTGCAGGATACACTGCAGGAACTATCAGCCAAATTGGATTGAACGTAAGTGCCAAAGCATCTGCATTCCCATTTCAGAATCTAAGTGTAAAACTTGGATGCACCACGAAAAGTGCATTAGACGATAACGGATGGGAGCCTACTTCAGTAGTATATACGAATGTCTTATATGCCACTGTTTTAGGATGGAATGATTTTGTGTTGCAAAACACCTATTCGTGGGATGGTACTTCCAATCTGGTTCTTGAGATTTGTTGGGATAATCCGGATGGATTCCCCAGTACCGGTGCTGACTTTGTGCAAACGGCTTTTGTAAACTATAGCTGTTTCCATTCGGGCTCTTCCTTTTTAGATGTAGGCTGCAATATCAGCACTCCCACCTTTGGGTTGTTTACAGAGTTACCGGAAATGCGCGCTAAAATCTGTCCCGCCCCACCGGTGCCTGTTACCTATGTGTGGACACCTAACCTATCACTCACGGATGATTCCATTTCTAATCCTCTAGCTTCACCTGCTCAAGCGACCACTTATACCATTACAGCCTATTTTGGTGGCAAATGTCCCAAAGTGGATGATGTAGTAGTGACTCCACAGAATTTCAGCTACCTTGTAATGAATGATAGCAGTGTTTGTCAGGGACAGAGCATCACGCTGTCTGTCATTGGAGGCAATGCTTATAGTTGGTATCCGGCATCTACCCTAAGTTGTTCCGATTGCCCCAATCCGGTAGCCTCTCCGCTTCCGCCATCCAGCATTTACTTTGTGACGATTACCGACACCACTACAGGATGTACCCATAGCGATACAGTGGTCATATCTGTAGCCGATTTACAGGCAACTGCACTCTATTACGACACTTTGGTAGACCAAGGGACTGCCATAGTGTTAGGTGCTGATGTTACAGGAGGTGCAGGCCCCGGCTCTTATACCTACACTTGGGCTCCGGCCGATTTTCTGGATAATGCAAATAGTCCTTCTCCTGTAGCCACTCCGCTAGCTGACAGGCTCTATGTGCTTTCCGTTACCAGTGGCCCTTGCACCGATACCACACAGGTGAATGTAAGGGTGAATATCATAGAAAGCCCGGTGGCAATGCCTAATGCATTTTCTCCAAATGGTGATGGCAAAAACGATTTGTTCGGTCCGGTAATCACCAACTCGATAGCCAGCATCCAATCATTCAGAATTTATAACCGATATGGAGAATTAGTGCATGATGCAGCACAGTCTTGGGACGGTACTTTCAGAGGGAAAGCGCAACCGGCCGGTACCTATATTTATTACATCGTTATCCAACGACCGTTCAAAGATGACGAAGGTTTGCAGGGTTCATTTACTCTATTGCGATAGTATTATTACAGATTACCTACATAGAAAAAGGTCACGAAAATCGTGACCTCTTTCTATGTCAAAACACCATGAAGGAGACTAGTTTTGCTGGACTTCGCACGGATAGTCGAATAGGCAATTTTCTTTTACGATATCGGCTACGGTATCCGGTACCATACTTTCCCATCCGGGTTCGCCTGATTTAATCATCTGAATAACTTGTGTAGAGAAAACCTGCAACACATTTTCATCATAGCCTTGTAGGTCTACTAAAAATCCATTTTTGATTAAATGGTGAAACAGCGAACTGAGTGCTTCGGGTACTTCCAGATTTTTTGTTGTAATCACCTTCGCGTTCTTTTCAGGTTGATATGGATATACCAACATGGTTACGTTGCGCATAAAAATTTCTCCAAAATAGTGCAGCAATTCACCTGCGGCATTCTTGTAATACTTTTCATTAAAAAGTTCCACAATGTTGAGTATGCCTAGTATAATACCGATATTCTGAGGTTTGCAACGATCCAGATAATTTATCAGCATATCGTGTTTGTGGCAATTAGATATCATTACGGTATGTCCCAAACTGCAAAGTATATCTGCACGGTCGAGGAAGTCTTTGTTATCAAAAGCACCTTCTGTCGATAAATTGTTGAGGGTAATTTCAGAGAGCACCACAATGTTTTCTTCGTCTTTTGTAATGGGTTTAAAATACTCTAAACCGCATTTCATCATGTCTTCATTTACTTTGGTTACCGGACGGAACCTGCCGCGCAAACACAGAATGTGCTTCTTGTAAAGTACATCCTTGGGTTGATATACTTCTTTATCGGGGCCAAAGATAGTTCCATCCGTATATCCGTTTCGTACGAGCTTCAAAGCAAGTAGGCGATTGTCTACCTTGTCGAAAGCAGGCCCCTTCATTCGTATCATATCAATTTCTACCTGGTCGGTAGATAGATTGTCCAACAGCGAATCCACAAAGTCGTTAATCTGATCGTGAAACCAATAACAAGCAAACAACAAATTGGTGCCGATACCACCAATCACCCGCTGCTGATAAAGTGAATCGGTGCCTTTTAAACGAAGGTGTATAATCACCTCATTGGGCTCCCCACCGGGTGTCATTTGAAATTTTACCCCCATCCATCCGTGGGGATCATTTGTTTTGTGGTAGTTAAGCGTGGTGCAGGTATTCGAAAATGCAAAAAATCTCTTTTTGCTGTATTTCTCATCGGTTAACCTTTCGCGGAGTAGCATAAACTCGTGGTCAATCATTTTATGCAAGCGCGATTCACTTACATATCGCCCCGATTCACTGCCATAGATGGCATCAGAAAATGTCATATCATACGCACTCATCGCCTTAGCCACGGTGCCTGAAGCTCCTCCCACTTGAAAGAAGTTTCTAACAACTTCCTGACCTGCGCCAATTTCTGCAAAGGTGCCATAAATTGATTCGTCCAGGTTAATGCGCAAAGCCTTGCGCTTGATTGAAATTATTTCACGTTCCATGTTTCAAAAGTATTCAGTTCTTTGATACGAACGCTAGGGGCCTATGTTATATTTTGTTGCTACTAAAAAAACTCAAGATTGACTCTTATAGGGAGGCAGTGTGCAAATTGCGTCAAAAAACTACATTTGCGCCCGTTTAAAAAACTGACGGCCTCGTAGCTCAGCTGGATAGAGCAACAGCCTTCTAAGCTGTGGGTCAGGGGTTCGAATCCCTTCGGGGTCACTTAAAAGCTCTTCGCAAGAAGGGCTTTTTTTATAATAGTTTAGCACGGTGAGCAACGAACATATAAAAATAGACCCTTCGTGGAAGCAGGCGTTGAACGATGAGTTTAACAAGCCGTATTTTCCACTTATCCGCAAGTTTATTCTAGGGCAACAAAGTTCAGGCAAGCGAATCTACCCGCCTGGTTCACTCATTTTTCAAGCATTTAATCTAACTCCCTTTACAGCTGTGAAGGTGGTTATACTCGGCCAGGACCCCTACCACCAGCCGGGGCAGGCGCATGGTTTATGTTTTTCAGTACAGCGGGGCGTAAAGGTTCCTGCCTCTCTAGTCAATATTTACAAAGAGCTTAAAAGTGATTTGGGCATTAGTCCGCCACATCATGGAAATTTGGAAAGCTGGGCCTTGCAGGGGGTATTGCTCCTAAATGCATCCCTGACGGTGAATGAAGGAGAACCCAATTCGCACGCGAACTGCGGTTGGCAGCTGTTTACAGATGCGGTTATTAAAAAAATAAGTGACGAGAAAGAAGGAGTTGTCTTTCTGCTTTGGGGAAACTTCGCTCGTGCCAAAAAAGCGCTGATTGATACCAACAAGCACTTTGTGTTGGAAGCGGCACATCCATCACCATTAGCCGGCAATGCATTTCAAGGGTGCAAGCATTTTTCCAAAACCAATGAAATTTTGAAGCAACAAAACAAGTTGCCCATCAACTGGTCAATTGAAGAATAATATTTATCGGGTGGCGCAGGCGGGGTATTTCATTTCATTTATCCATTGGCGGATGAGTGCTACTCCTTCCACATGTAGTATGGAACGACCAATTTCAGGCATGCGGATGCCGGGGTCATCGCTTTCCATTCGGTAAACAAGAATAGAAGCTTCATTATCTCTGGGGGCGATATCTACAAGCCTGCCTCCCGTAGCTTTACCTGCTGCAACTGGCGATTTGCAAATGCCCAGATTTTCAAGGTTGGTATTATCAATATTCAGTAATAGACCGGAGGTGTAAGCAGGACCTTTTGGATTGTGACAATGCCCGCAATTCATTTCCAGATACGCTCTTGCACGCTGGTCGGTGCTATAATGTGCAGAGTCGGCCCAGTTGGCAATCTTGGGATGTTCACCGGTCGGTGCATTTGAAAGTATACCTGCTTTTATCCAATGTGTAATTTGGTTTTCTGTGCCATCGGCATACGCATAATCTCTGTTCAGATTTCTGATTTTGGGTCCGATGGGAGAGAAGGATGCATCATTTCTCCAGTGGCAGCTTTTACACTGATTTTTGTTGGGTATGAGATAGTCAATTTCCCTCTTAGCTCCATCGTAGTGCGTCCAGGCTACTTTTTTGATACCACCTGTGTTGTCCAACAAAGCCTCAGTCTGTTCATCGTTCCAAATATAGTCTAGGTTGTCCCACCCTTTTTCGCGGTGCACGAGCAGGCGAGTCTCCATAATTCTTCTTTTACCTTCGGGTTTATTGAAATCTTCAGGGTAGTAGAAGTTTTTTACCAAGCAACTGCCAACCGGCAACTGCAATACTTGTGAAGTGTCGTAAGGGGCCGATTTGCCTTCCGGAACATATACGAATCTGGCTTTGAAAGCATAATCGGTAAAGAGTGGTGTAATCAGGTCGTAGGGGATTAAACGGTCGTTTGGTTTCAGTTCATTGAGTGTTCCTACAAAAAAGTGGTAGTCAGAGAGTTTTTCAAAAGGACTTCGGCTTATATCTACAGTAATCTTAGCAGGTTGAGTATTGCAACTGTGGAAAATAATCCCTGTAAAAACACAGGCGATTGCCAGAAATAAAAATTTGGTTTTCATATTAAAATCAATCAATGACAGATGAACAATTCATACGCAATTATGGTTCAAAAATCCCACACTGCGGTTCTTTTGCTGCGTATGATTCTTCTTAGTTTCATCCAAAAAGCCAGTATCATATAAACGATAAGCGGAGAGCCAATAGTGAGGCAGGAAGCGTAGATGAAAAAGAGGCGTATATCTTTGGTCGGCATCTCTAGTTTTTCGCCTAAGCGTTCACATACACCATAGGCTCTTTGTTCAACCAGAAACTTTACCTCCGGCAATAGCGATTCTTTGTTCTTCATGGTTTGTAAAAACATATTGTTTTATCACTTACTCGCAGCGGTAACCATCTGCTACAAGATTCCGATAGGCATCACTGTAGGAATCATCGGAGGCATAATCTTTTTTGCATAAGTCAACAGTATCGTTGGCGCTGGGATATTTGGTGCATTCTATGCAGTTTCTGCACGCGCTGAACGCCAGTATAGCCAGCAGGAGAGATGCATATAGTGTTTTTCTTAGCATAATCTTATGTAGTTATATTCCGAAAATAGAAAACCATTTTACTTTTTTCAAAGAGCAAAGTTTTTCTATTTTCATTACGTTTTTAAAATACGGTGCATTGAAGCTTTTTACACACTCCATCATTACAGCTTTCTGTTTTTTTTCTGTTTGGTCTGAGGTGGCGGCACAAGACATACACTTTAGTATGTTTTACGCCAGCCCACTTAATCTCAATCCCGGATTAACCGGTGCATTTGATGGCACTTACCGGGCAGCCGGCATATACAGAAATCAATGGAGAAGTATTAGCACACCCTTTGTTACTTACTCGGGATCCTTTGACATTAAGTTGTTGCAGAGCAAACTTCCAAACGATATTTTTAGTGTAGGGGCATTGTTTGCCGGTGACCGGAGTGGAGACGGTAAAATTACGATGAACAGTGCCATGGCCTCTGTAGCATTTCATAAAGGCCTGGATAAAAACAAGAGGCATTTTCTTGGGTTGGGCGTTCAATTGGGTTATACCAACAAGAGCTTAAAATGGCAGCAATTAGCTTTCCCCTCCCAGTTTAACGGACAGGATTTTGATTTAACACAGAATAATGGAGAAAACTTTAACCGGCCTAACGTAGGTTATTTTGATATGCAGGCAGGTCTCTTGCATCAGTCTACCATTAAAGATTTTATGGGAATTATGACAGGTTTTACGGTGTATCACCTCGCACAGCCTAAAGAATCTTTTTTGGGCGATAAAAGAGTAAAACTCCCGATGCGCTACTCTGCACACCTGGGACTTCGGTTCAAGGTTACCAAGAATTTTTACATAGCACCTAACTTCATTTATCAGTATCAGAATAAAGCGCAGGAGATAAATTTCGGTAGCTCATTTGAGTATCATGCTCCGCTGGGTAAAAGCGATTTTGTAGCCAGTTTGGGCGGATGGTATCGCCTGAAAGATGCACCAATTATCACAGCCGGAATTGAATATTACCGTTTGCGAGCTCAGTTTGCTTACGATATCAATACCTCCACTTTGAAACCAGCCACTAATGGAAGAGGTGCTTTTGAAATTGCTATCATCTACACCGGATTTATTAAGCCTAAGAAAGGCGTTTCTTATCCTGTGTTAGTCCCTTGTCCAATGATGTAAATATTGATTTTGCCATCTGATATTTTGAAAATGAAATACATAGTAAGATTTACTCAAACGACCTTAACGGTGCTGCTTTTAACCACTGTTCTGCTATGCAAAGCAGCCGGTGATGAGAAGTTTAATAAGGCAAAATATCTAAAAGCTGCGGAGGCGGCATTCAAAGAAGGGAGTATTTTTTCGGCTACAGATTTGTATTTGAAAATTCTGGAAAACTCGCCCGGTGAAACTTCTATACTGCACAATTTAGCTCAATCCTATTTTCTGGCACGTGACTATGAAAATGCCGCTCTATATTTTCAAAAATCCTATGAGTCTGATTCTGTAGGTAAAGCAATCGACCTGTATTATGCGGCCCTCAACACTAAAATGCAAGGCAGGTATCAGGAAGCCATTCCATTATTCAACCGGTTTCAAAAAGTGTATAAGGAAGCCGATGCCTCTAAGTTTAAGAAGTGGGCCAGAACAGAAATTGATGGCTGCAACTTTGCTATCAAAGAAGCCAAACCTGATGCTTTTGTAAAAATTACTCATTTAGGTAAAGAAGTGAACTCCAATTATGCCGATATGGCACCGGCTTATCGTGATGGCGTTCTTTATTTTTCTTCGATTCATGCGGATACAGTGCTTTGGATGAAGCCGGATAAAAGCGATGCTAAAAAAGATGATTTATTGATGAAGATGTATACCTCAAAGGTAGAGGGCGATGTATATGCTGCAGCTGAACGGATAAAGCAATTTCAACCTGAAGGCAAGCATATTTCTAATGGTAGTTTTAATGAAGAAGGCAATCGTTTTTTTTATACGATTTGTGATGGTGCATTGCTGAACCCCGCATGTGCTATCTATATGAGTGAGTTGAAAGGCGCTGATTGGGCCGAAGGTAAAATGCTGAATGATGAGATTAATCTTAAGGGAACAACCAATACACAACCATATTACGCTAGGACGGCTACCGGAAATGAAGTGCTTTATTTTGTATCTAACCGCGAAGGCGGCAGGGGGGGAAATGATATCTGGTATAGTGTGGTAACGAAGAAGGGAGAGTTTGGAACTCCGCGCAATTTGGGATACAAAATAAACACGGATAGGGATGAGTTCACTCCTTTTTTTGATTCCAAATCCAATACCTTGTTTTTCTCTTCCAATGGTTGGATAAATATGGGAGGCACCGATATTTTTAAATCAAATGCCGATGCGCAGGGCAAGTTCAATACAAATCCCGAAAACCTAGGGGCACCGTTTAATTCTTCTTGTGACGATAATTATTACCGATATGGCAGAAATAGTGAACACGGATATTTAGTTTCTAACCGGCCGGGAATTTTTTCAGTGAGAGGCAAAACCTGTTGCTTCGATATTTTTGAATATAAATATGACCGCAGAATTTTTGTTGCTGTGAAGGGACGTGTAATCGATGATGCCACCAAACAATCTATAACCGGTGCAGCTGTAAATCTTTCGTTGAGGAGTGAAAATTTAAAGGAGCAGGATGTCATTATTAATTCAGACAGTTCTCGAGGAGAGGTGCCTTATTTCTTTAATCTGAAAACCGAGAAACTTTATAAACTTTCTGCAAGTGCTTCTGGATATTTTGCAGCCTCTCAGTCTTTTAGCACACAAGGGCTTGCCAAAAGCGACACACTTACGGTAGATATCTACCTCAAAAAATTGGAGAAAGATAAGGCTTACCGCTTGAACAATATTTATTACGATTTTGATAAATCTGACTTGCGCAGTGAATCAAAAGCAACACTTGATACGCTTTATACTATTCTCGCTGAGAACCCAACTATCATCATAGAGTTAAGTTCTCATACCGATATTCGCGGTTCCGATGCCTATAATCTTACCCTTTCTCAAAAGAGAGCGGAAAGTTGTGTTAATTATCTGATAAGCGAGCGAGGAATACCCAAGGAGCGAATTACTGCTAAAGGATATGGTGAGACAAAAAAATTAGACGATTGCACTAAATACAATGAGTGCCCACAAGATCAAACTGGCGATTGTCCGTGTCATCAGCTAAACCGCAGAACTGAGTTTAAGGTAATTGGAGAACTGGATGGTGATTTGATTTATGAAAAGTAGCCCTTCGGGCATTCTGCTCCTGTTTGCTTTCAACCATTTACAGCTCCTTCATAACTGATACATGCCTTCCAACAATTTTAATATAGAAGGATTAACGGCAAATGAAGTTTTGAAATCCAGAGAAACTTATGGCCGAAATGTTGTGAGTTTTAAGAGGCAAAATCCGCTTTTTGCAGCGCTTAAAAGTATACTGAGTGAACCGATGGTATTGCTGCTGTTGGTAGCTGCATGCATTTATTTTGTAAGCGGTAAGTTGGGAGATGGTTTGTTTTTAACCTCAGCAATTATACTGGTAGCGGCAATTTCACTTTATCAGGATTCCAGAAGTCGTTCTGCAATTGAAAAATTGAAACAATATACTCAGCCGGTTTGTAAGGTAATACGCGATGGTGCAGTAACGGAGATTGCCAGTGAAGAATTAGTGATAGGCGATGCACTTATCGTAGATGAAGGCACCCTGATTACAGCCGATGGCGCAATTTTGCATTCCAACGATTTTTCAGTGAACGAATCCATATTAACCGGGGAATCGCTATCGGTATACAAAGACAAATCCGGAGAAGATAATCGTATTTATTGTGGTACGAGCGTAACGAGCGGTTTAGCTATTGCTACCATAACTGCTATAGCCGGAGATACCCGACTTGGAAAAATCGGCAAAAGCCTCGAGTCGATTAAAGAGGAGAAAACACCTCTCGAACTGCAAATTGGCAGCTTTGTCAAAAGCATGGCAATAATAGGTGCCTTGGTTTTTGTGACTGTGTGGGGCATTAACTATTTCAGAAGTAAAGATGTACTGGATAGCTTGTTAAAGGCACTCACCCTGGCGATGAGTATTTTGCCAGAGGAGATACCGGTAGCATTTACCACGTTTATGGCTTTGGGGGCATGGCGGCTGATGCAAATGGGCATTGTAGTAAAGCAAATGAAAACAGTGGAAACATTGGGGAGTGCCACTGTCATTTGCACCGACAAAACAGGTACGCTAACAGAAAATCGGATGAGTCTTGCCGCTCTGTTTCATTTGGATGACAGTCGAATTGTTAAAGCAGCATCCAGTATGAATGAAAAGGATGCGGCTCTTATTCGACTTGGAATGTGGGCAAGCGAACCAATTCCTTTTGATCCTATGGAAGTGGCATTGCACGAGTCTTATATCGCCACTGCACAATATGATGAGCGTCCGCAATTTAAAATGGTTCATGAGTATCCCCTGGGAGGAAAGCCACCCATGATGACGCATCTTTTTGAGGACGCAGCCGGAACTAGAATCATTGCTGCGAAAGGTGCTCCTGAAGCATTTTTAAATACCAGTGGTTTAAATGATACAGAACGGGCCGAGGTATTGAAAGCTGTGGCAAAACTGGCAAGTGAAGGATACCGGGTTTTAGGAGTAGCAGCAGTACACTTTGACGGGAACGATTATCCTGCCGCGCAACAGGATTTTAAATTTTCTTTAAAGGGGCTTGTTGCTTTTTATGATCCACCGAAGCATAACATAGCGGAGGTATTGCAGAAATTTTACACTGCCGGTGTAGCCGTTAAAATAGTGACTGGCGACAATGCGGCTACTACAACAGCTATTGCCCAGCAGATTAAATTTATTGGTAGTGAACGTGGAATGACCGGTGATGATTTAATGAAACTCAGCGATAAGGAGTTGCAGGACTGCGTCATGGATACGAATGTGTATACACGAATGTTTCCGGAGGCAAAATTGAGAATTATGGAAGCCCTGAAAGCAAAGCAACAGATTGTAGCAATGATTGGGGATGGCGTAAATGACGGTCCGGCACTCAAAGCAGCACATATTGGTATTGCCATGGGTAAAAAGGGGACAGAGATTGCTAAGCAAGCGGCATCACTTGTTTTGGTGGAGGATGATTTGAGCAAAATGGTGGATGCCATTGCCATGGGCAGAAAGATATATGCTAATCTTAAGAAAGCGGTTCAGTACATCATTTCCATCCATATCCCGATTATTCTAACCGTATTTATTCCGCTGTTGTTGGGTTGGATTTATCCCAATATTTTTTCACCGGTGCATGTCATTTTCCTGGAGTTGATCATGGGACCTACCTGCTCTATCATATATGAGAATGAACCCATGGAGGCAAATACACTGCAACTGCCGCCTTGTCCTTTTACTACTACGTTTTTCCGATTTAGCGAATTGGCTACAAGTGTTGTTCAAGGCTTGGTAATTGCAGCAGGAACACTTTCTGTGTATCAGTACGGTGTATATTTGGGATATAGCGAAGAACTTACTCGCTCAGTCGTATTTAGCACACTTATTTTCGCTAATGTTTTCCTTACACTGATCAATCGGTCTTTTTATTACTCCGTATTTACCACGATGTTTTACAAGAATGTACTTTTGCCAATTGCGTTGGCTACCACCTTGCTCTTATTAGTGTTGTTGTTATATGTTCCCTTGGTGGCTGATTTCTTTCAATTGCGCGGGCTCTCACCTATGCAGTTGTTAATGAGTGTGTCAGTCGGGTTTTTATCTGTTATTTGGTTTGAGCTTGTAAAGTGGTTTCACAGAAGAAAAACACAATCATAAATGTGGTGTAACTGACAACGTAAATTTTTTACGAATGCTATCGGATATTCATGGCATCCAGCTTTTTTCTGTACATAGCAGCTACCCGCATTTGATCCTCATAAGATTCCGAAAAAATAGAATAGCCACTCATATCAGGGTTGGCACAGAAGTAAAGATACCGATGTGCCTCGGCATGCAGCACAGCCTCGATTGATTTTTTTCGAGGCATGCAAATAGGGCCGGGAGGCAATCCGGCATATTTATAAGTATTGTAAGGGGTATCGTATTCTTTATGGTAAGCGGTGACGCGTTTTGCCGTAAAGTCTTTCCTGGCAAACACAAGTGTTGGATCGGCCTGCAAGGGCATATTAATTCTCAATCGGTTTAAATACACCCCCGCAACGGTGGCCATTTCTTTGTCGAAAATCACTTCTTTCTCTACGATGGACGCCAGGGTGGTTATTTGTGATTCTGTAAAATGTAAATCGGTAGCGATTTGTTTCCGCTCCTTGTTCCAGTAATCAGCGTATGCTTTTTGCATCTTTTCCAAGAACTTGCTTTCGCTTACGTTCCAATAAAATTCGTAATTGTCAACAATGAATCTCGATAAAATATTGTTGGTGTCTGTTTGGTATTTTCTGCAAAAATCTTGACTGCTAAGTTTGCTTAGCAGTGCAACCGAATCTATTTCCAATGTGCGGCCTACCAGCCCCGCAAATTCTTCTTTGGTGCGGATATTGTAAATCACAAGCTGAACCGGTGTTTGCAATCCCCCCTTCAGTAAATTTACAATAGCGCGATTTCCCTTGCCGCTACGCAAAACATAGTGCCCACTGCGTATCTTTTTATCGTAACCCTTCAAGCGACAGGTCCATTCAAAAGAATTATAATTCTTTAAAGCGTTTTTGCTCTTTAATATACGAACTACATCTGCATAGCTTGAGCCGGTAGGTATCTTGATGCTAATGGTTCGTTGTGTTTTGTCCGCGAGTTGAACATTATCCAGAACGAAAACATAGACTATCCCTACCCCGCCAACGACAGCAATAAGTAGAATAAGCATTAGAATAGTTGCGCTACGTTTCATTAGGGTATAAACTTTGATTTTAAATCCGGAGTTGGTATTCTGCACTGGTCGGTTTTCCCAAACCATTTATAACGGTTTCCTGCTATCACGTTGTAAATGCCGTTGCGTAAAAATGCCGGTACAGAAATCAGTGCAAAAAGTAGTTTATAAGGAAATCCTAGTTTGCGAAAAACATGAAGTGCAGCAGTGCTTCGGTCATAAATAGTGGGACCATCTACCAGCAAAAAAGTATCGTAATCTTCTTTATTCAGGTTGGCTTTTAGAAGTATTTCTTTCCCATAATCAGATTGAAGAGAGGCGAACCTGAACACATTTTTTTTGTCTCTGTCGATGATGAAGTTTACGGCTCCGTTGCATAGGTTACAAACGCCATCAAATAGTATTACAGGCCCTTCTTCGGTCATCTTGAAACTAGGTTTAGCGCTTCACTATTTTTACCGTTTGGTTCAGTGATGTGTGCTCCTGCGAAAAGCGGGCAAAGTAGATGCCTGCGGGTAAATCAGCTATGCTGAAAGATGTAACGTTGTTTAGCATCATTACTTCATGCCCCATCATATTGTAAAGCCGAACATCCGTATTTTCCAAGGGTGTTTGTACGTAAACTTTGTCTTGTGTGGGGTTAGGGAATATTTGTAATGGTATATCGCTACTTTCTAAGTCTTTTACTGCATTATAGGAATCTGCCCCCCAATAGTTGGTGTCAAAAATTAACCGAAACATCAGCGAACCTTGATCGGTAATCACCGTGGGATGCCAATTGCCGGAATAGAAGGCAAAAAGATGCTGCAGCCCTAAGCCGCTGTTGAAATCAAATCCAACCTGCAGACTTCTCTCATCAGTTTGTACCCAGCCGGCATATATTTTATTTGAAACCAATAACGGTGTGTCTAGCAGGTAGGTGGTAAAGCCATTTGCAGAGTCGATGTAAATGGGCTTTTTGTTGTCGAGCGTGGCGATAGGCTCATCCACAAAATTCACATCTCCCAGTTTAATCGAATCCCAAATGTTGAAATTGAAAACTAAGTCGCCAACATTCCCTTCTATGTTATTATACATGATTTGAATGCCTACCAAGGTATCCGGAAATGCCAGCGGAAACTCCACCGCTACTTTCTTTAATCCAACTCCCGATAATCCGTATGCTGCTTCCGCACTTCCATCATCGTAGGCCATCACATTACTGAATATTTGCGTTAATTTCAGGGTGTCATTGTCGGGCAAAGCATCGCCACTTCCAAAATATTTTTCGGACAGAATCACAAAACTATCCATCGGCATGCCGGTGATGTTATACTCTGAAAACGGATAAGTCCCCTGATTTAAATTGAAATCTACGATGTTGAAATTTTCTGATACTTCAGGTGCCACCACAGACGCGGATGGATACAGCATACTTGCTTTGCGTGTAATAAACTTATTGGTGGGGTTGGCCGGGTCCAGATTTTGGATGGTAAAATACAGTGTATCGCTAAGGTCAGTTGCTCCGATAAACTGGTCAGCGGGCAAGAGCGAGAAATTTTTGGTGATAGGCTGGTAAGGATAAACAAAGGCTATATCCTGAATAATAGTGTCCACGGCACTTCTTCCGGCATCCAGTTTCACATAGTCAATATGCCATTGGTCAACTGCTCCATACAAGGCGGCTTTATTTCTGAATCTAAACTGGAATGAGTTATGGAAGTATGAGTTTTGAATCGGGCGGTCGGGCACCAGCACAAGCACTTGCTGAAATACATTTGGCACTGCAGCTAGCGTTGCATATCCGGGTGTTCCCCACACACTGTCCCACACGCCACCCACATCACGAAACTCCAGAATTAATGAATCTCCCACTTCCGGTTTATCCCCCAGTCCTTTTCCTTCGTAAAAAAAACTCAGATATACCGAATCGCCTACGCTCAGACCGCTCAGGTTAATAGGATATGAGGTGAAATAGTCTGCATCGCCAAATGTGCTTGTATTTGTGTTATTATACGGAAGACCATACTCATTTAATCCGTCCAGCGTCACAACTCCAATAGTCGGTGGTGATATGGGGTAAGTGGTATTCCAGAAGGCATAGTTGTCGAACCATTTTTTGTTAGGCTCTCCCTGCACAAAATGAACTAATGGAGCATAGTTAATGGTTTGAAGTCCTGGATTTACCAGCACCGTGTCCTGCACTGTTCCATCTGTGTTAAAGATATATCGGTAGTAAGGCTTCCAGAAGTAGTTGGTTTGTGGTGTCTTGCTGAAACAAGAAGCTGTTCCGGGTCCAAAATATGTAAATACTATAGGTACATCAGCTACAGAATCGGTTTTTTGCAATATTGTATCGTAAGTATAAGTGTAGGAACTATCAGAAATAAAATCGCCCTGAATGGTGGATATACCCTCCGGGCCAAGACAGGTGCCAAAAACATTGGTATATGAAGCTGTAATATTGTTTTGCGCCCATTTATAAGAGCGTAAGGTGTTGGAAGAAAAATCATCCACAAAAGGCAACGAGAGTGTATCGCTAAATATAACGTATTGACTTTTGTCTATCAGGTATTTATGTTGTTGCTGTTTTGCAGCATGATAGATGCTGGCATTAAACGTGGCGGGCGATAGTGATTCCACTTGCGCAAAAACTGATGTAGCCAATAATGAAAAGGCAAAAATGAAAACCGTATGCTTCATGAATCCGATTGAAGTTCGAAGAACGCAAATAAAGAAATTTTATTGGCTATGCCCGGGACACTTAGTCTTCCACCCGAGCTCCTTCGTTGGTCTTTATAAAATGTATGATTGACTTATTCTTTAAATCGGCTACAGAGGTTAGCTCCATTTCTTTTTCATCCAACTTGGTAATGTCATATACGGTTTCCGGTTTTTCAGCCATCGTTTTCGATTTCAATGTCAGTTTGTTATCGGTTATTTCGTAGGTGCCTTTCTCCACTGCACCGGCCATGTTTATCATATATCCACCTTCTTCATTAAACTCCCACATCCAACTGCCAAACGATGTCACATCCATCACTGTTTCGTTCAGGTTAACATCGGTTACTCGCCAAATGCCTACCAGTTTTTCTTTTTGTTCATTGGTGCATTGTGTAAGCATCAGAACCATTCCGAAGCAGGCAATAAAGATTTTGAACTGTTTCATCGTTTACTTTTTTGGAACCATAAAAAACTGCAACTCTTGTTCCGAGCCCCCCTTTTCAGCTGCCGGAACGCGCATTTTAAAACTATATCTTTCTAAAGAAAGTTCGGTAATGTTGTAAGTTTTTGCTACGCCATCAGCGCCAGTTACAGTAATTTTTGAACCATTCCAGTTTAGTTTCCAGGTGCCTTTTAACTTATCGGTTCCCATGCTGGCTTCATAGGTGCCATCCGGGTTATAGGCTAGTGAATAACTGGCTTTTTGTTGTGCAATAATCTCCTGCACGGCTGGTTCCATTTCAGGTGGAATGGGTGTTAGATACTCCATGTTATCTAACTTCCAGGTTTGTGTGAGATACTTTTCTTTTTCGCCTTTGCAGGATGCCAAAAACAAGAAAGCGAAAATCAGCAAGTAAGAATATTGTTTGCGCATGGTAAAAATGTTGGTGGCTAAAATAGATTCGCATATTGCATTTTCAAATACAGAATGAAAATAACCTTGATAGTGGTGGGTAAAACCACATTAGCGGAAGTGAAATCTGTTTGCGAGGAATATCACAAACGGATAAATCGGTATTTGAAGTTTGAAGAAACGGTGATTGACAACTCTTCAATTCGTTTCAATGATGCTGATAAGGTAAAGGAACGCGAGGGGGAGTTAATATTAAAGCGAATTTCGGCTACCGATTTTCTGATACTGTTGGATGAAAAAGGGAAGGAGTTTAACTCGGAGCAGTATGCCGCCTATGTTGAAAATTTAATGCTTCAATCTCACAAGAATATCTGCTTTGTCATTGGAGGTGCCTATGGTTTTTCAAAGGAAGTGTATGCGCGGGCAAACGCAAAACTATGCTTATCCAGAATGACGTTTTCGCATCAGATTATTCGAATACTTTTTGCAGAGCAGCTTTATCGCGCTTTCACTATTATTCGTAAAGAACCGTATCACCACCAATAGCTATGAGTATTACAATTTTAATTATCGGGGTTACCACTACTATATCCTTGTTTGCTCTCAGTAATTCTCAGTGGATATACAATCTGCTTTATTACCCATATCGGATGTGGCGCTACAAAGAGTGGCACAGGTCTGTTTCTTGTGGATTTATACATGCAGACTTAATGCATCTGCTCTTTAATATGTATGCATTGTATGGTTTTGGCGAGTATGTAGAAAACTGGTTCTCGGGGCTCTATGGGCCTTGGGGAATAACCTTATATGTAATCATGTATTTTGGCGCAATAGCCTTGGCCGATTCCTATAATTTGTTCCGACATCGAGACGACATAAACTACAGAAGTCTGGGCGCATCGGGTGGCGTTTCAGCTGTTATTTTTGCATCCATCTTGTTTCATCCTTATGGTAAAATTGGTTTTCTCTTTTTACCCGTAGGGATTCCTTCCATTGTTTTTGGTCCATTGTATTTGTTCTATTGTGTATACATGGCTAAGCGAGGTCAAGACAATATCGGACACTTGGCACACTTTACCGGAGCTGTTTTTGGTTTTGTTTTTCCAATAATTTTCGAGCCCAGACTGATTCCTTATTTCATAGGACAGGTTTTAGGGCAGTAATTAAAATATGAATGATGATGATTGATTTAAGAAGCGACACCGTTACTAAACCTTCCCCCGGAATGTTGAAGGCGATGATGGATGCGGAATTGGGAGACGATGTATTTGGCGAAGATCCTACCGTCCGAAAGTTGGAAGAAATGTGCGCAGCCCTTTTTGGCATGGAAGCCGGATTGTTTTGTCCAAGCGGCACGATGACCAACCAGATTGCTATAAAAGCTCAAACCCAGCCGCTGGATGAAATTATATGCGATAAACTATCCCACATTTACAACTACGAAACCGGTGGATGGGCCTTTCATTCCGGTGTTTCTATACGCCTGGCAGACGGTGAAAGAGGCCGAATGACAGCTGCGCAAGTAAACGAATTGATTTTGCCGGATTATGATTGGTATCCCAATTCAAGATTAGTGGCTATTGAAAATACGGTAAACAAAGGTGGCGGAAGCGTTTACTCAATAGCCGAAATGCAAGCGCTAAGCAGATTTTGCCGCACCCGCAATCTTACCTTTCACTTAGATGGGGCTCGCATTTTTAATGCATTAACTGCATTAAAAGCCACTCCGGCAGATTTGCATGGGCTATTCGACAGTTTATCTATTTGTATCAGCAAAGGACTCGGAGCACCGGCCGGTAGCGTGCTGTTGGGAAGTGCCACGATGATTAAACGCAGTAGAAAAATCAGAAAAGTGATGGGCGGTGGAATGCGGCAAAGTGGTCTGTTAGCCGCTGCTTGTATCTATGCGCTGGAAAATAACCGAGCACGCCTTTCCGATGACCATGATAATGCCCGTAGAATTGCAGAAGCACTTGTCGACTATCCATGGGTAAAAAGGTTACTGCCGGTGGAAACCAACATTATCATTTTTGAGGTAGAGGATGCTGCATCTATAGCCGAAAAATTTGCAAATCTTGGGGTGCGCACTTCTCCATTTTCGCCTACGCTCTTGCGAATGGTTACTCACCTGGATGTGTCTTTATCGATGGTTAATACTCTTATTCAGCAGGTATTGCCGGCCATTTAAGGGCAGAAAAAAAGCTGCACATCTAGCGAAGTGCAGCTTTTTTTTGGGAAAGAAGCCCTATGATATCAATGCTCGTCTTCGTGAAAGAAGAAGTCGTCCTTTGTTGGATAATCGGGCCAAATGTCTTCAATGCCTTCGTACATTTCTCCATCGTCATCTAATTCCTGCAGGTTTTCAATTACTTCAACAGGCGCACCGGAGCGTATGCCATAGTCAATTAATTCATCTTTAGTAGATGGCCAGGGTGCATCTTCAAGGTAAGATGCCAATTCGAGTGTCCAGAACATAGCCGTTATTTTTTAATTAGCGCGCAAAAATCATTTTTTATTCTAAACGTGCAACACTTGTTTTCAGGTATATGGAAACCTGTTTAAAACTAGGGTTTAAAAGTGCAAAGGTTTTTCAGGTCGTTGTTTACCAATTAAATGGACAGACAGCCGCATTTTTCAACAACATATCCCTTTATCTCACCCTCAAAATTACACTCAATCCGTATGTTTGGGGCATAATCAATTCGCTGTGGCATCCGGAAAAAGAACAACTTACTTCTACGCTATATTTGGTATTACGCTTGTGCTTTTACTGTTAGGTATAGCAGGCGCTCTTCTCATAGAGGCTAAGCGGGTTACCAAAAGTTTTAAGGAGAATTTGATGGTGGAAGTTGTGCTGAAAGACGAGGTAAAAGGCCCCGATATTAATCGCCTGAAGACCTTGATTACCGGTAAAAAGTATGTGAAAAATGTAAAGTTCGTATCGCGTGATGAAGCCGCTCAGATTCTGAAAAAGGATGTGGGGGAAGATTTTGTGGCCTTACTGGGTTACAATCCCATTTACAATTCATTTCATGTGAACATGTACGAAGATTATACCAACGATGCCGGTTTCGAGAAAGCAAAAGCGGAGATAGGTGCTATGCCGGAAGTGAAGCAGCTTAATTTTCAGAAAGATGTGCTTGGTTCCATCTCCACGGTGGTGACTAAAGTAACATTTGTTTTTCTTTTAGTAGCCGGAGCCCTGTTGATTTTTGCCATTTCACTCATATTCAATACTATCCGCCTGGCCATGTTTTCTAACCGGTTTATTATCAAAACCATGCAGCTTTTTGGGGCCACTCGTTGGTTTATTATAAAGCCCTTTTTGGGCAGAAGTTTATTTAACGGTTTTATCAGCGGAGTGGCGGCTTGTCTTTTACTCACCGGATTTCTGTGGTATGTGGATTACAGCCTTCCTGAACTTGCGCTGGATACCGATTTGGTTACATTTGCCGCGCTATTCGGGGTGCTTATTTTATTCGGGATTACGATTTCGTTTTTAAGCACTTGGTTGGCAGTCTTCCGCTATCTGCGATTAAAGTTGGAAGACTTGTATTAATCAGAACCGCGCTAAACTCATATCCATTACAATGGCAAAGCAGCAGATAAAGCAGCAAGATAGATCGGCCTCCGTTTCCGCTAGTGCCGGGAAACAATCCATTCCATCCATACCATTCATTTTCGACCGCAGCAATTATTTGTTAATGATAGTCGGTGTATTGGTCATTTTTATTGGATTTGGATTAATGAGCGGTGGCGCTACCACAGATCCTAATGTTTTTCCGGAAAGCGAGTTATATAGCTTTCGTAGAATAACACTCGCTCCTATCGTTGTAATGATTGGCTTTGGCATTGAAATTTTTGCCATACTCAAAAGACCTAAGAAGTAAATGACAACTGCAGAGGCGATTGTACTCGCCATCGTTGAGGGACTTACAGAATTTCTGCCGGTTTCTTCTACTGGACACATGATATTAGCGGAGGCATTCATGAAAATGCAGAAAAGCACTTTCACGAATGTGTATATTGTAAACGTTCAGTTTGGAGCCATCTTCGCAGTTTTCGTGCTTTACTGGAGACGTTTTTTTCAATCTATTGACTTTTATCTCAAGTTGTTTGTGGCTTTTATTCCTGCCGCTGTACTTGGCTTCCTTTTAAACGATTTTATAGACTCTATACTTTCCAGTGTAGTTACTGTGGCTATTTCGCTCATTGCCGGTGGAGTTGTGCTGCTGTTTACCGATAAAATTTTCAAAGAGCAGATTGATGCGGCCGCAGAAGATGAAGATGAAGTAAAGGTGAAAACAGTGGATGAGTTTGGCGTGGAAACAAAAAAATCCGTGCTCAAGAAAATTGAACTTAGCTGGTTGCAGGCATTTATTATTGGTTGCTTTCAGTGTATTGCCATGCTGCCCGGCATTTCACGTTCTGCTTCCACCATCATTGGCGGGTTGACACAAAAATTAAATATAAAGCGAGCGGCTGAGTTTTCTTTCTTCCTGGCGGTCCCCACCATTACCGCTGCTGCTCTGTATAAGCTGCTGAAAAGTTTCAATTTTATCCGCTCCACTGACATGGAAATGCTCATCATAGGGAATGTAGTTTCTTTCATAGTAGGGATGCTGGCCATCAAATTCTTTATTGGCCTTATTACCAGTTACGGGCTTCGTTTCTTTGGTTACTATAGAATCATTCTTGGGGTTATCATTCTTGCCCTAATGGCACTTGGCTACGATCTCAAAATTATAGATTAATGAATTGGGAAGTGGGCGAGGTGCTTTTGGTTGACAAACCATTGCATTGGACTTCGTTTGATGTCGTTAACAAACTTCGGTATTCAATTTCGCGTAAGGCCGGAAAACGAATGAAGGTAGGTCATGCCGGCACACTTGACCCCTTAGCTACCGGCCTTTTGATTATCTGCGCAGGAAAAATGACCAAGCGCATTGATGAGTTCACCGGTATGGAAAAAGAATATACCGGAACATTTATGTTGGGCGCTACAACACCAACCTATGATTCGGAAACCCAGCCAGATAAATTGTTCCCTACCGACCATATAACGATAGAACAACTGCATGCGGTAAAAGAACAGTTTACAGGTGCCATTGCGCAAATTCCCCCGGTATATTCGGCTATTAAAGTAGATGGGAAGGTTGCCTACAATCAAGCCCGAAAAGGGAAGGATATAGAGCTAAAACCAAGGGATATTTTAATCCATGAGTTGGAGTTTACCCGTATTCAGTTACCCGAAGTTGATTTTCGTGTTACGTGCAGCAAGGGAACCTACATTCGTTCTCTGGCATTCGATTTTGGAAAAGCATTGCAGAGCGGTGCATATTTGAAAGCCTTAACACGTACTCGCATTGGCAGCTTTAAACTGGAAGATGCATCATCCGTGGAAGAATGGGTAGCCAAAATTCAGGAAGACCCACAGGATTAGTTTTCAATTTTATTTTCACATTATGAATGTCTACAGCCATCTGGACTCACTTCCTGCATTTAAAAATTCTGTGATTACTATAGGCACTTTTGATGGCGTACACCTTGGTCATCAAAAGATTATCTCGCGGCTTAATGCGCTATCTGAAAAATGGTCGGGAGAAAGTATCATCATAACTTTCCATCCACATCCCCGGCTGGTAATAAACCCTCAGGATAGCTCATTAAGGCTACTCAATACGATTGATGAGAAAATTGCCTTGTTGGAAAAATACGGTATTCAAAATGTGGTAGTGGTCCCCTTTAGTCGCGATTTTTCGGAACAACCGGCAGAAGACTACATCCGTAAATTTCTGGTCCGCAATTTTAACCCAATAATGGTCGTTATCGGATACGACCATAAGTTTGGCAAAAACAGAACCGGTGATTATCATTTGTTGGAATCCATGAAGCAGGAACTGAATTATGAACTCGAAGAGATAACCAAGGAAACGTTAGACGATATAGCAATTAGTTCTACTAAAATTCGCCAATCGCTTCAAAACGGTGATGTAACTTTGGCAAACGAACTGCTGGGATATCCATACACCATAACGGGCACCGTGGTTCGTGGCTACCAGCGTGGGCGGGAATTGGGCTATCCTACCGCAAATATCTTGGTGAATGATGAATTCAAGTTAATTCCATCAACTGGAATTTATGCGGTGAAAGTCCACGTGCGGGATGCCGTTTACAACGGAATGCTGAGCATTGGTTATAATCCTACTTTGTCAGGCAAAACACAAACGGTGGAGGTGAACATACTTGATTTCAAAGGAGATATTTATGGCGATAACATTACAATCGAAATGGTTGAATATCTGCGAGGAGAGATAAAGTTTTCATCCGTCCCGGAACTGATAGAGGCTATAAAAAAAGACGAGGAGAAAACCCGTCAGGTTTTCTCCTCGTAAGGGTTGTGCAAAATCGATTCGACTTAGTTCGCTATTTTGCCGGTTACAGCATCCGTTTGGCTGTTAATCCTGAAAACATATACTCCGTTTGGCAGGTCGGTTGTTACCTTATTTATCGACTGACTGTTTAGTGATTCACGCAATACTACCTGTCCATTCATATCTATAAGTTCAAGAGAAACCGGCTCGCTGTTATAATCACTTAGGTCTACTGTCAGTGTTTGAGCACTCCAGAACATCTTTATTGTTTCTGTACCATTTTTATCTATTCCGTTTCCTTCTGTCACTATCATGATTATTTCCTGTGAGTTGATGTTGTCATTTACAGCGTTGGTGCTCCTGCATATTACATAGTATACACCTACTGTGTTAAACTGCGGAACCAGCGTGGCGAGTGTTTGTGCCGGGCTAAATGGTTGGTAGGCTGTGCCCGGTAAATCACTGTAAAGCCAGGTTCTCGTAGATGGATGTGATTCTGTAACAGTTACTGCTGTACCGGGTGTGTTTACCAACAGTGTCTGAGTATCGGACGGAGCTACAGATATCTCGAATGGAATTATAGTGAGGTCTGTTCCGTTATCGCTGCCAACGATGGCTGGGTCCGTAGAAACAACGCGAATCCGGTATGCAGCACCATACACCGAACTGTTTGGAATCACAGCACTAATTGGTGCAATGGAATTTCCAGATAGGGTTCCAATTTCGACAGGGGAAGCGAAGGAGCCTGTATTGTCCGATAGTTGTGCTTTGAAAATATTCGCTGAATTGAACACGGCATCGCTGCTGAACGGGACTACAATCTGCACGTTGGCGCTGGGCGACACCAGGTAAGGTGAACCACTTACGCTTTGTGTGGTAATCGTGCTTCCATTTAGTACCTCAATCATTACCTCATTGCTGGTTACATCATCGCTATATTGGTTGCGCGAAACGCAAACTACATAATAGGTGCCCGGCAATGAAAAGTTTGGTGTGTAGGTAGTAGCTGTTTGCGCTGGGTTAAAACTTGTATAGCCACTTCCACTCGTGGTAGAATACTTCCATTCATGGGTAGCATTCTGAGAGGCAATCACCGTTAATGTTGTGCCGTTAGTGTTGTAAAGGATACTTTGATCGCTTGAAGGCAGAACACTGTTCTCAAACTGGTCAATAATCAGGTCTACTCCGTTGTTTGTTCCATAGATAACAGGCACACTCGATATTACGCGCACTCTATAGCCAGTGCCTGCCGGTGTGTTAGCGGGAATCACAGCATTTATTGATCCGGGAGCTCCGCTTTGAATGCTGCCGATATTGGTAGCGTTCGTGAACGAACCATTGGCATCTGACAGCTGTGCTGTAAAAACATTCGTATTGTAATCAAAAACGGCTGTAGTGGTATTGTAAGGCACCACGATGTTTGCATCCGGAGCCGATAAACTGAATTCAAATGGTGAGCCGGGGAAGGTTCCGGTGGTTAAAATCGGAGTGCCCACCGTAATCTCTACTTCGTTGCTCGTAACAGGCACCCCATTTATGTCGCTCACGCAAACAACAAAGTAAGTTCCGTTACTGCTGAAATTTGGTGTGTAAGTAGTACCTGTTTGGGCAGGGGTAAAAGATACGTAGTTCGTACCTTGTGTAGTTGTAAACTTCCATTCACGGGCGGTAGCAGGAGCTGTTTCGTTCACGGTCAGCGTATTCCCGTTTGTATTAATCGTAAGAGTTTGCGGTGCAGAAGGTGTAATGTTATTGCCGATAACGTCTACTTGCACTTCATTGCTGATAACGTTCAATCCTCCCGGGTAGTTTGTTTCGCAAACCACAAAGTAAGTTCCCCCGGCTTGAAAATAAGGGGTGTAGCTGAGACCTGTCTGAGCCGGAACAATTGCCGAATATGGGCCTCCTGAGATGTTACTATACTTCCAATTACGTCCTACACTTCCATTGCTTTCTGTAACGGCAAGCGGTGTCCCATTGGTGTTCGATAGAATGTTTTGTACTGTAGTGGGCGCAATACTGCTACTCACGTTTACGATGGTGAGATCAGCACTGTTAGCAGTGGAAGTGAGCGCTGGGGTAGAGGTTACTAAACGCATTTCTGTAAGCAATTCCGTTGGATGAAGCTGCCGGGATAGTTGCCGTAATACTACCTGAAGTAGTAGCTATGGCAGAGCCAATATTTACCGCATTTGCAAAAGAACCGGAGGAATCGCTGAGTTGAGCAGTTACAGTGTTGCCGGCTGTAAACTGGCCTTGTAGAATAAACGGGATATTGATTGCCGAGCCGGAAGTTGCTGAAACATAGTAGGTAGTTGGTGAAATAGTTCCAACGAAAACAGCCGGTTGGTAGTATACATCAAAGTCATCCAGCCATAGTGTGCTGTTCGCAGCGCCACCTGTTTGGTCGCCACTACTGGTGGTAGTTATAAGTATGAATTGCGGGGTTCTTGAGTCGACATATACAAACGGGATGCTTACCCGTGTCCAGCCACTTACAGAGGCTGTAGCTCCGGTCCATTGCGCGCGGGCAATAATATTTATGGTACTGTCAGGGTGGTTGCCATTTACCGGAGTCTCCGGTGTGTAGGCATTGCCTACATGCAAGCGCGCCTCCACTCGTGGATAATCTCCACTTACCGAGGTGTAGCGATACCAAAAAATTAAACTATCTGGTCTGGCAGTAAAGGCCATGCCAAACGCAGGGTCATTTGCTATGGTCCTGATATAGCCTTCAGGTTTGTTAGTAGAAGGGGCTTCTACACGGCCAGTAGTGAGCGAACCATTCACTACAATGCCAAATGTGCTGCCACTCACCACTCTGGCGCAATAAGTTCCTGTATGTGGATTAGATGCCTCTCTATAGCATGTTTGTGGGGCGAAGGAACTTCCTGCCTGCCCACCTCCGGTTTTGTTGCTATTCCAAAACTGAGGCTCTTCTGTTGCTTGTCCTACTGCCGTCCAGTTTTCTAAACCACCGTTGGCGATTGTCGTTTGGGCAAAAGCATAGTTCAACGCCATTGCCATAATCAATAAAAATGCGGATGTTTTTTTCATGCTTGTTTTTTTCTGGGGCGAAAAATACGCAAATGGGTAACTTATAGAAATGAATTATGAACACTGACGTGTTGGGGCGGTCAACAATACGATGTCTGTTTGTTAAAAAAAAACAGCCTCCATGTTCTAAACATGGAGGCTGTTCCCGGAAGTGTGTAGCGGGTAAAATTTATTTACCGTTTACTACTACAGTTCCGTTTTCGATTTTGATGTTGATTGCTGGCATAATCTTTAATTTTTAGGATATGATTTAAAAATTGACAGGACTATTCTTTTTCGTCATCTTCTTCGATAATCACATGAACGGCAGGAGTGCCTTCGAAGTCAAATACATCGGTGCCGCCATCTTTCAGGTAGTCTTTGTATTCAGATGAGTTGTAAATTTTGTTGGCATCTTCTTTTGAAATTGAAATGCCGTTTGTCGTAGAGCCAGTGGTGTTAAATGCAACACCTAAAAAGGTTAGTAAAGCAACGAATAACTCCATAGTTGTGTTTTTTTGAGATTTAATAATGACACAACTATCGTTGATTGATAGCTCTTTGGAGAGCTAAAATGCTCACTGAAAAACAACAATGAGCAGTTAGAATTTGTGAGAAAATAAAAAAGCTACCCGCGGATGCGTGGGTAGCTTTTTTATTTATAGTCGCGTCTTTTTTGCCTTTTTAAAAAAAGGCGCGAAAAATGAATATAATGAGATAAACGAGTTTAGATGTAAAAAGGTTGCATCTTGTTATTATTCAGAATAGGAGCGTTTTGACCACTTGCTGCATATCAATTAGTAGACAAAAACGACTTAGTGTGGAAATTGACCACGAACAGTTTGAGGTGTGGGCCTACACTAAAAAATACATTCGCAGCGTTACTATATTATGATTCAGTCAACCGGTTGCCGATTATTGTTTCGCTCGCTACTTTTTGCTGCGGTAACTACTGTATTTACAGTCAATGCTCAGCAAACACAGAAATTTGTAGATGCTGAAAAGGCTTACGAAAAAGGCTTAGATCTGTTCGATGCCTCCAATTTTCTCAGTGCTCGCCAAAAATTTGAAGAAATATATAAAACCGGCCAGCCCTTGCTTTCAAACGGGAATGAAGTTTTGAGGCAGAATCTGGAGTATTACATAGCCGTATGTGCAGCAGAGACAAACGATAAAGATGCCGAGCAGTTACTGCTAAACTATATGCGCAATTATCACGAAACCGATAAGCGCAGGCAAGTCTATCTCTATCTGGGTAAATACTACTACAAAAACTCGCGATATGCTGAGGCCGCGGAGCAACTGGCTAAGGTAAATATCAATGACTTGTATAACGAACAGATTTATGATTACAAGTTCATGCTGGGTTATAGCTATTTTACTAAGAAGAAATTTAAAGAGGCCCGACCTTTGTTTGCCTCGATTGTCGGTATAAAAGAGAAGTATTTCTACCCATCCAACTACTATTTTGGTTTTATCTGTTTTTACGAAAAAGATTATAACCAAGCTTTAAAGAGTTTTAAGGATATCGAAGACTCTAAAATGTATGCAACGGTTATTCCTTATTACATCGCACAGATATACTATCTGAAAAAGAATTTTGCCACTTTACTTCCCTATTTAAAAACAGTGACCGCTCGGGAAGGTATCTTGTATAAGAGCGAGATGAACTTTATGTTAGGTCAGGTCTATTTTCAACAGGGAGAATACATAAGTGCCCTTCCCCTGTTGGAAGCCTATATTAGTAAGGCACAGAAGGTAAACCAGGAAGATATTTATCAATTAGCGTATTGTCAGTATCAAACTGGAGCCTATGTCAAGGCAATCGAAAACTTTAAGCAGTTGAATTTGCTCAACGATAAGTTAGGGCAGAATGCGACCTATGCTTTGGCCGATTGTTATTTGAAGACAAACCAGAAAGATAAAGCCCGTTCAGCCTTTCAGAGTGTTATTAGCATGCAACATGATGTAACACTCCGCGAAAATGCCCTCTACAATTATGCTAAACTTTCATTTGAGTTAAATTTTATATCGGAAGCTATTCAATCTTTTGAAGATTACCTGCTGAGTTACGAGAATGGCAAGTATACGGATGATGTGAATGAAATGCTGGCTGCTGCATTGGTACAAACCCGAAATTATGACAGAGCATATCAATTGATGGAGAAGATGAAGTTACAAAGCAACATGATAAAGGAAGCCTATCAGAAAGTTACCTATTTCAGAGCGGTAGAATTATATAATGATGCTAATAAAGACCAGGCATTGAAACTGTGCGATAAAAGTCTTTTGTATAACTATTCGGCTTCGATTTATGCATTAGCGGTGTATTTAAAAGCGGAAATTTTATACGTACAGCAAAATTACAATGACGCTATACAGCAGTATATGAAGTATACTGCTATTGCATCTGCTACAACCGGCAAGTCTGATGCTTCAAAATTCAGAGCGGCTTACAACATTGCCTATGCGTACTTCAAGCAAAAACGCTATGCAGATGCCACCGTTTATTTCGCCAGTGCCATAGATGAAGCAGCTACTACGACCGACACCAAGGGCAAGCAAGCACTTTTGCCTGATTTGTATCTGCGCTATGCCGACTGTCTTTTTGTGACCAAGAGCTACCAGAAATCAGTGGACGCATATTCCGAATTGGTAGCTAAAAACTGGCCATCGGCCGAATATGCACAGTTTCAAAAAGGGATCATTTTGGGTTTATTGAATCGGGATGATGATAAGATAGCAGCATTGAATATCTTGCTCACTACGTTTCCGACTTCTACTTATGCTGATCAGGCGTATTATGAAATTGCGGAAACTCATTTGGCAAACAGCAATTTCGCAGCGTCTCAATTGTCTTTTCAAACACTGATTTCCAAGTATCCTGCCAGTAGCTACGTGCCGCGTAGTTATTTGAACTTGGCTGTTATTGCTTATAACAGCGGAAAAAAAGAGCAGGCTTTGGATAATTATAAAACGGTAGTCAAGCGCTTTCCCGAAACTTCGGAGGCCAAAGAATCTATTGATGCTTTAAAAGAGTTATATGTGGAGGTAGGCCGTGCGGATGAATATTTTGATTTTGTGAAAGCAAATTCTAATGTGGTTATAACCGATGCGGAGCAAGACTCTCTTACTTACCAAAGCGCCTTAAAGGCCTATGATGCCAATGATTGTAATAGATCCATCAGTTTGTTTGACGGGTATATCAGGAAATTCCCCGCTGGATATTTTATTGGTGAAGTATATTGGAAGAAAGCAGATTGCCACCTGAGAGTAAAAGATTATTCTGCTGCTATCATATGTCTGGATGGTGTTATTCAAAACAGATATGGAAAGTATTATGAGAAGGCTCTGCTGAAGGCTTCCGGGATAGCTTATTTTGAGTTGAAGAAATATGAAGAAGCTTTATCTCTCTACAAACAATTATATCTGGCCGCCACTTCTCAATCGAATACATACACCGCTATGCTGGGCATGCTGCAAACATCTGCAAAACTGGTAAAGCAAGATGATGTAATTGAATATGCCGACCAACTCATTAATAGCCGAATGGCAAAAGAAGCCGATTTGCAGGAAGCCTACTATTTAAAGGGTAAGGCCTACTATGCAAAAAATGATGGGTCGTTTGCACTGGGTGCATTTAACCGGGTTACTGAATTTCCGGTGAACGAAAAATGTGTAGAAAGCAAGTATATGGTTGCCCGCATTTTATTTGAAACCGGAAACTATAAAGCTTCTCTTGATACGTGTTTGCGCCTAAAAAACAAATATGCCAGCTATGAATACTGGATGGCTAAAACGTTTGTCTTGATGGCCGATAATTACTACGCTACCGGTAATGCTTTTCAGGCCAAAGCCACCCTGGAAAGCATTGTGCAAAACTATGATGGTGATCCAGTCTTGCTCAATGAAGCCCGCGAGAAACTGGAAAAAATCAGACTGGAAGAGTGGAGTAAATCGAAGATCATGCAGGTTGTACCCAGTGATACATTACAAATGGAATCGGATTCACTTTTTAACGGCAGGCCATGAAAACGATCGGTAAATATTTATTGCTTATACTTTCTGTGACAGTAATGGCTGGCAACTTGTTGGCGCAGTCGGGCGTGGGAAATGAAGAAGTTATTGTGGTGAAGGAATTTGAGGCCACTATCCGGGATGCAGAGAAAATAAGTATGGCAGCTAGCATACCGGAAGTGGAGGAAGTAAAGAATTCCTTTGCCTACACCATACCTTCCAAAGACTATAAAGATTTTTCCTTTGAGCCTAATCCTTTGAAGCCGATTTCTATCAGTAAAGAGAAATGGGAAAAATTTAACTCATCCTACGTCAAAATCGCTTTTGGTTCACAGTTAATGCCGATGGCAGAGTTAGCTTACAATGACAGTAAAACCAAAAACCTGAAATTTGGTCTTTTCTATAAACACTTATCCGCTGCTGCTTATAAAGATAAATTACAACGGTTCAGCGATGATGAGGTTGGAGCGTATCTAAAATACTTTCCCAAGAGTTTTAAGGTTGGAACTTCGTTTACTTTTCGAAATTACAGGACTCACTTTTATGGCATAGAGACGGACACTTTGTTTTCCGACACGGTATTTCGCGCTCCTGATGCAAGACAGGTTTTTAGAAATTACGATGCCGTGCTTAGTTTTAGAACTACACAAAAGAATAAAGCCGGCATTGAAGTAGATCATCATTTTCGATTTAACTATCTACAGGAGACATACGGTAAAGCGAACGAATGGTATGTGGCAGGAGGTCCGGATATCCGGAAAGCCATTCTGAAAGACCATGCCCTGACTGCCCATTTTGATTTTGACGTATCGCGCTTAAAAAATGATTCTTTGATTTTACAGAGGAATATTTTCAGGCTGATGCTGGGTTACGCTTTTGATAATGATGACTGGGAAGTGAAGGCTAAAATAGGAGTAGCCATCGATGGTAAAAAGGCATTTCCTCTCGCAGATATCTTGGTGGAAAAAAGATTGTTTCAGCATAGTCTGATTGCCTACACTTCCTATGAGTTGCTCTACAACAAGCAATCTCTGAACGGATTTGCCGGCACCAATAATTTTTTGCGGAACTATGTTGCTATTAAAAACTCTCAAGCAGGTAATTTTGGAATTGGTATTAAAGGCACCATACAGAACTTTAACTACAACATAGCCTTTCACCTACATCACGTTAAAAACTTGCCACTGTTTATTAACGATTCTTCCGATATGCGTAGGTTTGTGGTGGTGTATGATACCAACGCACTCATATATAATTTTCATTTGGAGAGCGGATACAATGTTAAAGAGTGGTTACGAATCAGCTTGCTGGGCGATTACAATATTTTCAGTTTGAAGAATATAGCCAAAGCATGGCACGAACCGGCTGTCCGCGTTACACTACGGGCAAATTATATCTGGAAACGCAAGGTGAGTTTGACAATGGATTTGTATGGAATAAGTAATTCTCTGGCCAGGATGAAAGATGGCAGTACCATAAAAATAAAGGGCACTGCTGATTTAAATATTGGTGTCAGTTACTTGATGAATAAGTGGCTTACTTTCTATGCCGGAGTGAATAATATAGCTCATATGCGATATCAGCGCTGGTATGGCTACTCTTCCTTTGGCATTAATGGTATGGTGGGGGCCAAATTCTCTTTTTAGATTTACTCTGCTGCTTGTAATTTCTCTTGCAATTGTATCAGGTGTTTTACTTTCATTTCGGCACCTTGGGCAGTATGCACTTCAATTAGTTGGCTTAAAAGCTCACGAATAATGGCTGGTGCAGATGCCGGCACAAAGTAGCTTTGACTTGACTCAATCTCCGATTTTTTGAGATACTCCTTAATCTCATTTCTGGAAAAAACGATGCCCTTGTTAATCGGATTGATGTAAAACATAACTTCCTTCTCCAAATCCGATGAAACCGTAAAATCAAAAACGGTGTGTTTGCAAAAAGATAAGATATAGTGTCTAAAGAGATTAACGCCATATACCGGAAGGTTCAGTTCGCTTGCCAGAATCTGGTACAGTATGCCCAGTGAAATTGCATTCCCCTTTTTAGATTCCAGAAGAGATGGAAAGCAAAACGTAACAAAATCGGTAGATGCCTGCTCGCCTTTAAAGTGGTGGTAATCGTAAAATAACTGATTGAAAATCTGAATTTGCTCCAACGGGGTTTGATGATAATTGAGCTCCAGCCAAATCGTTTGTTTAATCCGGTGAAGTTTTGTTTTTACTTCTTCTTTCAGCAGTACCGGGTAATGATATTTGGAAACCAGATAAAAACCGGTGAATAAATCTGGGGATCCGTTTTCTACCCACTCGGTCCAATCTTTTTCAATTTCCTGAAACTGTATTTCAACAATGATTTCTTCAATACGCTCATTTATCACCGGGCTGATGTCCGGATTCCAAGCTTTTTCGAGCACCGGAATAACCGGTGTGCCGAGTGAAACTATTTTATCGTGCACATGTCTGAACACTTCCAAATCATTATCATCCAAGAGATGGATAAGTGCATTGATTTCGCCTTCAGCCAGCATATTTTACTTTTTCTTACCGCGGAATGTTCTGCCTTTTTTACTTGGGCCCACTTCACCGATAATCTGTAATACATCTTCCAGGGTCAAATGTTCGGCACTTCTGTCTTTAGGGATACGATAGTTGTCTTTCCCTTTCTTGATATAGGGACCATAGCGGCCATTCAACACCTGAATATCTGCATCGGCCCAGTTGTGAATAGTACGGTTCGCCTCTTTCTCTGCTTTTTCCTTTATCAACTGCAAACCATCTTCCAGCGTAATAGTATATGGGTCTTTGTCTTTGGGAATGGATACAAAAAGTTTATCGTGCTGAATGTATGGCCCAAATCTGCCAATGCTGGCTTTCACATCTTTGCCTTCCAGTTGGCCTAGTGTGCGCGGGAGTTTGAATAACTCCAGTGCATCTTCAAATGAAATGGTTTCTATAGACTGACCAGCACGCAACTTCGCAAACCGGGCTTTTTTTCCGGTTTCTTCATCTGCTTTTCCGATTTGGGCCATAGGACCATATTTCCCCCATGCGCACAATGAGCGGTTCACCTGAAGCGGGGTCGGTTCCCAACAGTCTTTCGCCAGACACTCGTTCTGCATTCTCAGTTGTTTCTTCCACCACTTTGTGAAATGGCTTGTAAAAATCCGAAAGCATTTTGGTCCATACTTTTTTCCCTTCTGCAATCTTGTCAAACTGTTCCTCTACATCTGCTGTAAAGTTGTAGTCTAATATGCTTTTGAAATTTTCAACCAGGAAATCGGTCACTAAGGAACCCACATCCGTTGGAAATAGTTTATTCTTTTCTGCCCCGGTAATTTCGGTCTTTGTTTCATTTGAAATCTTGCCGCCCTTCAGGGTATGAACAATGTATTTGCGTTCTATACCATCGCGCGATTCTTTCACTACGTAATTTCTTTTTTGAACTGTAGAGATGGTAGGTGCGTAAGTAGAAGGTCTTCCGATGCCAAGTTCTTCCAGTTTTTTCACAAGGCTGGCTTCCGTGTATCTGGGCAATGGTTTAGAGAATCTTTCGGTGGCCGACATTTCTTTAAGTTCCAAAACCTGTCCTTGCTTAACCGGTGGAATTTGCGCTTCTGCGTTTTCGTCTTCTGCCTCAGCTTCTTCATCCACGCTCTCGTTATACACTTTTAAAAAACCCTCAAAAAGTATAACCTCTGCCTGCGCTCTAAGATTTTCTTTGTTTTTATCGTTGGCGATATCAATTACTGTTTTTTCAATCTCTGCATCGGCCATTTGCGAGGCTACCGTGCGCTTCCATATCAATTCATATAGTCGTTGCTCATCATACTCTCCTTCTACGGATGCGTTGCTCATATAGGACGGACGAATGGCTTCGTGTGCCTCTTGTGCGCTCTCGTTCTTATTTTTGTGTACGCGTTTTTGATAATACTCTTTACCGTATCGGCTGCCTATTTCTTGTTGTAAAGCATCGAGTGCAATGTCCGATAAACTCACAGAATCCGTACGCATGTAAGTAATGTGTCCGCTCTCGTAGAGCTTTTGGGCTACCACCATTGTTTTAGTTACCGAGAATCCAAGTTTTCGCGAAGCTTCTTGTTGCAAAGTTGAAGTGGTGAATGGAGCAGCGGGTGTTCTCTTTCCGGGCTTCTTCTCAATGGCACTTACTTTAAATTCTGCATCGGATACCTGCTTTAAAAATTTTTCTGCCTCTGCTTCTGTTTTAAAGTTAGCGGGCCTCTCTGCTTTAAATACTGCCTTTTTGCCGTTTTTATCGGTTACAAAGAACCAGGCAGTTACCTTAAATGATCCGCTTGATTTAAAGGCACGAATTTCTCTTTCGCGTTCTACTATGAGCCGTACCGCCACAGATTGTACGCGCCCTGCCGATAAATTAGGGCGAACCTTTTTCCAAAGCACCGGTGATATTTCATATCCCACCAATCGGTCCAAAATTCTACGGGCCTGCTGTGCGTTTACCAAATCCATGTTGAGTTTGCGAGGTTTTTTCACCGCTTCTTTCACCGCTTTTTCTGTAATCTCGGTGTAGGTGACGCGCTTCGCATTCTTCGGATTTATTCCTAACACATCGCACAAATGCCACGAAATGGCTTCCCCCTCACGGTCTTCATCCGTTGCCAGAAATATCTCTTCTGCACTCTTGGCCAGTTTTTTCAGCTCCTTTATGACATCTTTCTTTTCATCACTCACCACATAGTTGGGCTCAAATCCGTTTTCAATATCAATGTTCAAACCACTATCTGGCAAGTCGCGGATGTGTCCATAACAGGAGGTAACCACATAGTCTTTACCCAAAAACTTGTTGATAGTTTTTGCTTTTGCGGGGGACTCAACAATGATTAGATTTTTACTCATTCGAAATTTTTAAACGGGCGTAAATAAAAAAAAATCTATTGCAAAGATTTTTTTCGGGAATTAGGTAAACTGAGTTAATAGAATAAATGGGTTCTGCTCTGTCTACGTATTTACAGCCTAATGGTTTTGTATTTTTCTTCTTATTGATCAACTGTTTTGTTGGTGAAAGTTTCAGTGAGTATAGCGGTTGCGTATGATTTTGCTTCCGCTGTTCCTGTAGATCTGCACAGCGTTCGTCATACCACATCATACTTATTTTAACTTAGCACCAAAATATTGAAAGTATGAAAGTGAGTGAGTTAACTGCCATTTCTCCCATTGATGGTCGATACAGAAACAAGACAAAAGAACTGGCTGATTATTTTTCTGAGTTTGCACTCATTAAGTATAGGGTGCATGTAGAAATAGAGTATTTCATCGCGTTGTGCGAAATTCCACTACCGCAATTAGCGGACTTTCCTGTCGCAGGCAAGGCTGCTATGCGGGCTATAATGACCGATTTTTCGGAGGCAGATGCGGAAAAGATAAAAGCTATTGAAAAAATTACGAATCATGATGTTAAAGCAGTAGAGTATTTTTTGAAAGACAAGTTGGAGGAACTGGATTTAAGTAAATGGAAAGAGTTTATTCATTTCGGGCTTACCTCACAAGATATTAATAACACAGCCATTCCTCTTTCTTTTAAGGACGCCAATGAGCAAGTGTATTTGCCTGTAATAGAAAGATTAATCCATAGGCTTACCGCATTGGCCGAGGAGTGGAAGCAAGTGCCTATGCTGGCGCACACCCACGGGCAGCCTGCTTCACCCACCCGTTTGGGTAAAGAAATAATGGTGTTTGTAGAACGTTTGCAAACACAATTAAACGACTTTGAAAAGATACCATACAGCGCAAAGTTTGGCGGAGCCACCGGAAATTTCAATGCACACCACATTGCTTATCCGCAGGTGGATTGGAAAGATTTTGCCAACGAGTTTGTTTCCCGTAGTTTTCGATTACAACGCAGTCAGTATACTACACAGATTGAGCATTACGATAATCTGGCAGCACATTTTGATGCATACAAGCGGCTTAATAACATATTGATTGACCTGTGCCGTGATGTGTGGACTTATATATCGATGGAGTATTTTAAACAAAAGGTGAGCAAAAATGAGGTGGGCTCTTCAGCCATGCCTCACAAAGTGAATCCGATTGATTTTGAAAATGCGGAGGGGAATCTCGGAGTAGCCAACGCGCTCTTTGAACACTTATCAGCAAAGCTGCCCATTTCTCGCTTGCAGCGCGACCTGACCGATAGTACTGTGCTTAGAAACATAGGTGTGCCCGTGGCGCATACCTTAATTTCTTTGTCCTCTATAGAAAAAGGATTATCCAAATTATTGCTGAACGAGCCTGCTATCAATAAAGATCTGGAAGATAACTGGGCCGTGGTAGCCGAAGCCATTCAAACCATATTGCGGAGAGAAGGATATCCGCAACCATACGAAAAACTCAAAGAACTTACTCGTGGTGCCGGTGGGATAAACAAAACAAGCATAGCGTTGTTTATTGATTCGTTGGAGGTAAGCGATGCTGTTAAAGTAGAGCTGAAAAAAATTTCGCCCCAGAATTACACCGGTTTGTAGCAATTCGTCAACATTTTTATTTACGAACAATTAAAAATAGGCTGAATTAATCTGTATGTTTCTTGTCACGCCATTTCATGAATGGAGTCTCAATGAACAGGAACATCAAAATTGATAGAAATAGAGTTAATACTACATATAGCGTAAACAGTAATCCTCGCTGCAACTCAAATCGCAATTGCAGCAAGGGCGTCCAATCCTGCAATTGCCTTAGAAAGTACCAAAGTACGACACTGCCGTGAACGAGATACACCGAGTAGGAAATTTTACTGATAAATACAATGGACTTATTTAGGAATGAAAATCCAAGGTCTTTAAGATTAGAAAGATAAGGCAGCAATAAAAGTACGGTAATAGCTTCGTAATTAAACACAAACACGTTTTGATAGATACCCTTTGCAGATAAAAATAAGCTGTGGGAGCCGACCAAAAGATAGCCAACGAGTAAACAAGCACTTATTATCAGGCAATGGATTTTATAGCGATTCCACCATAAAGGGAACTTCATATAAACGATGGTGCCGATAATTCCATACATCATACTGTCCAACCTGAGGAAAACCGCTTTCCGAGCTACCAGATTCTGCAATGAGTTATCTGGACTGTAAAACATGTAAATCCGTCCAATCAATGGGAACAACAGAAAGAGGAACATACATACCAAAAGGGAAGTAAGTTTTTGACCAGTCAGCCTGTAAACTATATACAGTATAAATGGGAATAGGAGATAAAACCACTCTTCTATTGCTAGACTCCAGGAGACCGTAAAAAAATCGGGAGTGTCCTGAATAAGATTCTGTGAGAAGACAAAATACGAAAAGTTATATGCGCCAAATGGATAGGTAAGAATGATCAATACTATCAGAATGAAGTAATAGTTGGGTAGTGTGCGATACCATCTGCGTGCCCAAAATGTTTTGAGATCATTATAGCTATAGGCTTTGTTAAATAAGGTTCTGTATAAAATATTGCCAATAAGAAAACCGCTTAAAACAAAAAAAACAGATACACCTTCAAAAGGAAGATAGATAGGTATGGAGTAAATTTCTTTCCACTCGTTTGGAACCAATATAATTCCATGCCCCCAAAAAATGTAAAACACAGCAATAAAACGAAGCAGATCTAAACCAATAACGCGCTTATTATAACTGAATAGATCCAATAAGGATGATTTGATACTCATGAATCAATTTTGTTGCAATAAAATGATTTTTCTGTCTACCATGTGCCTTCTATAAATCATAAGTTGCCTAAACAAAGACTGCATTGCTTTGTTTAATGATTCGTTAGCGGTAAACAGCGTGTTTAAAGTTGATCTGCATAAAAAATCATTTTAAAAATAATACAGACACTTAAATGAAATTTCCAGATTCAGAATACTACTATTATAATAAAGATGGATTATTGGTGTTTACTGAAAAATACCACCTCAAAAGAGGATACTGTTGTAATAACAAATGCTTGCATTGTCCCTACAAGAACGATTCAGCGCGACCGGAGTCGTTAATAAAAGTATTCTCCAGGTCAGGAAAGAAGTTAAGATAACCACACAAACCTTGCAGTCCGCCTGTGTGTATAGCGATGATTGTGTTGCCACGTGCAAAAAAAATCCTTTGCCACTAAATCAAACAAGCCATACAACATCTTACCGGTATAGACAGGCTCCAACTGTATACCATGTTTGGCTTTAAAGTGTTTAATAAACTCAACTAAGCTCAAATTTACTTTGGCATAACCGCCAAAATGGTAATCGAATAGTATTGTAAATTTCTCTACTGTCGAATTGGTCAGGCGTTTAACGTTGTCAGATAAAGTGTCTTCGCCTTTTAGTGCAGAAAATCCCAGCACCTTTGTGTCATTTTGGATACCGCTTACCAGTCCCGCCAGCGTTCCGCCTGTTCCACAAGCGCAGCATATATATTGATAGTCTATGTCAATTTCCTGTATCAATTCGGACACACCGGGGATGGCATATCGGTTAGTGCCACCTTCCGGAATGATATAATATGTATGCAGCCAATCCGGGAGTATTTTCGATAAGCCAGCGGCATCTTTTTCTTTGTAAGCCTCAGCGGTTACAAAAATCAATTGCATCCCCATGCTCTCCGCAAATTGCAGCGTTGGAGTCCTTACTGCCTTTTCGTATCCTCTGATAATGCCAATGGATCGAAACCCAAATTTTTTAGCGGCAGCAGCGGTGGCATAAATATGATTGGAATAAGGGCCACCGAACGTTAGGAGTGTGTGATGATTTTCTGCTCGGGCTTGCGCCAGATTATATTTCAGTTTTCTCCACTTATTGCCAGAAATAAGAGGATGGATGAGGTCATCGCGTTTTATATACAACTCAACGCCTTTAGCGGATAGCCGTTCATCCTCTATTTTTTGAAGTGGTGTATGTTCCTGAATCAGACGCATGTGTAAATGAAAAATCCTCTGATGAAAGAGGATTTTTACTAATTTAAAAAATGGAGATTATTTTTTGTCTCCAGGGTTTTTTCCGATGTTTTCGCGCATGGAGGTATCTGCCTGCAAATTTTGCATTTTGTAATAATCCATCACTCCTAGTTGTCCATTTTTGAAAGCTTCGGAAATAGCAATTGGAATTTGAGCTTCCGCTTCAATAACACGCGCGCGCGCTTCTTGAGCTTTGGCTTTCATTTCCTGCTCCAGTGCAATAGCCATCGCTCGGCGCTCTTCGGCTTTTGCCTGTGCAATATTTTTATCGGCATTTGCCTGATCCATCTGCAGGGATGCGCCAATGTTTTTTCCGATGTCAATATCTGCAATATCGATAGACAGGATTTCGAAGGCGGTACCGGAGTCCAGTCCCTTAGCTAATACAACTTTGGATATAGAATCCGGATTTTCCATAACTGATTTGTGCGACTCCGCGGAACCAATCGAAGTTACAATTCCTTCACCCACACGCGCCAGAACAGTTTCTTCACCGGCACCGCCCACCAATTGTTTGATATTGGCTCGCACCGTTACGCGTGCTTTGGTGATTAACTGAATGCCGTCTTTAGCCACTGCGGTTACAGGAGGCGATTCTATTACTTTAGGATTCACCGATAACTGCACCGCTTCAAACACATCTCTTCCTGCCAAATCAATAGCCGTTGCCGCTTTAAAGTCGAGTCCAATGTTTGCTTTATCGGCACTAATCAGTGCACGAATCACACGCTCTACGTTGCCTCCGGCCAGGTAGTGTGCTTCCAGCATGTCCCGTTCAATGGGTAAACCAGCTTTGTGAGAGGTAACCATAGCGTTTACAATCGTGCTGGGTGGCACCCGCCTAAAGCGCATAAATACCAATTGCAACAGGCTTACATTTACATTCGCAAATTTGGCCGAAAGCCAAAGAGGAATGGGCAATAGCCAAAATAAAACCAGCACTACAAAGATAATGAGGCCGGCAAATACTACGGTCAAAAATTCCATATTCAGGATTTTAGTGGTTTTACAAATATTTTGTCGCTGGTGATGTGTGTTATAGTGACCTGCGAATCGCGCTCAATATAATCACCTTGGCTATATACTTCTGTTTTTGTGCCGTTGAAGTTTGCCTTGCCGTTCGGTCGCAAAACAGTAATAGTGTGGCCAATATCTCCGGCCTTCAGGCTGGTTTGCAACTCATTAACCCGTCCCTCTACCTGTGCTTTCATGGCCAGCTTGTTGCTTTGAATGACCCGAAAGCCCAGTAAAACAGCAATCATCACAGCCACTAAAGAGCCCAGCAAAATTCGATGTCCCCAATCATTTCCAAAGTAGACATAGACCAGCGACACACCAATGATGAGGGCCACCCCTCCGGCTACGCCAAATAACGTAGTTCCAGGGATAAAGAAGATTTCCAGAAATACGAGCGCAAGACCTAAAAGAATAATGGCTCCAATAATCCAGGCTTCCATGTAAGCGGTTTAGGCGGTCAACAGACTTTTAATGATTTCGCTGATAACCTTGTTGTCCGCTTTGCCGGCTAACTGTTTAGATACCATCCCCATCACCTTACCCATTTCTTTTTGAGTAGTGGCTCCGGTGCTGGCAATCACTTGTTTTACAACTTCTCTTATTTCGTCTTCGCCCATCATGGCGGGCAAATACTTTTCAATTACGCTTACTTCTTCTTGCTCTTTTTGGATTAAATCCTGTCGGTTGGCTTTCTCAAACTCGGCAATAGAATCTTTGCGTTGCTTGACCATTTTCTGCAAAATCTGAACTTCTTTTTCCGGGCTTACCACACCATTGGCTCCCTTCTCAGTTTTGGCCAGTATAATTCCACTCTTGATAGCGCGGAGGCCGCGCAGCGTAGCTTCGTCACGGGCCATCATGGCGGCCTTCAAATCGGTATTGATTTTTTCTTCTAATGTCATGTGCTGAAAATTTTAAGGGGGCTAAAATAATAATTGCGGCACGCCACAGAATGCTAAATGACAGATGAATTTACGACAAACTAGGCGTGGCTGATTTTTTTACAAACTATCCAAATACATCTGCTCCACTTTCGCTCGCGCCCATGGTGTTTTGCGCAAAAAAGTAAGGCTCGATTTTATACTTGGATCCAAATTGAAACAGCGTATCTGGATGTGCCGTCCCATTACTTGCCAGCCGTGTTTTGCCACCAAAAAATTTAGCATTTGCTCCAGCGTAACGCCATGCAGGGGATTGTTGGCTTGTGGGTTTTTCATTTCCTCGGTGCTTTGGGTTGCAATATAATGCCCGTGTCTCATTGTGTAGAGCAAAGGGAGAACTTAATTGTCATACAATGGTCAAAAAGTGATAAAATTCAGTAGTCGAACAAAACTATGTTCCTACATTCGCCACATTAAAAGGAAGTATATATGTCAAAGCATATCACAATAGTAGGAGCAGGGTTGGTGGGCTCGTTGTTGGCTTGTTATTTGTCCAAAAGGGGTCACCGGGTTTCGGTTTTTGAGCGTAGAAGTGATATGCGGGTCGCGGGCTATGTAGGCGGGCGTTCTATTAACCTTGCCCTGAGTCACCGTGGATGGAAAGCGCTCAAAAAAATCGGGTTAGATAAAGAGGTCGAGCCAATTACCATTCCTATGAAGGGGCGTGTCATTCACGACCTAAAAGGGAATACCTCTTTCTTCCCTTATGGCACTGCCGACCAGGCAATTTACTCTGTGAGCCGTGGCGATTTGAATAAAATTATGGTGGAGAAAGCGGATAGTTTTCCGCAGGTTGATTTTCATTTTGATGAGCGGTGCGCTCATATTGATTTTTCTGCCAATCGGGTTGTTTTTGAAAATACGGCAACAAAACAGCAGCAAACTCTGGAGTCTGATTTAATTTTTGGTGCCGATGGTGCTTACAGCCAAGTGCGATATCAAATGCAACTAACGCCCGATTTCAATATTCATCAGCAGCACGAACCATACGGCTACAAAGAACTTCACATTCCACCCGGGCCGGCTGGCGAGCATTTGATTGAAAAAAATGCACTGCACATTTGGCCAAGAGGTAATTTTATGATGATAGCCCTGCCCAACATGGATGGTAGTTTTACAGTGACACTATTTAATTCTTTCAGTGGAGAAAACTCATTTGCGCAATTGAATGACGAAAAGAGTGTAAATGATTTTTTCCAAAACTTCTTTCCTGATGCGGTGTCTTTGATGCCCAATATTTCAAAACATTTTTTTGAAAACCCAACATCTTCTTTAGTCACTATACGCTGCTATCCTTGGCATCACAAAAACACTTGCCTCATTGGCGATGCAGCTCATGCCATAGTGCCTTTTTATGGTCAGGGGATGAATTGTGGGTTTGAGGATGTAAATGAGTTGGACGATTTAATGAATGCCCTGGGCGAAGATTGGAATGCGGTGTTGGATACGTTTCAAAAACAACGTAAGCCCAACGGAGATGCTATTTTGGACCTTGCCTTGCACAATTATATTGAGATGCGCGATTTAAGTGGTCGCGAAGATTTTCAGTTGCGAACCAAAATAGAGAAAAAGATAGCTGAATCATTTCCGGATAAATTTATGACACATTACAGCATGGTTACCTTCAGCGATTTGAGTTATGCCGAAGCAAAGCACCGTGGAGAAAAACAGAATGAACTTTTAGATGAACTTATGCGTCTTAATGATATAGCCACCATATGGGAGAGTGCGTTAGTTTTGCAAAAAGCGGAAAAGTGGATAAACGAAAATTTATCATGAAATTGCTGAAGTCTTTTTGGTTCATTCTTCTGTTCTTGCCACCTTCAATAGTTTGGTCACAGGATGCTGCAGCCATACCGAATGAGTTTATTGTGCAGTTAAAATCCGGGCATCGAGTGGAAAGTGTGTTACAGTCCAACTCAGGATTAAAAATAGAGAAATGCCTCTCCGGGCGCATGAATATTTGGCTTTTAGGTTCGCACAATAGTGATTCTCCTACCGAAACACTCCAGCGTCTTCGGTTACATTCGGATGTGCAGATTGCACAGTTTAATCACGTGGTGCAGCAACGAAGCGTGGTTCCGGACGACACGCACTTTACGGAGCAATGGGGTATGCAAAATACAGGGCAAAGTTTGGGTGTGGTAGGGGCCGATATAGAGGCTACGGAAGCATGGGCTATTAACAACGATGCGGTAACAGCGGCCGGTGACACGGTTGTAGTGGCAATTATTGATGGTAAGTTTGATTTGCTCCACGAGGACATTGATTTTTTTATCAATTACAATGAAATACCCGCCAACAACATAGATGATGACAGCAACGGATATGTAGACGATGTGCAGGGATGGAATGCTTATGATGACAACGGAAACGTAACCGGAGGGACATTCAGCGCGCAGCATGGAACACATGTGAGCGGCATAGCGTGCGCCAAGGGAAATAATGCGTTAGGGGTAGCCGGTGCCTGCTGGGGAGCCAAAATATTGCCCGTGTCCGGTTCAGGGAGTGATGAGGCTACTGTGGTCATTGCCTACAACTACGTTCGCGAAATGCGATTAATGTATGATAGCACGAACGGGGCCAAAGGCGCTTTTGTGGTTGCTACCAATTCGTCTTTTGGCGTAGATGAAGGTAATCCGGCCAATTATCCGCTTTGGTGCGCCATGTATGACTCCATGGGCAAGGCAGGTATTTTAAGTGCGGGTGCTACCGCCAACGACAACGCCAACGTAGACGTGGTGCATGACATACCCACCGAGTGTGCCAGCAATTGGTTGATTGCAGTTACCAATACGACCCGAAACGATGCGCGCAACGGAGGAGCTGCCTACGGAAAGCTAAGCGTAGATTTGGGTGCACCGGGCACCGGTATATACTCTACGTTACCCTCCAATAATTACGGAAATCAAACCGGCACCTCGATGGCAACTCCTCATGTGGCCGGAAGTATTGCAGCTATGTATGCTGCTGCTTGCCCTGCTTTAATCAGTGCCTATAAGGAACATCCCGATTCGGTTGCTTTATTGATCAGGCAATATCTTCTGGAAAGTGCCGAGTGGATTTCTGCCATGAATAACCTCACGGCTACCAACGGACGTCTGAACCTTTACCGTGCTTTGATGAGTTTGCGCAGATTCAATTGCGATAGCTGTAACTTCGACATTACACTTGATAAAGTTGACATTGTATGTAGGAATGCGAATAATGGTGCGCTGAGTTTAGGCCCCATCGATAACCCTGCAGCTTATAGTTATTTGTGGAGCACCGGACACACGACCATTGAGATATTGAATTGTGCCCCCGGATTTTACACCCTCCAGGTGACCGATACGGCTACAGGCTGCCGAAGAACTACTACCACTCAGTTGTATAATCCGGATACGCTTCAAATAGCTATCATCAATACGATACCCGCCATGAATGGAAATCCCGGTAATATAACCATAGTGGCCACGGCCGGTAACGATACCCTGAGCTATTCGCTGGATGGTGTTACGTATCAGGACTCCAAGTTTTTTGCCATACCTTCCAACGGCACCTATACTGTGTATGTAAAGTCGCAGCGAGGCTGCGTGGTTACCCAAACGGTGGTAGTGAGCAGTGCCGATGATTTGTTGACCGAGTTGATGAACTTGCAGCTATATCCCAATCCTGCCGTAAATGATTTGATGATTACCGTGCAGGCATTGCCCCAGGTACCCTGTCCTGTTTACTTTTACAACGAGTTGGGAGAAATGGTGTACGCGTCAAAACTGGATAGTTACACACAGAGGATAAATACGGCAAACTGGTCTGATGGTGTTTATTATGTAAAAGTGGGTAATGCAGTGAAGAAATTTGTAATTATACGATAGCCTTGATGCACGGAAAACATCTTAATGCTATTTGATTTAACTTGGCCCCGAAAAACAGCGTAAACAATGAAGCGGATTCACCTTATTATTTTGGTTGTAATTGTGTTTAGCATAGGAGTGGTGTTATATGTAGCGCAGGGCTCCTCTACGTATGCCAATTTTATTCAGGCAAAGGAAAAAAGCAGGAGTGTAAATGTGGTCGGCTATCTGGTGAAAGACAAAGAACTCTACTATGACCCCGAGAAAGACCCTAATTTCTTTTCATTTATCATGACCGATAAAGAAGGCAACGAGTGTAAAGTGGTATACAAAGGCGCTAAGCCACAGGATTTTGAACGCAGTGAGCAGTTGGTGGTAAAAGGTAAAATGGATGGCGATGTTTTTCGCTGTTCCGAAATTTCTATGAAGTGTCCCTCCAAATATGTGAACGATGAAATAACCCTGAAAGAAACCGGGGATGGGATGGTTACTGTGCAGGGTGGTTCGTAATCCGCGGGTGATTGCACAAAAAACTTTGCATTACTGCTGCTTGTTTAATATTGCGCCCGTTTGTCGCCAGGTAGGTTGACAGCGCTCTACAATTATGATGGAATATTTTTCGCAACGTTTTGGTTCCGGTGAATTTATCGGAGAGCATCTCTGGCTGGGCAATCTGGGAACCTTACTGATTGTGCTCAGTTTTTGCACTTCTCTACTGTCGTTCCTTGCTTACTTTGCCGCTGAGTTTTCTACTGATGCCGATAAAGAGAAATCGTGGAGAGCATTGGCTCGCACAGGATTCTACATTCATGGTGCATCAGTGCTTTTGGTTTTTGTATTGCTTTTTGTAATGATATTGAACCACTGGTTTGAGTATCACTACGCCTGGCGACACTCTTCTACCCAATTGCCCATGAAATATATTATCAGTAGTTTTTGGGAAGGGCAAGAGGGCAGTTTTCTGCTTTGGCAATTCTGGCTGGTCATCATGGGCTTTGTTGGAATTCAAGTGCTGAAAAAATTTGAAAATCCGGTGATGGGTACGGTGGCCGTTACTCAGTTTTTTCTGGGAAGTATGGTGCTGGGAATTTTTATTGGTGAACACCGTATTGGCAGTAATCCGTTTATTCTACTGCGCCACGAAATGTCGGAAGCGCCTATTTTCTCTCAGCCGAATTATCTCTCCATGATTCAGGATGGCAATGGTCTGAATCCTTTATTGCAGAATTATTGGATGACCATTCATCCTCCGGTGCTGTTTTTGGGTTTTGCATCGGTTACTTTTCCCTTTGCATTTGCCATTGCCAGTTTGCTGCGCAAGGACTGGTCCGAATGGGTGAAACCCGCCCTGCCCTGGACTTTGTTCAGCATTGCTATTCTGGGTACGGGAATACTAATGGGTGGTGCCTGGGCTTATGAAAGTTTGAGTTTTGGTGGCTTCTGGGCTTGGGATCCCGTGGAGAACATGAGTTTAGTGCCCTGGCTGATGGTGGTGGCCGGTTTACACATGCTCCTCGTATATCGCTATACCAAACATTCGCTCATCAGCACCTATGTATTTTTCATTCTCGGATTTGTCATGGTGTTGTACTCCACTTTTTTAACGCGTAGCGGTATTTTGGGTGATACTTCCGTGCATGCCTTCACCGATTTAGGAATGACCGGACAGTTGCTGATTTACATGGCCTTTTTCGTGGTAGTGGCATTTACGCTACTTTTTATTCGGGTGTTTAAAAAACAGATTCCAGTTATTGAAAAGGAAGAAGAGCTCAAGAGCCGAGAGTTTCTAATGTTCATTGGCACATTGGTTTTGTTTCTCTCAGCCTTGCAAATGATTTTTACCACTTCCATTCCGGTGTGGAATATTGTTCTGGAGCCGGTGTTTAAATCAATGGAGTGGGATAAGCTGGCACCACCCGAAAACGTAGTGCCCTATTACAACCGAATTCAAATTTGGATTGGCATTCTGGCAGGTCTGTTGACCGGTGCTGCTCAATATTTTGCCTACAAAACGAACCGGCTTCCCGGCACTTTCAAGTGGTCGGGCTATTCCTTGTTACTTTCTTTGTTGGTGGCAGTGCTCATTGCACTATCTGCATCCATAGAGTTTACCCAGCAGCATTTGATTGACCTGACTTCTATTTCCGATAAGCTGTTTGTCAAGTTTCCTTTTGTGTCGGTCTATTTCATGTTTTTGGTAGCTTCTCTGTATGCATTGTTCGGTAATGCGGTGTATATCTTGGTAGTACTTAAAAACAACTGGCGCAGCATGGGTGGAAGCATAACACACTTTGGATTTGGTGTTTTTTTGCTGGGCGTACTTATCTCTCAGGGCAAGCAGGAGGTAATTTCGCTCAACCGGCAGGGCATTAACTTTGGTAAAGAGTTTAACTCCAACGAGAAAAACGAAAACATACTCTTACTGCGCGATTCAGCTTTGCAAATGGGCCAATACGAGGTTACCTATTTAAAAACCCGCCAGGAAAAGCCCAACACCCTTTACGATGTAAAGTATGTGAGGCGCGACTCTGCTTCGGGCAAAATTCAAGAAGAGTTTGTGTTGTCGCCCAATGCGCAGATTAACCCAAAGATGGGATTGCTGGCCAACCCGGACACCAAACATTATCTATCAAAGGATGTGTTTACTCACGTTACTTCTGTGCCCGATAACAGTAAACTCCGGGATTCTGTTTACACGGAAGTAGTGGCTGTTGGCGATACTTTTTTCACGGCTAATGCCTTTGTAGTGGTTCAAAAGATTAACCCTGAACCCGCCTTGCCTGTAGATTTTGAACGCGGCAGTAAAATTGTAGCGGGCATTGATTTGCAACTGATAGATGAAAGCAAAAAGATTTTCAGTGCACAACCTGTTTTTGTTATTGATATTGCGGATGGTAATAATTTGTATTCCCTACCCGATTCTGTGGGTGAACTCGGGCTCACGTTTGATGTGCTACGCATCAATCCGGAGGATAAAAAGATTACATTACGTGTTCGCGAACAGGAAAAGCCGGCCGATTTTATCATTATGAAAGCCATCATTTTTCCTTGGATAAACCTCGTGTGGCTGGGAGGTATTCTCACCTTTGCCGGAGCATTGTTCAGCATGTTCCGAAGGCTGCGCGGATAGTGGTGAAGCAAGTTTGTTTTGCATTTTTTCAATTAGCAGTTACTTTGGCTGTGCTATGCGTATATCTATAATAGGGGCCGGAAATGTGGCCACTCAACTCGCGCTTGCTTTTACGCAGGCTCGTCATCAGGTGGTTCAAATTGCCAACCGAAATCAGGAACACGGGCAGCTACTGGCCGATGCGGTGGGGGCTTCGTTTAGTTCCGATTTTTCTCACTTGGCTGATGCTGATGTTTACATACTGGCAGTAAAAGATGATGTGATTGAAGAAGTAGCTGCTCAGCTACATTTGAAAGGAAAACTGCTGGCGCATACTTCGGGTACCAAATCGAGAAGTTTATTGCAGAAAGCCTCTTATAGTTACGGTATCTTCTATCCATTGCAAACCATGACTAAAACGGCTAAGGTGGATTTTAAACAGGTGCCCATATTGGTGGAGGGAGTCAATGAATATGCCGAAAATGAGTTAAAGCGCTTAGCTAAAACCATATCACAGAATGTTCATTCAGTGGACGAAGAACAGCGGCAATGGATACATGTGGCTGCTGTGTTTGCCAATAATTTCACCAATCATTTATATGGCCTTTCGGAGGCACTGCTGCAAAGTCACCAGCTACCCTTCGATATCCTGAAGCCGCTCATTATGCAATCGGTGCAGAATGTGATGTTGCAGTCGCCTGCGCAATTGCAAACCGGTCCTGCTGCCCGAAATGATGCACAGGTTATTGACAAACATCTGCAACTACTCAGCGACCAACCCCGACTCGAAAAAATTTACCGCATACTCACCGACAGTATCATTGCCACTTATCATTCGGGGAAAAAATAAATTAGCCGCTTAACCTATATACCATGGCCTTTTTAAGACTTCTTCGTGCCGTAAATCTTCTCATTCTGGCGCTTTCGCTTGTGCTGTTTTATCACTTCATTATTGAAGTCAACCATATCAACATCCTAAAGACGCATCTTGTGCTCTTTACCCCGTTTGATTTTGCCTTGTTTGTTATGTCTATCGTTTTCGTGGCCGCTGCCGGTAATATCATCAACGACTATTATGACTATGAACTGGACCGGAGATATAAGCCGGAACGTCCGCTGCCATCCGGAGCATTCTCTATGGATCAGGCCATGTATCTGCATGCTGTGTTTGCGTTTGCCGGCATAGGACTTGGCTTTTATCTGGGGTATAGCTATGGGAATTTGAAAGTGGGTTATCTCTACATTGTGGCGGTTATTCTTTTATATCTGTATTCTGCCTATCTCAAAAAGATTCCCCTGGCCGGCAATGTGCTGGTGAGTGCCTTGGCCGGCTTTGTGTTTGTGCTGCTGCTGCTCTTTGAAATCAATTTCTTAAATCTAATTCAGTTTGATTACGCTTCGCGGATGTTGCATGTGTTGAACTCCGCTGTGTTGTTTTATGGCGGCTTTGCCTTTCTCACCAATCTTGCCCGCGAGTTGGTGAAAGACCTCGAAGATCAGGAAGGAGACGCAGCGCTGAACTATTTTACTTTGCCGGTGGCAGCCGGTGAAAATGCCGGTCGCATTGCTGCTACGCTGGTGCTCTTTGTTTTGATTTTTGCGCTCGCCTATTACATGAATGGATTTTATGTGTCGTATGCCCGCAAGGAGTTTTATTACCTGCTGATAGCGGTGCAGTTGCCCTTGCTTTATACCGTCTATTTGTTGTTTACTTCAAAGGCGCAAAAAGATTATACACGCATTAGTCTCTTGTTGAAAGTCATTATGCTTGCTGGTATCCTTTCTATTCCTGCGTTTTACTATTTCAATCAATGAGCAGTATGTTGATTCAACCCAAGCCTGCGGTGCCGTCCGGCCATCGCCAATTGATTTTAGCTTCCAAATCGCCCCGAAGAAATGAATTGCTTAAAATGGCAGGCTTTTCTTTTGAGGTTCGTTCCAAGGATGTGGAGGAAAATCACCCGGATGGGATAGCGCAACGCGATATTCCACTCCATCTGGCACAAAAAAAAGCACGCGCATTTATACCGGAGCTACAAGATCATGAAATAGTGCTGGGGGCGGACACCATTGTTTTGTTGAATGGAAAGATTTATGAAAAGCCCACCGACCGGGCGGATGCGTTGCGCATGTTGGCCGCATTAAGCGGACAGGTGCACGAAGTGATTACCGGAGTGTGTATTTTATCCTCCGAAAAGGAAGTGCTCTTTTCGGAAACCACTCGTGTGCAGTTTAACACACTGAGCGAGTCTGAAATTGCCTACTATGTGGATGCCTATCAACCCTATGACAAAGCCGGTGCCTATGCCTGCCAGGAATGGATTGGGGCGGTGGGTATCCGAAGCTTTGATGGGGACTATTTTAATGTGGTAGGTCTGCCGGTGAATCGGGTTTACGAAGTGCTTAAAAATTTCTGAGGCTATGCATTATCGGCAACATTTATCTTTTGAATCCAAAGAGACCATTGCAGAAGTACAATGGCAGTCGCTGCGTCATTTGTTGCTGTATCTGAGCCAGCATTCTCCCTACTATCAGCGCCTTTTTCAGGAGCAGGCGGTGGACCTTGATGCCATACAATCCCTGGCCGATTTGCAGCAACTGCCTACCACGACCAAAGATGATTTTAGTGCGCATAATTTTGACTTCTTGTGTGTGCCGCGTGCCGCCATTGCCGATTACACCACCACATCAGGCACCACCGGCTCACCGGTGACCGTTGCACTCACCGAAAATGATTTGCAGCGGCTGGCCTACAATGAAGAGCAATCGTTTATCACAGCCGGCTGCAAGGCCGGTGATGTGTTTCAATTGATGCTGACCCTCGACCGTCAGTTTATGGCCGGTATGGCTTATTACTCGGGCATTCGAAAACTGGGAGGCGGAGCGGTGCGCGTGGGAGCGGTGTCGCCACAAACGCAGTGGGAGCACATCCTTCGGTTTAAGCCGGAGGTGATGGTGGCGGTGCCATCGTTTATTGTAAAACTGCTGGACTATGCCGTGCAGCACCACATCGACTTTCAGCATTGTTCCATTACCAAAGCCATCTGTATTGGCGAACCGGTGCGGCAGGGTGATTTGTCGCCCAACACGCTGGCCAAGCGAATAGCCGCGCAATGGAATATTCAATTGTATTCTACCTATGCCAGCACCGAAATGCAAACTGCCTTTACGGAATGCGAATATGGCTGTGGAGGGCATTTGCGACCGGAGTTGCTGCTGGTGGAAATACTGGATGAAAACGGACAAGCCCTACCAGCCGGTGAAGCGGGCGAGGTGACCATTACCACGCTGGGCGTAGAAGGCATGCCGCTGTTGCGCTATCGCACCGGTGATATTTGCTCCGCCTACGAAGAACCCTGCGCCTGCGGGCGAAATACCCTGCGCCTGTCGCCTGTAACCGGACGCAAGAACCAGATGATAAAATACAAGGGCACCACCTTGTTTCCGCCTGCGGTGTTTGATGCGCTGAGCACGGTGCCGCAGATTAAAGATTACCTGATGGAGGTGTCTAAAAATGAATTGGGAACCGATGAAATTCTGCTGCACATTGCCCAATCCGGAAATCTGGATGAAGTGGAACCACAAATCAAAAATGCCCTGCAAACCAAGCTGCGTGTGATTCCTGCGCTTCACTTCACCTCTTCGGCCGTTATTCAAAGTATGCGCCCGGCCGAAAGTCGCAAACCTTTGATGGTTATTTTTAAGTAATTGCATTTTGCATAGTCGCTGGTTTTATATTTTTATTCCGCATAAAAACCGACAAACCATGAAATCAATTGCGTTTACACTCTCCTTCTTTTTGCTGTTAAGCACTGCCTCGGCACAATCGGTGAAAGCTTTGTTTGATGCCGAAAAACTGGTCTTCTATGGCCTCGATTTTTCTAAAGCTAAGTTTGCCTTGCCCGATGCCAAGCCCAATGAAATTAAAGACCGCTATTTTGAAGAGTGGCACCAAGGGGTGATGACCGATAATGCCCGCTTCAATAAAGAAAGCGCGTTTCAGAAATTGAGTGTGTATGGTGATCCATTTGTAGCCAAGAAACGAAATGCAGCTGTGAACGTAGCAGACCTTGTTGCCAAAGACGATAATCCACTATCGGCTAAGGATATTGAGAGCGTGATAGCCGAGTATAAAGACGGGGTAAAGAAAGAAGGGTTTGGCGCGGTGCTGATTGTGGAAAGTTTCAATAAGAAAAAAGAAGAAGGCATTGCACACGTAGTGCTGTTTGATATTGCTACGCGCAAAGTGCTGCTCGACAAGCGCATGGTTGGCAAACCCGGTGGTGGCGGGCTCACCAACTTCTGGCTGCGGTCTATCCAAAACATCTTTGAGCGCATGACGGCTACCGAATTTTCCATCTGGAAAAAAGAAGCGCTGGGCAAGTAAGCTTCCTGCTGTTTATTCCACTTTCTCTTTGAGCGTGTTGAACAGCGTTCGCGCTTCGCGGTAATTGCTAAACCAGTCGCAGTTGTAAATGCTGGAGGGCATGAGCATGCACTCTTCGGGGTCGGCATCGTTATCGTAAGCGGTGCCGGTAGAAATGTATACCGGTGCGCCTTGCAGCACCACAAAAAAACGAGAGCCGTGGTCCTCGAGGCGCAATTCCAGCGCCTTTCCGGTGTTGGTCACAAAGTCGAGTAGTCTGTTCATAATACTTTTTTGGAAACGAATAAACAGGGGCACTGCGCAGTGTATTTGCGCAGCAGATGAGCCAGCGGAAAAAAATGTTTATATTTAGAATCATGAAACGGTGCCGACTCCTGATGCTATTGTTGCTGCTTACCCTGGCCGGCACGGAGGCGGCTGCGCAGACCGTGTCGCGGCAGCAGTTGCGCGAAAGTTTTTTGGGGGCCACCACGCGCAGGTCCGCACTGGATTCACTGACTAGAAAGCTGGAATCGCTCTCCCGAAAATCGCCTGCCGAGGAAAGTTACCTGGGCATTTGCAATGGATTATACTGCCAGTATGAAGCAAGCAACTGGGCCAAGCTGAAGTATGTGATGAAATCTAAAAACCACCTCAACAGCGCGGTGGAACGCGATGCCAAAGACCCGGAACTGCGCTTTTTGCGGCTGATGCTGGAGCATTTTTTACCCTCCTTTTTAGGGCTCAACAAACACATCAGCGAAGACCTGGCTGTTATCTTTTCAAATCCGGCTTTTATTGATGAGAATGCGGACCTCAAACGAAAGGTGATTGAGTTTTTAATCTGGTCGAAGCGATGCTCGCCCACCCAGCATCAACTGCTGGAACGGAAACTGGAGGAGATGAACCGTGCACCCGCTGCTGCCACGGTGAAGAAAAGCGGATAAAAGACTGTTGCTTACCGGTTGCCTTTGAGTTCGCGGATGAGCACCTTTTCGGTGCGGTCGGCCAGGTAGAGCATTTCGGTGGCTATCTGCCGGTTGAGCGTGCGGTATTGCTGCATCTCTTCGGGGCTGTGGTCGTAGCGGTGGGGGCTCGGGTAGGGGAGGTCTACATGCCCTTGCAGCATACTTAGATTGGATACTTCTTCCTCGTAACAAATGTTGACTACCACGGTTTTGGCGGTGTCTACGTTGCCCAGTTCGTTTTTGGAAGTGAGGATGTTAATCGGGAAATCTTTATTGATAGAAATGCTGTAGCTCTTGGCTTCTTTGTTTTCGAGCTGCAGGCAATAGAAGCCCGACTCGGTGAGCACCGCAGCCACCGCGGGATACACCTGACTGACGGTATCGCCCATGGAGAAAGCAGTTTTGTTATACAATCCGTAATAATAAAAAGCCGACTGCGCCCACACCTGCAGCATGAGAGTGCGCCTGGTGTTGGTTTTGCAGGTAAAAAGCACCAGCTTTTTGCGGGACAACTGCTCGGCCATGTCGTCCAGGACCTGTTTGCGCTCGGGATCTATGCTTTTAAAATCGCGGACCGCCTCTTTGCAAAACTTTTCGAGTTCAGAATTAAAACGCCTCTGCTGTGCCTCTGCCACGTTGGTGCCCAGCAGGCACAAGAGCAGGAATAGTATCAATTTACCGCGCGGATGCATCACGTAGCTAAACTAAGAATTTATAATCGGTTTGTTTTTTCTGCGCTTATCTTTACCCTTCAACAAAAAAACGAAATGGCTATCCGGAGAAATAAAGGCGGAGTGGGCGTGCTGATTGTGCTGGCCCTGCTGGGCCTGGTGGTACTGGCGATTAAAACCTGCCGCACGGCCATGCCGGTGGCCGCGCCCACCGTGCAGGACAATTCCCCGGCCGACTGGCGGAGCCATCCTGTGGTGTATACCAAACATGCCCGCTGCCGCATGGAGTGCCGGCACATATCGGAAGAACAGGTAAGGGAAATACTCGCCCATGGCACCATCAACGAACAAAAGAGCAAAGAAGAAGCGGACGAGGCTACAGGCCGGTGCGATAGTTATGCGCTGGAGGGCCGCACCAGCGATGGACAGCAGGTGCGCATTGTGTTTGGTGCCTGCCCCAAAATAACCAAGGTGATTACGGCTATTGATCTGGAGAAGGACTATACCTGCGATTGCCGATAGCAGACCCTATCCTGCCATCAGCCCATGAACGATGAACAATTCTTAAAACAAATAACATGAAAGCAGCCGGAAACACAGTGGAAGAAATACTCCACAATTTGCCCGAGGACCGCAAAGCGGCCTTCAACCAACTGCACGCAGTGATTGTCAAAAACCTGCCCAAAGGATTTGAGGCGGCCATCAGCTATGGTGGCCTGGGCTATGTGGTGCCGCATCGCCTGTATCCGGATGGCTACCATTGCAAACCGAGCGAGCCGCTCCCCTTTGCCGGCATTGCCTCGCAAAAGGGTTCCATCAATTTTTATCACATGGGCATGTATGCCGACCCGGCTTTGCTGCAGTGGTTTCAGGCGGAGTATCCCAAACACAGCAGCCGCAAATTAGATATGGGTAAAAGCTGCGTTCGGTTCAAAAAACCGGAGGACATACCCTATGCGCTTATTGGCGAACTGATCCAGAAGGTGAGCGTGGCGCAATGGATTGCCACCTACGAAGCTGCTTACAAGCCCAAAACCAAGAAGCGATCTGACAATAAACAAGGAGCAACAGGCAATGAGTAAGAACGGTTTTTTTCGGTAAAACTCAGCTGGCGGAGCGAAGCATCCTGACTTCAATTTACGAGTTACGAGTTACGAATGACGATTTTGCTCATTGTCACATTGTCTAATGCTCTAATTGTTCATTGCCCTGCCTTTCCGTTCCCATAAATGGGACGGCCCTTTGTTATAAGCGGAAAATGGTCTGTCCATCAGCGGCTAAAGCCGCAGCCCATTATCAAATCATCAATTCAACACATCACCAAATTGACATTGTCTTATTGTCACATCGTCTAATTGATGCCTATCGGTATCAATGCAATTTATCGCGGAGCGCTTTTATTTCTTCATCCAGCTTTTGGGTAGCGTGTATACTGTGCTCAATAAATTCTTTGGCTTCGTCATCTAAAACAGCCTGATGCTTTTTGAGTAAAAGCTTTAAAAACCCGGAGATGTTTCGCAGCGGTTCGCGTAAGTGGTGATAGGTTTTGTAAGACAGCTGCTGCATTGTCTGGTTCCTGCTTTCCAGGGCAGCATTCAGATTGGTTAATACCATCATGTCATGCTTTATAGTCCGGATGGCCAGTACAACAAACAGAATATTGAACAGAAATAGTGTGACAAAAAAACCGAACAATACTTTAATCCAGTTATACTCTGATTTTTCCTG
>JADJZU010000006.1 GCA_016715625.1 Bacteroidota bacterium
TGTCTTTATCGCACGGTTTGCGTTTGGGTTTGCTTTTCGGCCGATTGCTTATCAAAAAAACTTCTTTTTCCGTCTGATTTTTTATCATCGCAGGTGCAGCAAGCCTCTTACCGGTCTTTTGTCCTCGTAGTTATACTTTGCTGCAGCCGGTTTGCTCTTTCCAAATTTATCGGAGAAATAACTCTTCTTCTCCGGCTTGGATGAACCGGTGGCAGGCGAACTCTTAAATCCTTTGCTGTAACTTTTCTTGGCGGCATATCCTTCTTTCTTGTATGCCCCATCGCCCGAGCTTATGCTTTTTTTCCATCGGTAGATTTAGAAGCATAGCTGTTCTTCTTGTATGGTTTTGAAAAACCACCCTCTGCCGATTTGCTGAAACTTTTCTTGTAGGTTTTTTTTACTGCGCCACCAGCAGATTCGGTATTTGGAGAAAAGTCATCCTGTTTTTTCTTTTTCGAAAATTCAGAAATCGGTTTCCGCACTCGTTTGGAAGGATTGTCGCTTGATTTTTTCTGCACGGTGTGAATATATAAACTGTTGACAGTTGAACGAACAAAACTGCTTTCTGCAACAACACATGACAAACGTTTACTTCAGTTCCACCGAAACTATTTCTACTCTGCGTTCCAATGCTGCTTTAGGATTATATACGGAGTTTGGTTTGTCTTCGCGGTTATCACTAATGCCGGATGGCGCGGTTTCTTCTCCTTTCGATTCATTCTTGAGTATGAGTTGCCCGGATGCTATGTATGGCAACATCATTCCATCTCTGTAATGAAAAAAGAAATTGCGCAGTGATGCCACTCTTCTGTTACCAAGGTGAATGTTGTACTCGTTGTAATTCAGCGGAGAGCAATAACCCCGGATAGTAACTTCTAATTTGTTTCCACCTTCCAGCAGTTTTAGCGTTTGTGAAACAAAAGCCACCAGATTGTAATATCCCTTATCCACTTTTTCTTCGAACAGATATTTTACAGAACCTTCATAACTGATGCGTTCCTCTTTTTTTAGCGTGCGAGAAAACTGTTTTTTCGTATTCGTTTCGCAGCGCGGAGTAAGCCTCATACGCTTGGCGATAATCAGGAGGAAGTAGTGTCGCTCAATGTTCTGGCATCGGGTTCATCGTTGTGAAAGTAAAGTGTAACGGGCAGCAACTGCTTTATCTTCTTTACATTCTCGTCAATAAAGTGCGTACGGGTATTGTGTCAGAGTTTATCCGTTACCGTAATTGGCGTATCTGTTTTGCTACAGATATAGTGTCCGGTTTCTGTATCTTTTTTACCCTCTGCTGTAAGCATAAATATCGTTGCAACAGGTTTCCGATTCAATAAAAGTAAGAGCCCTTACGATTTGAGGTGATGTAAGCTTTGGAATTGTCGAGCGCTACCGAATAGTATAAATCATTCTGCGGTGTGTTAACAGGCTGCATAAGATTCATGGGTTTCTGCCACTGGGTAAATTCTCCTGATGTTTCAAAAATGTCATAACCGCCAAAACCATACAGCCAATCGGATGAGAAGAAGAGTTTCTTTGCATTGACATCATAAAACGGAGTTACCTCGTTGCCTTTGGTGTTGATGTCAGTAGCATTTACTGCATTTTGGTACGTGCCATCTGCATTTCGTTTAGATATCCAGATGTCCATGAGGCCTTGTCCTCCGTTTCTGTTGGAGGAAAAGAAGAGCACTTCGCTACCACTTTTATCATAACCCACGGAAGGATGCGTTTGGTGGCGGATGGGTCGTTGACATGGTCGCTGAGTTTTGCAGCCACTGTCCATTTAAAATTCTCGTAGCGACTTTCGTAAATATCGCAGCGCGAATTTCCATATTCTGTGGTTTCGCATTGTGTAAAATACAGTCGTTTGCTGTCGGGCGAATAAGCAATGTTACCTATGTTCATAGACTCGCTGGCGCCCTGCGGCAAGAAGATTTTTTCCGGATTTGGTGGTTGGTTGTAGATGCGCGCCAAATACTTTTCTTCTTTTTCAGTGCCAATATTTCTGAGCGATGAAAACTGAATTCGGTCCGGAAATACATGCACGGCATTGAACTCTGATTGCGGAGTATTAATGTCTTTACCGAGATGTTCAATTTGTATGGAGTCGTTCTTTTGCAGATGTGCATTAGCCCAGGCTATGCTTTCCATTTGTTGCTGGGTCTTTGCGGTGTAGTAGTCCTGCTTGCGATACTTGTTTCTGAATTTTTTATAGAGCGCCAACGCTTCTTCGTTTTTGCATTCGCAAACAGCCCGAAGCATTTCAGCGGCATAAAATGATGCTAAAGGAAAGCATTGCTTTTTGTCGAGTTTAAGAACTGTCTTGTAAGCCGTGGCTGCACTCCCATAATCGTTAAACATTCGTGCCGACTCGGCATACTTATACCAAAGCTCCGCGTTTTCTTCATCTTTCTTAATGGCGTCTGTGTAATAGAGCGATGCTGCGTAGTATTCCTGTATGCTGAATTTTTTGTCGCCTGCTTTTATAAGTTGCGAAATGGTTTGTGCGTTCACAGAACACGTACACAAGCAGATTGTAAAAATGAAAATTGCCGAAAGCAATGATTTAGTTTTCATAAAATTAATCTACAGAAATGCGGGACACACCGCGCCCGGCTTGTTTATTTTTTTTACTCTGCACAACTCATAAATCACGCTGATTTCAAATCCACCGTTGGCGCGGCTCGCTGCACGCAAACGTGACAGGTTTACATCATAACTCAGATTTACCTTCAGATTATCAAAATCGACACCGGCAAATGGCCACATGCCTTCTGCACTTCTGCCATAAGCGCCTATGTTGAGCGCAATAGTGTGTGATGATTTAGCTGGCAGATAATATTTTACATGCGCGCCATACACTACTTCCAACTTGGAATCCTGCTGCTGATACATGAGCTCCGGCACTATGTCTAACCGCTTCGTTACTTTCACCTGTCCGCGGGCATGCACGGTGAAGCGCGGATTAAGTTTTACGGAGTTGTCATTAAATAAAGTTTGGCGTGGCGTATTGAGGTGCATAGCACTAAAGCCTACTGCAAGATTATTTCGGTCGTTTTTCTTAAAGCGATATGCAAGACCGGCTCCCAAATCAAAAAAGGTAAAAGCGTTTCTTCCGAATGTTTCGTTCACGGCAATATTCGGGTCAAACACATCGCCATTCCACTGGTTGTCGAAATTGAGTTGCGCATAGTTGATATTTCTGTTCACGACACCAAACTGCAATCCGCCCGACAGCAAGTGTTGTCTTTTTTTATCCAGTGTTTTTACATACGAAAGCGATAAGGCCGTATTCAGCGAAGTAAAATGTGAATCGCCACCACGATCAAAGTAAAACAGCAAACCACCGCCTACCCTGTCGCCATTGCTGAGCGTGGCAAAGTTGCCTTCGGCACTAATGGAAAATGTGTTGAAACGCACCGGCACATTCTGCCACTGATTTTTGTAGTTAGCCGCAAATCTGAAATCGCAATCAATGCAATTAGTATTGGCGGGGTTTTGATTCAGAGGAGAAAAATTAAACTGAGAGAAGTGGATGTCCTGACAATTGACAACTGACAATTGACAATTGACAATTGTGAGCGTAACCATCAGCGCTTTTACGCAGAAACCTGAAAGCGGTATGAGGAATGGCTGGTTCATCTCAAGAGGGTTACGTTACCTTTCTTAAAAAACTTTTGGCCACCTTCACAATCGCCTTCTGCATACCAACCGAACACCGCAGGATCCAGCTTTTTGCCTTTGAACGTGCCGTCCCATCCTTTGGATTGATCGGTGGTTTCAAACATCTTCTGCCCCCAGCGGTCATATACGGCAAAATACAAATTGGTTAATCCGTTAGCGCGCACCAGCAATACATCATTTTTTGCATCGCCATTGGGTGTAAAGCCATTGGGTATGTACACATTGGTTTGCTCGCATGGTGTGTTGATGACTACTACAATCACCGTATCGGTTTTGCGGCAGCCGTTATCATCTGAAACCTGCACGATGTATGCTTTGGTATTTGGTGGAAATGCCAATGGATTGGCAATGTTTGTTGCGCTGAGTGTAGTGTCAGCATTCCATTGAATAGCTGCTACGTTTCCACTCAGCGTAAGGTCCAGTTGAGTAGTGTCGCCAAAGTAGATGGTATCAGGCACTGCAAAGGCGTTTACTCCCGGCAGCGATGAAGTAATGTTCACCACGATGGAATCGGTGTAAGTGCAGCCGAACTGATTGGTGCCGGTGACGGAGTAGGTAGTGGTTTGTGATGGGCTTACGAGGGGAGTGGCAGTATTAGCTCCGGAAATAATCTGCTGTAAAGGTTGCCAACTGTAGCTAAGAATATTGGAGGCATTACTGTTGCTCACTGTGAGTTGCAGCGTGTCGCCCGCGCAGAGCACGGTGCCGCCCGTAATGGTTAAATCATCGGTAGAGATTACAATCCACTGCGTAAGTGTATCAATACAAACACCATTGCTTACAAATAAAGTATACAAGGTGGTTTGTGTAGGAGAGGCTATGGGATTGGAAACAGTAGCGGAGCTGAGTGTAGCCGCAGGCGTCCATGTATATGTAATGGATGTATCGGAGGAAGGAGCAATACCTATTTGCACACTTTGCGCCTGGCAGGAGCCGTAGGTAGGTAGGGTATCGCTGCCGTTGCCACCTATCACAAGAATTTTCTTTGTAATGGTATCGGCACCATTGCAACTGGAAGGATCGCTGACAATCAGCGTGACATCAAAAAAGCCTGACTGCGTGTAGGTGTTTGTCGGGTTTGCCTGTGTAGAGGTATTGCCATCGCCAAAACTCCAGTTGTAAGTAAGCGCGTTGACTCCGCTGCTCTGATTAGTAAAAGACACCGGCACATTGGTGCAGGCATTGGGTGCCGAAAAATCAGCGAGGCAGATGGGCAGGTCCAGGTCAAATTTGAACACCGCATTATTGCAATTGGCTGAGTTGTTCGTATTACTCACCACACCCGGAGTGGTCGGAAAATCATCGTTGCTGCCACAGCCTGCACACACGCTTTGGTATACGATTCCTTTTTTATCGAAGCGGCTGGTGCCGCCATCTACGTGTTCTTCGCTGGTGTTGCCTCCCATAAAGGTAGCATAGACCAAGCTGCTGGCATCATCTTTTAATACCATTAAATAAAAATCCTGCCCATCGGTCACCGGTCGGAAAGCATTGGGAGTAACATCCAGGCCGGAGGTGCCGCCTGTGCCGCCCACATTATTATTGACCCCCTGGCTGCCCCATCCGCAGGCATAAATACTATTGCATACGTCTACTAAAAATGCGGTGGGTGAAATATCGGTGACACCCAATCCGCGACCAAAGCTGGTGCTCCATATTTTAGAGGTGAGTGCTTCGTTGAATTTGCTCATGAACTGTCCGCCATCGGGTTTATTGTAAGCGGCATTCACAATGTAGTTGGTGCCTGAATTATCGGCCTGACCGAGCACATACACATTGTTGGCTTTATCTAAATCCACAAAGTATATCTGATCGTAGTCGGCAAAACCATAGTAAGTGGAAGCAATGAGTGTGTTGCCGTTTTTGTCAATGTGTGCAATGAACCCATCCGCTTCGCCACCGGCAAAATTATTTTGAATCGTGCCGTTGGTTACCGGAAAATTGAAGGAACGGGTACCGCCTGCCAAAAACAAATTTTCGTCTCCATCTATTGCTACCGAGTAAGAAGCATCGTCATCGCTGCCGCCAAATGTGGTGCTCCAGATCATGGTGCTGAGGTCGGCATCCATTTTAAAGACACAAGCATCTAAGCCTCCTCCAAACGAACTTTGAAAAGTGCCGGCAGTGCGCGGAAAATTTTGCGACCGCGTGCATGAAGAGATGTAGACATTGTTGTTTTTATCAATATCAATTTCGCCCCGCACTTCATCGGCATAGTTGTGGCGAAGAAAGCCGGGTGAGGAATAAGGCTGGCCCGCGCGATAATTTAATCCGTCATTATCGCTGCCGCCTACGTAAGTGGAAGCCAGCAATTGAGTGCCATCGGCACTGAAGCGCGATATGATAATGTCGGAACCGTTTTGGTAATGTGCGGCTATACCATCGAATACACCGGGGTCGTTGCCTCCGTTGAAAGTAGTATCAAATGCCGAATGGGTGGTAGGGGAAATTAGCGGCTCCGGTGGTGCCCAGGACATATAACTCATCGTTTACATTGGCGATGAGTGAATGCGGCAAGTCTTGCCCAAAGCCACCGAGGTAAGTGGAGTATAAGCGCTGACTGCCATCGGCAGAATACTTAGTGATGGAGATGTCATCACCCGGATAGGTGCCACCTCCGCTGAAGGTGATGGTAGGTCCGCCATTGTAACTCACATCATAAGCTCCAAGCGTAGTAGGGTAGCCTACTCCAAACACCGAACCCGCACCAAAAGCATTACCTTTTGAATCATAGGTGGCAGAGTAACCGAAGTTGTCGGCTGTGCTGCCACTGTAAGTAGAAAAGATAAGTGTGGGGTCAATGAATAATGGCTGTGTTTTGTCAAAACCATTCGGAAAGTTGTAACGCAATACATTTCCGTCCAGCGAATAATGGCAGGCCACTTCTGTTTCTTTGCCGCGGATGTTTTGGAAAGCATAGGGCTTGAGGTCTTTAATTTCTCCAATAGAAGTTTGAATCAGCAGGTCGCCTTGTGTGTTTACATTTAATTTATCAGCGCCTTGGAATTGCACTTGTATGAGAGAAGCATCAGCACCAGCCTTTACCTCATAGACATATTTGAAGGAATTGTTCTGTGAAGAAACGTTCAGCGCAATGCCGGGATACAGCTCTGCGTAGTGCACCGATTGAAAACCACGCACAGCAGAAGCCCACTTGCTTTTATCGTTGCCAATAAAGTAATTGAAATACTCCGGGATGGTTTCGCTGCCCGTCACTGATGGTGCAGGGTGTGCTCCTGCGAACTTCATGCGGAAGGCATGAAAGTGCAGGGTGTAGTCAATAGCAGGGGTGAAACCTTCCAGCTTATGATGGTCACCTTTGATGCGTTGCACATCGCGGGCATCGTACAGATTAAAAGTGATTTGGTTGGGTTCAAAGAAAACCGCTCCGCTTTTTACTTCACTTTTATAGAGCACTTGTTTTTCCCACTGGCCTTTGTTTTCGCGGAAGACAAGGTTGGTGCACGACTCGCAGGGTTTAGTGTGCGCATATATCTGAAGGCCCAGCAACCAGGCCAATAAAAATGCAGATAAAAGTTTTCTCATACCGGATGTCCTCATCAAAGCAGGAGCAATTTAAAAAGAAAGGCTATTGAACACATAGTTTTCTGAAGACAAGTTTTCCGGTTGCATCTTCCAGCACACATAGATAGAGCCCTGCCGAAACATGACCTAAGTTGATGATGGAAGGGTGTTGTGATTGCTGTATCAGTTTGCCGGCCATGTCGTAGACGTAGCAGTTTTTGATTGATTGCTGTGCAGTGGTATGTACCCTCCACACATTCCTGGCTATAGGTGTGAATTCTGTCTGCCCGGCAGCGCCATCGCCTGAAGATAAGCCTGCAAGCCGGATGCACCACATACACATCAGCACTCATAGCGGTACAGAAATTGGAATCAGCAGCTTGCACACTATAATATCCCGACTGATTGACAGTGTAAAATCTAGTGTTAGCATTACTGATTAAGTTGCCATTTAAAAACCATTGGTAAGAAACACCCGGCAAGAGCGGGGTGCTCAACTCACAAAAGTTTTGCTGTATAATGGGTGCCTCCATGGGTGGCAAACAAGGGTCGTTCACTACGCCTTCCTGAAAGATATTTACATAATCGGTGCCGGTGAGGTCGATAGTGCAACTGCGCGATGCGGTGTCAGTATTTTGTAAAACCGAAAACACCACTATTGCATCTCCGCTATGCGGCAGGGCAGGCGAAATAATTTGAATCCAATTGCAGGAGAGCAGATTCCAGGCAGCGCAGGTATTTTCTGCATCTACATAAAATGAATCAGTTGCTGCTGCCGGACCGAAGTAAAAATTGCTCTGCGGTATTGTATAAATGCAGGGTGCGGTTACGTTGAGTAAAACATTATCAGTAGCCGTGCAGCCGTTGGCATCGGTGACGGTAACTGAATACAAGGTTGCAGCGGCAGTGACAGCCGCAGGATTGGCTGTGTTTGAACTGCTAAGGCCTGAAGCCGGATTCCAGATATAACTATAAGGCGATACACTACCGCTGGCGGTGGGATTTCCGCCAAGCACTACTGTATCGCCTGTAAATACAGTGGTATCGTTTCCGGCATTTGCCACAGGTACAGGAAAGAAAGAAGTTGTGATTGGACTTTGCGCACTTACGCTGGCATTGCAGCCGCCCGGGTTGGTAACGGTTACATTAAACGATGCTGGATAATTTACAGTGATGCTCTGCGTGGTGGCACCAGTGCTCCATGTATAACTGCTACCTTGAGTGGCTGTAAGTGTAACGCTATTGCCCTGGCAAAAGGTGTTGCTGTCGGTGCTGCTGATTTGCACCAGCGGATTAGCCGATACAGTGGTGCTTTGGGTGATGCTGCCAGTGCAGCCATTTTGCGAAATAGAATAGGTGATGGCATGCGTGCCAGCTCCTGCAATAGCCGGTGAAAAAATATTCCCTGCTATGCCGTTGCCTGAAAAAATTCCGCCCGCAGGGCTGGCCGATAAGGTGGCATTGCTGCTGGCCAGACAATAGGCGTTGCTGAGGTTGTTGATAATAGGTTGTGGTGTTTGGTTTACATTAAAAAGAAATGGATCGCTGCTGATACTGCCGCAGGCATTGGTGGCTGAAACGCGATAGGTGCCACTGGTGGTTACTGTGGTTTGTGTGCCGGTGCTTCCATTGCTCCAGATGAAGTTGCATCCATTGCAGGGGTTTGTGATGCTGAGTGTGGAGGATTGTCCGCTGCAAATGGTAGCGGTGCCATTGATGATTGGTTTTACCGGATCGGTGCAAGGGGTGGTAATGCAAATGCTGAAGCCGGTGGTGGTGGGTGGAATGGCGCTGCCGGTGTAGTCGTATACGCGCACATAGTAAGTAGTGCCGGTGGTGAGGCCGGTGGCGATGAGGGTTTCGGTAGAGCCTTCGCCACCACCGTCATCGGCACAGTCGATGGTGGTGCCGGGGCAGCCGCTGCGTAAGTCTATGACGGCATCCATGCCGCCTGAGGGGATGACAGTGATGTGGTGGGTGGAGGCTGTGGCTACAAAGGTGTACCACACATCGTTGGCATTGCTGGCAGTGTAGCCATCGCACAGGGTGGGCGCTGCTGACTGAGTGGCTCCGTTTACATCTCCGGTGGTGACAGCACCACATGTGTTTCCATATACGGTGAGGGCGGTGGCGTTTCCGCAGTAGTCGTTGGGGGGCTGCACAGCAACAGGGGCACTGCAGTTGCCGGTGTTGAAGTAGCTGAACCAGTTACTCCATGGAATAGTGCCCGGGCAACTGGTATTGGTGCCGGGCATACTGTTGTGCCCGCAGATTCCGGGAGAGGTTATATTTTGGTTAGTAGGTATGTTGTAGAGATCGCAGAAGTAGCAGCTCATTTCGGCAGATGCCTGTAGCATGGCGGTGCTGTTCCAAAGACCGGGATTGGCCACAGTGGCTTCGTGCTCTACGCCAATGCTTCGGCCATTATTGTAGGGATAACCCGCTGCCCCGCAGTGCCACGCGGTAGATGACACCGGCACTACCTGATAGATAGTGCCGGAGTTATTGATAACAAAGTGAGCGCTGGCTTGTGCGTTGCAATTCTGAAACCAGCTTACGGCACCCGCAGCTGTGCCTGTGCCTATCCAGTGGTTGACGTAGGTATCTATGGTGTGATTTCTTGTGGATGAATAATTGCAGCTCGTAAAGCTGGAGATGGCAGGGCCATAGTCTCCAGAGCGGGAGCCACCTGCTGCATCGGTTTCGTTTTCCGAAAAGGGAAGCGAAAGTACGGGGTTCTTGGGTAATACAATCTCTTCGCCCCAAAGGGTAGTGCTGTGTGCCCCATCTGTTATTACGCTGAAGTACCTGTTAGCCTGTATGGTTTGGAGTTCTTCGGTAAGGAGGCCGCTAAATTTTTTGGCGGCAGCATACCACCTCTCCCCTAGCCCCTCACCGAAGGAGACTTGAGAAACAGCCGGCTTAAAAATTGGTTTTGAGGTTTTGTTTTTGGTGGCTTGCCGGTAGTATTCACGCAGGAGCGCTGCTGCTCCGCGGATGTTTTGGCGGGCATCGTCTTTTAAAGTTTGTTCGGGAACATGAAGCAGCTTCGCGGCTTCGCGCAGCGTGTTGCAGTAGTTGTTTTGCACGAGGTGCATAATGCCCCAGCCTTTGTCAATGGAGGGACCTATCTGGGTCCAGTTGTTTTCGACCTGGCCAATGGCTTTGAGGAGTTGTACGGGCACTTTGAATTCTTGTGCGGACTCGTTGAAGTATTGCTCCAGTGTGGCTACGGATGGGTGGGGTTGGTTGAGGTAATGGGCCCATTCGTGGTGGGCGTGGTGTTGTTCTTCTTCGGGAAGATGTTGTGCAACCAGGTTAAGTTTAGCAGCAAGGTTTTTTTGCAGATGAAGGTGGCCTTTGATGTAAAGGGAGTCGGGGGTTGCGAATGCAAGGGCCGGTAGTGCGATGAATAGTATGATTATGAGGCTGGCAGTGCGCATGGGCTGGTTGGTTTTCAAACTTATTAAAAAGATGGTTTTGGGTGGATTTTTTGCGGTTTCGTTTTTAGTTTTGTTTTGTAGAAAGTTTATAATATCTTTTTAGATGCTTGAAATAGTTTTTTAGAAGATAAAACAGGTTATTTAGAAGCCAATATTGGCTATTCTGATGCTGAATATGGTTATCTGGTTGGTGTGTATGCTTGATTGGTTGGATGATATGGTATAAAATTCAGAAGTTATACTTAAAAATATGGATGCGTAGGTCGTTTTTGGGTTTGGGTGGGATTTATGGGTATTGGGCAGGGGTATTTGAATGGTTTGCTGGGGTGTTTGGTTATTTGGTGGGAGGATTGAGGGATTTGATATGGGGCTTGGGCTGATTGGAGATGAAGTTTCGTCCTTTTGCCTTGATGCAAAAGGACCAAAAAAATCAAGGCTGTGAGAATTTTGGCTAAAAACGAAGGCACTTCGCTAAACTAAAAAAACTCGCGCGGAAGGGTTTGTCTTCCTGTGACGGGGGCGGTTGCGCTCAAACAGTTTTTAGTTTTTAACGCTTCGTTTGTTCGTTTTTTTAACGACAAAATTCTCAAGGCCATTGGGTGGGATGAGGCCGTTTTATGAGTTGATAATAAGACTTTGGCCGTTTGGCTGAAGCCGAAGGCACAGGGCAGTGATAAGCGGAATTTTTCTGTTTATGCGGGGCTAAAGCCCCGGTGAGAACGGGGGGTATAATGAGCATCTTATCTTGGCAAATTAGTGTGACGCCAATTCAACTTAATATTACACGCAAAGATTGATGCCTCTACTGCTTTACTTAATCAAGACAAAGCAACTGGTAGATTGAGCGTTTATCCAGTGCTTAACATGGGGTTCGATAAGGACATACTCGCCCACTTGGAGGGCTAGTTTATAGCCCAGTTCGTTTTCAAAAACTGATTCGCCACTTACGCATATTAACAAAGCAGGCACTTTGGTGGTGTGTTCTTTTAATTGTTCATTTGCCAGTATCCGAAGGGTAATCACTTGTCCTTCTGTTGCTTTGAACAAAGGTGCTGAAGAGATGGGTTTGGCGGAGGTATGTAATTGCTGAATTTGCATGGTGTGATGTTGTTTAAAGCATCAAGAGGATGCGGTGATTTGTTTCAATTTAAGGAATGCAAGGCCGAGCCAAACTACTGAAGCGGTCATGGCGATGGCGCCTATCAACACTAAAACGGGCGGTAAGCCAAAATAGACTTCTGTCAATATGCCGATGGGCATCAGGAGACCGGCCAAGGCCAACGCAGAGATGATTTTGACGTGTTTAAGCTGTGAGCCAAAACGCAGTAACAGATATCCCATCGAAATATTGAGTAGGGCGAATAGATTGCCGTGTACGTGCGCCAATCGAGTTTCGAAATGTTTTCCCAGACTGTAGGAGTTGGCCCATTCTTCTTTGCCGGGTGCAAAGTCGCGCAGATAAATGAGTAAAAAACCGTAGGCCATAAAAAAGCCCATGGTAAGAAAACCGATGGCGATATTGTTTTTACCGTTCATAATGACTGTTTGAAGTGAAGTATTGGCGGTAAAGGTATTACACCACCTGCACAGGGCAGGTGATACAAATCATATTGTACCGTTTTAAAGGCCCTCGTGGTTGCCAGCGGATTTGGCCCCTTTTTGGCCAGGGAAGTGCCATTAGAAATTACGCTACATTCGGCCCACAAAAAAATACGTCTATGGGTAGAAAACGGGAGTGGCTGAATAGGGGGTTCGGAAAAATTGTTTCTTATTTTTTGCAAGGTATGCTGCTGATAGCTCCGGTATTTGTCACCATCTATGCTATCTTCTATGTGTTTAACGGGATAGACGGCACGATTGAAAAAGTATTCCGATTGGTGTTTAATTTCTATTACCCGGGCATGGGCATTGTAGCCATGTTTTTCATCATTGCGTTTTTCGGATTTATCGGTTCGCTGGTGATTGCACAGCCGGCCCTCCACATTCTGGATTTGATGATGGAGCGCACTCCGGTGGTGAAGGACATTTATGTGATGATGAAAGATTTCTTTGGTGCATTCATCAGCAAGAAGAAAAAATTTGACAAGCCGGTGATGTTTGAAATGGGAAAGGGCAGCGGAGTATTTCGCCTGGGTTTTATTACGCAAGACGACCTGAGCGACATGCATATTAAAGATAAAGTGGCTGTGTATACGCCCTGGTCCTACAATCTGTCGGGTACACTCTACATCGTGAACCGCGATCAGGTGGAAGTGCTGCAGGATGTAAAAGCCGGTGATGTAATGAAATTTGCCATGAGCGGTGGAGTGACAGAGATTGAAGAAGAGGAACATGCTTAAGTGGCAGTAAGCAGTAGCTGTTTGCAGTAAACAGTCAATGATTCAATATTTATGTGAGTATGAGTGAAGGATTTAAGAGTTTGAGGGTTTATCAGATGGCGTATGATGGTGCGATGGAGATTTTTTCGGTTTCCAAACTGTTTCCCAAAGAAGAAACATACGCTTTGACCGATCAAGTGAGGCGTTCGTCCCGTTCGGTGTGTGCCTGCATTGCGGAAGCATATAGAAAACGGTTATATCCCAAACACTTTGTATCTAAACTTACAGACGCGGATGGGGAGTGTGCCGAAACCATGGTGCATTTATCTTTGCAAGTTTGGTTTCCCTGGGCGATTACACCAGTTTATCTTTACGCTACGATGAGGTTGGCAGAATGCTTGGCAGCATGATTAGTAATCCCGAAAAATTCATTCCTAATTCTAAAAAAAATGCCATTCAAGATGCATAAAGTATTTAAGCAGTCTCCTGCTGCCCTCTGCCGCTGGCTGCTGCCGCTTTTTCTTCTCTTGCTGTTTACCCAAAATTTAAATGCATGGGGCTTTTGGGCGCATCAGCGTATTAACCGTATTGCGGTTTTTTTGTTGCCTCCGGAAATGATTACGTTTTATAAAAACAACATCGATTTTATAACCGAACATGCCGTAGACCCCGACAAAAGAAGGTATGCCTCACCAGACGAAGCTCCACGCCATTACATCGACCTGGACCATTATTGTACCTTGCCCTGTAACGAAGTGCCCCAACGCTGGGATAGTGCGGTAGCCAAGTTTTCGGAGGATACGTTGAAGGCCTATGGCATTGTGCCCTGGCATTTGCAGTTGATGATGTACCGGCTCACCAAGGCTTTTCAGCTGCGCGACAAGATGCAGATACTCCGCCTGAGTGCCGATATCGGGCATTACATAGGCGATGCCAATGTACCGCTGCATACCACGGAGAATTACAACGGACAGTTGACCAATCAGCATGGCATTCATGGTTTTTGGGAAAGCCGCGTGCCGGAACTTTTTGGAGAGGACTACGACTACTTTATAGGCAAGGCGGAGTTTGAACGCAAGCCGATGGAACGAATCTGGAAGACCGTGTATGAAAGCCATGCCGCACTGGATACGGTGTTTGGATTGGAGAAAACACTGAGCGAAACATTTGAATCGGATAAAAAATTTGCCTTTGAGCAGCGCGGACAAACCACCGTAAAAACCTATAGCAAAGAATACAGCGAAGCCTATAGCAAACAGATGGATGGCATGGTGGAGCGCAGAATGCGCAGCGCCATGAAAATGGTAGCTGACTTGTGGTATACCTGCTGGGTGAATGCCGGCTCGCCCGACCTGAACAAACTACAGGATGTACCTTATTCCCAGGAAGAGCTGCAGCAAATTGCCGAAGAAGAAAAACGGTGGAAAGAGAAAGGCAAGCCCATGTATGGGCACCAGCACCCTGGGGAACAGAGGCTTGACCGGAGAGGCCCCAAACCACAACCGGGGATTGATTCAAAGAAAAAAACAAACAAAAGGGGGGGGGGGGGAGGGGGGGGGCTGCCGCCGCGGGAACTCTCATCACACTCACCTGAACCCACCCACTCCTCCAGTAAGGAAAAATTAAAACGGCCCTCTTCTATTCATCCAGTGTTGCTGCGCCAGCACAGCATATTTAGTGGCAGGCTGTGCCTGCGACAGGCGATACAGCGCCTCGGTTGTTTTATCGGAAGTATCCTCGCGATTTATTAAAAAATAAGTAGCCGCCTGCCGGCAAAAAGGGATAGGAGATTCCGTGAGCTGCAGAAAGTAACTGTGGGCCATGGGATGGTTGTTGGTTTGGTGCAGGGCATACGCATATTGCAGCAACCATAGCTGGTGCTGTTCCTCGGTCATTGTACAATTGGCTCCCTCGGCCAGCAGCTGCACCGCTGCCGAAAAATTGCGGAGGCGGTTTTGGTACATTCCGTAGCGATACATTGGTTCGCAGGCGGTGGCGTTTTTTTTCATGGTCCGCACATACAAAAAGGGCTGATACCACTCGGGCGGGTTGGTAGCCATGCAGGCATTGAAGGTGCTGAGCCCAAATGCCGTGTCGGCTTCGAGGAGCCGGGTGGCCAGTTTATATTCCTCGAAATACAAATTGCTGTCGGCTTGCTGCACAAACTGCCGGAGTTGTGTCATGTTTCCATCTTCGGCAAAATTCATGAGGCCACGGTAAAAGACACTCATGCTCCTTTGATAAGTGGTGTCGTATCGCTGCAACCAGTGCAAAGCATCTTCAAAATAGCCGAGCTGACTATAAATAAAGGCCCCGTTGAGCAGGGAGGTTTCGTCTAAGCGGCTAAAACGGCTGCAGGAATCGAGCCATTGAAAACAGGATTTTAAATCGCCCTGATAAAAATACTCGGAGGCGATATCGCAGCGCAGGCCTGCTACTTGCGGATACAGCGCGGCCAGGGAGGTATACACCTGCATACCTTCGCGGAAGCCCACCTCTGCTTTTACTTTGCGGGCATAGGTTGCCAGGCTATAGACCTGCTCATCGTCTGCGGCTTGTTGTTGTTTTATCCTGCGAATTTGCTGCAGCAATGGCTGTTGTGCCCCGTATAAACTATACACCGAGCAGAGCCCTTTGCGAATATCCGTTCTGCGTTTATCCCAAGACAGACACTTGAGCCAAATGGCTTCTACCTGCGCCAGCATGCGAGGGTCGTAGGTCGATTTTTTGTCGCGCAATTCGCTGTGCAATACGGATTCATTTTCGGTGGAAAACAACCACACAGACTGGGTGGTATCCAGTGCCGCGTTGAGCACCACGTTGCCTTTCATCATGAGTGCATCTACATTCCGTTTTTGCTTTTTGAGCACAGAATCGAGATAGCGATTGGCCTTTGCATACTCTTTGGCCACAATGAACTGTGTGGCCTGCGCTACTACATCAGGCTGCGCCCACAGGCGCAGCGAAAGCAAGAGACTTAGTAAAAACAGGCTGCTTCTCATGGCATAAAAATAAAAACCGCCACTGGGCAGTGGCGGTTTTCCAAATGGATTTAAAAATCTTTATGCATTTATCATCACCGGCATTACCAGCATGAGCAGGTCTTCGTTCTCCGCTTTTTCAACCGGACGAAGCACCCCCGCGCGGGTAGGCGTGGATAATTCAATTTCGATATCGTTGGAATCGAGCACTCCGAGCATCTCTATCAAAAAGCGCGCGTTGAAAGCAATTTCTAAATCGCTGCCTTCGTAGCTGCAGGTTAAGCGTTCGTTGGCTTCGTTGCTGAAATCCAAATCCTGCGCAGAAATTTTGAGTTCGCTTCCGGCAATACTCAATATTACCTGGTAGGTGGTTTTGTTAGAGTAAATGGAAATTCTGCGCATAGCGTTCTGAAACTCCAAACGGTTGATAGACAGTTTGCTGGGATTGTTTTGAGGAATCACCGCATTATAGTCGGGATAGTTGGAGTCGATTAAACGACAAATGAGTTTGGTGTTTTCAAAAGCGAAAAACGCATTGGACTTGTTGTAAGAAACATTGACTGCGTTATCGTTCAGCGGCAAAGAACCCTTGAGGAGGTTCAGGGCTTTTTTGGGTACAATGAACTGGGTGGCTTTGGCTGCTTTTACATCGCTGCGGGTGAGCTTTACCAGTTTGTGTGCATCGGTAGATACAAAGGTCATTCCATCGGGCGACACTTGAAACAGCACGCCTGTCATAGCCGGACGCAAATCATCGCTGCTTACGGCAAACAATGTTTTACCTATGGCGTGGCTCAGCGAAGAAGCGGCAATATTGATTTCGGTTACGGCTTCGGGCTGCGGAATTTTGGGGAAGTCTTCGGGGTTTTCTCCGCTCAGTTTATAGCGTCCGGTTTCGGAGGTGATTTCGATGCCAAAATTTTTGTCATCGGTTTTAAACGTCAATGGCTGCTCGGGCAATGTCTTGAGGGTGTCGAGCAAAATTCTGGCCGGTATGGCAATGCGCCCGCTGTCTTTGGCCTCTACTTTAAGCGAAGTGCTCATAGAGGTTTCTAAATCGGTGGCGAAAACAGTCAGGTTTCCGGCTTTAATTTCAAATAAAAAATCTTCGAGGATAGGCAGTACGCTGCTCGAATTAATAACTCCGCTGATGGTCTGCAGGCTCTTGAGCAACGTGGTGGTGGAAACAATAAATTTCATGTCTTTATTTTTGAGTGTGCGCGAATATAATTATTGGGCGAAAACACGAATACCCGCCTCGCTGAATGTGGAAACAATAGGGACCAGCGGTGGTTAACCCGGTTTGTAGAAAAAGTCTTTGTACTCGCGCAGCAGTTTTCCGAATACATAATACTGCACAATCACAAAGTCTTTACCGCCATTGACGGACGCATAAAACCGGTCGATGTCGTAATCAATTTCCTTGCCCTGCAGGTCGTACTGTGTTTTGCTTCGTTTGTTGATAGGCATGCGATAGAGATTCACTTCCTTCTTCTCTCCATTTTTATTCGTGAGCGACAAGCGGCAATAAGGCGTGGTACTCAGCAGCGAATCGCGCCCGGAGTAGGTATTGTCGAATGCTTCCATGGAAATGGAGGTGTAAAAATCAAGATACTGCTGCACATATTTTTGCTCGTAGGGTGCTTGTATACTGTAAGCGGGTTCCAAAGGGTTCACCTGCAGCGAGTCGACAGGAGTGCGCTGAATGTGAAATGATTTTTCGGGGGCTGCAAAATACTGAACGGTTAGTTCAGTAATCTGCGCAGCCGGATCGCTGAAAATTTTTCGGCTACGCCATACTTCTTCATCGGTATTAAAGCGTGGCGTGATGTAGCCCTGGTAGCCGGGCAGATAGGCAATGTGCGGACGGGCAGCAGGCTGGCCATCCATTTCCATCAGCATGTAGGTGCCGCGGTTATCGAGCGAGGCATCGCCCACCCAATACGATTTTATCAACTGCTGCTGCGCATCATATAACTGCACCTTGATGTGCTCGTTCATGATGTCGCGCACTACGTTGTCGTGGGCATTGTTGGGCACCGGAGCGAGCGAAGCAATGCGCGTGAGGGCTTCCATCAGATATTTGATCAATTCTTCGCGGGCTTCGTATTTGTTGTTCACCATCCATCGGCCATCCTTTTTGGCGAGCTCCAATTTGCCGCCTTTGTTATCCAGCAAAAGAATGCTGTGAATCAGCGATTCGTCTTTTACGGCAAACTCAGCTTCCAGCTGCTCCGGTGTTTTATAATAATTCTTAAACAGGACATAGCCGCTGGCGGCTGCGAGTATTGCCACTACGGCTATATATGGAAAATATTTTTTCATGCTCTAGCGCTGATACTTTTTGCGTCTGAAATAGCCAAACACGATGCCGGCCACAACGACCAATGCGATGGGCATAGCCATATTCAGCAATTGCCACTTCAATTTTTCTTCCTGCACTTTTACAGTGTTGAGCAGGCGCAGCTTCACTTCTTTGTTGCGCGTTTCCAGCACGCCATTGTCATCCACCAGATACTCTATACAGTTGAGTAAAAAAGCCTTGTTGGCAAAACTCTGCTTCGTGTATACATAGTAGCCCAGCGGATAGGCGGTGCTATCGCTGCGCACTTCGCTGCGCATCATGTCGCCATCGCCAATCACAATCATTTTGCTCCGCTTGCTCTGTTCTACGAACTTGAGCGTTTCCATGGTGTCGCTGGCGGCCAGAAACTCGGGCGACACTCTGTTTTTGTAGACGCTTTCAAACGTGCCCTCCAGCAAAACCGCTACCGGCAAATTGGGTTGCGTATAGTTGGCCGGATTCGGTTTCCCCTGCAAAATGCCAAAGTGAATGCGGGTAGGCGCCATCTGTGCCTTGGAGTTTTGGGTGGTGTGCAGCAAGACCGTTTTTTGCACCCCGGGGTTTTTCATGGTGTCTATGGAGCTGGCAAAGAAGGAAGCCACCGGGTCCAGATTGCGCGATACGGGGTGGGTGTTGTCAGACACCAGCAATGGGAAATAATACCAGGGGAACATTTCGGTTTGCGGAGCATTGCCCATGGCACCAACAATGAGCGGTATGGGATTGCACAGGTTAATATCCTGTACCACATCGGTATTCACCCGAACTCCATATTTGAACAGCATGTCGTCCAGATTAAAATCGTTGCCCACGGCAAACTGGCCGGTGGGGCTGCGTTTCAAGCTATCGAGCGATGCATTGGTACCTTCGAGCAGCCAAAGCACTTTGCCTCCGCGCATGATGTACTGGTCTATTTTGTATTTATCTTTTTCGTCAAAGGCACGCTGCGGTTTGGCGATTATCAATGCATTAAACCTTTCGGGAATGTAGTAGTTGGCGCTCAGGTCAAAATCTTTCACTTCGTATTGCAGCCCCTCAAGCGTTTGCCGCATATCGGCTGTTTCCATTTCGTTCAGCTCGCCATGCCCACGTATAAAACCCACTCTGGGAGCGCGAAACTGTGTGAGCTTCTGGATGGCATTGGCAAACTTATATTCCAGCAGCACCTCCGAATTATTGAGCACCTCCTGCGGAGAATAGCCTATCTGATTTTCGAGGAGCTGCACCGGAAACTCGCGTCCGCCATACGATAAAATGGCTCCCGGAAAAATGAGCTGCTGCTTGGTATCCGTCTTGCTTTTGGTGGTGAGATTGGTAGGCGACAGGCCGCGCTGCATGAGGTCGGTCATCAAGGCCTTGCGCTCGTCCAGGTTTTGCACCGCCATGGGGTCAATGAACATAAACTCAATATTGCGGCCGCCATAAGCGCGGAGTTCCTCGAGCGTATTGCGGGTGCTTTCTTTCAATTTGGTAAAACCTGCGTTCAGCTCACCATCCAGATACACCTTCACCGTCACCACATCTTTCAGATTTTTGACCATGGTTTTGGTGGGTGCCGAAATGGAAAATCGTTTTTCGGAAGTAAGGTCTATCCGGTAAAAGAAAAACCGGCTGACGATGTTCAGCAAAATCAAAATAGCCAACACCAGCCCAAAACGAATGAGCGCATCTTTTTTGCTGAACGATATTTTCCGTTTGTTGCTTACCATCTTCTGCTGCTGATTGCCGTGCGGGTGAGTAAAAGGAAAATGGAAATAACGCTGAGAAAATAAACCACATCGCGGGTATCTATTACGCCTTTGCCCATGGCATCGTAATGCTGCCCCAGCCCCAGCGACTCTACAAAGTAATCGCTG